>NZ_ABCS01000057.1 GCF_000170895.1 Plesiocystis pacifica SIR-1 | reverse complement strand
GGTTCCAGTGCCGCTCCAAACCCGGCACGGACTTCGGACACGCGGTACTAGACGTCAGTCCTCGGACCAGCGGATGTCGAGGACCGACTTGGTCGGGCCCAGGACCTTGATCAGGAACTCGCCCTCGACCCCGCAAAAGCTCAGCGCGCCCTCGATGATCCCGACCGAGAGGGACTCGACGATGTCGCTCGGCAAACCCTCGAAGTGATAGCGGTAGTGCCGGTCACCGACGGACTCGCCCGTGATCGCGCCCAGGGTCGCGGACATCGTCCACGCCTTCGGGCCCAGGGGGATGACCCGGTCGGCGTAGCGACCGAGGAAGCCGAACACGACCTTGCCCGCCACGCTCTCGGCGAACTCCGGGTAGAAGGAGTGGCCGACGAAGCGCAGGCCCTCGGAGCGTCGCCCCTCGCCCACGCTGAGCTCCCCGACCGCGGCGCAGATGCGGATGAACTCCGTCCACGCGTAGTCTCGGAAGGGGATGAAGCGCTGGAGCTTGGCGCCAGCGAGGGTCAGGACGTCCTCCTCGTCGACCTCGGACGGGGCCAGGCGCAGGGCTCGATTGACGAACATCCCCTTGGTCGTGGCGGTGTCGGGGACGAGGTCGACCACGGCCTCGAGGTCCACGTCGAAGTCTCGACGCAGCGGGCGGAAGGTTGGCTCGCTGTGGGGGCAGCGCCCATGGACCAAGGGTCGCACCCCAAACCGACGTTCACAATGGCGCCTGGTGTTCAGCGCGGCGCGGGCTTGGCCGTCCTTTGGGCCGCTTCGGCCCGAGGATCATCGAGCTTGGGCTCCTCCCACACCTCCAACGCCCGCATCAGCGCATCGTCCACGGTCCATGCGTCACCCAGGTGACGGCCGTAATGGGCGGCAGCCACCTTACCTCTGTGGAGCAGAAAGTTCGCCGGTGCCATCTTGGCCGTGCCGTCCCACTCCCCCCACTGATCGCTGCCGTAGCCCCGTTTGGCTGCAGGAATCGCCGCCGCGAGGCTCCTGGGCCGAAACAGGATGGCCCGCCGCTTCGCCACCCCAAAGGCGCGGTAGAGCTCGAAGTCGGGGTCGGTGACGACGTCGAAGGGCAGGTCCGCCGGCTTGAAATAAACCGCCAGTCTGCTGGCCGGAGAGTGAAAAATCGAGATGACGCGGATGCCAGCGCGGCGCAGCTCGTTGTCCCGAACACGGTAGTTGGCGAGGTGCTCGTTACACACGGGGCAAGCCGCATAGCGGCGGAAGGCCAGCAGGACGCGCTGCTCCTCGAGCGCCTCGCTGGTGATCGTCTGGCCGTCCATCGTCTGCGCGACGAAGCTCGGCGCGGTGTCTCCTGCTCTCAACCGGACCATGGGCCGTGTGAGCCTATGCAAGCTCCGCACGACTCGCCAGCTGGCGAAAACGGAGGCCCTGGTGACGCCCCCCGCTGGGTATGGTTCGGGCCATGGTCCACCGCGCGCCCCGAGCGACGGCGTGGACGAGCGGCCTCCTCGCGCTCGTCTTCGCGTGCACTTCCGAGCCCCCGAACTACCTCAAGGCCTCGTCCGCGGACGAAGGATCTCCGGACGATCCGTCCGCGCAGAAGTCGCCCGCCGAGGGCGACGCGTCGCCCGCGAGCGCCGACGCGAACGCCCCCGTCATCGAGCCCACCATCCGCTACCGCGAGCCCGACGCGGAGGTCGTGGAGATCCTCGATGCGCCCCCGACCCCCGGGATAGCGACGGCTGGCGACGGCAAGCACATGGTCCTCGCCGAGCGCCCGACCATGCCCGACATCGCGCTGCTCGCCGAGCCCATGCTCGGCCTCGCCGGCGAGCGCATCAACCCCGACACCAACGAGGTTCGGCGGACCCGCTTTTACCAACGGCTGAGCGTGGTCGACACCCAGGGCTCGAGCGAGGACGCCGAGCCCGTCCCCGTCGAGGGCCTGCCCGAGGCCGCGGCCCTGAGCTTCCCCGACTGGTCCCCCGACGGCCGCAAATTCGCCTTCACCCACACCGCCGAGGACCACGTCGAGCTGTGGGTGGTCGACGATCTCGCCAAGCCCGTCGCCCGCCGCCTCGGCGCCCGCCCGCTCAACGCGACCTTCGGCGACGGCTTCCGGTGGTTGCCCACGAGCGAGGGGCTCATCGTCCAGCTGGTCCCCGCCGACCGCGGCCCCGCGCCCGTCGCCCCGCCCGTCGCCATGGGCCCCGACATCGAGGAGAGCTCGGGCCGCGCCGCGACCAACCGCACCTACCGCGACCTGCTCCAGGGGCCCCTCGACGACGCCCTGTTCGCCCACTACTTCACCAGCGAGCTCGGCCACGTGGGCCTGGACGGCTCGCTGCGCGTGCTCGGGCCCAAGGACGACGCGAAGGCGCGCCAGGGCGTGTTCGCCGTCGCCTCGCCCGCGCCCAACGGCGAGTGGCTCCTGGTCGAGCGCCTCGCCGAGCCCTACTCCCACGCCGTGCCCTGGTACCGCTTCGCCCACACCAAGGAGCTGTGGTCGCTGACCGACGCGGGCGCCCCGGCCCAGCGCATCGCTAAGCTGCCGGCGGCCGAGGAGGTGCCCATCCAGGGCGTCCCGACCGGGCCCCGCGCGTTCCGCTGGCAGCCCATGCAGCCGGCGACCCTGGTGTGGGCCGAGGCCCTCGACGAGGGCGACCCGCGCAAGGAGGTCGAGCACCGCGATCGACTCCAGCGCCTGTCCGCGCCCTTCGACGGCCGCAGCTGCGCCGACGGGGAGACCTTCGCCAAGACCCAGCACCGCTACTCCGGCCTGTCCTGGCTCGAGCGCGAGGGCCAGTACCTGATGCGCGAGTACGACCGCGACCGCAAGTGGAGCACCACGCACCTGCGCGACCTGGCCCGCCCCGACTACGACCGCGTGCTCTTCGACCGCAGCGTCTACGACCTCTACGGCGACCCCGGCGATCCCGTGCGCCGCGAGCTCGCCGACGGCAGCGTGGTCGTGCGCGTCGACGAGGGCGCCATCTACCTCGCGGGCGACGGCGCCAGCCCGGACGGCGACCGGCCCTTCCTCGATCGCCTCGACCTCGACGACGAGGGCGCCGAGGCCGAGCGCCTGTTCGAGGCGCCCGCCGACGCCTACGCCTACTACGCCGCCTTCGTCGAGGACACGGACACCATGATCGTCGGGCGCCAGAGCTCGACGGAGCCGCCCAACTGGTACCGCGAGGCCATCGATCAGCGCGAGGACTCGGCGGGCACCGAGCCCGTCCAGATCACCGCCTTCCCCCACCCGCACCCCAAGTACGGGTCCATCGACAAGCAGCTGCTCAAGTACAAACGCAAGGACGGCGTGCCGCTGTCGGCCACGCTCTACCTGCCGCCGGGCTACGACCCGGACTCGGGCGAGCGCCTGCCCATGGTGTTGTGGGCCTACCCCGTCGAGTACGTCGACGCCAGCACGGCCGGCCAGGTCGACGCCTCGCCCACGAGCTTCACCCGGCTCAGCGGCAGCTCCCCGACCCTGTTCGTGACCCAGGGCTACGCCGTGCTCTACGCCGCCATGCCCGTGGTCGGCGACCCCGAGACCATGAACGACACCCTCATCCCGCAGCTCGTCGACGGGGCCGAGGCCGCGATCGCGGCCGCGGTCGCCACGGGCACCGTCGACGGCGATCGCGTCGGCGTGGGCGGGCACAGCTACGGCGCCTTCATGGTCGCCAACTTGCTCGCGCACAGCGACCTGTTCAAGGCCGGCATCGCGCGCTCGGGCGCCTACAACCGCAGCCTCACCCCCTTCGGCTTCCAGTCCGAGCGGCGCAGCCTGTGGGAGGCCACCGACACCTACGTCGCCGTCTCGCCGATGTTCGCCGCGGACACCCTCGACGAGCCCATCTTGATGATCCACGGCGAGATTGACGACAACTCGGGCACCTTCCCCATCCAGACCCGCCGACTCTTCCACGCCCTCCAGGGCCTCGGCGGCACCGCGCGCATGGTCATCCTCCCCCACGAGGCCCACGGCTACCGCGGGCGCCAGTCGATCCTCCACGCCCTCGTCGAATCCTTCGAATGGTTCGACCAGCACGTGAAGAAGGTCCCGCCAGCGGCTACCCTCGACGCGGACCCGCCCGGCTGATGCCCATGCCCACTCGACGACCCCACCCGCGCCTCGCCTCGACCCTGCCCGCGTTGCTGCTCGGCGCCTGCGGACTGCTCGCCCCGCGCCTGGCCGAGGCCTGAGGCGTCAGCGCTCCGGTCGGTCCGACCGGCTGCTCCGCCAACCTCCCCGAGGAGAGCCCCAAGCGCTTTGGGGTGGGCTTCGCCTACGGCTTCAGCGACACCCGGCTGATCTTCTCCGACGGCACCCGCCACCGCTTCCGCCAGCAGAGCCAAACCCTCAGCTTCGTCACCACCTTGCCCAAGGGCCTCGTGCTCGGCGCGGGCCTCGGCCCCCACGGCGGCGGGCGCATCGAGGGCGTGCGCAACTCGAGCGAGACCTGGACCATCCACCCGGGCCTCGTGTGGGCCTTCACCCTCGGGCGGCGCTACTTCGGGACCAAGCCCGCCATCCCCTACCTGCTCGTGCTCGGCACCTTCAGCGGCTCCTCGACCTCGACCACCCGGACCACCCCGACCCCGGATCCGAGCTTCGCCGAGGCCGGGGAGCGCCGGGGCCTCCACGCCCTCGACGCCAAGGCCGACCTCAGCGTGGGCTGGACCCTCGGCGACGCCTTCAGCCCCTACCTGGCCGTGCGCGCCTTCGGAGGCCCGGTGTTCTGGCGCGCGCCCAGGCGAGCCGACGGCAGCGAAGGGGCCCGGACCACCGGCAGCGATCTGTACCACGTGTCCGTGGCTTGCGGCTTCAACCTGCTCATCGGTCGGCGCGGCACGGCCTACTTCGACGCCGCCTTCCTCGGCATGCGCGGGCTCAGTGGCGGCGCCGGCTTTCGCTTTTGACGCTCCCGTTGCCGATCCCCAGGGCTCGATCCATGGTCTGCCGGCATGGCCGCGCTTTGCTACCGAGTCGCCCGCGTCGACGACATCCCCGCGATGATGTCGATCCGCAACAACGTCCGCGAGAACGCCCTGGTCCACGCCGTGATCGGCCACGAGGACTACGTCCAGGCCATGACCGTCGACGGCCGAGCGTGGGTCTGCGAGCGAGACGGCGAGGTCGTCGGCTTCGCGTGCGGGCGAAAGACGCAGGGCGACGTGTGGGCGCTCTTCGTCCGCGAGGCCCACGAGGGGCGAGGCATCGGCAGCGCCCTGATGGAGCGCGTCGAGGGGTGGATGGTCGAGGTCGGGGTCGACCGGATCTGGTTGGTGACGGCGGCGGAGACCCGAGCCGAGCGGCTCTATCGGCACCGCGGGTGGATCGAGGCGGGCGTCCGAGCCAAGACTGGCGAGGTCGAGTTCGTGTTTCCCGCGCCGGCCGGCCCATAGCCCGGCCAGCGTCCAGCAGACGAGCCGCCGCGACCGACGCGGCCACTGAAATCATGAAGGATTCGAGCGGCACGCCCCTTGCTCTTCATCCCTGGCGATGCCGAGCAGCCACCACCAGGGCCTGATCTGGATCTTTCGGGATCACCCGCGCCTCGCCTTCGAACTGCTCGAGTCCATATTTGGTGTCGCGCTCCCCTCGCTGACCGCGTTCACGGAGCGACGCGGCGAGCTCGATCGCTTCATCCCTTGCCTCGGCGACACCGGCGAGCTCCGCCCCGACCTCGCGCTGTCCGCCGAGGTGGCCCATCCTCGGGACGCCTCCGAGGGCGCGGCGCTCCTCGTCGAGGTTCAAGGTCGGGTCGACCGCCACAAGCGCTTTCGCCTGTGGGTCTACTGGGCCCTGCTCGCCGAGCGCCTCGAGCGAGCCACGAGCGTGCTGTTCATCCCGCTCAACGACACGGTCGCTCGATGGGCGCGCAGCCTGGGTCAGCTCGAGCGACCGCCCCGGGAAGCTTTGCTGGTCCTCGACCGGCAGAACATGCCGCGAGTGGTCTCGGACACCGTCGCTCGAGCGCGGCCCCACTACGCCATCCTCTCGGCCATGATCCACGGCGCCCACGGAGACGAAGAGGTGTTCATGGTCGGCATGCGTGCGGCCCTGGCCTTTGCGGATCAACGGCGATGGCGCTACGCCTCGAGCCTGGCCAGCGTCCTTCCCCACGAAGACCGGGCGCGGCTCATCGGAGCACTCACCATGCAACAGCGCTACGAACTCACCGAAGCCGAACGAAAGAGCGGAGCCTTCCACGACGGACACCTCGAGGGCCTGAACCTGGGCCTGAGTCAAGGCCTCGCCCAAGGCAAGCTCGAGGGCGCCCGCGAGGTCCTGCGCACGATCCTCGAGCTCCGCGGCCTGCCCACCGACGAGCGCACTCGAGCGCGCATCCGCGACTGCACGGAGCTCGAGGTCCTCGAACGCTGGATCGCCCAGGCCAAGACGGCCTCGAGCCTCGATCGCGCGCTCGGGTAGGCGCCCAGGGTAGACGCCCAGCCACCCAGCTTCACGGGGCGGCTCAGCCGTAGCGGCGCGCCCGAAGCAACATGTTCTGGAAGGGGTTGTCGTCGCGCCACACGTCGGCGGCGAGCACCGAGATGACCCCCGCCCGGAAGTTCTGACCCGTGTGGTGGTTCCCGAGCAGCACGTTGTCGACCAGGCGCGTGTGATAGAAGCGATGGATGAAGCGCCGGAAGGCCTCGTAGGCCACGGCCATCTCGGCCTCGGCCTCGACCATGAGCTTGGGGTCGGCCTCCCGTCCCTGGGTCAGCGCCGGGGCCAGGTGATCGGCGAGCCGCTCCGCCCCGGCGAGGGCCAGCGCGACGCCCGAGGAGAACACCGGGTCGAGGAAGTGCGCCGCGTCGCCGATGCAGGCGTAGCGGGCCCCGTAGGGCGTGACGTTGCGATAGGAGAAGTTGCCCGCGAGCCCGACGGGGCCGCGGCGCGCGTCCTTGGTCAGCCGCGACAGCAACGGCGAGCCGGCGACGGCGTCGACGAGCAGCTGAGGCCGCATCCGGCCCGTGGTCTTGACCAGGCCAACGCTCAGGCCCTCGAGCATGGGGATGGCCCACATCCACCCGTCCTCGATGATCTTGACGATGATGTCCCCGCGCTCGTGGAGCTCGGCGACGATCTCGGGGCGCAGCCCGTCGAAGCGGCAAAAGGCAGCCGCCCGTCCGAAGTCGCGGTAGGGCTCGAGGGTGTGGTCGCGGCGGGCGAGCAGCGCCTTTTGCCCGCTCGCGTCGACGAGGTAGCGGCCCTTGGCCTCGAAGCTCTCGCCCGTGGCCCGCCCGCGCTCGTCGACGATGTCCGCGACCACCCGCACGTCCCGGTCGCCGACCTCGACCTCGACGACGCGGTGGCCCTGCAGGACCAGCGCACCGGCCCGCTCGGCCGCCCGCAGCAGCTCGTGGTCGAAGGTCGCCCGATCGACTTGGTGGGCGTGATCCGGGGTGCCCGGCAGACCCTCGTCGAAAGAGAAGGTCGCCCGCCGGCCGTCCCGCTCGTCGATGAACACGGCCCCGCGCTTGCGCAGGAAGGGCACGCCGTCGAGATCGACGCCCAGGCGTTCGGTGATCGCCAGCTCCGAGGGCAGCAGCGACTCGCCGATGTGAAAGCGCGGGAAGTAGGCCGCCTCGAGCACGAGCACGCGATGTCCCCCCTGGGCCAGGAGGTTGGCGGCGGCTGACCCTGCAGGCCCGGCCCCGATCACGATGACGTCTTCGACGGCTCCGAACATGCGGCGCGCTCCGGCGGGCAGTCTAACGCGTCTGGCCGCGATCGGTGCCTCGATCCGTCGTGCTCGACGCGGGCGAGCCTTGGCGGACTCACAAGCGGCGGAACACCAGCGAGGTGTTGATTCCGCCGAAGGCAAAGTTGTTGGACGCGATCACGTCCAGATTCGCCGTGCGCGCGTCCCCACGCACGTAGTCGAGCATCGCGCAGCGCGGATCGACCTGCTTGAGGTTGCGGTTGGGGGCGATGAAGCGGCGCGCCATCATCAGCAGGGAGAACACGCTCTCGAGGGCACCGCATGCCCCGAGGGTGTGGCCCGTGTAGCTCTTTTGCGTCGAGACCGGGGTCCGCGCGCCGAACACCTCCGCGGTCGCCCGCGACTCCGCGATGTCGCCCAGCTCCGTGGCCGTGCCGTGGGCGTTGACGTAGTCGACCTCGCTCGCCTCGACCCCCGCGGCCCGAAGACCCAACTGCATGCAGCGCACCATGCCCTCCCACGAGGGCTTGGTCAGGTGAATCCCGTCGCAGCTGGTCGCGTAGCCGAGCAGCTCGGCGTGGATGGTGGCGTTGCGCCGACGCGCGTGATCGAGGCGCTCGAGCACCAGCGTCCCGGCACCCTCACCAATGACCACGCCGTCCCGGGCCGCGTCGAAGGGTCGCGGCGTCGACTCGGGGGTGGCGTTGTACTTGGACGAGGCCGCGAACATCACGTCGAAGACCCCGGCCGGGATGAAGTGAGCCTCCTCGGCCCCGCCCACGATCATCACGTCGGCCATGCCGTAGCGCACCGCCTCATAGCCCGCGCCGATCGCCTGGCTCCCGCTCGTGCACGCCGAGCAGGTCGGCTGCACGCGGCCCCGGATGCCGAAGAACTCGGCGAGGTTGGCCGCGCAGGTGTGGCTCATGAATTTGAGAAAGTGGCTGCCCGCGATGCCCTGGAGGCTGTCCTCGCGGAACACTTCGCGGCAGTAGGCCTCGGTCTCGGCCGACGAACCGTGGGTCGATCCGTAGGCCAGGCCCACGCGCCCGTTCCCGAGCAGGGACGCGTCGAGGCCCGCGTCGGCGACGGCGGCCTCGCTCGCGTGCGTGGCGAGCAGCGCGACGCGGCCCATGGTCCGGACCTTGCGCCGTGGGTAGCTGCGCCGCTCGATCCCCGACACCAGCCCGGCCACGCCGGTGTTCATGGCGAAGCGATCCGTCCACTCGGGCACCGGCGCGATGCCCCCCTGCCCCGACTGGAGCGCCCGGGCGACAGTCTCGAGGTCGTTGCCGATCGGCGAACAGACCCCCATGCCCGTGACCACGACGCGCTCGTGGTCGGGCGCGCCCCGGCCCGGACTCGAGCCAGGCCTCGAGTCGGGCCTCGAGTCGGGCCTCAAGTCAGGCCCCCGTCGATGGCGATCACCTGCCCGGTGATGTAGGCCGCGTCCGGGCTGGCCAAGAAGCGCACGAGCTTGGCGACCTCCTCGGCCGTGCCCATGCGCCGCATCGGGATGTGCTTGATCATCTCGGCCGGCGCGTCCTCGCTCATGTCCGTGTCGATGAGCCCCGGCGCCACGGCGTTGACGGTGATCTTGCGCTTGGCCAGCTCCCGCGCCAGCGAACGCGTGGCGCCGATCAACCCGGCCTTGGCCGCGGAGTAGTTGACCTGCCCGCGGTTGCCGATCAGCCCCGAGACCGAGCTGATGTTGATGATCCGCCCGCGCCGGCGGCGGACCATGGGCATGACCAGGGGCCGGGTGACGTTGTAGAAGCCGTCGAGGGTCGGGGCGAGCACGCGCTCCCAGGCCTCGCGCTCCATGGCCGGGAAGGCCGTGTCGGCGCTGACGCCTGCGTTGTTGACCAGCACCGAGACGACCTTGTCGCCGGCGACCAGGGCCGTCATGGCCTCGCCGCTGGCGGTGGCGTCGGCGACGTCGAAGCACAGCCGCTCGGCGACCCCGCCGGCCTCGCGGATCTGCGCCTCGACGGCGGACGCGGCCTCATGGTTGCTGCGGTAGTTGAGCAGCACGCCGTAGCCGTCGGCGGCCAGGGCCTGCGCGATGGCGGCCCCGATCCCCCGGCTCGCCCCCGTGATCAGGGCCCACTCGCCGGTCTTCGGTTGGTCTGGAGAAGTCGCGGTCTCGCTCATGGTCTGCCTCAGCCTGGCCCCTCGTTTGGGCGCTCAGCGCACCTCGCCGCCGGGCTCGTCCGTGGACGACTCGTCGACGATCATCACGGTCAGCGAGGCCCCGGCCAACAGCTCGCCGGCCTCCTCGGTCTCCGACCGAGCGCGCCGCAGCTCACACACGTAGCGGGCCAGGGTACCGTCATCGTACTCGCGCTCGACGTGGATCTCGAGGGCGTCTCCGACCGCGAAGGACTCGACCATCAAGCGCAGCTCTCGGCTCCCGAGCAGCATCCCGATGGGCGCCTGGGCGTCCGTCGAGGCCTCGCCAGCGCCGAGATGCCGCGCCGCGCCCTTGGCCGCGGCCACGGCCTGGGCCATGTACTCGAGCCCGAAGCTCGCGGGCACCCGGCCGTCGACGACGAAGGGGCTGCCCGCGCGGATCTTGGTCACGACCGTCGCGGTGGTCGGGGTCCAGGCCGTGATCGCGTCGACCAGGAGCATGGGCGGATCGTGCGGCACCAGCTCGGCCATGGCCGGGAGGGCGGCGAGGGCCTCCGCGCTCGCGGCCTCGGCGCTCACGAGGCCTCTCCGGCGCCGGCTCCGATCCGCAGTCCCCAGCGACGCGCGTGGCCTCGGGTGCGGGCTTGCGAGAGCGCGACCGTGTCCGCGCCCTCGCGGTCGACGAGCACCCGCCGGAGCAGGGGCAGCAGGTCCGCGAGGGTCGACGCGATCCCGTCGGCCCCCGCGCCCACGCCAGCGTCGTCGCCGTGTTCGGGGCCCAGCTCGAGCTCGCACAGCTCCACGGGCAGGTCGAGGCTCTCGGGGCAAGCCTCGCCCCCGGCCTCGGCGTCGAAGTGCAGGGCCACGGCGAAGGTCGGGTCCGCGTCCTCGCGCTCGAAGGGCGCGGGCAGCCGCTCCTCGGCGAGGATCACCACGACCCGCTGCGGACCTCCGGCGGCCAGCCCCGCGAGGGCCTCGAGCACGCCGACCTCGAGGGCCCGAGAGCCAGCGGCCAGCGCCGTCGACGGCCAGCGGTTACCCGCCGCGATCGACATGTAGCCCGTGGCCGTGTTGTGCACGCTGTTGTGGAACTTGGTCGGCGAGACCGGGCCCTCGGGGTCGGCGAGCTGCCCGAGGATGTCGACGGTGGTCTCGATCTCCCCGTAGCTCGACGCCAACACGATGCGGCACTCGTCGAGGGGCGCCCCCCCTGCCGTGCAGGCCTCGACCAGAGCCGTGACCGCCGCCCGGGTCAAGGTGCTCGTGCGCCGGCGCAGGCGCGAGTGCAGCAAGTCGGCGGGCGGCCGCTTGCCGGCCTCGTCGACGCCCCCGAGATCCGCCGGCGCGCCGGCCTCGAGCCAGCTGGCGACGGTCCCGGCCGTCGGGCTCCACAGGCCCACGCCGCGCAGGAAAGCCTTCACGCCTCGCCCTCCGCGCCCAGCAGCACGCTGACGTTGGAGCCGCCGAAGGCCAGGGAGTTGCTCAGCGCGCGCCGGGTCTGCCGCGCCCGCGGCTGGCTCGCGCCCGCGCCCTCGACCGCCACGCCCAAGTCGGGGTCGACGGGGTCGCAGCCGCGGCTGACCGGCAGCAGCGCGCGCTCCATGGTCGCCGCGACGAACACCGCCTCGATCGCCCCGGCCGCGCCCAGCATGTGCCCGGTGTAGCCCTTGGTCGCGACGACGGCGAGGCCCTCGGGCAGCGTCCCCGCTTCGCCCGCGCCGAACAGATCGAGCAGCGCCCGGCTCTCCGTCGCGTCGTTCTTGTGCGTGCCCGTGCCGTGCACGTTGACCTGGTCGATCGCGCTCGCCTCGAGCCCCGCGCTGGCCAGCGCGCGCGCCATGGCCATGCGGGCGCCGAGCCCCTCGGGGTGCGGCGAGGTCATGTGGTGGGCGTCGGAGCTCTCGCCCACGCCCAAGAGCGCGACCCCGCGCTCCCCGGCCCCGAGCGGAGCGTGGCGCTCGCGCTCGATCAGCATCAACGCCCCGCCCTCGCCAATGTTGATGCCGCGGCGCTCGGCCGAGAAGGGTCGGCAGGGCTCGGGCGAGAGCACCTCGAGGCTGGCGAAGCCGCGCACGGTCAGCTGACACAGGCTATCGACGCCGCCGACCAGGGCCGCGTCGACGATGCCCGCCTCGAGCAGGCGCAGGGCCGACGCGAACACCTTCCCGCTCGACGAGCAGGCCGTCGAGATCACGTAGCCGGGGCCGGTGATCCCCGTGAGCAGCCGCGTGACCTCGCAGGTCGCGTGGATCGAGTGCTGGCGCTCGATGGCGAAGCTCGCGGGCAGGCGCCCGTGGTCCCGAGCGTGGACCCAGGCCGACTCGCTCGCGGCGATGCCCGCCGTGCTCGTGCCCAAAATCAAAGCGATGCGCGAGGCACCCCAGCGCGCCTTCGCGGCGTCCACGGCCGGCAACAAGGGCAGCGTCACCAGCTGGGTCAACCGAGCTTGGCGCCCCTCGTAGGCCTCGACCTCCGGACGCAGAGCCGGCAGCACCCCGGGGACCTTGCCCACGTGGGTCGCCACGCCCAGCCCGGGGTCGGCCGGCGTGAGCCCCGAGCGGCCGGCGAACAGACCATCGATGACCTCGGCGGTCGTCTGGCCCAGCCCGCTACAGGCGGAGTAGGCGGTGATCGGAAAGGAGGCCATGAACGGTGAGCGAACGCGCGTTTCCCGGGGTCACCGGGACGCGAGAAAATAGCAGCGCGCTCCGGCCTTGAACAGACCACCTTGGACAGGGCCTGGACTACCCTCGGCACAGCTTGTACGGGGCGCGGGGGGTCGTGGGGCGATCAGAGCTTTTGCCACTCGACCGTCTCGATCTCCAGCCGGTATCCAAACCAGCCGTTGTCGATGACGACCCGCTCCGCCGGCTTCCCGGTGCGGTGTCCACCGATGTAGTCGACGCGCAGCGAACCTTCGGGCTGGCCGTCGAGGCGCTCGAAGGTCCGCCGGACCAGGGCGCCGTTGGTCCACACCTCGCTCACCCGCTCACCGGCGATCTCGGTGCTGGGCGCCTCCTCACTCGGGCGATCTCCCCACGGCAGCCGGGCGTGCCACAACCAGGTGCGGTGCACGTCCTGGAGCACGAACTCCGGGGGGAAGGGCATCTGGCGATCGATCAACGGCGTGAACCGGACCTCCGTTCCCTCTTGCTCGAGGATGAAGGCCTTGGTGCCCATGGGCGTGAGCCCGAGCACCGTGAGCACCCCGCCCTTGACCTGGAGCACCGCGGAGAATTTGAAGGTCTCGCCGTTGAACTCGCCCTCGAGCTCCTGCCGCGCCATGAACTCCTGGCCGATGTCGGCCGTGGGGATCAGCTCGCCGGGGTAGGCGCCCAGCTCCATCGGTTGGCTCGCGGACTCCTGCCCCGGATCCTCGACCACGGGCCCGCTGCCGTCGTTGTTGGGGCGGGCCTCGTCGCCCTTGGACTCCGACGATCCGCCGCTTTCGGGGCTCGAGCTCCCCGCGCTCACGTTGACGGTGCAGCCGGCGGCCAGCGGGAGAGAAAAGAGCAGCGCGAGCGCGAAGGGGCGGAGGCTTGGGCGGGTGGTCATGGCGGAGGGTCTCGGGGGAGCGACGGGGGCTCGGAAGCTTGACTGTCCTTTAGTTTGGGAGCTTCAGCAAACAAGACCAGAGCCGTGGGCGCGAGCACCAAGCTGGCGAGCACCCCCACCCCGGTGGTCAGCCCGATGGCACGCAGCGCAGGGTTGGGCGACATCGCCAACAGGCCAAAAGCCAGCACCGTGGTCACGCAGCAGGCGAGCAAGCTCGACACCGTCGCCGCCACCTCGGCCGCCTGGGCGCGGGCGTTGGCCTCGGCCAGGAACACGCCGTAGTCGACGCCCATGCTCAGGACCAGGAGCAGGGAGACCACGTGGAGCAAGGTGATCGCGTAGCCCAGCAAGACCAGCACGGCGACGGTCAGCGCGGCCGCCAGCAAGGCTGGGACAAAGGCGGCGAGGGCCGGACCCAGCCGGCGGTAGCGCAGCAGGATCATCCCGAACACCGCGAACAAGCCCACGCCGACCAGGCGCAAGGTCTGGGCGCGGTGGCGACCGTAGAGCTCGGCCATGAGCGCGCGCTGGTCAAAAAGATGCACGTCCTCGAGCTCGGCGTCCGCGGCCAACCGCGCGCGCAGGGCCTCGGCGTCGCTGACGTCGCGCAGCAGGCTCAAGATCCCGACCTGCGTGCCTCCGTCTGGCGCGTCGAGTTCGACGCGCATCGAGGCGACCGCGGTGGCCAGGGGGGAATCGGCCAAGGTCGCGTGATCCAGGGGCGGGACCTCGCCCTCGACCCTCGCCAGGGCCTGCTCGAGCTCCGCGAAGGCCCCGGGCCGAAAGCCCTCCCGGGCGAAGGCGCTGTCCAGACGCGCGACGAACTCCCCCGCCTCGCCGTAGGCCGCGAGGTTCGCCTCCTGGAGCTGCCGCGACCACAAAAAGGCGTGCAGCGAGGCGAACTCGCCGACCTCCCCCGCCGCCTGGGCCTCGACGAGGTGGCGGTGGACCCGGTCGTTCTTGCGCAGCGCCGCCTCGTCGTCCTCGCCGATCGCCACGACCATGCGGCCCGCGTCCATGCGCGAGACCAGGGCGCGCACGGCCTCGTCCTCCGCGAGCAGATCCGCGTCGGGCTGGGTCAGGGCCGAGACGTCGTCGAGGTAGGTCAGCTGCGGCGCCGCGACGGCGACCACGATCAGCGTGCCCACGGGCAGCGCGATCAGGGCTCGGCGCCGTCGCTGGAGCGCGCCGATCAAGCGCGCGCTCGCCTCGGCGAGGCGCCGCTGCAGGGCCGGGAGCTCCCGCGCGCCTCCACGGCCCAGATCCATGAGCGGGGGGAGCATGGTCAGCGTGGCGAGCAGGGCCGCGCTCACGCCCACGCCCGCGAACACGGCGATCTCGCGCACCCCGGGGAAGGAGGTCCAGCCCAGACCCACGAAGCCCGCGACCGTCGTGACCGCGCCGAGGATCAGCCCCGGCCGAATGCGCCGCAGCGTCCCCGAGGCCCCCTCTGGATCGGGCTCGAGGGTGTGGTGGCAAAACAGGTGCACCGGGTAGTCGATGCAGATCCCGATCAGCGAGGCCCCGAAGGCCATGGTCAGGCCGTGGATGCGGCCAAAGAGCAGCAGCGCCGCGGCCATCGCCGTGAGCACCCCGGCGCCCAGGGGCAGGCTCGCGAGCAGCACCATGCGCGGGCGTCGAAACAAGATCAGGAACAGCAAGACCACGCCCAGGGTCGAGAGCACCGAGATGCGCGTGATGTCCCCGCGGATGTGGGCCTCGGCGCGCAGAGCAAAGCGACCGACCCCGCTCTGGCGCAGGCGCAGGGGCGTCGACGCGGACGCCTGGATCGCGGCGAAGCGCTCGCTCAGCGCGTCCTGCAGCGGCCCCTGGTGCTGCGCGCGAAAGGGCGAGTGGACCGTGGAGAAGAACACCACGGCGTCCCCTTCGGCGGTCATGAAGTGGCCGTCGACGAGCTCGAGGGGGCCGGCCCGGGCGTCCTCGAGGCGCTCGAGGCTCGCCGGGTAGAGCAGCAGCGGATCCGTGGGCGCGAGGCGCTTGATCAGCGCCGCCGTCGGCAGCCGCAGCTGCCGCTGGAGCTCGGCCGCCGCCGCCTCGAGCCCCGCGTCGCTCAACCGCGCCGCGAGGGCGTCCTCGTCGTCGGCGGTGAAGTAAAAGCGCCGCGGGTGGTAGAGGGCGTAGATCGCCTCGCTCTGGTCCTCCTCCCAGCCCGAGCGGACCCAGGCGACCTCGCCGTGGCCCTCGAGGAAGGCGGCGAGCTCGTCGGCCGCCGCGAGCACCTCGGCCTGGGAGCCCTCCCCAGGCGCTGCGCCCTCCTCCGGCCCGACCACCAAAATCGTCGTCTTGGTCAGCTCGGACTCCGCCAGCTGCCGGCTGAGCATGGCCAGGCGCGCGTCGTCCCCCGCGGCGAGGAAGTGGGTGATGTCCGAGCTCAGCTCCAGGCGCAGGCCCACGAACAGGCCCATGAGCCCCAGCAGCGCCGCCCCGAGCAGCACCGGGAGCCAGCGTCCCCAAGGTCCGGGCGACGCCTCGGGCGGGGCGGGGGACTCGTCGTCACGGTCGGACACGTGCGCGGGAGTCTACCCGGCCGCGCCCACGGCTACCATGGACCGGCCTCCCTGCCCTCGGCTGCCCCGTGCGCATCACCCTGTATCACATCAGCCCCTCCTTCTTTTCTCAGATCGCCCGGCTGACCCTGGCCGAAAAGGGCGCGGACTTCGAGCCGCGCGTCGTCGACATCGGCCCGCGCATGGAGAACTACGAGCCCTGGTACGCGCGCATCAACCCCGAGATGGTCGTGCCCGCGCTCGTGGCCGTGGACGACGCGGGCAACGAGCAGGTGGTCGTCGAGACCGCGAAGATCATCGCGTGGATCGACGCCGAGCTCGACGGCCCCCAGCTCCTGCCCAACCCCGGCAGCGTCGAGGGCATCGCCGTCGCGACCTGGCTCGCCCGCATCTTCGCCTTCCCCTTCCGCGAGTTCAGCTACGGCGTCATCCAAGGCCCCCTCGGCAAGGCGGCCCGGTCCGCCGTGCCCGCGCGCATCGATCGGCTGCGCGCCCACCAGGCCGAGAACCCCGACCTGCGCGCGGTCTACCAAGCACGCATCGACGACGTCGGCCGATGGCGCGACGCCCTCGCCAGCCCCGAGACCCTCGCGGCCATCGAGCGCGACTTCCAGGCCCTGCTCGGCGAGCTCGAGGCCGCCCTCGAGGCCCAGCGCGAGCGCGGCTCGGCCTTCCTCGTCGGCGAGCGCTACACCCTCGCTGACACCCTGCTGACCGTCGCCGTCGCGCGCTTCATCCTCCTGGGCCGCCGCGGCCAGCTCGGCGCCGCGACCCTCGAGTGGTTCGCGGCCATGAAGGCCCGGCCGAGCTTCGAGCAGGCCGCGATCTGGGACCGGCGCCGGCTCGGCGAGATGCTGCCGATCCTCCTGCCGCTCCTCGCCCCCAAGCTGGCGATCGCTAGCGCGGGCCTCATCGCCTTGGTGCTGCTCCTGCGCTGGCTCTTGGGCGCCTGAGCGCTGCGAGAGCGCCACCGATCTCGTAGGATGCGCGCGTGAGCGACTCCAAGCTCCCGGCCCCCGCCCAGACACCGGGCGCGCTGGCCACCACCAAGGCCTCGAAGGCGCAGCGCTGGCAGCTGATCGGCGCGCTCGTCCGCTTTCAGATCAAGCTGGTCGTCGACGGGCTCAAGGACGCCGTGCTCGTGCCGCTGTCGCTGATCGCGGGCGCCGTCGACCTGCTGCGCGGCTGCTCCCTCGCCGACAGCTCGTTCCGCTCGGTGCTGCGCTCGGGGGCGCGCTTCGACGCGTGGGTCAACCTCTTCGAGGAGCCGCGGGCGCCCGAGCCCCTCGACCTGCCCGGCGACCTCGACGAGCACCTGCGCGCCCTCGAGCGGCTGCTCGTCGAGCAGCACGCCCGCGGAGGGCTGACCGCGGACGCCAAGCGAGCCATCGATCGCGCCCTCGACCGCATCGAGACCCAGCGCGCCAAGCTCGGCGAGAAGCCCAAGACTTAGAGCTTGGTCGAAAACAACTTGCCGAGCTCGGCCTCGGTGTAGCGCCGCTTGGTGTCGACCTTCGAGAAGGTCGTGATGCTCTCGTCGCCGCCCTTTTCGTACACGCGCAGCTCGGAGAAGGTCAGCTCGCTCCCGTGGACCTCGACGCGCTCGATGATCTGGTTCATGGGCGAGACCTTGGGCACCAAGATCAGCGCCCACTCCCGGCCGTCCTCGCCGAGGACCTGGAACTGCATCTGGTACAGGGCCTCGAGGCCCGGGCGGTCACCGGCGAAGATCCGGGTGAAGGCGTCGACGAACTGGCGCACGGCCGGCTTGCCCTCGAGGTCGATGCGCTCGCTCTGGTTGCCGTCGCCGTACTCGATGCCGCCGCTGTCCATGATGACCACGGAGGGCGCGGGCTCGAGGGTGCGCCGGGCCAGCTTGCCCTGAGCGAAGTGCAGCGTGCCGGTGTCGACGAGGGGCGCGGCGAGCAGGGCGAAGCGGCTCTCCTGGCGGAAGCTCGCCTCGAGGCCGGGCATGGCCGCGAAGCCCTGGAGCAGCTCGTCGAGGGTGATGGCCTGGGCGGCCTCGGGCGGCGCGGCCTGGGCCGTCGGCGCGCCCACGCTCACCGAGGTGGCCACGGCGGCGGGCAGCGCCGCGGCGAGGGCGAGCACGGCGAGGGGCCGGAGCCAGCGCGCGTCCAGCAACCTCACGGCTGCGCCCCGCTTGCCAGACCTGAATCCAGATCCGCCACCAGGTGCGCCGGCCACTCGCGCCCGCGGATCCACTGGAGCATGGCCGCGATGTCGCCGTCCTGGCGTCGATCCACGTCCACGAAGGCCGCCTGGCGACGGATCGCGTCGCGCATCGCCCGGGTCCGCTCGGTGCAGCTCCCGCCCGCGCGCACGCGCAGATCCACCGCCTGCGCCGCGGCCAGGCCGACGATCGCCAGGACCTGCTCGCTCAGCTCGACCACCCGCAGCGCCTCGCGGGCGGCGATGGTCCCCATGCTCACCTTGTCCTGGTTGTGGCATTCCGTACTGCGGCTGAAGACGGAGGCCGGCATGGTGTTCTTCAGGGCCTCCGCGGCCAGGGCCGACGCGGCGATTTGCATGGCCTTGAAGCCGTGATGCGCGGCACGGTCTGGACCCGAGCGACCGTTGAGGTTCTCGGGCAAGCCGTTGTTGGTGACCCCGCTGCACATCAGCGCCATCTGCCGGTCGTGGAGGTCCGCGAGGTTTGCCACCAGGTTCTTGAGGCTGTCGGCGACAAAGCAGGCGTGGCCGCCATAAAAATTCCCGCCGTGAAGGGCCTCGCCCGAGGCCGGGTCGATGAGCGGGTTGTCGTTTGCCCCATTGAGCTCGGTCTCGGTCCACTGGCGCATCCACGGCAGGGCGTCGAGGAGCACGCCGGCCACGTGCGGGGCGCAGCGGATCGAGTAGCGGTCCTGGATGCGCCCCTCGAAGCTCGGGCCCGGGGTGTAGGCGAGGTCCTCGGCGACCCAGCGCGCGTAGGCGGCCTGGCCGGGGTGGGGCTTGGCCGCGAAGATGCGCGCGTCGAAGTGCGCCGGGTTGCCGTCGAGGGCGTCGCTGACCATGGCCGTGACCGCGGCGCTGAGCCGGCACAGGCGCTGGGCCGAGGCCAGGGCCAGGCAGCACAGCGCGGTCATCACGGAGGTCCCGTTCATGATCGCCAGGCTCTCCTTGGGCGCGAGCGACAGCGGCGTCAGGCCCAGGGCCTCGTGGACCGCCGCGGCGCTGTCGATGCGCCCGTCCACGCTGCACTCGCGCTCGCCCACGAGCAGGGCGGCGATGTAGCTCAGCGGCGTCAGGTCGCCGCTCGCCCCCACCGAGCCCTCGGCCGGGATGCACGGCAGCACCCGGCGATCGAGGAGCAGGGTCAGGCGCTCGATGAGCTCGGGGCGGACCGCCGACCACCCGCGGGTCAGCGAGGCCAGACGCACGGCGACGATCGCCGCGGCCTCGCGCGGGCTGAAGATGCGCCCGGTCCCGCAGCCGTGAAAGCGCATCAGGTTGACGGGCAGCGAGGACACCTCGCCCGCGGGCACCTCGGTCACGCAAGACTCGCCGAAGCCCGTGGTCACCCCGTAGACGCGCTCGCCCGCGGCGAGGCGCTCGGCCAGGCGCGCAGCGCCGGCGCCCAGGGCCTCGCGAAAGGCCGGATCGGGGTCGAGGCTCACGCCGGCCCCCTCGGCGATGGCGAGGACCTGCTCGAGGGTCAGCGGGGCGGGCCCCAGCGAAATGGATTCAGGCTTGGCCATCGTCGGGCATGCTCCAAAAGTCGTAGAAGTTGAACCAGTTGTCGGGGGCCTCGCGGGCCACGGCCTCGAGGCGCTCGGCGTAACGCTGGGCGTAGCCTTGCAGCGCCGCCTCGCGGGTCTTGCGGGGCAGCACCACCTGCTCGCAAAAGGGCTCGCAGCGCAGGTCGTAGCGCCGCTTGGGCGAGTACAGCCCGAACACGGTGTAGATCGGGCAGCGCAGCACCGCGGCCATGATGTAGGGGCCCGTCGGCAGGCGAGCCGGCGCGCCCATGAACTCGACCACGGCCGAGCGATCGTTGAGGCCCAGGCGATCGCCGAGCACCGCGACCAGCTCCCCGGCCTCGACGCGCTCTTTGACCGTCAGGATGTAGGTCCGGTCCTCGGGGTCGATCTCGATCACCCGGACCTTCGAGCGCCCGCCGCTGACCTCGTCGAGGAAGGCCGCGATCATCTTCGCGTTGGCGTTGTGGGCCAGGATGTTGATGGGCAGCTCGGCGTCCTGGCTGGCCGCGCGCATGGCCTCGAAGGAGCCGAAGTGGGCCCCCAGCAAGATGGCCCCGCGCCCGCTCGCGACCTGGTCGCGCAGGTGCTGGCCGCCGGTGTGGGTGAACTCGAACAGCTCCGTGCGGCCCTGGACGAAGAACACCCGATCGAGGGCGACCTCGGCGAAGCGCAGGAAGTGGCGGTAGGCGGTCCAGAAGCTCGAGCGGCCGCGGACCCGCTCGCTGAACGCCCGCGAGGCGCGACGCGGCGCCCGGGCGAACAGGGTGAAGTAGAACATGATGATCCGCAGCAGCGCCCGCCCGCCGCGGCGCCCGAGCACCCGGGTGACCAAGAGCAGCGCGCGGATGCCCGTGCGCGAGCCCTGCTCCTCGCGCGCGAGCCAGGCCTCGTCCTCGGCGGAGGCGGACGCGGTGGTGGCGGGGGTCGACACGGGCTCGGCCACGACCATCTCGCTCTCACGCCCAAAACGGCCGGGCCAGCAGGCGCCCCCAGCTGGTCAGCACCAGCTTGGAGTGCATCCACGAGATGCGCGCGTTGTCCCGGACCATGTGAAAGTGCGACACGCCGCCCTCGGGGTAGCGGACCTGCGTGGGGAGGTTGACCACGGGCAGCCCGGCCCAGACCAGGCGCACGGCGATCTCGATGTCGAAGTCCATGCGCTTGCCGCAGCGCTGGGCCACGGGAATGGACGCGGCCACGGGGTAGACCCGAAAGCCGCACATGGGGTCGTCGATGACCCGCCCGTAGGTCTCGACGTTGGTCCAAAACTGGGTGATCTGGCGCCCGATCAGCCGGCCCTTGGGCGCGCTCTCGTCGTAGATGGGCGCGCCGAGGATCAGCGCCTCGGGGCGGGCCGCGGCGGCCTCGACGAAGCGCGGGATGTCGCCGAGCTCGTGCTGGCCGTCGGCGTCGATTTGCAGGGCGTGGGTGTAGCCGAGCTCGTGGGCGAGCTCGAAGCCCGTGGTCACCCCGGCGCCCTTGCCCCCGTTGGCCGCGCGGTGGTGGACGTGGGCCAGGCCCTCGCGCCCGATCGCCGCGACCGCCTCGCGCCCCGCCGCCCCGCTGCCGTCGTCGACGAGGACCACGGGCAGGTGCTCGCCCACGGCCACGACCACGTCGCGGACCGTGTCCGGGTTGTCGTAGGTCGGGATGACGGCGCAGGGCCGAAAGCCGGTCGCTTCCTCGCTCACGCGCGCTCCTCAGCTGGCCTCGAACACGAGCTGGCCCACGCCGACGCGGTCCTCGGCCGAGCCCGACCCGGCGGCGTCAATCTCGGCGTACAGGCAAAAGTCGACCTTGTTGGTCTTGCGTCGGGTCAAGCGCATGCGCAGGTGCTCGCCGGGACGCAGGGGGCGGACGAATTTCAGGCGCAGGACCCGGGCCAGGCGGCCGAGCTCGGGCCAGCGCAGCGCCGCCTGCTCCCGGGCCAGGTCGAGCTCGACCACGCCGGGGACCAGGGGGAAGCGGCGGAAGTGCCCGCGCAGGGCGAACAGATCGCGGGGCACGTAGAGCGCGTACTCGGCGACGGTACCTGCATCGGTGTCCGTCGCGCTCAGCGGGGTGCACTCGAGGGTGCGGACCTTGTGCTTGCCGCCCTCGATGGTCTCGAGCAGGCGCTCGCGGGTCAGCTTGCCGTTGCGCTCCCGCGGCAGGGCGTCGACGAAGCGCATGCGCCGGGGCACGACCACGGGATCGAGCCAGCGGCGCAGCTCGTGGCGGAGCAGCTCCGGGCTCAGCCCGGGGGCCACGACCACGGCGACGGTCTCCCGACCTCGGGCGCCGCCAACCTCGACCACGGCCACGGCCGCGTCCTCGACCCCGGGGACCTCGAACAGGCGGCGCTCGATCTCGGCGAGGGCGACCCGCTTGCCGCCGATCTTCACGACCCCGTCGACGCGGCCGAGGTGGCGAAAGCGCAGGGGCTGCGTCGACGCGAGCTCGACCCGATCGGCCGTCCGCCACGGGCGCGGGCCCTCGGGCGGGAGGAAGGGCGAGTCGACGGACAGCCGCCCGTCCTCGTCGTCGATCTCGAGGGCGACGTGCGGGAGCGGCTCCCAAGGCGCGCCGGCCTCGCTGTCGGTCTGCGGGGGGCCGCTGACGCGCGAGGCGATGCCGCCGGTCTCCGTCGACCCGAGCACCTCGGTGACGGCCATGCCGAAGCGCTCGAACACCATGCTGGCCGTGGCCGGGGGCAAAGGCGCGCCCGACGAGAACACGCGATCGAGCACGGGCAGCTGGCCGGCGTCGAGGATCCGCAGGGCCCGAAGGTGCGCGGGCACGCTGACGAGCACGTCGGCGTCTTCGACCGCGCCGCGGACCACCCCGGCGTGCAGGGGCGTCTCGCGCAAGAAGGAGCCGCCGCCCACGAGGGGCACGAGCACGGAGAAGAGCAGGCCGTAGATGTGGTGCGAGGGCACGGTGGCCGCCACGCGGGCGCCCCGACAGGCCGGGCCCGCCTCGCCCTCGTCCCGGGCCGCGAGCCCGAAATGCTCGGCCAGCACGAGGGCCTCGGAGAACAGCTGCCCCGCGGTCTTGCGGTGGCGCTGGTGCTGGCCCGTGCTGCCCGAGGTCCACACCGAGACCAGGCCGCGGCTCGCCGCCAGCGGGGCGAGCTCGAAGGGCTCCTCGGAGCGCGTCGACCGGGTCTGGGAGTCGCGCAGCAGCGGGCGCAGATCGAGGCCGGTCATCTCGTCGGTGTCGTGGATGACCAGGGAGATGGCGGGGTCGTCGGCGAGGGCGCGCAGCAGCTCGGACTGGGCGTTGGGCGGGAGCGCGACCCGGTGACCGCGCTGCCACGCGGCCAGCAAGGCCACGGTGAAGTGGTAGCGATCACTCGCCACGCACAGGATCTCGCGGCTCGCTTCGCCGCTTTGCTCCGCCGCCGCGGCCGGGAGCACCGCGGCCACGCGAGCGACGTCGCGGCGCAGCTGATCGGCGGTACGAGTGCCCGCGGCCCCGAACGCCACCGGGTCCTCGCCGTCGTGGAGGGCGAGGATGGGCGACTGCCCTGGGGCGCGCGCGAGGCTGGGCGCGACCAGGGGCGCGAGGGCGGACAGCGGCTCCGTCGACAGACGCGGGGGCGTCGAGGCGGAGGGTCGCTCGCGGCGAGCTGGGTTGGGATCGGACATCGTGTGCGCGGGGCGACAGAGGGCGAGCTCGGCTCAGCTCGCGGCGGCCTCGCCCGAGCCGAGCTGGGCCGCGAGCAGGTCGACGATGTCGTCGACGGTCCGCACCCGACGCATCTGCTCTTCCTCGATGCGCTGCCCGGAGAACTGTTGGAGTTTGGCCACCAGGTCGATGGCGTCGATGCTGTCGAGGTCGAGGTCGTCGAACACCGTCGACGCGCCGCGGACCTCACCCGCGTCGAGCTCGAAGAGCGCCGCGATGGTGCGGCGCACCTCGTCGAAGATGGCCTCGCGGGTCATCCCGCGCTGGCCCCCCGCTGCTCGGCGATGAACGCAGCGAGGCTGCGCACCGAGCCGTAGACCTCGCGGTTTTGGCTGTCGTCGGAGCCCGTCTTGACCCCGTAGCGGCGGTGGATGGCCATGGCCAGCTCGAGGATGTCGATGGAGTCCAGGCCCAGGCCGTCGCCGACCAGGGGCTCGTCGCTGTCGATGTCCTGCGGCGCCGTATCTTCGAGCTTGAGTGCGTCGACGATGAGCGTCTTGAGCTCGACCTCGAGCTGGGAGGAGTCTTGAGTGGCCGCGTCGCCAGGCATGTCTGCCGCGCATGTTACGGGCCGGTCCGGGGCTCGTCCAGCTGGCCTTTGCGGCGCGGAGGCCCCGCTCAGCGACGCTTCAGCCATGCCTGGGCGCCCGTGCGCACCTTCGCCTGACTCAGCGCCGAGGTGGCCGCGAGTCCCGAGGGCGCGGCTCTCTCCAGGCGCGCGCTCCGGCGCTCGTCCCCATGGCGGTGCGGGCATCGGTGAGCTTCGACGCCGCCTCGGGCGGGACATTCTCGCGGCGACCTTCCCGAGGTGAGACCCGGATCACGGCCCGCTCTCGCGGCGCCTTCGTGAGTCCCACCAGTGAGCCAATCCACCGGGGCGAGCTCGCCCCCATCGCGCCCACGACTCAAGCCACGTGAGGCTGGAGCGCCGCGATGAGCCCGGGCAGGGCGTCCTCGACGTGGCCGCGGGCGTTGGGGCGCAGCTTGCCGTAGGCCCGCTTGAGCGAGGAGCGGGCCTCGCCGATGCGCCGATCGGTCACCCCGAGCAGCGCCTCGGAGGCCTCGCCCTTGCGCGACGCGACCTTGGCCGCGAACACCTCGCCCACGCTCCCCGACGCCCCCCCGCCTTCGACCTCGGCCTTGCTCTCCCGATAAAAGGGCTCGAGGGCCTCGGCGAACTCCGGGAGCAGGGTGTCGACGACGTGGCGCACGAAGCCGGGCTTGACCCGGGTGACAACCGCGAAGCTGGCCTTGACCGCCGCCCCCGTGAGCCCCCGCTTGCGGGCGACTTCCCCGTCGATCAGCGCGCAGCAGGCATCCACGACGCGCTCCCGGGTGCCCGGGCTGGTGAGCTGATCGGCGAGGCTCGGCATCTCGGGGGGATATCCGCGCTCGTGGACCGACGCAAGCGCGCAAAACTCGGGCAGGACCCCGCTCCTGGACACCGAGGTCGAAACTCCCGACGCGGCGAGGAACGCGCGAGATCCTTCTCCCCTCGCCCCCCGCTTTTTGGGACCATGCCCGCCATGCCCGCCATGCCCGGCTCGCGCCCCCGCTCCCTCAGCCTGCCCCTGCAGCTCGGGCTGTGTCTCGCCCTCGGCCTCGTGGCGGGCTGCGACGGCTCGACTCCGCAGGCCGATCCGGGGGGACCCGACGCGGCTCGCCCATCCGCCGGAGAGGCCGAGGGGGGCAAGGACAGCGCACAGGCCATGAAATTCGAAAGCGACATCACCCTCGAGGACATTGCGACCTACCCCCTCCCGGGGACTGCGGTCCCGGGCGCCCTGCGCTTCTCTCCAGACGACCGCTACCTGGCCTTCCTCGACAGCCCCGACGACAGCCTCAGCCGCGAGCTGTTCGCCATCGATCTCCAGGCCGAGGACGGGGCGCCCAAGCGCGTGGTCGAGCCCCCCGGCGGGGGCGTGAGCGAAGACAAATTGTCCCCGGAGGAGAAGCTCGCTCGCGAGCGCCTGCGCCAGCGCGCCCTCGGGGTGACCCGCTACTCCTGGCCCAAGGCCCCGCCCGCGGCTCCGACCGGCGAGGCGGCGCCGCCCGTGCCCATCCTCGTCCCATTGACCGGTGAGATCTGGGTCCAGGACGGCCTCGACGGCGAGCTGCGCCGGCTCGTCGGCAAGACCGAAGAAGACCCCCGCCCCGCCCTGAGCCCGCGCCTTTCGCCCTCGGGCGAGCACGTCGCCTACGTCAAAGGCGGCGAGCTGTGGGTGGTCCCGACCGCCCCCGACAGCGCGCCGGTTCAGGTCACCAAGGGCGTCGAGGCCGGCAAGCTGCGCGGCCTCGCCGAGTACATCGCCGCCGAGGAGATGGGCCGGCACACCGGCTTTTGGTGGGCTCCCGACGGCTCCTCCCTGGCCTTCATCGAGGTCGACGAGACCCACATCCCGGCCTACCGCATCGTCCACCAGGGCAAGGACGCCGTCGGCGACGCGGCCCAGGAGGACCACGGCTACCCCTTCGCTGGCACGGACAACGCCCGCGTGCGCCTGGGCGTGGTCCCGCTGACGACCACGCCCAGCTCGGCCAAGGCCGGGAGCATCCGCTGGCTCGACCTCGCCGGGGCCGTCGCCGACTGGACCGAGCGCGGCGGCGAGTGGACCACCGACGCCGCCCAGGACTTCTACATCGCCCGGGTCGGCTACATGCCCGACGGGCGGCTGTGCGCCCAGGTCCAGGATCGCCGCCAGCTCGAGCTGCGCCTGCTTTGCTTCGCGGGCGCCGCCGGCTCGCCCACGACCTTGCTGACCGAGACCTCCGAGGTGTGGATCAACCTCCACAACCTGTTCATCCCCCTCGACCTCGACGAGGCCACCGCGGCCGCGCACCCCGAGCAGGTCGGCGGCTTCTTGTGGGCCTCGGAGAAGAGCGGCTTCCAGCACCTCTACCTCCACGGCGCCGACGGCAAAGAGATTCGCCAGCTGACCTCCGGAGACTGGATGGTCGAGAGCGCCAGCGTCGACGAGGCCGGCCAGACCGTCTACTTCACCGCGACCAAGGACGACGCCCGCGAGCGCCACCTCTACGCCGTCGGCCTCGACGGCGAGGGCCTGCGCAAGATCACCGAGGCCAAGGGCATGCACGGCGTGACCCTCGACCACGGCTTTGCGCGCTTCGTCGACGTGCACTCGGCCAGCGATCGCCCGCCAACCATCGAGCTGCGCAAGCTCGCCGACGGCGCGCTGATCCGGACCCTGCACCCGAGCGAGTTCTCGACCCTCGACCCGCGCATCGTCCCCGAGACCGCGACCTTCACCCTGAAGGCCCCGCGCATGGTCGAGCTCAAAGCGGCGGACGGCGAGACCACCCTCTACGGGGCGCTCTACGAGCCCGACCCGGCCAAGTTCCAGCCCCCCTACCCCACCGTGGTGTCCGTCTACGGTGGCCCCCACGCCCAGCGCGTGAGCGAGTCCTGGAGCATGAACGTGGACCTTCGCAGCCAACGCCTGCGCGACCACGGCTACCTCGTGTTCAAGCTCGACAACCGCGGCGCGGCCCGGCGCGGGCTGGCCTTCGAGGGCGCCCTGCGCCACGACATGGGCAACGTCGAGGTCCAGGACCAGGTCGCCGGGGTCAACTGGCTCGTCGAGCAGGGCCTGACCGACAAAGATCGCGTGGCCATCTACGGGTGGAGCTACGGCGGCTACATGTCCGCCATGGCCCTGGCCCGCGCGCCGGAGACCTTCCGCGTGGCCGTCTCCGGCGCCCCGGTGACCCACTGGGACGGCTACGACACCCACTACACCGAGCGCTACATGGGCCTGCCCCAGGAGAACGTCGACGGCTACGAGGTCTCGGCGGTCATGGCCCACCTCGACGGCATGACCGACGAACACGAGCTCCTGTTGGTCCACGGCCTCATCGACGAGAACGTGCACTTTCGCCACACGGCGCGGCTGATCAACGCGCTGATCGCCGCGGGCAAGGACTACACCCTCCAGCTCTACCCCGACGAGCGCCACATGCCGCGCAAGCTCGCCGACCGCGTGTACATGGAAAAGCGCATCTTCGAATACCTGCGCCGGGAGCTCTAGGAGCCAGCCTTGGCCAAGTACAGCCTAAAGACGCGCTCGCCCAAGCCGGCGGTCGACCTCCAGCGGGACCTCAACCCCCAGCAGCGCGCCGTGGTCGAGGCGCCGGCGGGCAAGATCCTCGTCCTCGCCGGCGCGGGCACGGGCAAGACCCGGACCCTGACCTACCGCGTGGCCAAGCTGGTCGCGGGGGGCTGCCAGCCCGAGCGCATCATGCTGGTGACCTTCACCAACCGCGCCGCCCGGGAGATGGTCCACCGCGTCGAGAGCCTGCTGACCATCGACATGCGGCGCAGCGCCTCGGGCACCTTCCACCACGTCGGCAACCGCATCTTGCGGCGCTACGGCGAGGCCGTCGGCCTGGGCCCGGACTTTGGCATCCTCGACCCCGAGGACGCCCGCGACCTGATGGGCTCGGTGGTCAGCGAGCTCGGCATGGCCGTGCTGACCAGCAAGCGCTTCCCCGACGCCCGGGTGCTGACCAAGATCGCCAGCCAGGCCGCGGGCATGCTCGGGACCATCCCCGCGGTCATCGAGCGTCGCTTCACCCGCTTTTTGGACCTGGTCGCGCCCATCGACAAGGTCCTCGCCGACTTCAAGGAGCGCAAGCGTCGGCTCAACATGGTCGACTTCGACGACCTGCTCAGCTACTGGCTCGAGCTGCTGCGCGACCCCAAGCACGCGAGCGTGGCCGAGCAGCTGCGCGGGCAGTGGGACCACATGCTCGTCGACGAGTACCAGGACATCAACGTGCTCCAGGGCGCGATCATCGACGAGATGGCCCGGGACCACGGCTCGCTGACCTGCGTCGGCGACGACGCCCAGTCCATCTACTCCTTCCGCGGCGCCGACTTCTCGCAGATCTACGACTTTCGCATCCGCCACAAGGAGGCGCAGGTCCTCCCGCTGACCATCAACTACCGCTCGACGCCGCAGATCCTCTCGCTGGCCAACCGCTCCATCGCCCGCAACCGCGAGCAGCACCCCAAGGAGCTCACGGCCGTGCGCAAGCCCGGGGCCACCCCGGCGCTCATCCCCCTGCGCGACGTGATCCAGCAAGGCGAGCTCGTGGCCCAGCGCGTGCTCGAGCTGCACCACGAGCAGAGCCTGCCGCTGCGCAAGATGGCGGTGCTCTACCGCAACCACGCCCACTCCCTCGAGCTCCAGGTCGAGCTGACCCGGCGCAACATCCCCTTCGCCGTGCGCTCGGGGGTGCGCTTCTTCGAGCAGCGCCACATCAAGGACGTGGTCGCCTACCTGCGCGCCCGCGAGAACCCCCGCGACGCCCTCGCGTGGCTGCGCCTGCTGCGATTGTGGCCGGGCATCGGCAACCGCACGGCCGAGCGCGTGGCCTCGGTGCTCGCCGGGGAGTTCGACGCCTTCGGCCGCCGCCTGCCCGTCCCCGCCGGCCCGCCCGCGCCCGTGCCCGAGGTCCTCGCCGCCGAGTCCAAGCAGGCCAAGGGCCGGGCCAAGGACGCCCTCGTGACCCTCGCCAAGCTCTTCGATCGCCTGCTCGAGGCCGGCGGCCGCAACCCCGGGCGGGCCATCGAGATCATCGTCCACGAGCACTACGCCGACTACGCCGAGCGCTCGTTCGAGAACGCCGACGCGCGCAAGGAGGACCTCGACAACCTCGCCAACTACGCCGGGCGCTGGGAGGACGCGACGGAGTTCCTCTCGGAGCTCGCGCTCATCGAGGGCATCTCGGCCGAGAACGTGGTCATGGGCGACGAGCCCGACGACAAGCTGGTGCTCTCGACCATCCACCAGGCCAAGGGCCTCGAGTGGCCCGTGGTGTTCGTGCTGTGGCTCGTCGACGGGCGCTTCCCCAGCAGCCAGGCCCTGCGCGCCAACGCCGAGCTCGAGGAGGAGCGGCGGCTGTTCTACGTCGCGACCACCCGGGCCGAGGACGACCTGTACCTGCTCTACCCCACCATCGAGGAGGGGCGCCGGGGGCCGACCACCGTGCTCCGGCCGAGCCGCTTCCTGACCGAGCTCGACCACGACCCGCCGGTCTACGAGCGCTGGGAGATCGAGGAGGTCCCCCCAGAAGAAGAAGGCTGAGCATCCGGACCACACCCCGCACCCAGACCCACCTGGGGAGCCAGACTGCTATTCTTGCGCGCGCCCTCACCTTGCCCCCCCGGCGAACCGGCTTAGTGTTTCAAGTACACTTCAAGCAAAGGAGCCCCCAGCACCATGCCCGTCCTCGACCCCCAGGCCCTCATCGACGATCGCGTCGCCGCCATCCGCTCTTTTCACGACGCCGTCGGCACCCGCCGCGCCGAGCTCGACCTCA
Source organism: Plesiocystis pacifica SIR-1 (assembly GCF_000170895.1). Taxonomy (GTDB): domain Bacteria; phylum Myxococcota_A; class Polyangia; order Nannocystales; family Nannocystaceae; genus Plesiocystis; species Plesiocystis pacifica. The sequence goes on along the minus strand of NZ_ABCS01000057.1, from coordinate 33,219 downwards.
GCGGCGGCGTCGACTCTGCCGTGATGTTGGGCCTGCTGAGCCGCGCCCTGGGGCCCGAGAACATCGTCACGGTGTACTCGAGCATCCACTCGTCCACGGACTCTCGAGAGCGCGCGCAGGCGGCCGCCGACGCCTTCGGCGTGCCCCTGGTGATCGTCGACCTGACGGCGATGTTCGACCAGCTGATCGTCGACATGCGCGCGGCCCTGATCGCCGCGGGCCACGACGCCGCCGCGCTCGACGAGCGCGCCGCCGCGGACCCAACCATCGTCGGCTCGATCCGCTCGTGCATCCGCGCGCCCATCGGCCGCGGCTTCAACCGCATGGCCGGCGGCGGCATCCGCCACGGCACGGGCAACGAGTGCGAGGACCGGTGGCTGCGCTTCTTCCAAAAAGGCGGCGACGGGGAGGTCGACACCAACCCCATCGCGATGCTGGCCAAGGGCGAGGTCTTCCAGCTCGGTCGGGCCGTCGGCGTGCCCCAGCGGATCATCGACGCCCTGCCCTCCCCCGACCTGCACGGCACCGGCGAGCAGCACAACGACGAGGACGAGCTGCGGGCGCTCAGCGGCGTCGACTGGAGCTACAGCCGCATCGACTGGGACAGCGGCGAGTACACCAAGGTCGGCACCATCGAGAAGCTCAGCCGCCTCGCCGACCTCCAGCCCGCGCTGCTCGACCCCGCCCCCCTCGACGACGCGGGCCTCGACGCCATCGCCAGCGCGGGCGAGGCCACCTTCGGCCTCCCGGCCGCCGAGCTCCGGCCCTTCCTCGTGTCCGCGCGCAAGCTCGAGCGGGCCACCCGGCACAAGGCCAACCCCAACTGCCCGAGCCTCGGGGAGCGCGGGCCCCTCGTCGAAGCCGGCATCCTGACCGACACCCTACCGAGGCTCTGAAGCCAGCTGGGCTATAGTCCGGCCATGGCGAAGGCCTCGACCAAGCGACCGACGCTGTGGGGACTGCACTACTCGCCGTGGACGGAGAAGGCCCGCTGGGCCCTCGACGTCAACGAGGTCGACTACCGCTACCGGGAGCACCTGCCGATGATCGGCGAGCTCCCCCTGCGCTGGCACACCCGCTCCCGCGACAAGGGCGTGCCGGCCTCCGTGCCCCTGCTCCTCGACGAGGCCGGGTCGCACGGGGACTCGGAGCAGATCGCCCGGCGCGCGGAGCTGCTCGGCAAGGGCTTTGGCCTGTTCCCCGAGGGCGGCGACGCGACCTTGGCCGAGTGGACCGAGCGAGCCCAGGCCGCCCTCGAGCACGCCCGCGCCCTGGTCATCCACGCGACCACCCAGAGCGACCTGGCCCAGATCGAGAGCCTCCCCCCCGCCGTGCCCTCGCTGATGCGCCGGTCCATGCGAGGCGTCGCGCGCCGGGGCGCTCGCTTCCTCGCGCGCAAGTACGGGGCCGACCCCTCGGCCCTCGACGAGCACGAGCGCGCTCTCCAGGAGTTTTGCAGCGCGCTCGCCAAGGCCCTCGCCCGCGGCGACCACCTCATCGAGGATCGACTCAGCTACGCCGACATGGTCTGCGCCGTAGCCGTCAACGCCATGAACCCGCCGGCGCACCTGTTCCGCCACAAGCCGGCGACCCGCGGCGTGTGGACCCGCGAAGCGATCGTCGAGGCCCACCCCGAGGTGTTCGCCTGGCGCGACCGCCTCTACGCCCGCCACCGCGGGCTGTAAACCTCCTCCTCAGCCCGGCGGGCGGCCGAACACCTGCGTCCAGGTGTGGCCAAACTCGCCGCCCGCGACGTAGCCCACCCCGATCTCCGTGAAGCTCGGGTTCATGATGTTGGCGCAGTGACCGTCGCTGCCCATCCACTGCTCCATCGTGCCTTCGGCGTCCGACGAGCCCCTCGCGATGTTCTCGCCCCAGGTGCTCCAGTCGTACTCCGCCGCGTCGATGCGCACCGACGGCCCGTCGCCCTCGGGCGAATTGTGGCTGAAGTAGTTGCGATCGACCATGTCGAGGGTGTGCTTGCGGGCGGCGCAGCGCAGGTTGGGGTTCATGGTCAGCGGCTCCGTGGGCGCGAAGCTCCCCTCGCTCCCGCAGTTCGCCCCCGCCGCCCGGTGCATGTTGACGATCTCCAGCACCTCCTCCTCGAGGGAGATGGCCGAGTCCCCCCAGTCCGCGACATCGTCGCAGTAGGCGATGTCTGGGACATCTTCGCTCTTGGAGCAGGCTCCGAGGCCCAGCGCCAAGGCAGACACACAAGCGACAGCAACCCAAGAGCGCATGCTCCGAGTCTACCAGAGCACGACAACGCCCGACCTTCGCGGCTCTCAGCCCTCGTCGTAGTCGTCTTCGAGCTCGACCCGCTCGACGCTGACGCGGATGATCCGGGTGGCGTCCGCCGCGAGGATCTTGAAGCGGATGCCCTCCCAGACGAACACCGAGCCGGCGATGGGCATCTGGCCCGCCATGCGGGTGAGCAGGTCGCCCACACTGTCGACGCCGTCGATGTCCTCGAAGTCGACATTCAGTGCCTCGCTGACCGTGTGCAGGCTGGCCTGACCGTCGAGGTACTGCACCCCGCTGTCCAGCGGCGCGAACAAAGGCGCCCGGTCGGTCTCGTCGAAGATCTGGCCGACGATCTGCTCGATGACGTCCTCGAGGGTGACGACCCCGACGGTGTCTCCGCCGTCGTCGACGACGATCGCCAGGTGCACGCGCTGCTCCTTGAAGCGGCGCAGCAGGTCGTGGATCAGCAGGCTCTCGCTGACGAAGAAGGGCGAGCGCAGCAGGCGTTCGAACATCTCGAAGCGGCTGCTCTCCGTCGCCGCCTCGCCCAGCTCGATGCCGACGATCTGCTTGATGTGCAGGATGCCGCGGATGTTGTCGAGGTCGCCGTGATAGACGGGCAGGCGACTGTGCCCCGTAGCGTGGGCGACTCGCTTGATCTTCTCGATGTCCCAGCCCATGTCGACGCCGACGACGCGATCGAGGGGGACCATGATGTCGCGGACGATCTTGTCCTCGAAGCGGAACACCTGCTGGAGCAGCTGGGCCTGCTCCGCCGGGATCGTGCCCTCGCGCTCGGCGACCTTGACCAGATAGCCGAGCTCGCCCGAGGTCACCCGCGCCGTGCCGCTGCCCTCGGTGGAGGCCGCCGCCCGGCTGATCACCGCGTCAGTGATCTTGGCCAGGATCCAGACCAGCGGGCGGGTCACCCGAGACAGGGCCTTGAGGATGGCGAGCACCGGGATCGTGGCCCGGTGGGTGTAGAGCTTGCCGAGGGCCTTGGGGACAATCTCGCCGAAGATCAGCAGCAGGCCGGTGGTCACGACCACCGCCACGGGCACGGCCCAGGAGCCCCAGGGCGTCTTCTCGAGGTGGCGGATCGCCAGCGCCGTGGCCGTCGCACCCATCAGGGTGTTGGTGATGTTGTTGCCGAGCAGGATGGTCGAGAGCACCGAGACGGGCTCGTCGACCCACCAGCCGAGCAAGTTGCCCTCGCGGCCGCCCTCTTCCTTGGCGCGCCGGGCCCGGCGATCGCCGTAGCTGGTGATCGCCGTCTCGCTCCCGGAGAAGAACATGCTGCCGGCGAGGCAGAGGGCGAACACGAGCAGCGACAGAATGTCGGCGTCGCTCATCGTCGGCCCTCGGCGGGCCCCTCGACAGGTCCCTCGGCGGACCCGCCGTACTCACTGCATGGGCTCCGCGACGGCTCTAGCCGCGGGCCCTGTGGTTCTGGGGGTCGCTCGGGCTGCACTTGGCCGGCTACTCTATCACGCTCGCTGCCCAGGCAAACCCGCCCAGAGCTCACTCGGCACGCAGCGCCGTCCCCACCCGACCCGGCAGCTCGGCCTCGGCGAGCAATAGGCCGGCCTTGGCCCCGAGGATGTGCACGGCACCCACCCCCCGCGAGAGGGCCACGAGAGCCTCCTCAACCTTGGGGATCATCCCGCCCGCGATGACGCCAGCGGCGATCGCCTCGCGCGCGTTGGGCTCGTCGAGGACGGCGATCCGCGTGCTCGGGTCGTGTCGATCACGCAAAACGCCACCCACGGCCGTCATCGCAAACAGGTGGTCCACCCCGAGCTCGACGGCGATGGCTGCGGCGACCGTATCGCCGTTGACGTTGAGGCGTCCGCGAGCCGGGCCGGTCGCCTCCCCCCTCCACACGGCCACCGGGTTCACCACCGGCGTTCGGCCCAGGGCCCACAAACCACGGAGGAGCTCGGTGTCGATGGCAGTGATGTCACCCACGAAGCCGTAGTCGACCGTCCGCCCCTCGACCTCGACGGGCCGCCGACGCGTCGCCTGGACCACCCCCGCTGAGACGCCGACGGCCCGGACGCCCGCTTCGAGCGCCGCCGCGACCACCGTCGTCGAGGCTTGTCCGGCGATCGCCTGGCTGACGACCTCGAGGGTCGCCGCGTCCGTGACCCGCTGACCGGCCACCTTTGCGACCTCGAGCCCCAGGGCCTGGCCGAGCGCCGTCGCCTGAGGTCCGCCGCCGTGGCAGATCACGAAGCGCCAACCGGCGTCCACGAGACGGGCGACGTCAGCGAGGACCTCGGCCAACGCGCACGGATCCGCGACGACCTCACCACCAAACTTCAAGACAGCGCTCTTCACGCCTACTCCCTCAGTGTGAACTTCCATGCGCGCTCCGATCCTGGTGTCCGGCCGTCTAGCATGGCTCTGACACGACACCGAGAGCGATCTTTCGTGAGTCTCCGCGGGCTCAAAGCCCCTAGAACGGCGTCAGAAGATGATTCATCGGTGAGGCCTGCTCACTCCGGGTCGCGCCTGCTCGAAATCGAGCTCCGAAATCTTCGCGCACCGTCGGGACCACGACATCGATGTCAGAGTCGGTCTCGCTGTCACGCCGCTTTGTCGGACATCGACGTCATAGCTTGCACTCGGTTCTCGGGGCACATCCACATGGCAACACAAAAGTCATCATAATTTCAAACACTTGGAATCTTGGCCCCGTATCTGCACATGGGGTATGGCAACTCGCTTACTTGGACTGACTCCTTGACTTGATGTCCTTCATCTTCATCTCCTTGGCTTGCGAGAACTTACTTACCTAACCCCCTAACCTGACAAACTTAGCTTCGCCTCGTCTACCTTCTTCTAAACCTTTTGACTTGGCTCAGCTTGAACCTTCACCTGACTTGAACTGACACCTTGAACCTGACTTGAGCTTGGCTTCTCGATCTGAACTAACCCTAGAGAGCTTCGCTAAGCTTTGCGCTAAAGGCGCCTCGATTCTCGATTCCATAGGTCGGTGCTGAATTTTTTACCCAGGACGGTTTGGTCCCCGTCCTGGGTATTCTTATTTGGTTTGCTCCTGACGGCGTGCCGCCCACCCGACCGAGGCTCGGGGCTGTACGTCGCGCACCCCGAGGACTGGGGGAAGGACCTGATCGCCATCTACGACGGGACCTTCTCCGACTCCGACCGCAACATCCGCATTCGCCGCGCCCCGATGGAGGGCCACGCGCTGGTCGTCAACCTCGAGTACCCGACCGCAGGACGCGCGAACGCCGAGATCGAGGACCTCCTCGATCGCCAGCTGACCTTCCTGCTCGCCTACCTCGAGCGCAGCCCTGAGGCCTCGGCGACCCTCGTGGGTTTTTCTCAGGGCGGCTGCCTCGTCCTCGACGTGCTCACCCGCCTCGCCGCTCGTGAGCCCGAGGCCCTGGGCCGGGTCTCCCTGGCTTTGATCGCGCCGGCCCGCGGAGTCCGGCTAGGCCGGAGCACCGCGGTCGCCAAGCGGATGATCGCGCGCTGCTCCGCGGCTGAGCTCACCATCGCCGACGCGGTGGAGCAGACGGGCGACGGGGCCCTGGCCGAGCTCATCCACGAGCGGACGTGGATCGCCTGGAGCTGCACCGACGAGATCGTCGGCCACGACAGCTTCGAGGTCCTCCACGAGCTGGTCCCGCCCGAGCACCTCCTCTATCGCCAGCGCCTGCATCACGTGCCGTGGACGGCCAAGGACCAGGACCCCAGCAAGGAGGGCGAGGTCTACCTGGCGAGCGCCATCGCCTTGGCGGTGAGCCAGGGCGAGGATCCCCGCGAAGCGCTCGCGGACTACGGCGGCTTCGACGAGCCTTGCTCGGACGCGCCAAAAGCCAAAGAAGAGTGAGGGCGGCCCCGTTCAGAGGGTCGGCCAGAACGAGTCCTGTCCGCCCCTCTGTCTACTTTAGCCGTCGTGGACGACGCCACGCCCTCCCTGCCCCACGTCCACGACTCAGAGGCTGTAAGTCTTTCCCCGAAGTCGTGCACGGACTCGGGCCGACGCGAGTGACGCACGGCTTGGACCTCTCCCTTGACCGCCGATACTCCTGCCCAAGCATGGGCAGCTGCTCCGGCGGAGGCCCGGGAGGCAGCTCAGCTGCCCCGGCGGAGGCCCGGGAGGCAGCTCAGCGCCCGCCGCTCATGCCGGCATCGGCACCAGCTTCGTCCACTTCAGCAGGTTGTAGGTCAGCGCCATCCACAGCCCCACCGTCCTCACCTTCGACTCCCCTCGGACCGGTAGCTGCTGCAGCCCGCGCCATGCTCGAAGGTCCGCGTTGACCAGCTCCGCGTGTGCCCCTCGCTGCCGGTACTTCCTCTTGGCCGACTCGGTCTTCATCCGCCTTCGCCACCGCCACGTCTCATCCGTGTCCTTGGGCTTGCGGGCGTAGGGGTCGTCCTCCTCGTCTCGCGGCTTGGGCACCGGCGCATAGACTCGCGTCCCTTTGGCCTCCATCTCGTGGATGGCTGCGAGCTTCACGAAGCCTCCGTCGACCAGCCACTCCCGAGGGCGCACTCCCGTACGCGCGAGCACCTGCGCGCACATCGGAAGCATCTGGCTCTTGTCACTCCCGACGTTCGTCACGCCCACACCCACGATGAAATTCTCCTTGGTGTCTTGCGCAAACTGAAGGTTGAAGGACGGCCGCCACCCTCCGTCTCCCATCTTCATCACCCGAGCCTCTGGGTCCGTCGTACTCACCCGACGCTCCTTCTTCTTTGCCTTCTTTTTCTCGTTCGTCTTCGTGGTCTGCTTCTTCGACCTCGTGCTCTTCTTCTTGGGCTCCTCCCTCTGTGCCAACAAGGGTGAGACAGCGAAGCCCCCGAGATTAGTGTAGAGGGCGAGAACCAGCCAGCCGATGACTCAGACAACCAAACCACGCCAGACTCAGCCCGAAGTACAGGTGGTGGCAAAACCAAAGCGGCGGCGCTTCACGGCCAAGTACAAGCGCAGGATCCTCGCGCAAGCCGATGCCTGCACCAAGCCTGGTGAGGTCAGCGCGCTGCTGCGTCGTGAGGGCTTGTACTCGTCGCACCTGTCGAGCTGGAGGCAAGCCCGCGAGCTCGGTGAACTCGCGGCCCTCGAGCCGAACAAGCGCGGGCCCAAGTCGAAGACCGACCCCCGCGACCAAAAGATCGCCGAGCTCGAGAAGCAGCTCGCCAAGGAGCGCGCCCGCCGTGAGCGCGCCGAGGCCCTCGTCGAGGTCCAAAAAAAACTGGCATCGATGCTCGAGGAACTCGGCAAGGACGAGGGGCCATGATCGACATCGTCAACCGGCTCGGCGTCGAGTCGACATGCGCCGCTCTCGGCCTGTCTCGTGCGACCTACTACCGCAAGCGCTACGGGGAGCTCCACGGACCCAAGCGGCCGCGCCCGAAGCCCTCGCGCGCGCTGTCGGGACAAGAGCGCCAGGCGGTGCTCGATACCCTCCACGAACAACGCTTCGTCGACCAAGCCCCTGCTGAGGTCTACGGGCGGCTGCTCGACGAAGGCAAGCACCTGTGCTCGGTCCGCACCATGTACCGGATCTTGACCGACAACGACGAAGTCCGCGAACGCAGGAACCAGCGCGTGCATCCCCCCAACGCCACCCCGCGGCTGTGCGCGAGGGCGCCAAACCAGGTGTGGACCTGGGACATCACCAAGCTGCTCGGCCCGCGCAAGTGGACCTACTTCTACCTCTACGTCGTCCTCGACCTCTTCAGTCGCTACGTCGTCGGCTGGCTCATCGCCGAGGCCGAGTCGGCAGGTCTGGCCCAGCGGCTCATCACCGAGACCTGCGCTCGGCAGGAGATCGAGCCGAAGGTGCTCACGCTGCACCAAGATCGCGGCTCGCCGATGACCTCCAAGACCTTCGCGCAGACCTGCGCCGACCTAGGCGTGACCAAGAGCTTCTCGAGGCCACGGGTCTCGAACGACAACCCCTTCTCCGAGTCCCACTTCAAGACGCTGAAGTACCGACCCGAGTACCCCGGGCGCTTCGATGACCTCGCCGCTGCCGAGAGCCACTGCCGCGACTTCTTCAGCTGGTACAACCACGAACATCTCCACAGCGGCCTGGGGCTGATGACCCCCCACGACATCCACCATGGCCTCGCTGAGGAGCGGCAGGAGGCCCGTGCCCGAGCGCTCGCCGCCGCATTCGCAGCGCATCCCGAGCGCTTCCCAAACGGACCCCCAACACCGCCCTCGCTGCCGACCGAGATCTGGATCAACCAGCCCTCGAACAAGACCATCGACACCCACGCGAGTCCCGCAGCGGGACACTAAACCCAACCCGAAGCTGTCTCATTTTCATTGACACCTTCCGCCTTGGCCTTGTCTTGCTTCTCCAGCTCGTCGAGCTCCGCGAGCGCCCGCGTCAAACGCTCTTGTCGCTCCCGCGCTGCTCGCTCTTTTGCGGCCTGCTCCCGCTTGTTCTCGGCCCCGGGGTCACTCTCGAGCTGCCGGCTCAGCTCTCGCACTCGAGCCTTCGCCTCCTTCAGGCACTTGTTGAGGGTCGCCCGGCGTCGAAACGAGCCTGCCCCTGCGCTCGCTCGTACACGGACGCCGTCTTGGGAGACCTGCCTCAGCGTCACCAGGCCCTGGTGCATCAGCGTCGCCAGCAGCTGGGTCATCAGCTCGTCGAGCTTGTCTCCGTGCCCCGTCCGAAACTCCGCCAGCGTGTGATGGTTCATGCTCAAGCCGCCACAGATCCATCGATAGACGTTGTCTCGCTCGCACAGCCGCGCGAGGTGACGAGCACTCCCAATGCCCTCCGAGATCGCGTACAGCCACAGGGTCAGCAACACCTTGGGATCCGTGGCGGGTCGTCCTGGCTGCGCTCCTCGGGCTTCGATCGCGTCGTAGAAGCTCGAGAGGTCGAGCTGCCCGACCGCTGCCCATAACAGTCGGGCTCGATGGTCATCAGCCAACAGCGAGTCGAGGTTGTAGGAGCGAAACTCGAGCTGGTGGCGCTCGGCTTCTCGCAGGCGGGGCTTCTCTCGGCGCGACTTCGGCATGGACTTCCCTCTCGGTGCTTGTGATCCCACACCGAGAGGAAAAGTTCACAAACTCTCAGAGGGTCGGCCAGAACGAGTCCTGTCCGCCCCTCTGTCTATTTTAGCCGTCGTGGACGACGCCACGCCCTCCCTGCCCCACGTCCACGACTCAGTCGCCCTCGGGCCCTTGCGCTTCCCTTTCTTCGTTCGTGGCTCCTTGGAGGAGGACTTTCACCTCCAGGTCGGTGTCCATGCCGGGCACACGAATCCACGCCCCCGCTTGCGGGGGCGACCACATGCCCTCTCAAAGGCACGAACTCCATTGCCCACCAAACCAAAGCGGAGGAGCGGACAGCGACGAAGCGCCCCCGGTCCCAGGCGGCTGTGGGGGCAAAACAGAACTCAGTGCCCGTGATCTTCGGGCTCGGGCACGCGGTCGGCCAGCCGCCACAGATCCTCGTCCGGCACCCGACCTTCGACGGCGGCGAACAGCTCCTCGTCGCTGGCGCAGTGGGGCTCGGGCAAGCGCCGCGGGTCGACGACGACGTGGCCCCGCAAGGCGCAGCGATCGCCCAGCGGCATGGTGTGGTGCGCTGGCGCCCAGCCCTGCTCGAACACCCGGTCCAGATCGACGCGCAGGCGGCCGGAGCAGCGGGAACAGGGCGTGGTCTCCCCGGAGTCGACCCGCGCCAGGGTGACCAGCGGCGAGCGGCCGGCGAACTCGGCCCGGACGTCCCGCCACCACCGGTTGTCAAAGCGGTAGCCCCAGTGCACCGGGTGCTCCGGGAGCAGGCCCTCGCCCACGAGCCATCGCGCGGACAGGTAGTAGGCCGGCGACATGCCCTGGGCGCTGTCGCGGGACTCGATGATGAGGTCGGGGCGGCCGAAGTGGGGGTCGACGCCCCAGCTGCGCGCGAGCCGACCCAGGCTCGCCGCGCCGAGGTGGAAGAAGGCGTGGCCGAGCACCACCCGCGTCAGGCGGTCGGCGAATACGAACAGCACGTTGGCGAGCTTGGCCCAGGGGTCGACGCTGGCCTCGCACACCTTGATGCGGTCGCAGGCGAGGCGACCGTCGGCCCGCTGCCACACGCTGATCAGCTTGATCTCGATGCGCCCTTCCCAGTCGGGCTGCGCGACGCTGTCGTGGCAGTCCAAGCCCAGGTGCCACTGCAGCGCGTTGCCGTGACGCCCGCGGCCGCCAGCCCCGACCAGGTGACGCGCCGCCGGCCCGAGGGGCAGGCCGACGCTAGCCTCGGCCAGGGCCTCGAGGTGCGCGCAGCGGCGCAGGGGCTCGGGCGTGGCTGGCGGCCGATGGCGCAGAGGCAGGCGCACGCGTCGCTCAGTTGCCCTTCTTGGCCTCGCCCTGGCTGACTTCGTCTTGCTTGGGCGCGTCCTTTTTGGCCTCGTCCTTCTTGTCGTCGTCCTTCTTGCGCGTGCCCTTTTGCTCCGCGCAGCCAGTGGCAACGCTCAGGCTCAGTCCGCCGAGGGCGAAGAGGGTGCAAAACAGGAGGGCGCGAGGGCGAGTTGGGGTCCGCATGAGCCAAGGGTGGACGAGGCTCCGCGAGCCCGTCAAACGCAAGGATTACAGGCTGCTCGACTCCCGGATGGGCACGGGGCGCCCGGCGTCGTCGATGTGCACGTAGACGACCTCGGCCTTGGTGACCTGCACCGCCCGCTTGGTGTCCGTGGGCCGGTGGGCCTCGACGCGCACGCACACGGTGATCGAGGTCCGCCCAACCTTGAGCACGTCGGCGTAGCAGCTGACGATGTCGCCGACGCGCACCGGGTGCTGGAACACCACCTCGCGCATGGCCACGGTCACGACCCGACCCGCGCCGATGCGGTGGGCACCGATCGCGCCGGCTTGATCGATGAGGCTGAGGATCTTCCCGCCGAAGATGGTGCCGTGGGCGTTGGTGTCCGCCGGCAACATGCTCACGCGGATCGCGGGGTAAGGATCGGGTTCGATCTCGAGGCTCACGGCGGGACTGTAGCAGGCTGGAGCCAGCCAGCACCCCCACGGCTTGGGCCGGTCGACCCTCTCAGGCGCTCACGCCCGCGGCCCGCATGATCGCCCGCCGGATCGTCTTGGCGTCGGCGTAGTCCGGGCAATAAAAGAGCGCCGGGTCCTTGGCCGAGAGCGCCCGAAAGCGCCGCTCCTCCGCGCCAAAGTCGTAGGACAGGATCACCGGGCGACGGTAGCCGGCGTCGCGCAGGGCCCGGAGGATGAACAGGCCCTGGTTGTCCTGCTGGAAGCGCCGCGCCCGGCCGCTGTCGCCGTTGAAGCGCCCCGTGAGCTGGACCATGTCCCCGAGCAGCTCCTCGATGGGCGTCCGGTCGAAGCGCATGTCGAGGTAGACGACGTCGGGCAGCTCGGCGTGGACCATGCGCTCGGCCTGGCCGCCGCTCTTGGCCTGGCGGTAGTCGATGCCCTCGGCCACGAAGGTGGTCAGGTTGGTGATGTACTCGTCGCCGTCCTCGACCACGAGGACGCGGACGCGTCGGGGCGCAGGGGTTTGTCCGGGCATCGTCAGTCGATCTGGCTGTGGGCGGGCGGGTCAGCGGGTCGGGGTCAGGAGTGGGCGGGCACGGCGGGTCCGAGGTCTTCGGCCCGTGGAATCTCGTCTCCGGCCACGGCCTCGTCCTCTTCGAGGGCGAAAAAGCGCAGCACCACGGCCTTCTCCCAGCCGGGCTCGGGCTCGACGGCGATGGAGCCATCGTAACGCGAGAGCAGGTCGGCGGTGATGCCCATGCCGCGCTCGACGTAGCGCCCGCGCAACATCTCGTTGGTCAGGCGCTCGGGCGAGCGGTCCTTGATGCGGATCGCCAAGGTGGCCAGGCCGGTGATGTCGTCGAGCTCGGTCTCGAGCTCGACGCCGAGGGCGATGGGCGGCTGGGCGTACATGGCCGAGGACATCAACGAGTTGCGCAGCACGTTGGCGAGGATGTCGTGGAGGTCCGAGGGGAAGATGCGGACCTTCTCGCCCTGGCCCTCGACCTGCGCCGGACCGATGTCGAGCTTGGCGAACTTGCCCTCGGTCGCGACTTCTTCGTAGACCCCCGCGATGAACTCGCCGTCGACCTTGGCGATGCACAGCTTGCGGATGATGTCGCTGAGGCGGTCGAAGGCCCGGCGCCCGAGCACGTCGCCGGCGCGCAGCAGCACCCGGGCGAGCTCGAGCTTCTTGCTGGGGCGCAGGCCGCCGGGGTGGCGCAGCCACTTGGCCTTGCCCGCGACGTCGTCGAAGGCGCGCAGCATGGCCTTGAAGGTCGGGTCCTTGCGGCGCAGGTTCAAGGTCACGCCGTGGGCCCGACCGACCTGCTCGAGCTCGCGGACGTAGCCCAAAAAGCGCCCGTAGATGCCCCGCCGCTCCCCCGAGCCGTACTCCCCGGGCTCGCCGTGATCGGCGTCGCCGGCCTCCCCGAACAGGCGCCGGGCCAGGAGGGTCGCCCGGGCCTCGGCGTCGGGCTCGTCCATCTCGAGGGCCCGGCCGACGTCGGACAGCAAGGTGGTGTTGTGCTTGAGGATCTCGTGGCGGATCAGGCTCAGGATGCGCGCGACCTCGGGGAAGCTGGTCGGCGCGTGCTGGAGCATCTGCTTGAGCGAGGAGCCCCGGACCCGGCGCCAGATCAAGCCCAGGGGGAAGGACAGCAAGAACACGCCCGCGAAGCCGACCCCCGCGTAGATCTTGCGGAAGGTGTCGTCCATGTGCTTGCGCAGGGCGTTGGCGCTGTCCCAGTAGACGTCGTAAGGCCCGGCCTCGCGCAGGTAGATGTCGAGCTCCTCGCTCGCGTTCCACAGGTCCTGGGGGTCGTAGCTGTCCCACAGCAGCTCGGCCAGGCGGTAGCGGGCGATCACCGAGCCCAGGTCCGCCGCTCGGCGCAGGTAGTCGCGGCCGTCCTTGGAGTTGGCGAGCATCAGGCCCAGGCGCTCGTTGACCTCCATCTGGTTCGGGTCCACGCGCAGGCTGTCCTCCCAAAAGGCCCGGGCGCGCCCGCCCTCGCCCTGGGCGTCGACGACCTGGGCGAGGATGTTGAGCAGCGCGGTCTCGTCGGGGAATTGCTTGAGGCCGTTGATGAGCAGCTTTTCGGCCCGGTCCCACTCGCCGTGCTCCGCCCCGAGCACGTAGGCCTCGCTGATCAGCCGGTAGAGCGCGGGGTCCAGGCGGTCGACGTTGGACGGAGGCGGCGGCGGCACGAAGGGCTCGGCCTCCTCGACCTCGCGCTGCAGGGCCAAGATCGCGTCCTTGGCCGCGGCGCGCTTGGGGTCGTCGGCGTCGCACAGCTCGCGGAAGCGGCGGAAGTGGCCGATGGCCTGCTCCTTGTCGGAGCGGGCGTAGAGCTCGCCCAGGTGAAAGTGGAGCACGTAGAGGTCCGGGCGCAGGCGCAGGGCCAGATCGAGGTGGACCCGGGCCTGCTCGTCCTCGGCGCCCGAGAATTCCTTTTTGTAGAGCAGCCCCAGGGCCATGTGCGCGGCGTAGTCGTAGCGCTCCATGGCGATGGCCCGCTTGAAGGACTCGACGGCCTCGGGGAAGTGCTCTTGGCGGGCGTGGACCTCGCCCAGGTAGTAGTGCGCCCGCGGGTACCAGGGGGACTCGTCGACGGCCTGCTGGAGCTGGGCCCGAGCGGTGTCGAGCTTGCCCCCGCGCAGGGCCGAGAGCCCGCGGTTGTAGGCGGCCTCGGCCTCGGGGGTGGGCTCGCCGCCCTGGAGCTCCTGGATCCGGGCGACCTGCAGCTCCAAGCGCAGCTCGGCGATCTGCTTGTTGGCTGCGCTGACCGCCTGGGGGTCGTCGGGGTGCGTGGTCGCGATGCGCTCGTAGGCCTCGATGGCGGCCTCGGCCTGCTCGAGGCGCTCGTAGATCTCGGCCTCGAGCTGCATCGCCGCGAGCTCGGGCTTGCGCTCGTCGGCCTCGCACTCGTCCCGGTAGCGGACCAGGTGCTCCGTCGCGGCCTGGAGGTGGCGCCGGGCCTGCTGCTCGTTGCGGGCCAGGTCCGCCTCGCTGCGCCGCAGCTGCGCCGCCGTCATCCGAATGTCCTCGGGCCGCTCCTTGTCCTTGCGCTCGAGCTTGGTCAGCTCCTCGGCGATGGTCCGGCGCTCGGTCAGGTAGACGTCGACGCAGGCCTCGAGGCCCATCCACTCCACGGCCGTGTCGCGCTCTTCGAGCCACAGGCCGCGGGGGTCGTAGACCTCGAGCAGGGTCAGGTCCTCGATGGCCTGGGTCGGGCAGCGGCTGCCCTTTTCGGGGTCGGCCTTGTGGGCCAGGGCGCGGCCGAGCAGGGCCTCGGGGTCGCCGTCGAAGAGCTCGAGGGCCGCGGTGTACTCGGCCACGGACTCGTCGTAGCGGTGCTGCTGGTAGGCGCGCTTGGCCTGGCCGAGGTGGTTGTCGAACTCGAGCTGACGCTGCTCCTCGGGGTCGAGCATCTCGAGCTCCGAGCCGGTCTCCGAGCCGCCCTCTTCGGCCAGGTCGGGCAGCGAGCCCGCGTCGTTCAGGTCCGGGGCGGGGAGCGGATCGGCGGGCGGCGCGGCCCCGCTCGCGCCCGCGAGGCCCAGGCTGAGCAGCCCCGCGGTCGCGACGAGCAGTCGCCGACGAGCCCGCGCCCCGAGCACGCTCACCCGCCTCCCCCAGGCCGCGCGCGCTTGAGCTCGCGCAGCTTGATGCCCAGCTGGTTCATGCGCAGCTGGACCTTGCGCCCCGCGTCGCCGTCGGCGAGCAGGAAGCCGGCGACCTCGGACAGGTCGCCGCGGAAGTGGTGGTAGAGGCTCTCGAGGTACTGGCGCTCGACCTCGCAGCTGACCGCGTTGAGCGAGTCCCCAGGCTGCACGCGCACGCGCATGCCCACGGCCCCCTGCTCGTCGCGGGTGCCCTCCCCCGCGCTCGCCTCGCTCGCGCCGACCAGGGCCAGCTCCGTGAACGGACGCAGGAGATCGCGGATCGTCCGCGGCTGGATGACGATCACGTCGGCCCGGGCCGCGGCGCCCTCGAAGCGGTCGAGCTCGGGCTCGACCAGCTCCACGCGATCGACGAGCTCGACGAGGGTGAAGGTCACGAGGTTCGAGAGCACCATCTCGAACTGGCGAAAGTTCCCGGGCCAGGCGAAGTCCTGGAGCAGCTTGTAGCTGTTGGGGTGCAAGAGCATGTGGATGCGCCGGGGCGAGGGCTTGCTCGGCACCTTCCGGCTGACGCTGATCTCGAGCTCCTCGCCCTCGCCGGGCACCCACAGCCCGCGCTGCTCGGCGTACTGGCGCATCAAGTCGCCGTTGTAGCCGCCCTGGCACACCCGCGAGAGGAAGAACTCGAGCAGGTGCTGGAAGTCGTCGCGACGCTGGCGCAGGCTCGGCAGGGTCACCGCCGTGGCCGGGTTCAGGCGCATGTAGAGGTCCTCGCGAAAGCGGCCCTCGCGGACCATCTGGGCCAGGTTCTCGTTGGTCGCGACCACGACCTTGACGTCCGTGACGCGCTCCTCCACGGAGCCCACCGGGCGGTAGCGGCCCTCTTGGAGCACGAGCAGCAGGGACTTTTGCAGCTCGAGGGAGAGGTTGCCGATCTCGTCGAGGAACAAGGTCCCGCCGTGGGCCTTGGCGAGCACGCCCTCGCGCGAGGTGTTGGCCCCGGTGTAAGCGCCCTTGACCACGCCGAACAGATGCGCGCCCATGAGCTCCGAGGGGATCGTCGACAGGTCCACGGCCATGAAGGACCCGGCCCGCCCGGAGTTGGGGTGGATGAACTCGCGCGCGACCAGGCTCTTGCCCGTGCCGGTCTCGCCCTGAATGATGATCGGCAGCTGGCCGCGGGCGAGGATGGTCAGGCGCCGCCGCAGGCCGCTCATCGCCGCGGCCGTGCCCCAGTAAAAGGGCCCGTCGTCCTCGGTCCGGACCGCGCGGGCGAGGATGCCCTCGACCTGGACCTTGAGGGCGCGCGCGTCGAGGTACTCGTCGTCGAGGAGGTAGGTGTAGTCCTCGGCGTGGAGGCGCTCGGCGTCGGCCTCGAGGGGCAGATCGTCGAGCGCCGTCATCACGATGACCGGCAGGTCCGGGTAGCGCTTGCGCAGGCGATCGAGGATCCGCAGACCCTGGGAGCGACGCAGGCGCTCGAGGGTCCGCTCGGGGTTGCCCTTGGCCAGCAGCGCGCCCTTGTCCTCGGGCAGCAGCGCCTCCGTCGGGATGTCGAAGTGCACGTCGAGCAGCACCAGCTCGATGCTTCGCCGGGAGCGCGCGAGGATCTTGGCCGCGTCGGCGTAGCTGCGCGCCGGCCCGACGAAGTCGTGCTCGGGCATGAAGCGCTTGCACAGCTCGAGGTACTTGTCCTCGTCGTCGATGATCAGGATCGACGGCATCAGCGCTCCCGCAACAGTCGCCGGTGGAGCCCGCGCAGCTGGGCCCGAATGGTCATCTGCGCCTCGCGCACGGCGCTGCGCTTGGCGGCGAGGGCCTCACGATCGCCCCGACGCAGGCACGCGCCGGCATCTTCCAGGACCCCGACGGCGACCTCGACGGCGGCGAGCTCGGGCTCGAGGGCCTCGGGCAAGCTCGCGCGGTGAGACCGCCACACCTCCCAGGCCGCCTCCTTCGACTCGCCGTGTGTACGCGTGGCGAGCAGGTCTGCACACAGCGCGGACACGAGCTCGTCGTCCACCGGTCCCGTCCACACGGCGTCCTCGAGGTTGGCCGAGGTCCACGCGACGTACTTGCCGAGATCGTGCTTGAGGGCCGCGACCTGCTCGAGCAAGTCGGGCGTCGATGTCGGTGTCGATGGGCCCGCCACGGCCCCAGAGCATCCCGCAAGCGCTCGCGGCCGGCAACCGTGGCTAGCAGCCTACTAGGGAGGAAGGCGCGCGAACGCCCAAATCACGGGATCGCGCCGCTCAGTGCGCCTTCTTCTCCCACGAAGCGCCGTCCGCCCTCAGGCGTCGACGCCCATGGGCAGCGAGTACCGCGTCGCGCGAGCGCGACCGGTGCTGACCACCTTGCCCACTTGGCGCATCCACGAAACGTATGCGCGCAGCTCCGCGGTCTCGAGGTCGAGCTGCTTGCCGAGCTGGCCGATGGTCAGCCCGGGGGACTCGGCGAGGACCTCGAGGATCCGCCGGTACATGAACTCGTCGCGGCTCTGGCTGTCGGCGGAGGTCGTCGGCGCTGCGACGACCACGCGGCGGCCTCCCCCGCTCGAACCGTTGCCATTGGCGCGCACAGCCGACCCAATCTCGACCCCGGCGCCTGCTTCGATCAGCGCCTCTTCCAGGTCCTTGATGGTCAGCTCGCGGATGGCGTGACCCGCCTCGCTCGCAAGCAGCTCGCGCACCGTGGTGCTCAAATCAGCGCTGGCCAGGGTCTGCTTTGCGGCCTTGCGCAGCCCCGAGCGGTTGTTGGCCAGGGCGTTCTCCAGAAGTCGAGCGATCTCCAACATGCCTCTTCCAGTCCCGCGAGCCTGCCTGGCTCCCGGACTTCAAATCGGCGGGACTATGCCACCACTTTTGGTGTCTGCCAAGGCGCCCCCGAGACCGCGCCAGCGCACGTCAGCCGCAGGTCAAGAAGCCGAGGTCGTGCTCGTAGGGGCCGCAGATGAAGCAACAATCCTCGCAGCCCTGACTGAAGTCCGTGCCGACACCCCAGGTCAACCCGCTCTCCGACTCCGCCCCAAAGCAGATCTGCTCGCCGTCTTTGCACGTGATGGTTTCGTAGCCATCGAGGCCCAGCCCGGGGGTCACGTAGACCGCGGTACCCGACGGCCAGGTCCAGTCGCGGTCGTCCGAGAACAGCTTCCAGCCGATGTCTGCGGAGTCGTCGCAGTCGTCGGTGATGCGCACGGTCATGATCGGGTCGCAGCCCTCGTCGAAGCCCGGGTCGCCCTCGAAGCCGTCCTCGCAAAAGCAGGCGCCGCGGTACTCGTAGGCGTTGGGCCCACACTCGGTGTCGTCGACGACCAGCACGCAGCTCGCCGAGACGCCGGTCAGGCCACCCAGGAGGAGAATCGCGCCGAGCGAGGCCATGGTGGAAGGGCGACGCGGGGCGCGGGGCGAGGGCGAGGACGGGTTCGAGGACGGGGCCATGCAGTGTTCCTCCAGTGAGTGGGCAGGGCGCAGGGCGCAGCTGCGCCGGCCAAGTGGCGACACCATAGCCCGTCCCGCTCGAGCCCGCTCGAAGGTCCTCCCCCCGTCGCAACTGGGGGAAAACACTCCCTGTGCCTCCAGGAGACCCCGAACAGCCACCCCTGGGTAGGGGCGACGCACCCCTGCGAGCCCGTGCAGATCGGTGTCTCGCGGCGGTCCTGCTAACATTGGCGTTCAGGTGTTCCCGCCGGATCAAACCGCCGAACTCAGCACGCCAGTCGGACGCAAGCCCGTCCGCGCGGACGTCGCCGCGGCCGCCGATTCGATCACCGAAGGCCGCAGCCAGCACGTCGAGCCGAACAAGAAGGGCGTGTGGGAAGAGGGCTCGATCATCAACGATCGCTACACCCTCGAGCGACGCCTCGGCAGCGGGTCCATGGGCGAGGTCTACCTGGCCCGCGATCGCCTGCTCAAAAAGCACGTCGCCCTCAAGGTGCTGCGCCGCGATCTCGCCAAGAGCCGCGCCACCGTCCGTCGCTTCCTCCGCGAGGTCGCCCTCGCCCACTCCGTCACGCACCCCAACGTCGTGCGCATCCACGACACCGGCGAGGCCGACGGCCTGCCCTTCTTCTCGATGGAGTACCTCCAGGGCCAGACCCTCGACGAGCTCGTCGAGGCCAGCCGCAGCAGCGAGGAGCCGGACACCGAGGACAGCAACCCGCCGATGACCCTGCGGGAGATTCGCGAGATCAGCTACGAGATCCTCTCGGGCCTGCACGCCGCGCACGAGGCCGGCATCGTCCACCGCGACCTCAAGCCGGCCAACGTGATGCTCACCCACCGCGGCGCCATCGTGATGGACTTCGGCGTCGCCGGCTTCGACTCGCCCGCGCCGAGCGTGCGCCCCAACCCCGCCGAGGCCCGCTCCCTGGTCCGCACCGAGGCCGGGACCATCTTCGGCAGCCCGGCCTACATGGCCCCGGAGCTGTGGGAGGGCTCGCCGGCCACGGTCCAGAGCGACCTCTACTCCTTCGGCGTGATGCTCTACCAGATGCTCACGGGGCGCCTGCCCATCGAGGCGCCCAACGCCAAGCTGTTCCTGATCAAGCTCAAGGAAGAGAAGCCCACGCCGGCCCGGAGCCTGCGCAAGGACACGCCCTGGAACCTGTCCCTGCTGATCTCCCGGTGCATGAACCACGACCCGGACCAGCGCCCGCTCTCGGCTCAGACCGCGGCCAACCTGGTCTCACCCTTCGGCGGGCGGCTGCGCTGGTACCTCGCGAGCGCGGCCGTGATCGCGGCCGTGATCGCCGCGGTGTTCGTGCTCCGCGGGCGCGAGGACAAGGCCGCGCGCGAGCTCGGGCTGCCCGACGAGGTCGCCGTCGCCGACCTCGACGCGGCGGTCCGCAACTACGACGTCGGCGACTTCGAGGCCGCGGAGCGGATCTTCGATCGCCTGCACCAGCGCACCCCCGAGTCGGCCGCGCTGATCTTCTGGCGCGCGACCCTCGAGCACGAGCTCGGCAACGCCAAGGGCCGGCTCACCGTCTGCCACGACGCCGGCTACGACTCGGACAAGCCCAGCGAGAACTGGGAGGGCAGCCGGGAGTGGCGCGAGATGGCCCTGCGCGCCTGCGCCAAGAGCTACGCCATCGCCGGGCCGCTGCGCACCCTGATCAGCGAGCGCGAGGCCGACCGCCTGCCCAAGAGCTGGCTGCCGATCGCCGTGGAGTACTCCCTGGTCCCGCGCCTCGAGGGCGCGCGCGAGGGCGACGAGGCGCTGCAGGCCGAGGCCGAGCGGGCGCTGCGGACCCTCAGCACGAGCTTCTCGACCGACGGCGGCCCGCCCCTGGCGACGCGCTGGGAGCTCGCCCGCGTCGACCTATTGTTCGCCCTCGGCCGCGAGCAGGAGGCCATGGACGCCTTCGAGGACCTGCTGCTGACCAACAACGAGGCGCCGATCGTCGGGGCGCGGGCGGCCCACCTCGCGGCGCTGTCGGGCGAGCGCGAGGTCGCGGCGCAGTGGGCCAAGGCCGTCGGCGACTACAACCCCGAGCCGGCCATGCGCCTGCTCCTGGATCAGGGCCGGCTGCGCGACGCCGCGGCGTTGATGGAGCGCTACACCTTCAGCCGCGGGCTCCACCCCCACAGCCAGCGCCTGCTCGACATGTGGTGCGGCTACGCCTACCGCTTCGAGATCGAGCCCGGGCCCGCGCGCTGCGGGGCCGTGTCCCCGGGGCTGGTCCACAACCTGTGGATCCGCGCGCGCCGGGACAACAACGATCAGCAGGCCATGAGCACCCTGGAGCGGCGCATCGTCTCGCTCCAGGCCTCGGTCAACCAGGGCGAGGCCGCCGAGGTCAGCGGGGGCAACCCGAGCGTGCTGACCCGGGCCATGCCGCCCTTCGAGACCTACCTGCAGCAGCTCGAGCTCACGGTCCTCGTGGGCCAGGGCACCCGGCTGCCCCGCGCCCGCGAGCTCGCCGACGAGCTCACCGAGCTCGCGCCGGCGGACCCCTGGGCGCTGCTGCTCGTCGCGGCCGTCGACTCCGCCGAGGGGGACGAGGGCGCCGCCCTCGACAAGCGTCGCCGCGCGGCCGAGCGCTGGCGCAACGCCGACGAGGATCTGCCCCTGGTCACCAACGTCCGCCAGCTCATCGGGGAGGAGCCCCCCGAGCCTGCGCCGGAGCCCGAGCTGGATGATCTCGAGCTGGATCCCGAGCTGGATCCCGAGCTCGACGATCCAAACGCCGGCACCGACACCACCGCCGAGCCCGAAGCCGAAGCGACGGAGACCAGCCCTTGAGCCCCACCGACCTTCGCGCCCGCGATCGCGCCGTCGTCTGGCACCCCGCCACCCACTTCGGCGACCTCGAGCAAAACCCGCCCGTCCCCATCGCCAGCGCCTCCGGGGTGTGGCTGAAGACGCCGGACGGCCGGGAGATCCTCGACGCCATCGGCTCGTGGTGGACCTCGATCCACGGCCACGGCCACCCGCGCATCGTCGCGGCGGTGCGCGAGCAGGTCGGCCGCCTCGACCACGTGATGTTCGCCGGCTTCACCCACGAGCCCGCCGTCGCCCTGGCCGAGGCGCTGATCGCCGCGGCCCCCCGCGACGACGTCCGCGAGCCCAGCTACGCCAAGGTGTTCTACAGCGACTGCGGCTCGGCCTCCATCGAGGTCGCGCTCAAGCTCAGCTACCAGCGCCGCGTGCTGTGCGGGCAGACGGACGGGCGCTCGGGCAAGCGGCGCTTCGCGGCCCTGCGCAACAGCTACCACGGCGAGACCCTCGGCGCGCTGGCGGTGTGCGGCAGCCCGGCGTGGCGCGAGCCCTTCGGCTCCCTGCTCCACGACGCCCTCTACCTGCCCGCGCCCAGCCAGGCCGACCACGCCCACGCCGACCTCGCTAGCGAGCACCCCGAGCACCGGCCCGAGCTGGGCGCGGACAGCCCCGAGGCCGACGCGGCCGTCGCCGCGCTCGAGGCCCACGCCGACGAGCTGTCCGCGCTGATCGTCGAGCCCATCATCCAGTGCGCCGGCCGCATGGTGATGCCCGGCGCGGGCTTTTACCGCCGCCTCGCCGAGACCTGCCGGGCCTGCGACATCCACCTCATCGCCGACGAGATCGCCGTCGGCTTTGGGCGCACGGGCAAGCTCATCGCCAGCGAGTGGAGCGGGGTCGTGCCCGACCTGATGTGCCTGAGCAAGGGCCTGTCCGGGGGCGTGCTCCCCCTCGCCGCCACGCTGATCCGCAACGGCTTCGAGGCCCCCTTCCACGGCTCGCCGAGCAACACCTTCGCCCACAGCCACACCTTCACGGGCAACCCGGTGACCTGCGCGGCCGGCCTCGCCAGCCTCGCGGTGTTCGCCGAAGAGCGCACCCTCGAGGGCCTGCCCGCCCGCATCGCGCACATGGAGCGGCTGCGCCTGCAGCTGACCCAGCGCCACGCCGCCGTGATCGAGAGCCGGCAGGCGGGCATGGTCGCGGCCCTCGTCGTCGACCGCGAGCGCGGGCCCGCCGACGGCCGCCTCGGTCTGGCCCTGCGCCGCGCCGCCATGGACCGCGGGGTGCTGCTGCGCCCGCTCCACGACACCATCTACTGGATGCCCGCGCTCAACGTCGGCGAGGCCGAGCTCGAGCGCATCGCCGCCGTGACCTCCGAGGTCATCGACGAGGTCCTCGGCCGATGAGCCCCGGGGCGCGGCGCCGCGGATGCCCCCGCGCGGGCGCGTCGCTCCTCGCCCTCGCCCTCGCGCTCACCGCCCTAGCCTGCGAGAGCGATCCTCGCGGGGCCTTCGACCTCCGACCCGAGTCGACCGAGCCGAGCGACTGCGTCGCCGTGCTGCACGCCGACCTCGGCCTCGCCCTGCCCCCCGAGCTCGAGGTCGCGGAGATCCACGCCTTCGTCGGCGACGGCCCGAGCAGCCCCGGCGGGTGGGCCCTGGTCAGCGTGCCCGAGGACTCCCCGGCGGATCCCGACAACCCCGACCCCGACGCCCTCGAGCTCGCCCTCGTCCGCGTCCCCGCCTCGCCCACGGATCTCGTCACCGTCGACTACCTCGATCGCCCCCCGAGCATCGGCGACACGGCCCAGCTGCGCGCCAACGGCCCCGGGGGCGAGGCCTGGCTGCTGCTCACGGGCGTCGATTTGCTCGAGCTCTACGCCCTCAGCCCCGGCCTGGGGGTGTGGGCCAGCAACGCCATGCTCGGCAACTTCCCCAACGAGTCCGCGGACTCCTGCGGGCTGCCCTGGCAGTACCGCCTGTTCGCCCTCGAGGGCGTGCCGCACCTGACCGCGATCCCCCGCTGCTCGACGGGCACCTCCGTCGACATCGGCGTGCTCGAGCTCGATCCGTCGACCCTCGAGTTCGTCGCAGCGTGGATCCTCGACTTCGACCCCTGCGCCGACCTCCCCGACCCCGAGCTGTGCGCGGCGGCCTTCGGCACGACCCAGGAGATCCGCGCCGGCTCCCCGACCAGCGTCGCCTCGGGCGAGCGCGTCGGCCTGGGCCTGTGGCAGCGCCGGCAGCTGTCCAACCCCGACGCGGGCCTGCCGGACGTGTCGGTCTACGACGTGGCCTTCTTCGACCTGCGCATCCCCGAGGACTGGCCCAAGGCCCGGCTGATCACCTTCCGCGAGGTCTGGGCCCAGCCCGTGGTCCTCGATGACCCGGTGACCGCCGTCGACCCCTACTCCTTTCAGGTCTACATCGACGGCCTCGGCGAGAGCCCGGGCGCCCTGCTGCGCCTCGACACCATCACCGACTCCTACCTGCAGACCAGCCTCGCGCTCCCCCTCGAGGGCCGGGGCCAGCTCGTGCAGCTGAGCAACGAGAGCGCCATGCTGGGTCCAGCGGCCGGCGAGGTCAGCACCTTGCTCGGGGTGCCCCTGGTCGCCGTCGACGAGTGGCCGGTGTGGCGCGAGCTCGATCTGCACCAGGCGGACGCGGACATCATCGGGGTCGAGGCCGCTGGCGTGGGCGAGGCCCTGCTGCGCCGGGGCGGGGCCGCGCCTCGAGTCCTCGGCTTCGATTGCCCCGGGCTGTGAACGCTGCGAAGGGCTTGCCCCTTTGGACAGCCCGAGTCGTGGACGTGGGACGGACAGGCTCGTTCTGACCGACCCGCTGAGCCAGCTCAGGCTGCTCGCGCCCCCCGATTCGTGCGAGACTCGGTCGAGTCCTCGATGCGCGCCGACTGATGTCCATCCCCTTGAGCGGCTACGAGAGCCACCGCATCCTCCGCGCCTCCGAGCGCTCGCGCGTCTATGAGGCGACGCGCAAGCGCGACGGCAAGCGGGTCGTGGCCAAGGTCTTTCAGCTCGGGGATCCCGGCACCGAGGCCCGCGTCGAGCAGGAGTTTCAGGTGCTCCAGTCCCTCGACCTCGACGGGGTCGTCCAGGCCCTGAGCCTCGAGCGCGCCGGCGACCAGCTGGTGCTGCTGCTCGACTACATCCCCGGGCACAACCTCGCCGAGCACCTCGGCGGCCAGGCGATGAGCGTCGAGCGCTTCATGCCCGCCGCGCTGAGCCTGACCCGGACCCTCGCCGAGGTCCACGGGCGCAAGGTCATCCACCGCGACATCAAGCCCAGCAACATCCTCGTCGATCGCCGCGGCCAGATGTTCCTCGCCGACTTCGGCATCTCCGTGCTGCTCGAGAACGCCCGGCGCTTCATCTACGACCCCGAGGTGCTGGCCGGCACCCTGCCCTACCTCGCCCCGGAGCAGACCGGCCGGACCCAGCGCAGCGTCGACTTCCGCAGCGACCTCTACTCCCTCGGCGTCACCTTCTACGAGATGCTGACCGGGCGCCGGCCCTTCGAGGCCACCGAGCCCCTCGAGCTGATCCACGCCCACCTCGCCCGGCGGCCCAAGTCGATCCGCGTGCTCGTGCCCGAGCTGCCCCGCCAGCTGTCGGCGATCGTCGCCAAGCTGCTGCGCAAGGCCCCCGAGCACCGCTACCAGTCCGCCCGCGGCCTGCTCATCGACCTCGAGGAGGCCGAGGCCATGCTGCGCGCTGGCGAGGACGGGGAGCTGCCCCTCGGCGAGCACGACCACCCGACGACGCTGCAGCTCCCCCGCCAGCTCTACGGCCGCGCCACGCAGCAGCGCGCGCTCACCGACGAGCTGGCCAAGACCGTCGAGGCCCGCAGCCGTCGCCTGGTGATCATCGAGGGCGCCCCTGGCCTGGGCAAGTCGGCGCTGCTCCACGAGCTGTCCGCGCCGCTGAGCTCCCGGGGCGGCTCGCTGGTCGTCGCGACCTGCGTGCGCGACGGATCGGACCGGCCCTACCGCCCCTTCGTCGAGGCCTTCGAGCACCAGATCCAGCAGCTCCTGGCCCAGAGCGAGGAGCGCCTGGTCCACTGGCGCCTGCGCCTGCGCGAGGCCCTCGGCGGCGTCGCGCCGGTGGTCGTCGAGCTCATCCCCAGCCTCGCCCTGGTCATCGGCGAGCAGCCCCCCGCGCCCGCGCTGGCCCTCGGCGAGGCCCACCAGCGCCTGCGCCTGGCCCTGTCGCGGCTAGCCGGCGCCCTCGCCAGCGAGGGGCCCCTGGCCCTCGCCATCGACGACCTGCACCACGCCGACGCGAGCGACGTCGCCCTGCTCCGGGCCCTGCTCGAGGGCGGCGAGGGTGACCCGGTGCTCTTGGTGGTCACGCTCCTCGATCCAGACCCGCCCGACGGCCCCGCTGTCCCCGACGACTCCGCGGCGCTGCGCGAGGCCCTCGACGAGCTCGCCGAGGACCACCCCCGCGCGGTCCGGGTCGTCCAGCTCGAGTCCCTCGGCGAGGGGCCCCTCGGCGAGCTGCTGAGCGCGGTGCTCGGGCGCGAGCGCGAAGAGCTCGGGGGCCTGACCGAGCTCGTCGCGCGCAAGACCGGCGGCGTCCCGCTGTTCATCCGCGAGCTGCTCGTCGACCTCCACGACCAGGGCCTGATCCGTCCGACCCGCTCGGGCTGGGAGTGGGACCTCGACGCAATCGCGGCCGCGCCGGCCCCCGACGACGCCGTCGATCTGCTCGCCAGCAAGCTCGGGCGCCTGCCCGAGGCCCAGCGCCTGCTGCTCGGCGCGGCCGCCTGCGTGGGGGTCCGCTTCGAGCTGACCACGCTCACCGCCGTCCTCGACGAGCCCGCGAGCGAGCTCGCCCCGCAGCTCCTGGCCCTCGAGCAGCTCGGCCTGCTCATCCCCGCCGGGGCCGAGCTGGTGTTCGGCCACGCCCGCCTCGCCGAGTTCGCCCGGGCCCAGCTCTCGGACACGCGCCGACGGGCGATCCGGGGCGCGCTCGGCCGCCACTTGCTCGCCCAGGTCCGCGAGACCGCTGGCGAACCCGAGGGCTTGGGCGAGCAAGTGTTTGCGATCGCCGACGCCCTCGCCGAGGGCTACCCCCACGCCGCGGGCCTCGACGACCGCTGGCGCCTCGAGCTCGCCGCCATCGCCGTCGAGGCCGGCGAGCGGGCGCTCTCCGCCGCGGCCTGGATCCCCAGCCTGCGCTACCTCGACCGGGCCCTCGAGCTGCTGAGCGCCGAGCGCAAGCTCGCCCGCGCCGGCCGACTGCCCCTCGACGATGACGCCCGCGCGCAGGCCTTCGCCGCGGCCTTCGCCCGGGCCCAGGCCGCGGCCCTCGCCGGCGAGGTCGAGGACGCCCGGGCGGCCTTCGACGAGCTCCTGGACTGGCCGCTCACCGACAGCGAGCGCGGCCGCATCGCCGCCCGCAAGGTCCGGGTGTTGACCCTGGACCAGCAGCTCGAGCGCGCCGTCGAGGTCGGCCTCGAGAGCCTCGACGCGTGCGGCATCCGGCTGCCGCGGGCGCCCAAGACGGCCCACCTCGTGTGGCACGTGCTCCGGACCAGCCGCCGGGCCAAGCGCGCGAGCCTCGAAGAGCTGCTCGCGGCGCCGCCCTGCGAAGACCCACGGATCTACTCCGCCATCGAGATCGTCGGCGAGCTCAAGCACGCCTCCCTCGTCGTCAACCTCAACCTGTTCGTGATCGTGACCGTGCTCCACGCCCGCCTGGTCCTGGATCACGGCTTCCACCCGACCGCGGCCGAAGGCCTGTCTCAGCTGGCGATCTCCATGGCCGGCTTCGGGGACGTCGCGGGGGCGCGCGCGCTGTCCGAGATCGCCATCGCCCTCGCCGAGCAGCGCTCGAGCCGGGCCTCCACCCTGCTGCGCACCCGCGCCGCCGCCTTGCTGTTCGCGGGCCCGAGGTTCCGCAGCTTCGCCGAGTGCGCCCAGCCCATCGAGGACGCCGCGCGCCAGGCCCTCGAGCTCGGCGAGCGCGAGAACGCCGGCTACTACGGCGCGCTCGGGATCGGTCTGCACACCATCGCCGGCACGCACCTGCGCGAGGTCCTCGAGCTCGAGCCTCGCCTGCGCCGCGAGCTGCCCGACTGGGGCACGGCCGAGATGCGCTTCATCGCCGAGATGAACACGCGCTACGCCCAGGCCCTCGTCGCCCGCAAGGCGCCGCCGCAGCCCTTCCTGACCCGCTCCGAGGCCGACGGGCTCGAGATCAGCCGGCTGACGCAGTACATCTCGGTGATCGTCGAGCTCGACGGGCGCCTGCTCCTGGGCATGGCCGCCGGGCGCCTGCGCTCGTCCCAGCGCAAGGCCCTGCTCGAGCTCATCGCCCCGATCTGCGGCGACTTCACCCAGGTCCTGTTTGGGGTCTGGCAGCTGCCGCGCTTCGCCATGCTGTGGTCGATGCTCCTGGTCGAGCACGAGCTCAAGGCCCCCCGCAGGTCCCGACGAAAGGCCCGGCGAATCATCCGCAAGAACCTGAAGATCCTGCGCAAGTGGGCCGCCGACTGCCCCGAAAACTTCGCCGCGATGGCCCAGATGTGCGCCGGCGAGCTGGCCCTGCTCGAGGGCGAGCCCGGCCAGGCCCTCGCCGACTACGAGGCCGCCCAGCGCCTCGCCAGCGATCACGGCATGCCCTACATGGAGGGGCTCAGCAGCCTGCGCATCGCCAGCCTGGCCGAGCGCCAGGGCTGGGACGTGGTCGCCCGCGGCGGCCGCAGCCACGCGCGCAAGGTGTTCGAGCGCTGGGGCGCGTTCGGGATGTCGGAGCAGCTCGAGCGCCGCGAGACCGCCCACTCCCACGCCATCCCCCTCGATCGCTCGACCATGGTCAACACCTCCGTGGGCGTCGGCCTCCACGGGGCCGCCACCTCGAGCAGCTCGGTCAACCTCAGCCTCGACATGGCGACGCTGCTCGGGACCCTGCGCCGGGTCAGCGAGAAGCTCGACATCGAGGACGTGCTGACCACCGTGCTCTCGGCCGCCATCGAGAACGCCGGCGCCGATCGGGGCCTGCTGCTGCTCGAGCGCGAGGGCGAGCTGGCCCTGGTCGCCGAGGGCGACAGCGGCCGCAGCAAGCAATTCATGGCCTCGCCGGTGCCGCTCCACGAAGCCCGGGGGCGGATCCCCGCGAGCGTGGTCCACTACGCCGTGCGCACCCGCGAGCCCCTCGTGCTCGCCGACCTGCTCGAGGACTCGCGCTTCTCGGCGGACCCCTACGCCCAGCGCAGCGGCGTGCGCTCGCTATTGTGCGTGCCCATCCTCAAGCGCCAGACCCGGATCGGCGCGCTCGTGCTCGAGAACCACCTCGTCGACCGGGCCTTCTCGAGCGAGCGCCTCGAGCTCATCCGCGTGCTCATGCGCCAGGCGGCCAGCGCCCTCGACAACGCCCGGCTCTACGCCGCGCTGGCCAGCAGCGAGGCCCAGTGGCGCTCCCTCGTCGACGGCTCCCCGGACATCGTCGCGCTCATCGACGAGCACGGGCACGTCGAGTTCGTCAATCACCTCGGGCAGCTGTACGCGTCGGGCTCGGACGCGGCGACCCGCCGGGAGCGACACCTGGCCCTGGCCCGGCAGCTGCGCGGCACCCCGGCCGAGGCCCTCGTCGACCCCAGCGGCCACGCGAGCTGGCGGGAGGCTTGCGCCCGGGCGCAGTCCAGCCACGAGGCCCAGGAGCTCGAGCTGTGCCTGCGCACGCCCAAGGCCCCGGGCCTCGACGACCTCGAGTCCCTGCCCACGCGCTGGCACCTCATCCGCATCGCCCCGATCGAGATCCCCAGCCAGCGCAGCGACCGGAGCAAGCTGCTGTTCATCGCCACGGACGTGTCGGAGCGCAAGCAGCTCGAGGCCAAGAACCGCCAGCAGCAGCGCCTCGAGTCCATCGGCACCCTCGCCAGCGGCGTGGCCCACGAGATCAACAACCCCGTGCAGGGCATCCTCAACTACGCCGAGCTGGTGCGCTCGCACCCCGACGACCGCGAGACCGTGCTCGAGTTCACCGACGAGATCTCGACGGAGGCCAAGCGCGTGGCGGTCATCGTCCGCAACCTGCTGGCCTTCTCGCGCCAGGAGCAAGACCGCAAGCTCGAGCGCGTCAGCGTCGAGGCCATCGTCCAGGGCACCCTCTCGCTGCTCCGCGCCGTGCTGCGCAAGGACCAGGTCACCCTCTCGGTCGAGCTCGACCCCGCCCTGCCCGAGCTGCGCTGCCGCCCGCAGCAGATCCAGCAGATCGTCATGAACCTGGTGACCAACGCCCGCGACGCCCTCAACGAGCGCTACGCGGGCTACGACCCGGGCAAGACCATCGACATCCTCGCCAGCGCCTTCGAGCGCGAGGGCGCCGGCTGGATCCGCATCGAGGTCCGCGACGCCGGGGCCGGCATGCCCGAGCACGTGCGCGCGCGGATCTTCGACCCCTTCTACACGACCAAGGGCCGCGACAACGGGACCGGGCTGGGGCTCTCGGTCAGCCACGGCATCGTCACCGAGCACGGCGGGGAGCTCAGCGTCGAGAGCGCGGTCGACGAGGGCACCCGCTTCTTCCTCGATCTCCCCATCGCCGGGCCCGAGACCTGAAATTGCGACGAGCGACGGGCAAGAAGCCCGCCGCTCGTGGTGCGTGGTGTGGGTGGTGAGGCTCAGCCGCCGGCGGCGTCGGTGGCCGGCTTGAACAGCACGTCGGTGGGCACGATGGCCTTGTCGCCGCCGTTCATGGCCCAGGCGAAGTGCAGGGCCAGCGAGGGGCCCGAAGCCTGGAAGTAGTTGATCTGGATGCTGTACTCACCGGGGGCGAGGAAGACCAGCTCGCAGGCCTCGACGGGGGCGTCGTGGACTCCGTCGTTGTCGACGAGCAGGGTGTCCTCGAGCAGCAGCTGGGAGCCGTCGTCGCTGTGCAGGCACAGCTCGTACTCGGCCTCCTCGACCACGTTGAAGGAGCCGGTGAAGCGCAGCGCGTAGTTCTCCTTGGCCACGGTCAGGCCGGGGAAGCCGTCCTCGAAGCTGACCTCGTCGAAGTCGAGGTTGGGGACGGTGAA
This sequence comes from Plesiocystis pacifica SIR-1, assembly GCF_000170895.1. GTDB lineage: Bacteria > Myxococcota_A > Polyangia > Nannocystales > Nannocystaceae > Plesiocystis > Plesiocystis pacifica. Next base: position 3,108 of record NZ_ABCS01000057.1, on the reverse strand, counting down.
GCGCTCGGTCGCGGTCGCGCTGCTGAAGTCGGGCATGGCGTCGAGGGCCTCGGCTCCGAAGGCGGACGCCGGGAAGGCCTCGGCCATCAAGCCGTTGGGGCCGTCGTCCTGGGGCTCGACCGGCTCCGAGGGCACGGCGCGCGGGGGCTTTTTGGTCTGGACGGTGGTGGTCCGAGCCCGGGCCGGCTTGCCGCCGGCGACCGCGGTGGTGGTGCCGCGGGCTCGGCTCTCGGTCTGGGCGTCGCCCTGACCGCTGCCGTCTTCGGCGCCGTCAGCGGCCACGCCGTCGGGGTTTTGAGAGTCGTCGCTGGTGTTCTTGAAGCAGCCGGTCAGCGCGAAAGCGGCGACAGCGGCCAAGGTAAGAGTCGTGCGGGTCATGATGAGGCGGTCCTCGGGGGAGTTGGAGCGCGGTGCTCGCTGTGGGTGCTGTGACGACGCGGCGCCCGAGTGGATTCAGCGACGCGCGGGACGGGGTTGAGCGGGGATGGAGCGAAGCTGGAGTGAGGTCGCGTTCAGCTGTCGCGGCGGGCCCGGAGGCGGACCTTGCCTTTGACCGTGGCGACCTCGAAGCGGATGTTGCTGCCGTGCTTCTCGCGGAGCTTGGGGACCTCCCGAGACAGCTTTGCGACCAGCTTTTGGTAGGTCAGGCCCTTGGTCGGCTCCCCCGCGGCCTTCTTGGCCGCGATGAAGTTCTTGAACAGATCGCGGGCTTTACCCGCGTCCACCCCGTCCGGCAAGGCCGCACGTCGAGGCCGAGTCGCGGGCTTGCGCACGGCGCGCTTTCGCACCTTCCCGTCGGTCGTGGACTCGCTGGCCTCGCCCTCCTCGGCCTCCAACGCCGCCGCCTGCCTGGCCGCCTCCTCGGCGAGCTCCCGCTTGCGCTGGGCCGCCAGGTACTCGCGGCGGGCCGACTCGGCCAGCACCCGCTTGAAGGTGCCCTTCTCGATCTGGTTGAGGATGCGCCGCCAATACTGCTCGTAGGTGATCAGCCGCGCGCGCAGACCCTGGGCCCGAAAGCGCAGCGCCGTCGAGCCGATGCGGACGCGCTCGAGCTGCCGGACGCTGCGCTTGACCTTGTCGTGCTCGCGCCTCGGGGGCACGCGGTCGACCCCGTTGAAATAGCGTTCGTAAGCCACCTTGAGCAGCTCGATGCTCTCCTCGATGTCGTCGAGGGTGTCCTTCGTGACCGCCTGCGGGCCCTGTTGCTTCGCGCGCGCCAAGGTCGACGCATGCTATCAGCGTCTGCCGGCCTTCGCCCATCCCGCGGCCGTGGTCGCCGGGGGGAATCTCGCCTCCCTTGGCCTTCGCCAGGGCTTTCGTCTATGAACCTCCCTGAGCGCGGGCACCTTCGCACCGGGAAGCGCAGACGCCGCGCCATGAGCGCCGTTCGCTGCGGGCGGCCTGAGCACCGGATCCGAGACGACCCTCGATGACCAAGCTCCTGGCCTTCATCCTCCTGATCGGTCCGCTGATCTTCATCCACGAGCTCGGCCACCTGCTCGCGGCCAAGCTCGTCGACGTCAAGGTCGGGCGCTTCTCCATCGGTTTTGGCCCGCCCCTGCTGCGCTGGCGCATGGGCGAGACGGAGTACTGCCTCGCCCCGATCCCCCTGGGCGGCTACGTGACCTTGCTCGGGCAGCACCCCCACGAGGAGATTCCCGAGGCCGATCGCGACCGCGCCCTGGGCAACAAGCCGCTGTGGGCCCGCTACCTGGTCCTGGCCGCCGGTCCGCTGGCCAACCTGGTCGTGCCCCTGGTGTTCTTCTTCTTCTACTTCCTGTCGGTCTCGGCCCAGCCGCCGCCGGTCATCGGCACCGTGCTCGACGGCTCCGCGGCCGCCCTCGCGGGCCTCGAGCCCGGGGATCGCGTGGTCGAGATCGACGGCGAGGACGTGCGCTCGTGGAAGGAGATGCGCACGATGGTCGCGGACAAGCCCGACGTCGAGCTGCGCATCGAGATCGAAAAGCACGGCCGCCGGGTCGAGCGCTTCGTGACACCCCGACGCAGCTTCCTCGAGAACGCCCTCGGCGTGCCCGAGGCCCGGGGCATGCTCGGGGTCTACGCTCACTTTTACGCCCCCCAGATCGGCATCAGCGATCCCGAGTCGCCGGCCTACGTCGGCGGCCTGCGGACCGGCGACGTGATCACCTCGATCAACGGCGAGCCCGTGAAGACCATCGAGGATCTCCAGACCCTCGTCGCCGACCCGCCCGACTCCCTCGTCCGCCTGACCTACCTGCGCCCGCGCCCGACCCCCTTCCAGTTCGGCACGCTGCTGTGGTTCGAGAGCAACCACGCCCAGCTGCTCCCGCGCACGGAGACCCGCGAGCGCCCGGGGCTGCGCGCCACGTCCGACGCCCCCTCGCCCACGGGCCTGCTCCCCGCCAACACCTTCATCCGCGCCGTCGAGCACGACTCGCCCGCGGCCAAGGCCGGCCTGCACCCCGGCGACCGCGTGCTCGAGGTCAACGAGCAGCCGGTGACGCGCTGGGAGTCCGTCGCCTCGATCCTCAACCGCGCCAAGGCCGAGCCGGTCACCATGCTGGTCCAGTCCGTGGGCGAGGAGCCCCGGGAGCTGCGCGTGGTCCAGGAGCTGCGCACGACCGAGGACATCTACAAGACCGAGTACACCTACCTGTACCTCGGCGCCGAGCCCCACGGCATCAGCCAGGCCCCCGCCATGGAGCCCGTGCGCGGCCGCTTCACCTACGCGGCCCGGGCCAGCTGGGACGAGACCACCTCGATGATCACCGTGATGTGGACGGCGCTTCGCCAGATGCTCACGGGCCAGCGCGGCGTCGACGAGCTCAGCTCCGTGGTCGGCATCTTCGCCTTCGCCGGGACCGCGGCCGAGCAGGGCTCGACGGAGTTCCTGACCTTGATGGCCCTGATCAGCCTCAACCTCGCCTTCGTCAACCTCCTGCCCATCCCCATCCTCGACGGCGGGCACCTGCTCTTTTTCACCATCGAAGCCATCCGCCGCAAACCGCTGAGCCAGCGCGCGCGCGAGATCGCCAGCGGCATCGGGCTGACGATCATCATCGTGTTGATGTTGATCGCCCTACGCAACGACATCATCAAATTCTGGATGGACTAGCCCTGAAGTAA
>NZ_ABCS01000058.1 GCF_000170895.1 Plesiocystis pacifica SIR-1 | reverse complement strand
CGGTGGCGCAGCGGCGCCTCGTCCAGGGCCGCGCGCACGGCCGGGAGGGCGAAGGGCCGACCCCAGCAGTAGCGCTGGCTGGGGTCGAAGGCGTCGCGCCGCTGGGCCCACCAAGAGCGGAGGGCCTCGGGGTCGGGGAGGCGCACGGCGAGGTCCTCGTGGGGGACCAGCTCGGCCTCGAGGGCGTCGTCTTCGAGGGCGGGGAGGGTCCGCTCGGGGTCGTCGCTGGGTCGTCGACCGCGGTCCAGCCACAGCGCGTCGTCCTCGACGGGGGCGCCGGCGATCCGGCACGCGACCTCGCCGGCGAGGCGGCCCAGGCTCGGGTGCTCGAGGAGCCGGGGCTCGAGCGCGGCCTCGAGCGCGCGGGGTCGGCCGCTCGAGCCGGCGGCCCACAGCGTGGCGGGGCCGGGGCGCTCGCGGAGCTGGGCCACGAGCCAGGCGTGCACGCTCGCGTCGCCGAGGCGGGCGAGCCAGTCGAGGGCCCAGCGCGAGGGGGAGGCCCGGGCCTCGGCGACGAGCGCGGGCCAGGCCCCCGGCAGGCCGTGGATGAGCCCGCAGTCGATCGCCGCGCGGCGCAGCTCGGGGTTCGCGTCTCCCATCCATCGAGTCAGCGCGGGCGCGAGGGCGGCCCGCCGGCTCGAGTCGCGGACGAAGCGGGCGAGCTCGGCGAGGGCGAGGGACAGCGCGGGGTCGGTGCGGTCCAGCCAGGCCTCGAGGGCGGCCCCCGGATCGGCGCCGCGGTCCGCGAGGGCGCCGATCCGACCGGCCACGACCGCCGCGTCGAGGCCCCCGAGGCCGCGCCCCAGCCACGGCGCCAGGCCCCGCCGACGGGTCCGCCCCAGGGCCGCGCGCAGCCCCTCGCGGGCGCGCCGGTCTCCCCGGACGCAGGCCGCGTCGAGGGCGTCGAGGACCCGGGCGCAGGCGGGCTCGTCCGCGCTCTCGAGGATCACGAAGGCCGCGGCCGCGGCCCGCTCGTGGTCATCCTCGACCTCGCCCTCGGCGAGGGCCGGGAGCAGGAGCTTGGCGAGCGCGGCCTCGCCCCCGACGCGCAGGCCGTCGACGTGGGCGAGGAGGCGGCGCTCGAGGCCGGCCTCGACCATCGCCAGGGTGTACTTGGGCGAGGCCATGGCGCGGGCGTGGGCCTCCAATAGAAACTCGACCTCGTCGAGGTGCTGCGCTTGGATGTCCCAGATGAGAGCGGCCATCGCTCGCTGCGCCATCAGGCCGGGCGGCTCGCTCGGTAGGCCCCCGGCGGCATCCCCTGTCCAGCGCTTGAAGGCGCGATAGAAGGTCGCCGGTTCGGAGTAGCCCAGGACCACGGCGACCTCTCCGATCGTCAGGCGATCGTCACCGAGGTACTCGATCGACAGGCACCGCCGGGCCTCGTCGAGCAGGGCGTCGAAGCTCATGCTGACAGCCTGCAGCTTGCGCTGGAGCGTGCGGGTGCTCGCGCAGACGCGCTGGGCCGCGGCGCCGAGCGTCGGCCGGCGGCAGTGACGGAGCTCGTCGACGATGTACTCGCGGACGACGTCGAGCTGCTCGCCGCGCGTCGGGAGCTGCCGCAACAGCGCGCGCGAGCGCGTCTCGAGGTAAGTCTCGAGCCCAGTCGGCTGGGCGCGCACGGGGGCGCTCCACCAGCGCCGGTCGACCTCCAGCGAGATCCGCGGCGCGTCAAATGTCGGGACCACGCCGAAGCTCGCGCGGTAGCGTTCGGGCTCGGCCAGCGGCGGGTGAGGCAGCTCCACGGCGAGGGCGTCCACGCGCGCGCCGGTCAGCTCTCGGAGCAGCCGCATCCAGTAGGCGAGGCCCGCGACGATCATGTGCGGCAGCTGCATGGCGATCGCCAGGGGCGGGTGCTCGACGACGAGCTTGTCGGGCTCGAGCCGCGTCACCTTGAAGGGGGTGTCGAGGAGCAGGCGCTGGAAGCGGGTCTGCTGCATCATGGCGTCCTCGACCGTCGCGCTGTGGGTCATGAGCATGCCGAGGACTCCGAGCCGGCTCAGCTCGAAGCCGTCTCCAAAGCCGAGGCCGAAGTCGCCGGCGACTCCGCGCTCGTGGATCCGTCGCCACACGCCCCAGTGCGCGGGGAAGGGGACGCGGGTGTCTGGGCTCGGGGGCCGGGCCTCAGACCAGCCGACCTCGGCGAGCAGGTCCGGGAGCGGAACGTTGGCCGCGTGGCCGTGCTCGATCAGCCGGGCCGTGATCGCGGCCATGATCGTACCGTCAACTACGGACTCCCCCACGTAAACGTTGTCTGCGAGCTTCGAGTCGCGCATGGGGCCTCGTCGACCCCAATCCTATCAGACGAGCAGAAGTTGGCGCCTGCTGCCAATGACGGGGCCGCCTCTCCGGGTCAGTGTCTGCAGGTGGTACGCAAACAGCTCGAACAGCTCAAAGACAGCCTGATCCCCATCAAGGGGCTCCACCACAGCGCCAACCGTTGCCGGGACGCCGAGGAGACGCGCGCCTTTTACGAGGATTTTCTCGGCTTGCCGCTCGCGTGCTCGCTGCGGCGCGATCGGACCGAGGCGGGCGTCGAGACGCCGCTCTTGCATATCTTCTTTCAGATGCGTGACGGGTCTTACCTCGCCTTCTTTGAGCTACCGGAGGTCGAATTCGAATTCACGGAGCAGGATCCCTCGGATCTGCACATCGCCCTCGAGGTCGGCGCGCTGGCGATGAAGGCGATCCAGATCAAGGCCAAGGCCGTCGGCCTCGAGTTTCACGGCCCCGCGGAGCTCGAGGCGTTGACGTCGATCTATTTTCGTGACCCCAACGGCTACGTCGTCGAGCTCACCACCAAGAAGGACGAGCACGATGAAGTGATGGACCCCGAGCGCAACGACGCCCGCGGGATCCTCGACGCGTGGCAAGCGGAGAAGCAGACCTCGGCCTGACTCGCGGGCTTGGGCCCCGAGGCGGGGGGCTCGGGCACGACCTGCGGTAGAGTCTCCTGGCGCGACCCGTCCGAGCGCGTCTCGTGGAGCTGCGCCCGCGCTCGGGTCGTTCTCCGGACCCCCCGAGGTCCCGCCCATGTACGCCCGACTCCCCCCCCTCCGCTACGTGCTGACCCTGTCCGGGGGCATCGACGCCGCCTGGCAGGTCCTGTCCTTCTCGATCACCGAGGCCCTCGACCACCCCTACACGGCGACGGTCGAGGCCGTCGCCGCCATCGAGTACCCCGAGGTCGAGTCTTGCCTGGGCCGCTCGGCCGCGCTGCTCATCGCCCGCGGGGCGCAGGCGCAGGCCTTGTGCGGGGTGGTCTCGCGCGTGGACTACCTGGCCTTCGAGCGGGGCGAGCTACACCTGCGCTTTCACATCGCGTCGGCGCTGGGCATCCTGGACCAGCGGGTGAACTCGCGGATCTGGCAAAACCACAGCGTCCGCGAGATCGTCGGACAGGTCCTGGGTGAGGGCTTGGGCGAGTACGGCCGCGAGCTCGACCTGGGCGAGACCCAGCGCGGCGACGAGCGCCGGGACTACTGCGTGCAGTACCGCGAGTCGGACTTCGCCTTCGTCTCGCGCCTCCTCGAAGAGGAGGGGATCTGCTACGCCTTCGAGCACGACGCCGAGAGCCAGCGCGAGACCGTGGTCCTGCGCGACGACAACGCCCAGTACGGCGAGCTCGACAACTTTGGCCACGGCAGCGAGCTCCCGGTGATCCTCAGCAACCCGGGGGAGGCCGACGTCGAGTCGATCCAGGGCTTCGAGTGGAGCGCGGCGATGACCAGCACGGGGGTGCTGCGCCGGGACTTCGACTGGTTGACGCAGCCCCAGCTGGTCTCGGCGAGCGTCGGCGAGGCCGACGACCACGGCCGCGAGCGCCGGCGCTTCGACCACGGCCAGCGCCGCTTCATCGTCGACGACCTGCGCGAGCGCATCGACGATCGCCACGCGGCCGAGGGCCTCGGCGCCCGGGTGCTGCGCGGGCACGGCAACGCGACCGCCATGCGCCCGGGGCTGCGCTTCGTGCTCCGCGACGACGCGCACCACGACTTCGAGGTGGAGTACCTGATCACCCGCGTCGAGCACCGCGGCGGGGAGTCTCGCGAGGAGCCGCGCGAAGGACCGACGGCGACCTACGCCAACCGCTTCGAGTGCGTGCCCTACGAGCTGCCCCACCGACCGGTGGCCAAGACGCCCAAGCCCCGGGAATTCGGCCCGCAGACGGCGATCGTCACCGGCCCCGCGAGCGAGGAGATCCACACCGACGAGCACGGGCGGGTCAAGGTCCAGTTCTACTGGGAGGAGCAGGCCGACTACGACGCCGAGGCCTCGTGCTGGATCCGCTGCGCGCAGCAGTGGGCGGGGGTCGGCTGGGGGGCCCAGTTCATCCCCCGGGTCGGCATGGAGGTCGTGGTCGAGTTCCTCGAGGGCAACCCGGACCGCCCCCTGGTCACGGGCTGCGTCTACAACAGCGAGCGCCCGACCCCCTTCCTCCTGCCCCAGCGCAAGACCCAGAGCGGGTGGCGCACGGACTCCTCCCCCGGCGGCGCGGGCTTCAACGAGCTGCGCTTCGAGGACGCCGCCGGGGCCGAGGAAATTTACCTCCACGGCGAGCGCGACTGGTCCATCGAGATCGAGAACGACAAGCGCCAGCAGGTCGGCCGGGACGAGCAGCTGACGGTGGTCCGGGAGCGCACCAAGGCCGTCGGGGTCAACGAGCGCTTCGTCGTCGGGGTCAACCTCGAGGGCAGCGTGGGGGTCCACCACTCGCTCACCGTCGGCCGGGACCAGAGCGTCAGCGTGGGCGGCGAGAACAACCTGCGCGTGGGCGGGAACGTCATCTGGGACATCGCCAAGGACCTGCGCCTGCGCGTGGGCGAGGACATCGAGCAGTCGGTCAGCGCCGAGATGCACACCAGCGTCGGCAGCCACTACACCCTCGACGTGGGCGGGGACGCGACCACGACGATCACCGGGGACCACGGCGTCCAGGCCAGCAGCGCCACCCTCGCCACCTCCGCCGACCTGAGCTTGTCGAGCGACGGCAAGCTCCGCCTCGAGGCGGGCGATCGGATGACGGTCAAGGGCGAGGAGAAGCTCATCGTCGAGGCCGCCAAGAAGCTCACCCTGCGCTGCGGCGACGCGTCGTTGACCTTGAGCGAGGACGGCAAGGTCACCATCAAGGGTAGCGATATCAAGATCAAAGGCTCGGGCAACGTATCGGTCAAAGGCCAGAGCGTCGCGGACAACTAGCTAGGTCCTCAACCACAGGACGGTTGCGGTTTTTGTGGGTGTGCGCAATGATCGAGAAATGGCGCGCGTTGATGGTCGTGGGTGGGTCCTGGTCGTGGCGGCGGCGACGCTGGGCTGCCATCAGTTCAACCCCGACTTCGCGCGCGGCGAGGACGGGGCGGACGAGGGGGGCGCGGGGACGGAGACCCCAACGGAGACCGAAAGCGGCGAGCAGGGGGAGCAGGGCGGATCGAGCTCGACGGACAGCTCGGGCGCCGAGGCGACCACGTCGACGGAGGAGAGCTCGACTGGCTCATCGTCGACGGGCACGGGTTCGGAGGGCTCCAGCGAAGAACAGGGCTCGACCTCGACGGAGGAGGGGGGCAGCTCCGAGGAGGGCCTCGTCGACACCAGCGAGGGCCCCCTCGACACTGGCGAGGGCCTCCCCCTCGACGAGGGCTTCGACCTCGACACCGGGAACACGGCCTGTGTTCCGCTCGTGGCCGAGGACGAGTGTCAGGAGTGCGCCGCGGCCGAGTGTTGCGAGTACTACGAGCTGTGCTCCCAGCCGACCAAGTGCAGCTGCTTCGTGCAGTGCGTGGGCGAAGGGGGCACGGTGGTCGCGTGCATGGTGGACTGCGGGCAGCCCGAGCTCGGCGACACCGAGGCGGGGGCCTTGGCGCTGTGCGTGCTCGAGGCCTGCTCGACCCCATGCAGCCTCTAGAGGCTGTAGGGGAAGGGCCGCAGGGGCTGGCCCGAGCCGCGGCGCCGGGCCCGATCGGCGTTGAACCACGGGCTGACGTGGACCCCCTCGATCTGCGCGCCGTAGTTGATGTCGCCGGTGTCGAGCGGCGCCCACTGGCCGAAGTAGCTGTAGTCCATGTCGCCGCGTCCAGGCCTGCGCTGGGGCTGAATGAAGAAGCTCAGCTGCAGCCGGGCCTCCCCGTCGGCGGACCCGGACGCGTCGGCGGCCCCAGCTTCGCGCAGCGCGGCGACGAGGCAGTCCTGGCCGGGCGCGTCGAAGTTGGCCTGCTCGGCGAACTCCGTGGCGTCGAGGTCCCCGTCAGCCCAGCGCAGGTCGAGGGCGACGCGCTCGAGCTCGCCGGCCTGGCCCCGCCCGAGGGCGTTCTCGTAGCAGGCCTCGAGGGCCGGGCGAGAGCGCCGCAAGGCGGCGACGGTCTCGCGCCCGACGGCCTGCAGCTGGCCCTTGGAGACCCAGCCGCGCACGAGCACGCGGGTCGGGTTGAAGGGCTCGCCGGGATCGTTGAACAGGGACACGCCGACGTAGCGTGAGGACCGGAGGTTGCGCATCACCTTGGGGTCGTCGAGGCGGGCCCAGGGGATGGTGTCGACCTCGATCTCCCAGACCGGGGCGTCGGGGCGGGAGCGGGCCGCGCTCGCGCGCTGGCCGGCGATGGCGTCGGCGGTCTCGCGGGTCAGCGCGCTGAGCTCGTCGTGCACGTTGCGGGGCTGCTCCTGGTCGCGGCGCAGCTGGAACTCCGCGAGCAAGGCGTAGATCGACTCGCGCTCACCGGCCGCGTCGGGCAGCAGGCGCTCGTGTCGGACCAGGTAGCGCTCGAGCATGTCCTCGCCCTCGTCGAGGGTGCTCGCGTCGCCGCCGACGTCGTAGCTGCCGATGCGCGCCCAGGCGACGTGTTGGATGAGCAGGTGGCGCAGGTCGTCGGCGGAGGCGTCCTGGGGCAGGTCGAGCAGGAGCTGGGCGAAGCCCTGGGCCGCGTCCTCGTAGGCGCCCCGCTCGAACAGGCTCAGGGCGAGCATGAAGCGGGTCTCGAGCTCGCGCTGGCTGACGCTCGGCTCCGCCGCGGTTGCCTCTCGCTCGGCTGGCTGCGCGGTCGCGGACTCGACGGCCCCGGCCTGGCAGGCGCATGAAACGGACAGTAAGGTCGACAGTGTCGCAGTGGAGCTTCGCATCGTGATCAGTCAAGCGCGCCCGACTGCACGTCTCCAGCAGGGCAACCCCGGTTTCGATCGGGGAGGTTCGTCGCGTGCTCGCTCGCTCGACGGCGGGGTTCCCCTCGGCGAGGGCGAAGACTCCCCCGATGTCAGCCTGCTTACAGCTCGTCGAGGGCTTCGCGGGCGCGAAGGGCCGCGGCTCGGAGGCTCTCGGGGGTGGATCCGGGGGCCTCGGCGAGGGTCGCGTCGACGTGGCGCCGGGCGGGCGCGGCCGCGGGCCCCAGGACCGCGAGCCAGTCCATGAAGGCCTCGCGGCGCGTGTTGTTGACCCGGACGGCGGCGGGTTTGAACAGGACCTTGCGAAGGGCGGGGGCGCTGGCAGGACCGATCGCCGCGAGGGTCCGGAGCGCGGACTCGGGGCGCGGGTCCTTGGGGCGCACGGGGGGCCGCAAGAACCACAGGAGATCGTCGAGCAGAACGCTCGCGTCCGGGCCGAGGCGCTGGGCAAGCTCGAAGCTGGCCGCGCGCGCTCGAGCTCTCGTCCCACAGCCCGCGGATCAAGGACGCGCGCTGGCTCGCCGAGAGCGGCCGTGTCTGGGTCAGGAGTCTTTGAAGGTGGCGGGTCCGGACCTTCGAGGGCCCGCGGCAGCAGGCGACGCGGATCCGCTCGCCGCACATGCTCGCTCGCGCACCATGAAACTCGCTGTCGAGTCTTTGCAAAACTGGAGACCCCGGACGCACCTTCGCGCGGCTGTTCAGCTAGCCGTGGGCCGGGGCTCGCGCTTGCCCCACGGCTTTTGGACCGAGGCGTGGAGCACGAAGCCCAGGATGAGAATTTGCGTGACCCCGAGGATGCCCACGCCGACGTCGATGAAGGCAAAGCGCGGCGTGGCCGAGGCGGCCGCGCCGTGGTCCCGCGCGAGGGCCTCGAGCTCGTTGATCCACGGCCCGATGACCGACGCGCCGACGGTCAGCAAGAGGGCCGTGAGCACGATCTTGACGGCGACCCACCAGTAGCGAAAGAAGCCCCACGGGGTCTTCCAGGACAACAGCAGGCCCGAGAGGGCTGACAGGCCGCAGCTGCCGATGATCACGAAGTCGTCGACGAGCTTGACCGCCAGGCAAAAGGCGTGAAAGGCCGCGTCGCCCTGGGCCTGGGAGGGGCGGGCGAAGCTCAGGACCATCATCGCCACGGCGGCCCCGAGCCACAGCATCGACGCGAGGATGTGGACCCACAAGGTCCACTTGCGCGCGCGCTTGCTCAGCAGCTTCCTGGGCGCGGTCACGGGGGCTCCGCAGCTGGGGGGTCCAGGGTATCCATGGCGCCCGCGTAGCGGACGACGAGGCCGACGAGGGGCAGGGCGATGCGCACGTCGACGAGCCACTGACCGTCTCGGGCCTCGGAGTCCGCGACCTGGGCGGTGACGCGGGGGGAGAGGGCGCGGGGCAGGGGCAGGCCGAGCACGCTCGTGCGCCGGTGCTCGAAGGTCATCGCGCCCCCGTCCACGCGCAGGTCGAAGTGCAGGTAGATCGGACCCACGGCCTCGACGAGGTGGGGCCCCGCGCGCCACTGCCGGGTGCGCAGGGCGTGGCCGTCGAAGCTCCGGTCCCAGCGCTCGAGGGCGCGGCCGGAGTCGACGTGGACCGCGAGCTGGACGTCCACGCCCGCGCCGGCCTTGGGCGCGCGCATCAGCCAAGCAGCCACGCGGGCGAGGGCGCTCGCGCCGTGGGTCACGCGGACCTCGCCGCGGGCGCGGCCGCCCTCGCGCTGGCTATGGAAGCCGCGCAAGGTCGGGCCGAGCTCCGCGAAGCGGTCGCCGAGGACGGCGGCGTACAGCGAGGGCGACATGCGACGCCCATGGCCCTAACACGGCCGGGCGTGCACGGGAAGCGCCCAGCTCAGCTCTCGGGCTCGGGCTCGGGCTTGGGCTCGGGCTCGGGCCCCCGCCGCGAGACCAGGGCGATGGCGTCCTCGACGATGAGGTAGAGCGAGGGCACGAGCAGCAGCACGACCACGGTCGCCGCGAGCACGCCGAAGGCCAGGCTGATCGCCATGGGGATCAGAAAGCGCGCCTGCATGGACGTCTCGGCCAGCATCGGCACGAGGCCGAAGAAGGTGGTCAGGCTGGTCAGCAAGATGGGCCGAAAGCGCTGGATGCCGCCGCCGAGGACGGCGTCGAAGGCCGAGAGCGATGGGTCCGCGAGCCGGGCCTTGTTGGTCGCGTCGATGAGCACCAGCGAGTCATTGACGACGACGCCGGACAGGGCGATGAGCCCGAACATGCTCATCAGCGACAGCCCGTAGCCCATCAGCGCGTGGCCTGCGATGGCGCCCACGAAGCCGAAGGGGATGACCATCATGATGATCACCGGCTGGACGTAGCTGCGGAAGGGGATGGCCAGCAGGGCGTAGATGAGCAGGAGGGCGAGGAGGTAGCCGCGGCCGAGGGCGGCGAAGGTCTCGCGCTGCTCTCGCTGGGCGCCGACCATCTCGATATCGAGCTCGGGGTAGCGCGCGCGCAGGTCGTCGAACACGCCCTCGTCGAGGGCCTCGAGCACGGGCCGGGGGCTGGGCACGCCGGGGGCGAGCTCGGCGGACACGACGACCTTGCGGCGGCCGTCCTCGCGCTCGATGGAGGTCGGGGCGAGGCCGCGCTCGAGGTCGACGAGGCGCCCGAGGGGGACGAACTCCCCGGCCGGGCTGCGGATCATCAAGGCCTCGAGGTCGTGCTCGGTGCGGCGCTCGTCCTCGGGCAGGCGCGTCATGATCTTGAGCTCGTTGCGCCCGCGCTGCTCACGGACCGCCTCGGCGCCGTAGAAGGCCGCGCGCAGCTGGGCCGCGACCATCTCGGCCGAGAAGCCCAGGCCCCTGGCCTCGTCGCTCAGGCGGAAGTCGAGCTGGGGCTTGCCGCTGACGTAGCCGTTTTCGATGTTGGTCAGCTCGGCGTAGCTCGACAGGGTCTCGGTGAGCTCGCCGGCGACGGCCGCGAGGGCCTGCTCGTCGGCGCTGAGCACCTGGATGGCGACGGCGTCGCCCGCCCCGGGCCCGGACGCGGCGGTGAAGCGGATCGACTCAACCTCGTGGAGCTCGCCGGTGCGCGTGCGCCAGTCGTCGAGGAATTGCTCGGCCGTGAAGTCGCGCTCGCCCGAGGGCACGAGGGCGACCTCGAAGGCGATGAGGTGACTGCCGGACTCGGCCTCGACCGCCCCAGGCCCGGCCCCGGGGGCGCTCTGGCCCACGCGGGTGTAGACCCCGCGGACCTTGGCCTCGCCCCCGAACTCGTCGATGGTCTGCCCGAGGCTCGCCTGCAGCTGTTCGCCGACGGCCTCGGTGCGGGCCAGGGCCACGCCGTAGGGCAGCCGGACTTGCACGGTGACCAGGTCGCCCTCGATCTGCGGGAAGAAGTTGAAGGGTACGGCGCCCGAGGCCACGAAGGCGACGGTCAGCACGAGCACGGACAGGGCCCCGGCCATGGCCAGGTAGCGCAGGCGCATGAAGGCTTTGACGACGGGGGTGTAGACCTTGGCGATGAAGGTCGCGAGGCCCGAGGCGACGCCGTCTTGGAGCTTGCCGAACACGCCGACGATGCCGCGCCGGGGCAGGCGGCTGCTCTCGCCGCGGGCGTCGGGGGTGTGGGCGAGGTGGGCAGGGAGGATGAAGAAGCTCTCGATCAGCGAGATGATCAGCACCGCGATGACCACCATGGGGATCATCTCGAACACCTTGCCCATGGTCCCGGGGACGAAGAGCATGGGCATGAACGCGGCGATGGTCGTGAGGATGGCGAAGGTGATCGGCCCGGCCATGTCGCGGGCGGCGAGGATCGCCGCGGCCATCGGGGCGTGGCCCTCCTGGCGGTAGGCGTGGGTCCGCTCGCCGACCACGATGGCGTCGTCGACGACCATGCCCAGGGTCACGATGAAGGCGAACAAGGTGATCATGTTGATCGACAGGTCCGTGCCGCCGAGGACCACGAAGGCGCCCATGAAGGAGATGGGGATGCCCAGGGACACCCAAAAGGCCAGGCGCAGGTCGAGGAAGAGGGCGAGCACGAGCAGGACCAGGAGCAGGCCCATGCCCGCGTTCTTGGTCAGCAAGCTGATGCGGTCGTCGAGGACCTCGCTGTCGTCCTGCCACACGCTGACCTCGACCTCGGGGGGCAGCTGTGCGCGCAGCCCTTCGGCGGTCTCTCGGACGGCCGCGGCCACGGCCGTGGGCGTCTCGTCGCCGGTGCGGTAGGCCGTGACGCGCACGGCGGGCTTGCCGTTGTAGAGCGAGTACTGCTTGCTGTCCTCGTAGCCGTCGGTGATGGTCGCGATGTCGCCCAGGCGCAGCTCGCCGCCGCCCCGGGTGCCGCGGAGGATGAGCTCGGAGATGGCCTGGCCGGTGGAGCGGCGGTCGCTGACGCGCACGCGGATCTCCCCGCTGTCGGACTCGAGGGCGCCAGCGGGCAGCTCGAGGCTGGCGCTGCCGATCTCGCGGGCGACCTCGTCGAGGGTCAGGCCGTAGCGCTCGAGCTCGGCGCGGGGGACCTCCACGGACAGCTCGAGGGCTGGCACGCCCTCGAGCTCGACCTGGGTGATGTCCTCGTGCTGGAGCAGGCGCATGCGCGCGTCCTCGGCGATGGCGTGGAGGTCCTGGAGCTCGTGGTCGCCGGACAGGATCAGGCTGACGACCTGGCTGCGGCGCTTGGCCAGGCTGACCACGGGCTCCTCGGCCTCGACGGGGAAGGTGGTGACCCGGTCGACCTCGTTCTTGACGTCGGCGAGGACCTCCTGGGGGTTGGCGTCGAGGAGCAGGGACACGGCCACGGTGCCGCTGCCCTCCCGGGCCGTCGAGTCGACGCGCTTGACCCCGTCGATGCCCCGGACCTTCTCCTCGACGGCGAGGATGATGCTCTGCTCGACCTCCCCCGGGCTGGCGCCGGGGTAGGCGACGGTGACGTTGACCTGGTCGAGGTCGAACTCGGGGAACACCTCCTGCTTGGCGCTGAGGATGCCCAGGCCGCCCGCGACGATGAGCACGAGCATGAGCAAGTTGGCGGCGACGTTGTTGCGGACCATCCACGCGAGGGGGCCGCTGCCCAGTTCTTGGGCTTGCCCGCTGGCGAGGTCGTTGGGCTCAGTCATGGTCGGCCTCCGGCTCGTCGGCGTCGGCGTCGGCGTCGGTCTCGGTCCGGACTTGCATGCCCTCGAGGGCGGCGGGGGAGGGCCGGCGGACGACCTGTAGGCCGCGCTGTTCGGCGGCCTCGGCCCACTCGGCGCTCAGGCTCTCGGGGCGCACGAAGATCGAGTCCGCGTCGGTCCACGCGATGTCGAGGTCGAGCCGGCGCAGGCGCTCGTCCTCGTCGACGAGCCACACCCGGCGGCCCTCGACGAGGGCGTCGCGGGGGAACTGCAGGGCGCGGGTCGGTCGGGGCGACTCGAAGGCGAGGGTCACGAAGGCGCCGGGCAGCAGGGCCGCGCTGGTCTCGGGCTCCCGGACCACGCGGATGATCAGCTCGGCCTTGCGCGTGTCCGTGTCGATGTTTGCGCCCAGGCGCAGGGCTTCGCCGGTCACGCTCACGGTGCCGCCGCGGCCGGTGGGCAGCTGCATGTGGATCGGGCTGCCCTCGCCGTCCTCGCGCTCGGCGGCGAGGTCGAGGGCGTCGAGGGCGTCGATGCGCAGGGGGGCGCGGACCCACAGCTCGTCGGCGGCGACGAGGGAGGCGAGCTGGCTGCCCTGGCTGACGACCTGCCCGGCCTCGACCTGCTCAGAGGTCACGAGGGCGTCGAAGGGGGCGCGGATGGCCGTGCGGCGCAGGTCGAGCTTGGCCCGCTCGACGGCGGCCTTGCGCAGGTCGACCATGGCCTCGGCGGACGCGAGCTGGGGCCCGCGGCTGGCCAGGCGCCCAGACTCGTCTTGGTCGCCGCCCCCGTAGCGCTCCCACTCGCGCTTGGCCGAGCGGCCCCGGCCGCGCTCGAGCTCGAGCTCGGCCTCGGCCTGGGCGAGCTCGGCCTTGGCCTGGTTCAGCGCGATGGTGTAGGCGCGGGCCTCGATGCGGACCAGCACCTCGCCCTCGCGCACGCGCCCGCCCTCGTCGAGCTGCTCGGCCACGAACACGACCTTGCCCCCGACCTCGGGCACGAGGGTCAGGGCGCGGGTGGCCTCGGCGACGCCGTTGGCCTCGACGCGGGTGCGGTGCTCGGCGACGCGGAGGGTGTCGACGCGAACCAGCGGTGGTTGGCTCTCGGGCGCCCGGGCGTGGGCGTCCTCGGGGCCCTCGATCAGCACGACGGCCGCGGCGACGCTGCCGGCGACGAGGGTCAGGGGGAGGACGAGGTGGGTGAGGAGCTTGTGCATGGCGCGGTTCTCCTAGGTGGTGGCTGGGGCGAGGGCCCGCTGGAGGTCGATGTGCGCGGTGATCAGGTCTCGCCGCGCGGTGATCAGGTTGAGCTCGGCCTGTTGGCGGCTGGTCAGGGCGGACAGCAGGTTGAGCACGTCGGCGTCACCCTCGAAGTAGCGCTCGCGCAGGGCGAGGTAGGTCTGCTCGGCGACCTCGAGCTCGGCGAGGGAGGCCTCGACGATGGCGAGGCGCTCGCCCTGGGCCGCGCGGGCGTCGGCGACCTGGCGCTGGGCCTCGAGGCGCACGCGCGCGACCTCGTTGCGCGAGCTGGCGGTCTGGGCCTCGCGCTGGCGCAGGGCCCCGATGCGCTGGCCGCCCGCAAAGATCGGCACGGACAAGCTGGCGCCGGCGCCCCAGTACCACTGGTCGCTGACCTCGCTGATCGCAAAGGCCTGGATGCCCGCGTTCGCGGACACGCTCAGGCTGGGGGCGAACTCGCGGCGGGCGACCTTCTCGCGGCGCTCGGCCGCGCGGACCCGGTGCTCGGCCGCGACCATGTCGGGGCGGCGGTCGAGGGCGAGCTCGGCGTCCTCGGCGCCCGCGGCCAGGAGCAGCTCGGGCAGGGCGTCGGCGCTCTCGTGCTGCGTGTCGGGGGACTCGGCGAGGAGCACGGCGAGCTGCTGCGAGAAGGCCCGGACCTGGGCCTGGGCCTGGGGCCGCAGGGTCTGGGTCGAGGCGAGCTGCTGGCGCTGCTGGAGCAGGTCCGTCGCCCGGGCGCCGCCGTCGGCGAGGCGCTGCTGGGTCAGCTCGACGAGGGCCTCGACCGTGGCGATTTGTTCATCGACCACGCGCAGCCGGGCCCGGGCGGCGACGAGGTCGTAGTAGGCCTGGGTGATCGACGAGGCGATGGTCACCTGGCTCGACGCGTGCTCGGCCCGGGCCGCGCTGCGATCGTCGCGGCTGGCTCGCAGGTCGAGGACGCGGCGCCCGGTCAGGTCGAGCTCGAGCGACACGTTGAGCACGCTCGAGCCCGTCCAGTAGACGTCGGGCGGGGGCTCGGCGTTGGGGTCTCCGCCGCTGGGCAGGCCGCCAAACTGAAAGCCCAGGCTCGCCGTCGGCCCGAGGTTGATGGTGCTGTCCCAGCTGACCCGCGGCAGCAGGGGCGCGCGCTGTTGAGTGATCGCCGCTTCGGACTCGGCGACGCGCAATTCGGCCGCGCGCACGTCGAGGTTCTGGCTGAGCCCGGCCTCGACGAGGGCGTCGAGGTGCGCGTCCTCGAAGCCCTGCCACCACTGGGCGCTGCCTTGCTCGAGGCGCAGGGCCTCGGCCTGCGTCGGTCGATCGGGCTGGGGTTCCCCGGGCCCTTCGGGGCTCGAGGCAAGGCTCGGCTGTGCGATGGCCATGCCCGTCAGGGCGACCACCACGAGTGCGGTGCTCGGAAGGCCCATGGCCTCCTCCTTGAATGGTGCCGACTACGGCAGTTGAACGATCAAAAGGGCGGCGCGCGGCCGCCAGGACTCAGCCGGGTTTCATGCCCGACCAAAACAGCTCGACCGTGCGCTCGGGGTAGTCGTCGCCGACCTCCGGCGCGCGATCGCCAAGGATGTGTTGCAGGTTGTGGCGGCTGTGCATGGCGCCCATGAAGGCCATCGCGGCGGCCTCCGGGCTCGCGATCTTCGCGCGGCCTTGCTCGTGCAAGGTTGCGAAGAAGCGGGTCATGGTGGCGTGCACGCGGCAGGGCAGGGGCTCGCCGGGGAAGTGCTCGAGCATGGACTCGGGGGTGATGCCCGAGGCCCGGAGCACGGCGATGGCCGGCATCATGCGGCCGAAGAACTGTTCGATCTCGCGGATGATCTGCAGCAGCTGCTCGGGCACCGGGCGCGCGTCGGGCCCGGCGTTGATGCGCTCGATCCACGGCGGCGCGCCCTGGGGCATCAAGGCGCGGATCATCAGCTCCTGCTTGGTCGAGAAGCGCTTGAACAGGGCGGCCTGGGATACGCCGAGGGCCTCGGCGATGCGCGACGTCGAGAGCTTGGGACCGTGCTCCAAGAACAGGGCTCGTGCGGTGTCGAGCAGGTCTTGGTCGGTGAAGGTTCGCGGGCGCATGGGACGAGCTCGCACGGAGGCGGCGGGGGCGGGGACGGGGTCCCCAGTTAGTTTGTGCTTGATTACTTACCGCAACCCCAAAGGTCTGCAAGGTTTATTTTTGAGCACTCACTTACTTTGTAATTGTCCATTTAAATCAATGGTTTATCGACGTGTTCGAAACTCTTCCTCGTCCAACCAGGCGGCCTCGATGCACCGCGCGGCCGCCTCGGGGGTGCATCCGTTGAGCCCCGCGCCCCACGCCGCGTTCGCCTCGACCAGGACCCATCGGGCGCTGCGCTCGGGTCCTTCGCGCACCCGACCGAGGTCGAGGACGCAGCTTCGCGGTACCAAGGGATGGGCGGCGATGCGCTCGGCGAGGGCGATGGCCGCCTCGAGCTCGCCGGGCCCGAGCTCGCCCTCGTAGGCGGCGGCCGAGAGCACGCGATCGTCGAGGACGAAGCTCCGGACCTCCGCGTCGATGTCGACGACCGTCGACAGCAGCACGCCGGTGTCACCGGGCAGGTCCCGCGCGACTTCGCGGACGACGCTGGCGCTCGCGTACACGCCGGCCGTGAACAGCTTGGGCGCGGCCGACTTGGCGAACACGGGCCTGACAAAGCCGGCGGGGAGCTCGTCGAGCGCGTCGCGGGGTCGTCAGGGCGACGCGGCGACCGAGGACCGCGGCGTCGAGGTGGACGAGCAGGTCGTCCGGCGGAGACAGCTCGCGAAGATCGAGCTTTTGGGCGAGGACCAGGCAAAAGGTGTCGTTGCCGTAGGGGCGCAGGCCTGCCTCGGGGAGCGGGGGCGGGTCCCAAAAGCGGCCCAGGCGGACGACTCGGCCGCCGGCGGATCGCCAGTGCTCGGCGACGGCGTCTCGCTCGGAGTCGCGGCGCTCGGGGACGAGCAGGACCTTGCCCGAGAGGGTCACGGCGCCAGCCTAACAGGCCGTCGGGGGCCGCCTGGCTAGCGTCGAGGTGCGGGGCTGATCCGCATGGTGACCCGCCGGCTGAGGTCGCGCGCGCGCTCGGCCACGTCGTAGGGCCAGGGGTAGGCCAGGCGCGGCCGCCCGCCCTCGACGCGATCGAGGATCCCCCGGGCCAGGCCCTTGGGTGTGCCGGTGGGGATGTAGCGGGTCAGCAGGCCGTCTCGCATCTGCCCGCGCGCCCGCGACTCGAGCTCGGAGCGCACCGGCCCGGGGTAGACGGTCACGACCCGGACCGGGCCATCGCCGAGCTCCATGCGGGTGATCTCCGAGGCCATGGCCAGCCCCGCCTTGGCGGCGCCGTAGTAGGCACAGCCGCGCAGCGGCGTGACGCCGGCCATGCTCGCGATGTTGACGACGGTGCCCCGCCTGCGCTCGATCATGCCGGGCAGCGCGAGCTCCATCAGCCGCAAGGGCGCGAGCAGGTCGACCTCGAGCAGGCGGCGGCCGAGGGCCCAGGGGGTCGCGGCGAAGGAGCAGACCTCCATGAAGCCCGCGCAGTTGATCAGCGCGTCGACGGGGCCGCGGGCGTCGACGAGGGCGGACCACGCGTCGGCGAGGGTCGAGAGCTCGGCGAGGTCCCACTGGCGCGCGGCCGCGTCGCCCCGCAGCGAGGCGGCGATCTGCTCTGCCCGCTCGCCGTCGAGGTCGACGAGGGTGATCCGGTCCGCGCCCCGACGCCTCAGCCACTCGCGGGCGGTCGCGGCCCCGATCGCCCCGGCCCCGCCGGTGATCAGCACGTGCTCGGCCATGGGCTTCAGCCCCACCCGATCGAGGGCGCCTGGGCCCGGGTGTCGAGGGCGAACCACAGCACGAGCACGCGGGCGGGCCCGGACTTCCACATCGCCGGGCCCAGGTAGAGGCCCGGCTCGACCTCGCGGATCTCGTCGTGGATGCGGGCGATCAGCCGGGGGTTGTCGCCCAGGTCGTAGTCGAGGACGACGGTGGGCTCGCCGTCGATGGCCGAGGCCTCGACCCGGGTCTCGAAGGGGAAGAGCAGGTGGCGGCCGCCGAGGTGGACGCGGTTGATGCCGCGGCCCTGGGTCGCCGCCGGACCGGCGCTCGAGAAGCTCTTGCCGCCCCAGGGGAAGAAGGGGGCCGCGGCGAGGGAGCGGAGCGGGCCGCGGGTGAGGCCGCGCTCGAGGCCACGCACCGCCAGCATGCGGCCGGCGGGGTTGCCATCGAGGACGGCGAGGGACTCGGGCACGGCCCCGGCCCGGTACATGGACTCGAGGCGCGCGCCGTCGTGTCGGGCGAGCTGATCCAGCGGGCCCGAAGCGACGGGCGAATGACGGGGAGGGGACTCGACGGTGGCTTGGGCGGTGTTCATGGGCTCTCCTGTACGCGGGCGCAGCTTCGCCACGCCATGTCTCGCGCCGCGTCGACGGCACGTTGATCGACCTCGAGGTGCCCGTCCCGCTCGGCCTTCATGACGCCGACGAAGCCTCCCCAGATGAAGGCCATGGCGACGTCGACGGGCAGGGCGGGCTCGAACACGCCGAGCTCTCGGAGCTGGAGGACCATCACCGCGACCGGCGCGAGCACGGTGCGCTCGAGGTGGCGGCTGGTCTCGTCGAGGTAGCGGTGGTGGTCTTGGAGCTCGAGGAAGCGGAAGGCCTCGGGCTGCTCGCGGGCGAAGCGGTAGAGCCGGGCCCAGAACTCGTCGAACAGCGGGCGCGGGGCTTGCTCGAGGTCGAGCCCCTCGAACAGCGCCTCGCCCAGGGCCTGCTTGGCGCGGCGGAACACCGCGTTGACCAGCGCTTCCTTGTTGTCGAAGAAGCGGTAGATGGTGCCGGCGGCCACCCGGGCTCGCTCGGCGACCGGCGGAACGGCCGTGCCCGCGTAGCCGCGCTCCGCGAACAGGGCGGTCGCCGCGTCCAGGATGCGGGCGTGTTTGTCGGCCTTGTTGGCCTCAGTTCGGGATTTGGGAGCGGATTTCACAGATTATGAATGAATGTTCATTTATTATGAGTGAGCTGTCAAGGTCTCCGTGACGAGCGCTGCGGCGCTGCTAGCGTTTCGCCCGTGCGCTGGGCCATCCAGACCAACCTCGGCAGCCGCTCCGACGCCGAAGCCCTCGCGGCGGTGTGTCGCGCCCAGGGCCACGCGGTCGCGCCGATCGTGCGCCCACCCTTCTCCGACGCGGCGCCCGAGCTCGACACCGACGAGGCGACGGTGTTCTACGGCAGCTCGAGCTTGATCGACTCCGTGGTCCGCGACGGACGCTGGCGACCGGGAGCCTGGGCCCTCGACGACGACTACGCGAGCTGGATCGAGCGCTACGGCGCCCACATGCTCAACGTGGACGCGCGCTTTTTGAGCCTCGAGGAGCTCGCCGCGGACGCGGAGCTGGCGAACTCCGAGGCCCTTCGCTTTTGCCGGCCGAGCGCGGACTCCAAGCTCATCGCGGGCCAGGTCGACTCGGGGGCGGCCCTGGTCGCCTGGGCGCGGCGGGTCCTCGCCCTGGAAGACGCGTCCATGGACCCGGACACCAAGCTGATGCTCGCCGAGCCCGTCGGCTTGAGCGACGAGTGGCGGACCTTCGTCGTCGACGGTCGCGTCGTCGCGGGCAGCCACTACCGCAGCTACCAGCGCCTCGAGGTCTCGCCCGATCTGCCCGGGGAGGTCGTCGCGTTCACCGAGGCCTTGCTCGCTCGCGGCTCGCCTGCGCCGGTGGTGGTCGTCGACATCGCGCGCTCGGGCTCGGGGCTCTACGTGGTCGAGTTCAACGGCTTCAACAGCTCGGGCTTTTACGCCGCGGAGCTCTCGGCGATCGTCGCCGCGGTCAGCGAGCGCGCGTGAGCCTCTGTCTACTTTGCCGTCGTGGACGACGCCATTGCCGTCGTGGACGACGCCACGCCCTCCCTGCCCCACGTCCACGACTCACCGGCGCTCGACGAGCTCGAGGCCTCGGGTCGCCGCGAGGTCTCGGGCGACGCGACGCAGCGCCCGGCTGGGGCCGTGCATGCCGTCGCTCGGCAAGTCGAGCTCCAGGGCGGTCCACTCCCTGGCCGCGCGGCGCAGGGTCAGGCCCTCGCGCTTGCCGGGGCGGGGGGACAAGAAGGCGCGCTCGAGCGCGGGGCAGGAGCGCTCGAGCACGCTGACGAGGCCGGGGAGGGCGTCGGCGTCGGTGTTGGCGAGGACCAGCTCGAGGCTGCGCAGGCGCTGGCCCAGGGGGCCGGCGAGCATCGAGCGGACCTGCGGGGTGGGGAGGTCGAGCTCCGAGCGCAGGCGCAGGTGCTCGAGCTTGGGGAGGGGGAGGCAGCGAGCCAGGCCGACGAGGAAGGCGGCGGACAGGTTGCCGTCGCGGTCGAGGGCGAGGTTGCGCCAGCTGTCCTGGAGCTCGAGGCGGAGGGTCTCGACGCCGGGCCAGCGCGGTCGACCGCGGCGGCGCGTGGCGAACAGCTGCGGGGCGAGGAAGGCGTCGAGGCCGAGCTCGCGCAGGGCGGGCAAGGGGGCGCGCTCGAGCAGGGCCAGGGGCGGGTTGAGGAGCACCTCGACCGTCGACCAGGTGGGATCGTCGGCGATGGCCTCGAGCTCGAAGGCCTTGCTCGTGACCCGGGCGGCGTGCAGGAAGCCGCCTCGGAACGCGCGGTCGCGCTGGACCAGCGCCGGGCCGAGCGTGCCGATCCACGCGCTGCCGTGCTCGCGGAGCAAGGCGTTGGCGCGGGCTTTGTGGGTCCGGGTCGCGCGGCCGTGGATCTCGGCGAGCTGCAGGGCGATGAACTCGCCCCGGGGGTCGCCGCGGGACAGCAGCCAGTCCGCGTAGATCTGGCGGTGCTCGAGCGCGCCGGGGTTGGCATGGACGGCGTCGAGGAGCGCGCGGGCTTGGGCCTCGGCGTCGAGGCTCGCGGCGGCGAGGGCCTCGACGGCTTCGGCGACGCGCGCGAGCTGCTTGGTCTGGGCTTCGCCTGGCCGGGTAGCGAGAGGCGCCAGAGCCTCGCGCACGCGCAGGATGCTGCGCTCGCGCATGCGCTCGAGTCGCTCGCCCATGCTCGTGTCCAGGGCGACGGTCGCTCGCTCGAGTCGCCGGATGACCCGCGGGTCGGCGTGGCGCGGGAGCAGGCGGTGGACCTGGGTCCAGAACTTGCCGGCGGAGGTGTAGGGCGGCCGCTCGATGCAGTCGAGCACCCGCGCGGCGATGCGCGGGTCGGGGCGGCGCGCGGCGAGGGCGAGGACGCGCTCTCGAGAGCGGACGGCGTTGTCGTCGGTGAGGTGCTCGAGGAGCTCGGGGAGGGCGACGGGGTCGGCCTCGGCGGCCTGCTCGAGCCATCGCTGGTGACGTTCGCCGGGCCGGAGCGCGCCCAGGGTTCGGGGTCGCTGGGCCGCGAGGGCGTCGGACAGGGCCTCGATCTGCGCCGCGAGCTCGGGCGCCCGGAGCTCGGCCCAGGCCGCGAGCAGAGCCCCGAGGGCCGCGTCGCCCCGGCGCGCACGCAGGAGCCGCTCGGCCTCGGTCAGCTTGGCGGTGAGCGCCCCGTCCATCTCCCCGTTCATGCCGGGCTACGACTCCGAGCGGATGGCCTGGCCGGGGGACAGGCGTCCGTCTCGAACGGACAAGAGCTGGTGCCGCTCGAGCCCTGCGAGGGGAACGCCAGTTCCTTCAGGTGACGTTCGTCCCAAGCTTCGATCAAGCTGCGGCACACGGCGCTGGCGTGCACGCGGCATCCGTAGCGCCGCTGGAGCTCGGCGCATCCGCCCGCGTGATCGCTGTGCACGTGGGTGAGCAGGATGTCGCGCAGCGCCGCGATGGGCTGGCCCGTCGCGGCCTCGAAGGCCTCGATGAGCTCGGCGATCCCGGTGCAGTAGCCGGTGTCGATGAGCACCGGGGCCTGCGCGCCGCGGGTGATCATCACGACGTTGCCGTGCAACCAGCCCCCGCACGAACACGCGCAGGTTCGGAGCGACCTCGATGAGCTCCCCGGCCATGAGGCCTTGTAGCCTCCGCTGCGCCGAAGCTCAATCGCCGCCCGCGTCGGGTTTCACCGCAGGCGCCCAACGCTCGGCTTCGGCCATCGCCTTGTCGAGCAGGCCGTAGAAGGCCCGCTCCTTGGTGATGTGGAAGCCCCGCGCCTTGGCGCCGGCGAGGAAGGTCTCGACGGCGGCGGCCTCGGGGGTGCCCGAGTGCGCGGCGATGAAGGCCTCGTAGGAGGCGCGCAGCTCGGGCTCCACGGTGCACTCGAGGAAGTAGGTGTGCTCGATGGTCGCGCAGCGCTCGAGGTAGGTCGAGAGCACCGCGCGGCTGCGCTCTTGGTCGCCCCAGACCTCGCCCGAGGGGCCCTCGGCGAGGGCGGTCCACTTGGCGAGCTGGGCCGGCCCGTCGACGGTCGCGCCCTCGCGCAGGCGCACCCACGCCGGGCTGGGCCGGCCGGTGAGGTCCTCGGCGTAGCCCCGGAGCTCGAGGTAGGCCTGGCCCTGGGGCGAGAGCGCGGGGCTGAGGTGCTCGCGCAGGCCCGCGTAGTCGAGGGTGGCCGCGGTGATCATCTCGTCGCCCTCGTAAAAGCCCACGCCGAGGGCCGAGAGCGCGTCGAGGCGCTCGCGCTCCGCGGCCGAGAGGTCGTGCTCGTAGCCCATGGCGTACTCGAGGCTGGTCGCGCTCGTGCCCTCGATGGCGTCGAGGTCCAGGCGCCCGACGAGGGGGTCGGCCCACTCGATGAAGGCGTCGATGGCCGCGCGCTGGGTGGCCGCGTCGTCGGGGTCGAGGCCCGGCCGCGCCGCCAGGAAGCTCTCGAGTCCGCGCTCGAGCAGGGCCAGGCGCGCGCTGTTGTCGAGCTCGAGATCCTCGTGGTGCTTGCCCTCGGTCAGCGCGTTGAGCTGCTCGGCGATGGGGCGCGTGTCCCGAGGCGGGGCGGGCTCGGCCTTGCTCTCTTGGGTCTTGCTCTCTTGGGTCTTGCTGGCCTCGGGCTTCGGAGCGGACGCGTTCTCCGAGGCTGTGGGGGCCGCGTCCGAGTCGCAGCCGGCAGCGGCGAGGATCAGGGAGAGGCACAGGCTGGCGCGGGCAGTCCGCTTGGAAAGACGGGGCACCCCGGGAGTGTGGCGCGGCGCGGCGCGGGAAGCCTCCCCACGTACGGAGAGGATCCACATTACGGCGGGATTACGAGGCGCGCGACTCAGCCCTGCACGAACACCCGCAAGATCCGGCGCTCGAGCTCGGTCTCGGAGTGATGGTCGACGAGCCAGCCCCACGCCGCGTGGGCGAGGACGAGGCGCCCGCCGCTGACGCGCCGCGCCGCGTGCCCGTCGATGAGGCTCCAGCGGCCGAGGGAGCAGTCGGCGAACAGCTGGTCGATGTCGCCGTTGGCCACGTAGGTGGTGATGGCCTCGGGGCCGGCGTCGCAGACCACGGACCAGGCCGCGAGGGAGTCGGCGTCGTGGGCGAAGGGCTCGAGGGCGACGAGGCTGACCTGGCTGGGGGCGACGGCGGCGACGGCCCGGAAGGCCTCGAGCATGGGCAGGGGCAGGCGCTCTTCCTCGAGCTCGGCGAAGGCCAGGGCGGCCAGGGCGGCGCGCTGATCGTCGGGGACGGTGTGGAGGCCGTCCATGGCCTGCGTGGCCGCGTCGACGGCTTCGTCCTCGAGGCCAGGGAGGGCGGTGGCGACCCACCAGGTGCGCAGGCCGAGGAGCGCGGCGCCGAGGGCCGCGAGGCCTGCGAGGG
The DNA here is from genome assembly GCF_000170895.1 of Plesiocystis pacifica SIR-1. Taxonomy (GTDB): domain Bacteria; phylum Myxococcota_A; class Polyangia; order Nannocystales; family Nannocystaceae; genus Plesiocystis; species Plesiocystis pacifica. The sequence goes on along the minus strand of NZ_ABCS01000058.1, from coordinate 39,448 downwards.
CGAGGCGCTTGCGTCGACGCGCGGCGGCGTTGAAGTCGGCCAGGGGATCGTCGTCGGCGTCGGACATGCTTCAGCTCCTACTGACGAAGCTGCGGTGGCCTTCGGGGCCTTCGCAGGGCGCGAGCCCGAGGGCGGTGAGGGTCGCCTGGTCGCGCTCGTTCCAGGGACGCAAGGGGACGACGACGGCCTCGAACGGCCAGGTCGCGAGCCAGTCGAGCACGGCCCCGAGGAGGGCGGCGGTCTCGGGCAGGGCCTCGTCGATGACCCAAAAGGCGAGCTGCGCCCCCGTGGTCCACGGCTCGACGTAGACGCAGCCGATGCATCGCCGGGCGCGGAGCAGGGAGTAGGCGTAGGCCTCGCGGCGCTCGTACTCGCGGTAGTGCTCGGCCAGATCGCGGCGGTTGTCGTCGAGGCCAAAGCCCTCCGGCGGCCAGCCGTTCCAGTCGAGCTCCGCGGCCAGGCGAGCGCGGCAGCTCGTGAACGCGGCGAGGTCGAGCTCGGCGAGGTGGGGGGCGAGGGGAGTCAGCCACAGCGCGTCGCCCTGGGGCGGGGCCGGCGGGCAAAAGCCGGGGCGCCACGCGGGGCCGTCGTGGGGCGCTCGGACACGCATGGCGACGATCTAACATGGCGCGGCGATTGCGTGGACCGGCGCTTTGCCCCATGGTGGAGGGGTGTCGAGGGTCGCGCGAGTGGGGGTCGTCCTGGGGCTTTGTTTGGGCGTCGTCGCGTCGTTGCGCCCGGGCGAGGCCAGAGCTCAGGAGCCCTCGAGCGCGGAGGGGCCGACGCAGGAGGCGCTACGCGAGGCCTGGGGCCACCGCGAAGCGGGGAGGCGCCACTCCCTCGGCGAGGAGGGGGGCGACCCAGAGGGCTTCGAGCGCTGCGCCGAGGCCCACGTGGCGCTCTACGAGGCCTACCCCGACAGCGATCGGGCTGACATGCTGCTGTGGAACGCGGCCGAGTGCGCCGGCGCGGCGGGGCTCCACGCGCGGGAGGTCGAGCTGCGCGAGCGCATGCTCGAGCGCTTCCCGACCAGCGACTATCGCCGCGACACCCTGTTCTACCTGGCCGAGATCATGCAGGCCGTGGCGAAGTTCGAGGACTCGGCGGCGCTCTACGAGCAGGGCGCCGCCGAGTTTCCCAAGGACCTCGCGGCCGCGCCCGCCCTCAACAACGCCTACCTGTTCCGCCTCGGGCTCGGCGACGAGGAGGCCGCCAAGGCCAACCTCGACGCGTGGGTGCGGCTGTACAAACGCAAGGATCCCAAGCGCGCGGCGGCGATGGTGTGGTCCTGGCAGGCGCAGCTCGAGTCCGATCGCAAGCGACGCGCGTACGCCGAGAAGTATCTCGAGGTCTACGGCAGCAAGGGAGGCTTGGATCGGCGCGTGCACGCCGAGGCCGTCATCGCGCAGATCGACTGGCGGAGCTCGTGCTCGGAGCCGCTGCTCCTCGATCTGTGCGTGACCCTTCGCCGGAAGGCGCCGCACCCGAGCGCGCGGGCGCTCGAGGAGGCCCAGGCGCGCGTCGAGGCCCGCGCCGCGGGGAAGACTCGGCGGCGCGACTGGTCGCCGCCAGCCACGGCGGCGCTGGCCGAGTCGACTTGGCGTCGGCCCAAGCGCTGCGGCGACGCGTCGCTGGGCGTGTACACCCGGCACAAACGCAAGGCTCGCCTGGCCGAGCGGGCGCAGACGCGCTTCACCAAGATCCTGAAGCTGGTCCGGCAGGGCGGGCGGAAGATCGAGATCCCCGCCGAGGACCCGCGCCGCGCCCAGGCCTTCGCCGACGCCTGGGCCATGGCGCTGGTCTACCGGGCCGACGCGGCGCTGGAGGACTACCTCGCCATGGCGATGCCCTCGGCGCTCGACTTTCACGCCCCCGCGCGCCCTGAGGGGGACGGAGTCTCGAAGGCGGACCGGGAGGCCTACCGCGCGGCCGTGCGCCGCCGCGACGAGTCACAGCGCGAGCTCGGCCGCTTCTTGGAGGACAAGCTGCGCCGCGGCGGGGAGCTGCGCGAGGCCTACGCCGAGGTCCGGTCGACGCGCAGCCTCGAGTGGACCCTGACGGCCGCGCATCGCTCGGGGATGGTCTCGCTCTCTTTCGGTGAGCAGCTTGCCGGCGCGGCCGTGCCGCGGGGGCTGCGAAGCCGGGACCAGGTCGAGAGCTACTGCGAGGCCCTCCAGGACGTCAGCGTCCCCTTGGTCGAGCAGGCGGCCGATGCCTACGTCTACTGCGTGGATCGGGCGACGCAGTACCAGTACTTCGTCCCTGCAGCCCGGGACTGCGAGCGCCTGCTCGCGCAGCTGCGCCCCTTCCATGGGATGTCGCCGATCGTCGAGCTGTTGGGGGAGCCCGGCTACCCGCCGGGCGAGGGGCCCACGCGCTTGCAGGTGGCGGGCTTGATCGCCGAGGATCCGACGGCGCCGAAGGAGTGAGCTTCAGGAGCTCGCGGCGTCGCGGAGCACGTCCAGGTAGGCGGTCAGCGCGTCGCCGTACATCCGCCCAACTTCGGGGGGCACGGCCACGGCCTCCGCCCCTTCGAGGACGAGGTTGTTCAAGGCAGGGCACGCGAGCAACGGCGAGAGGTCGACCAGCGAGGTGCACTGGCCCAGGTCGAGGACCTGGAGCTTCGGCAGCTTCGCCAGCGCGCGGATGTCCGCGAGCTGCTCGCAGCCCGAGAGCTGAAGCAGCTCGAGCTCGACGAGGGGCTCGAGGGCGTCGAGCGTGGTGAGCTCCGCGCTGCGGCGGAGCCACAGGTGGGTCAGCCCGGTGAGCTGGCTGAGCCCGAGGCTGTCTTCGAGCGCTCCCTCGCGCCACGTGAGGCTCAGCTCGCGCAGCGTGGCGAGCCCCGCGAGGGGCGTCAGGTCCTTGGCCTTGCGCGCGAGCGAGAGGGTGCGGAGCTTCGACAGGCCGGACAGCGCGCGGAGGTCGTCCAGGTTGTAGAGGCCCTCGAGGCTGAGCTCCTCGAGGGCCGTGAGCTTGGCGAGCGCGTCGACCCGGGGAAGGGCTCCGGACAGCGAGAGGTGGGTCAGCCCGGTGAAGTGCTCGAGGCCGTCGAGCGCCTCGAGGCCGTCGAAGCCCAGGAGCGAGAGCTCCCGGATGTGGGCGGAGTCGGCGGGGAGCTCGAAGCGTGCTTCGTCGTAGCGCCCGCGGATCGCCACCGAACCGAGGAGCGGCCAGCAAGGGTGGGGGAGCTCCTTGCTCTTCAGCTCCAGGCGGCGCACGCCAGGGCTCCAGCTGCGCACGGGTTCCTGCGCGAACGCCAGGGCCTCGGCTCGCTCCTCGCCCTCGAGCCCCTTGATGAACTTCACGATCCGCTTCCAGCCTGCCTGGGAAGCTTTGCCCTTCACGGTCTTTTCAAATTTCGCTCTCGACATCTCCAGCAACCTCGCCCCGCGAGTCTGGGCGATGATAGCCTGGCGCGTCCATGGTCGAGTCCGCAGACGGGTCCGACGCGCGCAAGACCTGGGGCCTCATCGCCTCGAGCATGCTCGTCGGCGCGGCGCTGAGCTTCCTGCTCCCGGCGGAGCCCATCGCCCTCGACGGCGGCCTTGCGCTCGTCGTCCTGCGCGTCTCGGACATGGCGACGTGGACCGTCCTCCCGCCTTTGTGCGTGCTCGCGGTCGCGGTGCTGGCTTCGCGCCCGGGCTTGAGCGCGCGTCGGCGGGCGGTCGAGGCCGGGGCCATCTTGGTGGTCATGGGGGTGACCCTGGCCGGCAACGCCCTGCTCAACGAGCACGTGGTCAAGCCGGCCCTGGCCGCGCCGCGCCCCAACATCGTCGCGCTGGTCGAGGCGGGAGAGCTGGGGGCTGCCATCGACACGCCCGCGGACTTCTACGCCCTCGGCGACAAGCAGGCGCGGCGCGACTTTTTGGCTGGCGAACTCGACGACCTGCGCACCCCGGCGCTGACGAAGGCCGTGCGCGAGCACTGGGTTCACGAGACGGGCTACTCCATGCCCTCGGGCCACGCGACGGCGGCGGTGACCTTCGCGGCGATGATGGCCGGGCTGGCGCTGGCGTGGGCGCAGGGCTGGCGCCGCGCGGTGTTCGTGTGGGGGAGCCCGGCGTGGGCGTTGGCGGTGGTCTACACGCGGCCGCTGCTGCGGGTGCACACGGCGCTGGACGTGACCCTGGGGACGCTGGCGGGGCTCGTCTGGGGGCTCGTGTCGGTGGCCGTGATCGTGTGGTTGGCCGAGCGCCTGGGCGGGCCGATCGAGCGCGACTGAAGCTCAGATCAGTCGTCACCGAAGCGAGGCTTCGGCCTACCAAGGATGAAACGGCGCCCCGCTGACTACTGATCGGTCAGTTTCGTATCAGAGCTTGTCAACGAATCACGCCCCCGCGAGCGGGGGCGACCACGAGCCTTCTCCAAGGCACGAACTTCATTGCCCACCAAGCCAAAGCGGAGGAGCGGAGCGACGAAGCGTCCCCGGTCCCAGGCGGCTGTGGGGGCAAAGTAGAGCTCAGGCGGGGAGAGCGTCGACCCAGCGCCCGATGGCGCCGAGGGCCTCGTCGGCGGCCGCGATCATCGGGGTCGCCTGGAACACGTGGATCTGCCCGTCCCAGACTTGCAGCTCGACCTCGACCCCGGCGGCCGCGGCCGCGCTGGCGAGGCGTCGGGCGTCGTCGAGCAGGACCTCGTCGCCGCCGGCCTGGACCAGCATGGGCGGGAAGCCCTCGAAGCGACCAAAGAGCGGCGACACTCGGGGGTCGGTCACGGGCAGGGAGCCCGCGTAGGCCCGGCCCATGTGCTCGAGGCCTTCGCGGTAGAGCAGCACCTCGCGCTCGGCGTTGGCGTCGACGGAGGCCCCGCTGACGCTCAGGTCGGTCCACGGCGAGAGCAGCACCAACCCGGCCGGGAGGATGGCGTCGGGGTCTCCCGCGACTCCGCGGTCGCGCAGGTGCATGGTGAGGGCGAGGGCCAAGCCGCCGCCGGCCGAGTCCCCCGCGAGGATCGCCCGCGCGCGCGTCGTCGGCGGGAGGCTGGCCCAGGCCTCGAGGATGTCGTCGAGGCCGGCGGGGCAGGGGTGCTCGGGGGCCAGGCGATAGCGCGGCACGAGGGCGCGGGTGCGGCAGCGCCGGGCGACGCGGGCGGCGAGGGGCCGGTGGGTCTCCGGGGAGCCGAGGCTGTAGCCGCCGCCGTGGAGGTAGACGAGCGTGCGGGGCGGAGTACCGTGCTCGAGTTTGGGATCGGGCTGAAACTCGGTGAGCTCCGCGGGGGTCAGCGCGAGGCCACCCCGCGGTCCGAGGGCACCGGGCTCGCGGCGCTCGAGGGTGTGCTCGGGCATGCCGATCTGGGTGAGCTCGAGCAGGCGGGCAAAGGCCGCGCGCTGGACCGCGACGGGGCTGTCGATGGTCAGGCCGCCCAGGGTCTTGCGGCGGATTTTGGCCGCGCCCGCGGGCCGCGGTTGGGCCGCGTCCACGGGCCGCGGTTGGGCCGCGACAGAAGGTCGCGCTTGGCCGGGTTTGGGGGACTCGCTCACGGAGGGGGAGGTATAGCCCGTCCCGTGCCCGCGTCCACGGGCGAGTACACTCCTGGCCATGGGCGGGAGCGAGGACCTCGGCGAGCTGCTCGCGCGCTGGCGGGAGCAGCGGGACCCCGCGCTCGCGGACGCCATCGACTTGATCGGGGCGAGCGCGCGGGGTCGGGCCCAGAGCGAGGCCCGCAGCGCCCTGGCCTCGGGCAGCGTGGCCCAGCGCGTCGCGGCGTGGACCGAGCTCGCCCAGGCGCCCGCCCCCGAGCTCGTCGGCGAGCTGCTGCGGGCCTTCCCGATCGGGACCATCGAGCAGGGCATGACGCAGCTCGAGCGCCTCGCCGAGCTCGACGATCCGCGGGTCGCCACGCGCCTGGTCACGAGCCTCGAGGACCCGCCCTATCGCTCCCCTGCGGCCCTCGAGTTCTGGCAGCGCAGCGTCGCCGTGGTCGAGGCGCTGCGCGACCCTCGGGCGATCGGCTGGTTCCCCCACTACGCCAAGCTGGTCCAGACCGAGTTCGCCCCGCCCATGGGGCGCCTGGTCGAGCGCGAGCTGAAGGCGGCGACCAAGCGGGTCAAAAAGCGCCTCGCCAAGCTCGCCGAGGCGAGCCCCGCCAACCTCGAGCTGCTCGCCAAGACCCGCGCGGCCCACCGCGCCGACGCCAACGAGCAGGAGCTGCTCGCGGGGGTCCACGCCGCGCCCGAGGACGACGCGCCGCGGCTGGTCTACGCCGACTACGCCAGCGCCATCGGGGACCCCCGCGGGGAGTTCATCGCCCTGCAGTTCGCCCACGCCCAGGGCCGGGGCAGCCGGGCGTCGAACAAGCGCGAGAAGGAGCTGCTGAGCGCCCACGCCCTCGAGTGGCTGGGTCCCCTGGCGCCGGTGGTCAACAAGACCGGGCTCGAGTACCGCCGGGGCTTCCCCGACACCGTGGTGTTCCGGCCCAACAACCGCGGCCAGGTCGAGAAGCTCGTCGGGCACCCGGCCTGGTCGACGGTGCGGGTGATCCACATGGAGAGCTGCTGGCCCTACCAGGAGGTCGCCGACGCCATGGTGCTGTCCCCGGCCTTTCGCTCGCTCCGGGAGCTGCGCGGCTTCTCCTCGCCGGAGCTGCTCGTCGCCGTGACCCAGAGCGAGACGCCGCGGCCGTGGACCCGGCTCGAGTTCGACCAGCTCAACATGCAGCCCTCGGTGGGCTGGAGCATCAACAGCGGCTATACGCGCATGCCCCCCGAGGGGCCCAAGTTCCCCCCGCGCCTGCAGGCCGCGCTGAGCATCAACCGGGGCCTGCCGCAGCTGCGCGAGCTGGAGCTGCGCTGGCTCCTGCGCGTCGACGCCAAGTTCATGCGCTGGCTGTTCTTCGGCCCCCTGGGCATGCAGCTCGAGCGCTTCGACACCCAGGTCGGGACCGTGTTCTTGCCGACCTACATGCGCGAGCTCGCCGAGCATCCCCTGGCCGTGTTCTCGACCCTCGACGAGGAGCGCAACGCGACCTACACCCTGACCCGCGGGGACTCGGGCGCCTTCGACCAGCTCCACGTCGCCTTTCGCCGGACCAACCGATCGCCCTACGACGCGACCCCGCTGCCGAGCTCGTGGGAGCTGCTGATGACCATGCTCGGGAGCCTGCGGCGCGGGGAGCTGGCGCGGCTGGAGCTGCGCTGGTCCAAGAAGTACGCCCCGACGGCGGAGCAGCTCGAGGCGCTGGCGACCTGGGCGGGGGCGAACCCCGAGGTCGAGTTGGCGCACCCGGGGCGCTGAGGCGAGGGCGGCTACGGCCTACTGCGGATAGACCACGGCGTTGAGCCCTCCGCCGGTCATGTCCGAGTAGGTGTAGTGGTTGCCCGGGATCTCCAGGTAGTCCATGTCCAGCGACTCGGGGTCGATGCGCCACGCCCAGCCGAGCTGGTCGACCATCCACACGAAGTCGTCGGCGTCCACGCTCACGCCCACGGGGATCGAGCACAGGCCGTCGAAGTCCTCGGCGGTCAGGACGTTGACCACCTCCTCGTCGTCGCGGTCGATCTGGACCAGGCCGCAGGGCTCGTTCATGGCGACCCACACGTTGCCCTTGGTGTCCGCCGCGACCCCGCGGTGGCAGGCGTCGGTGCCCACGATCTCGGTGACGATCTCGGTGTCGGGGTCGAACACGGACACCGGCCCGAAGCAGCCGCCGGTCCACACCCGGCCCTCGGCGTCGACGGCCATGCCGTAGGGGGCCGCCCACCCCGGCGCGATCCAGCGGTCGACGTCGAGGTCTTCGGTGTCGATGCGCAGGTACTCGCCGCGCAGGCCCGTGAACCACACGCTGTGGTCGCCGTCATGGGCGGCGCCGTAGGGCGCGTGCACGGGCCCCAGCGAGCTGCCCCAGTCTTCGACCGCGATCAGCTCCTCGAAGGTCCCGGTGGCCGGGTCGAGGCGGCCGATGTGGGCCAGGTCCGTGCTCGCCCCGCCCCAGCCGACCCAGATCTTGGCGTCCTGGTAGGTGCAGGTCTGGGTGTCGAGCTCGCCGGGGTCGAAGGTCATGCCGCGCGGCCCGGCCGAGATGCCCTCGCCGATCTGCGGCATGTTCGTCGACCACAGCACGCACTCGTCGTCGCCCCAGTCGAGCAGGTCGTCGGGGCTCTGGGAGGTGGTGATCAGCCCGTCCTCGTTGGCGTCGACGCAGTCCCCGGTCTCGGCGGCGACGAGCACCACGGAGCCGGACAGGCGGTTGCCGACGAGGGCGTAGCGGCCGTCGAGGCTGACGGTGGTCCGCGAGGGGCTGTGCTCGACGTTGGCCGGGCCGGTGCGGTAGCGGGCGACCTCGACCTGGGTCTTGGCGTTGACCTTGGACACGCTGCCCTCGTCGGTGTTGGCGACCCACAGGTAGCTGAAGTCCACGGCGGTGCTGCCCAGGTCGCTGCACGGGTCGTCCTCGCCGACCTCGTCGTCGCCGCCTCCGCCCGCGGTCAGGGTGCCGCCGCCGCCTCCGTCTCCCCCGCCCGCGGTCAGGGTGCCGCCGCCACCCGGGCTGTTCGGCGGCGGGTCACCCAGGGGCGGGTCGTCGTCGGCGCAGGCGAACAGCGACAGGGCCAGGCAGGCGAGGCTCGCGGTGAAGGTCAGGGCCAGGCTCCGCGCGGGACTCGACATCCTCTCTACTGTAGCGAGGCTGGGGAGCGGCGCCACGGGAGAACAAAGAGCGCGCGTGCGCTCGCGCGCCTTTCGAGCGCGACCCGTAGAGTTGGCGGCCTGAGGGTGCTGCCAAAGCCGCGTGCGAGACCTGCCGCGAGTGAGCAGGCGGCAGCCCCGGCACTGGCGAGCGCAGCTGCCGATGGTTGCAGCTCGCCACGATCCCACTCGAGTCGTGGTCGTGTTGTGCCCAGCGTGGCCTCAGCAACGCGCCGTCGCGCGCTCGAGGGCGCGTCGGTGCTCGCCTTGCACTGCTCGGGGGCGTGCCCAAGCGAGCCGTCCACCGTCTTCTCCTCCCGACCTCCGCCCTCGCCCTCGCGGCCACCGCCGTGGCCTGCGATCCCTCCGAAGAGGAGGCGCTGGTCCGCGAGGTCCAGGGGGCGATCGACGACGAAGCGCTCGAGCCCTTGCCAGCGCCGCCCTCGGTCCGCCCCGAGCTCGTCGAGCTCGGCCGCAGCCTGGCCTTCGACAAGGAGCTCAGCGGAAACCGCAACATCGCCTGCCTGAGCTGCCACCACCCCGAGCTCGCCAGCGCCGACGGCCGCCACCTGCCCCAGGGCGTGGGCGGGGCGGGGCTCGGGCCGCTGCGCGAAGGCGGGGCGGTCATCCCCCGCAACGCGCCGGCGCTGTTCAACCTGCACACCTTTGAGAACATGTTCTGGGACGGGCGCGTGGCCGTGGACGGGCAGGGGCGCATCGTCAGCCCCGCGGGGCAGCAGCTGACCCCGGAGATGGAGGCGGTGTTCGAGTTTGGCGTGGTCTCGGCTCAGGCGATGTTCCCGGTGACCTCGCGGGAGGAGATGCGCGGCGAGGCCGGGGACAACGAGCTCGCCGACCTGGCCGACGACGACTTCACGGGCATCTGGGCGGGGATCATGGATCGCCTGGGGGGCATCCCGGCCTACGTCGAGCTGTTCGAGGCCGCCTACCCCGGGGAGCCCTTCGAGCAGATGAGCTTCGCCCACGCCGCCAACGCCATCGCGGCGTTCGAGATCGTCGCCTTCGACGCCCGCGACTCGCCGTGGGAGAGCTTCGTGGCCGGGGACGCGGGCGCCCTGAGCCAGGTCGAGCTGCGCGGCGCTCGGGTGTTCTTCCAGGTCGGCTGTACGGACTGCCACAGCGGCGCGGCGATGTCCGACTTCGAGTTCCACAACATCGGGCTGGCGCAGTTTGGCCCCGGCACGGGGCACGGCCCCGGCGGCCTCGACGACTACGGCCGCGAGGGCGTCACGGGCAACCCCGATGACCGCTACGACTTCCGCACGCCGCCTTTGTTCAACGTGGGCTTGACGGCGCCCTACGGCCACGCGGGCCAGTTCGAGGGCCTGCGCGCGCACCTGCTGCAGTACACCAACCCGGCGGCGAGGCGGCGCGACTACGCGATCGAGGAGCACGTCGTCGAGTCCGAGCTGTGGCCGACGCTGCTCGACAACGCCGACGAGGTGCTCGCGGAGCTGTCCCCCGACGCGGACATCGACTTTGGTCCGGGCGGGGGCGGCCCTGGAGGTCCGCAGCCTCCCGGCGGACCCGGAGGCCCGCAGCCTCCCGGCGGACCTGGGGGCGTGGGCGGGCCTGGTCCGGACGCGGGGGACCCGATCGACGACCTGCTCGACTTCATGCACGCGCTCACCGATCCGAGCGCCGGCGACCGCCGGGAGTGGGTCCCCGATGGGGTCCCGAGCGGCCTGCCCGTGGCCGACTGAAGCCAACGCCTGGCTAACGCTCGGGAGGCATCGGCGGCGATAGCATCGCCGTCGATGCCTGAGAAAAAGAAGGTTTGGGTCAAGGTCTTCCTCGTCGACTTCAAGGACGTGCGCGCGCCAGCGGGCTTCAAGCCGAGCTTCGTCGACCAGCTGTTCTTCTCGTCGAACCCGCCCTCGACGGCGCCCTCCCCCGACGGCTCGCGCTTTCACGGCTCCCTGCACCAGTACGTGCACGCGTCCTCGGACTTTTGGCAGTCCCTGGCCGGCAGCTCGACGCAGTGGATCAAGTCGAACCTGCGCAACCGCGACATCCCCCACTACCGCGGGAGCATGCGCAAGCCGAGCGGGACGGGGAGCACCAACTGGGGCGAGTCCTGGCCGGTGATCGTCGCCGAGGCCCTGCGCGGCGCGGGCTTCACCTCGAACAACTACAGCTCCGGCGCGGCCCTGCGCGCGGCGATCCGCCGCCTGCCCAACGGGCGCCAGGCCGACGTGCTCGTGTTCCTCAACATGGACGTGGCGGGCGGCGGGGCCAAGCGCAACTTTGGTCAGATGAAGAACTCGCTCGACATCATGAGCGACGACCGGATCAACAACAACACGATCCCCGGGTCGAGCCAGCGCTGGAACGCGCTGTGGGATCCGGCCTGGGCCGCGCTCCCCGACCTCTACTGCACGCCGCTGATGAGCGCGAACGTGGGCGGACACCGGGCGGACGGGACCTACCCCGGGCCCAACCCGACCAAGAGCTCGCTCGAGATGAACTCGCTGGCGGTGCTGTGGCACGAGATGGGTCACCTCGCCGTGTACAACCAGAAAACCTGGCTCGACGGCGGCAAGGGCCTGCCGGACTTCTACGGCCACGCCTACGGACCCTGGGGGCGGATGTGCCTGATGGGCGGGCCCAAGGCCAGCACTCACTACCCCATGCCGCTGAGCTCCCTGGCCCGGTGGATGGCGGGGTGGCTGGAGTTCCGCGACTTCAGCCGCGAGGACCACCGCATCCGCCTGCGCCCCTTCGAGACCCACAACGACGCCGTGCGCCTGACCAACGGCGCCCCGGGCTCGGACCACTACCTCATCCTCAGCAACCGCGACGACCTGAGCTACTCGGCCAAGGGTACGCCGCCGAGCTCCAAGGGCCGCGGCGTCCTGACCTACCGCCTCGATCTTCGCGGTCAGCGGCTCCGGGTCGTGCGCGGCGGCAACGTGGTCCGCAAGGTCGCGTCGATCGTCCGCCGCGACAAGAACTACAACAACATGTTGTGGAAGGCGGGCAAGACCATCGACGCGCTGCCGCCAGCGCGGGGCTTCTTCGAGGGCCCCCGGACCCTACGCAACGCGCGGGGCGAGCTGTGGTGGACCCTCGATTCGATCAGCGGCGACGGACGGGACCTGATGGTGGAGCCCAAGCTCCGGGCCATGCACCTGCTCGAGGACTACCACCGCGCGGTCTGGCACGGCGAGAAGCCGGGCAAGCGCACCGTTCGCGTGCGCCTCAACCCCGACGACTTCGGCGGCTCGGACGGGCACGTGGCCCTGCAGGACCGGCGCATGACCGTGCAAGGGCGGGGCGGCAAGGCCCTCTACCTGCACCCGGCGTGGGCCACCAACGGGGCCGTGCGCGGCGTCTACCCCCTCGCGCGCCTCGGCGGCGGGCCGATGCGCCTCTACGCGAAGGTCGGCATGCCCGAGGAGGCCAAGGGTAGCGACGGCGTCGAGCTGGTGTTCTCCTCGGGCTCGGACACCTACACCACCCGGCTCCACCCGGGGACCCACAAGGAGTACTGCATCGACTTTCGCAAGCCCGGGAGCAACCTGACGGTCCTGGCCCGGGCCAAGGGCTCGGCGACCCGGGACTGGGCCTACATTCTGGACGGCTGGCTGGTGCCCGCGGCCCCGCGCCACTACGACTTCCTGGCTCAGGCGTCCAAGGCGACCTGGCGCACGGGCAGCGGCAAGCTGACCTTCAACCGCCAGGATCAGCCCACCGGCGAGGTCAGCCTGCGCGGCTGGATGCGCCTGCACACCGGGACCTACCACGGCTCCAAGGTGCTGTTCACCCACCCCAACTGGGCCAACAACGGGTGGATCGAGGGGACCTACCCCGGCGATCAAGTGCCCGCGAACGGGGCCATGATCCGCGCCCACCTCGGCTGGGCTCACGGCCGCAAGGTGACCAACAACGGCGTGCGCGTCAGCGTGTCCATGACCGTGGGCAACAAGACCACCAAGCTCTCGACCAGGCCAAGTACGAGCTCTACCCGGCCAACCAGCGCCAGAGCTGGCGCAAGAACGACCTGATGTTCGTCGAGGTCCCGATCCCCTCGAGCGCGTGGAACAAAAACGCGGTGTTCAAGTTCCGCGTCGACACCGACGGCTCGGCGGCGCAGGACTGGGTCAGCTGGACGGAGATGGCGCTGACGACGGCCTGAGCGCCAGCGGCAGGACCGGAGCAGTGGCCGAGCGCGACATGGGCTGCTAGCGTAGCCCGCGGACACCGCTGATGTCGGGCAAGAAGGACTACTCCGGAGAGCGCGAGCGCTGCCCCGTCCACGGACGGGGCCGGCGGTTGTCGCGGGAGAACATCGGCGAGATTCGGCGCTGGACCGACATCCAAAACTCGCGCGCCCGCCGGAAGGGCCTCGAGCCGAAGGAGCCCAAGGTCACGATGTTCAGCTGCAGCTGCAACTGCTTCCACGTCGACGTCGAGTAGTCAGCTTTGGTCGTCTGAGTCGCGGACGTGGGGCAGGGAGGGCGTGGCGTCGTCCGCGACGGCTAGAGAAGACAGGGACTGTGAACTTTTCACAGTCCCGGCGCGCTCGGCTCGGAAGCTTCGCCACGCGTCGAGCATCTGCTCGACGGCGTCGAAGGGGTCCATGCGCCCGACGCCGGTGCCCATGGACGGGCAGCCGAGGCGCTCGATGGGCGGGTTGGCGGCCGCGCTCGCGGTCCGCAGCGCGGCGAGCATGGCCCGGCGGACGTTGTCGGTGCCGACGATCCGCCCCGGCGTGCGCATGGTTGGCGCGGCGACCATGCGTGGGATTCGAGGGTGCCCCGTGGGCACGAGCAGGGCCTCGCCGATGGGCAGCTCGCCCTCGGGGTAGCGCCGCTCGATCAGCCCGCGCAGGGTGTTCTCGACCCGCAGGCCGAAGGTGTTGCGGTAGTAGCGGTCGATGCCCCCGTCCATGATGCCGAAGCTGTTGGCCGGGCTGACGACGGCGTCGACTTGGGCCTGGGTCAGGTCGCCGCTGCCGAAGGAGACGTCGTCCTCGCCGCCGAAGAGCTGGGTGAAGGCGAGCACGCAGTGGGGATTGACATCGCGGAGCACCAACAACATGAGCGGGAAAGCTGGGCGTAGTGAGGCCTCGGCGCAAGTCTTGAACTTCGTCGGGGCTTGGCCTAGCTTGGGGCCAGTTGGTGGTCGAGTTCGAAAATTGACACAGGGGCCTCGCGCATCGCGGGCCCCTCTGGCGATCGAGCGTGGCGGACCTCGGCCCGCGGCGGCTCACTGCGGGTTGATGATCTCGAGCTTCAGGCCGCCCGGGTAGGCGTAGGAGGTCACGCCGGTGTAGCCGACCTGGACCACGCCGAAGGGCGCGTCGGAGGTCGCAAAGTGGGCGCCCTCGGACACGTTGACGTCGGCGACCTCGAAGGCCCCGACGGTGGTGTAGCCGCCCACGAGGTTGCCGTCGATGAACACGTCCGCGCCGCCGGCGGGCCGGGTGATCTGGGCGTAGTGGACGTTGTAGCCCTCGCCGGTCACGAAGGCGTAGCTCGACAGGAACTGCTCGGTCGGGACCATCTGGTACATGCCGGGGTCGCCGGTGTTGGCGTTGGGGTTCTCGGACTCGAGGTACTGCACGGGCAAGAAAGGCCCGTCGCCCGAGATCACGAAGTGGTCCTGGGTCGAGAAGGAGTAGAACTCGCCCTTGTCGAGGGTGATCGGGAAGCCCGGCTGGGTCGGGGTGGTGTTGACGGTGATGCCGTCCTCGCCGCCGTAGATGCGCCAGTGGTAGGCCTCGTTGCCGCGCGTCGGGGCGTGGGCGCCGACGTACTCCTGGCCCCAGTACTCGAGGGGGAAGGGCGCCTCCTCCATGTGGTCGCAGTAGGTGTTGGCCGGCCACGCGGGCACGTTGGCGCACTCGGTCGCGCCGACGAGCCAGATCGGCTGGTCGGCGGAGATGACCGTGCCCGAGACGTCGCCCCCGGTGGTCTGCTGGACCACGACGTTGAGGGTCGAGTAGCGGTCGAGGGCCACGGAGGTGCTCCCGCCCGCGCTCAGGGCCGCCACGCCGCCGCCGCCTTGGGTCGCGTCGGTCACGGTGAAGTCGACGGTGGTCCCGTCGACGATGCCGATCGCGGTGAAGTAGCTCGGGTAGGCCGTGTTGAGGGTGTTGGGGTAGGAGGTGACGACGTAGTTGCCGGTCAGCGCGTGCTCGGGGAGCAGCATCGAGGCGTCGTTGGTCGCCGTCGAGCCGATCGGCGAGTGCAGGTAGGCGACCACGGGGCGGCTGGTCTCGACCCGGTACACGCCGCCCTGGCGGATCGTCGTGACGCTGTCGATCTCGACCTGGCCCAGGCTCCACGTGTAGGTGCCCTCGGCGGGGATGTTGACCGGCGGCCCCTCGGGCTGCTCGGCGCCGCCGCCCACGGGCACGTAGTAGAGCTGGGCGACGACCAGGTCCGTGCTCGAGATGTTGCCGACGATGAGCGAGTCGTTCTGCGCCGGGTTGTTGGAGTTGTTGTAGAAGTTGTCGAGCTTGGTCGCGAAGAAGGAGCAGCCCACGGAGCTCGGGTTGGCCTCGATCAGGTCGCACTCGCTGACGCACTCGCCACCGATGCAGGTGGTGTCGGGCTCGCAGGGCACGGGGTCGCCGAACATCGAGCCGTCCTCGACGCAGGTCTGGGTGTTGTCGGGGTCGAAGCAGATGGTCTCGCCCGGATCGCAGAAGGTGCCCTCGTCGGTGGTCTCCTCCGTGCTCTCTTCGGTGCCCGTGTCGGCGGTGGTGTCCGCGTCGGTGGTGTCGGCGTCGGTCGAGGTGTCGGCGTCGGTGGTGTCGGCGGTGGTGTCCGCGTCGGTCGAGGTGTCGGCGGTGGTGTCCGCGTCGGTGGTGTCCGCGTCGGTGCTGCTCGTCGCGTCGTCGGTGCCGACCTCCTCGTTGCCGTTGGTGGTCTCGGTGTCCTCGATGCCGTCGCCGGTGATGTCGGAGTTCTCGTCACCCGCGGTGGTGTTGGTGGTGTCGTCGGCACAGGCCGACATCGCGCCGATCAGGAAAAGTCCAGTAATGACAGGGGTTTTACGTCGCATTTGGACTCATTGTGGAGGAACGGGGACTCTCGGATCCAGTACCGGTGTTCTGCCCGTGCGGGCCGTGACCCGTCGTCGCACCTGCCCGCCGTGGGGTTTGCGCTGCCGTCCTGCCTCGGGGACAACGAGGGCATGAGCGACGGCCAGGACTTTGGCATGCGGCCTCCGGGCGCCGACAAGTGGAACGAGCGTTTCTCCGACGCACACACGGCTTACGGCACGGATCCCAACGACTTCTTGGCCGAGGTCGCGGCGCGGATCCCCGAGGGGCCGGTGCTGGTGATCGCGGCGGGCGAGGGTCGCAACGCGATCTACGTCGCGCGCCGAGGACACGCCGTGACCGCCGTCGATCAGTCGGAGGTCGCGATGGCGAACGCGGCCTCCCGCGCCGCCGCGTGCGGGGCCTCGCTGACGACCGTCGTCGCCGACCTCGCGGACTACGACTTTGGTCAGCAGCGCTGGGCGGGCATCGTGTCGATCTGGACGCACATGCCCCCGCCCCTGCGCCGCCGGGTGTTCACGGCCTGCGTGGCGGCGCTGCGGCCTGGCGGCGCCCTGGTGCTCGAGGCCTACGCGCCCGGGCAGCTCGAGCGACCCGGGCGCGGTGGGCCGCCCGTGCGCCCGTGGTTGCTGGCCGCCGAGGAAGCCCGGGAGCTGTTCGCCGGCCTCGAGCTGGAGGTCTGCCGCGAGGTCGAGCGCGACATCGCGGAGGGCCGCTACCACGTCGGGCCGAGCACCACGACGCAGGTGCTCGGCTTCCGAGCCTAGCTAGAGCACCAGTCGGTTTGAACCGACTGCTAGGGCTCAGAGGGGTAGTGGATGTCGACGATCGCGTCGCCGCCTTCGTGGGTGAAGGTGGTGCTCTCGGTGACGAGCCGTCCCCACGCGAACACCCCCTGGCTCAGCTCGCAGGTCGGGTCCTCGCCCTCGCACTCGCAGCCCCCGGGGTTGAAGTCGCGGGTGCAGCTGGTGCTCAGGTCGACGTTGATCGAGACCACCGCGCCGTCGGGGACGGCCCGGCCGACGCGGCACTCGAAGGCCTCGGTGCACTCGGCGTTCTCGTGGCAGCTCGCGGGCACCTCGACCCAGGGGTAGTGGTAGGCAGGCACGGCGAAGTCGAAGCTCTCGCCAGGGTCGACGCGGATGGCCCCGCCCTCGAGTTCGTCACCCTCGCAGCCGAAGGTCGAGCACACGGAGGTGGACAGGATGAGGTTGCAGGCCTCGCCCTCGTCGGGCGTGTCGGCGCCCTCGATGCCGTCGACGACGAGGGTGAAGCGGTGGAAGCTCAGGCAGTCGTCGCCGGGGATGAACAGGGGATCGGCGCTGTCGTTGTGCACGCGCACG
The DNA here is from genome assembly GCF_000170895.1 of Plesiocystis pacifica SIR-1. Classification (GTDB taxonomy): domain Bacteria; phylum Myxococcota_A; class Polyangia; order Nannocystales; family Nannocystaceae; genus Plesiocystis; species Plesiocystis pacifica. The sequence continues at coordinate 22,448 of NZ_ABCS01000058.1, read as the reverse complement.
GTCCAGGTCGTGATCGACAACGGGTCGCTGTCGGCGACGCTGCACTCTGCTTCGCTGCCGGTGGTGTCGTCGTTTGTGGTGGTGGTGTCGTCGTCGGTGGTGGTGGTGGTGTCGTCGTCGGTGGTGGTGGTGGTGTCGTCGTCGGTGGTGGTGGTGTCGTCGTCAGTGGTGGTGTCGCCGTCGGCGTCCGAGGTGGCGTCGTCGGTGCCGACCTCCTCGCCGCTGTCGTCCGAGCACCCGGAGGTCGCGCCGAGGCCCAGGCTGAGCGCGGCGATGACGATGATCGAAGTCGAAGACTTGGTCATGCCGTGCACGTGCCACCGCCGGGGCCATCGATCATTTGAAAGCGCTCATTTCTCGATGTCATGAGCGGGCTGAGGGCGCCTGGCCCGCGTTGGGCAGGTCAAGGCGACCGCGCCGCTGACGGGCGGAGCCGGGCCGCTCAGCGCTCGAGCCGGCCGAGGCCCTGGACCTCGGCCGCGCGCACCGTCTCGCCGCCGCTGGGCCAGACCAGGATGCCGCCCGGGAGGTGGTCGAAGGCCGCGAGCTCGGCCTCGACCTCGCGGACGAGGCCCTCGTCTTCGTCGAGCAGCCGCACGGCGTAGCGCGAGGTCTGGGGGTCGTCGCTGGGGCTGTACTCGAGCTCCCCGGTGGTCCAGCTCGACACGACGCCGTCTTTGTCGAGCAGCGCGGTGTCCCAGCTCCCGAAGGTTCCGGGCTCGACCTCGGGCGCGGACGCGCCGGTGATGTTGACCAGGGCCCCGCGGGCCAGCAGCGCGCCGTAGGTGTAGTCGCTGATCCAGTTGGGCGAGCAGTAGGCCATGATGTCGGTGTTGGCGTTGGGGTCCTTGAGCACGCCGCCCCCGGGTCCGTCCCAGCCCCACACGCCCAGGTAGGCGCCGGCGTGGGGGTAGCCCGGGTCGCTGGGCTGGCCGCCGAGGCCACAGGGCGCGTGCTCGCGGCCGTGAGCGTGGCCGATCTCGTGGGCCATGGTCAGCGCCGACTGCTCGCCGGTGTAGCCCAGGCCGATGCTCGTGCGCAGGAAGGCGTTGCCCGGGTCGCTGCCCAGGGAGCTCAGGCCCGCGACGCAGCCGAAGCCGCAGTACTGCTGGAAGGACTCGGCGGGGTTGAACAGGGCGTAGATGTACTCGTCGGAGCTCAGCCCCAAGGTGCCGCGGTAGCCGGCCATGAACTGGATCAGCTGCTGCCAGCCCTGGCCCTGGGCGGTGATGCTCTGGCCCCAGGCCAGGGGCGCGGTGATGGTCAGCTCGACCTCGGGCACGGGGTACATGCCGAGCATGGTGTCGACGTAGGTCGCGATCTGGGCGTCGCTGAGATCGGGCAGGCGCCCGGAGCCGTCGGCGTTGTACTGGATGGGCACGACGGTGATGCGCAGCGGGCCCACGGGTAAGAAGGTGGCCTCGTAGCCCTCCCAGCTCGACTGGCTCGAGTCGCCGGGGTAGGGCGTGTCGCCGATCTCGTAGATGTTGACCGACATGGTCTGGTCGCTGGGCAGGTCCTCGGCCGGGACCTCGAAGGCGAAGCCGCTGTCGAGGTCGTTCTCCGCGGTGATGCCGGCGATGGTCGCGACCGACTCGTAGGTCTTGGTGCCTTGCTCGCCCTCGAGGGTCAGCACGGCCTGGACCGCGCGCGGGCTCCAGTCGGCCAGGGGCACGACGTAGACGCGGACGAGGGCGTGGCGGTCGCGGACCAGGCCGGTGGCCGTGGGCGCGATGTCGCTGCCGTTGAAGAACACCTGGGTCTCGACGCCCTGGTTGACGGTGACCTTGGCGATGGCGAGGTTGGTGGCGGCTCCGCCCGCGGGCTCGGGGCCGTCGTCGTTGCCGTCGGTGCCGGCCTCGCCATCGTCGCCGACCTCATCGTTGCCGCCGGTCCCGTCCTCGCCGTCGCCTCCCGTTCCAATGGAGACGTTGCAACCCAGGCTCGGCAGCGCGAGGGCGGTCAACGAGAGCAGGGCCAGGGTGGAGGGGATCAGCTTCAAACGACACATGGACAACGTTTCCAGTGTGGGAAGGTATCACCGCCTCACCCCGAGGTCTGGCCATTGGGACGGGCCGGCGCACAAAAAAGAGGCCGCCGGAGCGACCTCTTTTTTTATGCGCGAAAGTCGGGTGAGCCGGACCAAGCCGGCTTCGCCCGGTGCTCTCGAAGCGATCAGTAGATGGCTTCGAAGATGCCCGCGGCACCCATGCCGCCGCCGATGCACATGGTGACCATGCCGTAGCGGCCCTGGCGACGGCGCAGCTCGGACAGCAAGGTCGCGGTCAGCTTGGCGCCGGTGCAGCCCAGGGGGTGGCCCAGGGCGATCGCGCCGCCGTTGACGTTGACTTTGTCCTGGTCGAGGCCGAGCTCGCGCACGACCGCGAGGGATTGTGCCGCGAAGGCCTCGTTGAGCTCGAAGAGATCGATGTCCTCGAGCTTCAGGCCGGTCTGCTTCAAGACCTTGGGGATGGCGGCGACGGGGCCGATGCCCATGATCTCCGGGGCCACGCCGGCGACGGCGAAGCCGACGAAGCGCGCGAGCGGCTTGGCGCCGATCTCCTTGGCCTTGTCGGCGGACATGACCACGGTCATCGCCACGCCGTCGCTGGTCTGCGAGGAGTTGCCCGCGGTGACCGTGCCCTTGACGTGGAAGACCGGGCGCAGCCGGGCGAGGGCGGCCGGGCTGGTGTCGGCGCGGGGGCCTTCGTCGGTGTCGAAGAGCTTGCCCTCGAGGGTGGTGACCGGGATGATCTCGTCCTTGAAGCGCCCGCCCTCGATGGCCGCGATGGCCCGGCGGTGGCTCTCGAGGGCGAAGGCGTCCTGGTCCTCGCGGCTCACGCCGTACTTGCGCGCGACGTTCTCGGCCGTGACGCCCATGGACACGTAGACCTCGGGGCGCTCGGCGATCATCTTGGGGCTCACGCGCGGCTTGTTGCCGCCCATGGGCACCATCGACATCGACTCGATGCCGCCGCCGACGCCACAGTCGATGGCGCCGACCTGGATGCGGTTGGCGATGCCGGCGATGGTCTGCAGGCCGGAGCTACAGAACCGGTTGACCGTCAGCGCGGGGGTCTCGTCGGGGCAGCCCGCCCCGATGCCGATGACCCGGCCGACGTTCAGGCCCTGCTCGGCCTCGGGCATGGCGCACCCGATGGCGATGTCCTCGACCATCGCGGGGTCGAAGCCCTCGATGCTCGCCATGGTCGCCTTGAGGACCTCGGATCCCATGTCGTCGGGACGGGTGTTGCGGAGCGTGCCCCGGCCGGACTTGCCGACGGCGGAGCGCTTGCTCGCAACGATGACTGCTTCACGAATTTCAGGCATGTGCTTGTCTCCGTCCTTCTCAGTTGCGCAGGGGCTTGCGGGTGTCGAGCATGTGCTGGATGCGGGCCAGGGTCTTCTCCGTGCCGCACAGCGACAAGAAGGCCTCGCGCTCGAGGTCGAGGAGCTCTTGGGCGGTTGCGGTGCCGGCGGTCGGCTTCATGCCGCCCGAGAGCACGTGGATCATCTTGGTGCCGATCAGCTGGTCGTGCTCGCTGGCGAAGCCGCCCCAGCCGAACTCGTGGATGCCGAGCATCAGGTTGGCCCCGCCGGGGGCGCCCATGACCGAGATGGGCTCGTTGCGGTCGGGCGGGGTGTAGTTGCTCTCGGCGATGGCGATGGCGGCCGTCTTGGCGTCGGCGAGCACGCGGTTCTTGTGGAAGGTGATGCCGTCGGTGGCCCGGAGCCAGCCGGTGTTGCGGGCCTCGAAGGCCGACATCGACACGTTGCCCGTGGCCGCGGCCTCGAAGCCCCGGCGGACCCAGGCGAACACGTCGCCGCCGGGAGCCTGGTTGGCGTAGGCCGAGGCCCGGCGGGCGATCTCCTTGAGCCCGCCGCCGGCCGGCAGCACGCCCACGGCGATCTCGACCAGGCCCATGAACAGGTCGGCGTTGGCCTGGATGTGGTCGCCGTGCATGCTGACCTCGCAGCCGCCGCCCAGGGTCTGGCCGTAGGGCGCGACGACCACGGGCAGGGAGCCGTGGCGCAGGTTCATGAGGGTCTGCTGCAGGGTGTTGACCGCGTGATCGAGGTCGTCCCACTTCTTTTGCATGGCCAGCATGCCGATCTGCAGCAGGTTGGCCCCGCGGCAGAAGTGGTCGTCCTGGCTGCCGATGACCAGGGCGCGGAAGCCCTTGTCGGCGCAGATGGCCGGGGCCTTGCCCATCAGGGTCACCACGCCCTCGTCGAGGACGTTGGCCTTGCTGCGGAACTCGAGCAGCGCGACGCCGTCGCCGATGTCGATGATCGCGGCGGAGGAGTTCTTCTCGACCTCACCCTCGGGCTTGCTGCCGTCGAGGATCAGCATGCCGGCGGGGACCTGGACGTCGACGCTGTTCTCGCCGTCGAAGACCTTTTGGCCCTTGCCGAAGGTGCCCTGGTACCAGCTGGGCTCGGTGCCGGCGGCCTTGGCCGACTCCACCAGCTTGGTGATGGCGGGGGCGACCTCGAGGCCCATGGCCTGCATCTGCTCGACGCACCAGCTGACCCCGGCGGCGTCCATGAGCTCGAAGGGCCCGAGCTGCCAGCCGTAGCCCCAGCGCATCGCGTCGTCGATCTCCTTGGGCGTGTCGCAGATCGTGCCGGTCAGCAGCGCCGAGTAGTTGAACAGCGGCAGGTAGACCTTGCGGTAGAAGTCGCCGGCCCGGCCCTCGAGGCGCATGGCCTTGTTGACCTTGGTGGCCAGCGAGCCGCGGATCTTGAGCTCGGGGAAGTTGGGCTCCTTGCGCGCGCGGTACTCGAGGGTCTCGAGGTCGAAGCTGAGGATGACCCGCTTGCCGCTGTCGTCCTTGGTCTTCTTGTAGAAGCCCTGCTTGGCCTTGTCGCCGACCCAGCCCTCGTCGACGAGCTTTTGCATGGCCGCCGACGGCTGCATCAGCGAGTGCAGCGGATCGTAGTTGTCCGCGCCCTCGTCCCCCGAGAGGTTCTCGCGCAGGTTGTTGATGACGTGGGCGGCGACGTCGATGCCGACCATGTCGCCCAGGCGGTAGCTGCCGGTCTTGGGCCGACCCACGGGCTTGCCGTTGAGGGTGTCGACCTCCTCGATGGTGTACTTGCCCTCGAGGGTGGCGGCGAAGGTCAGCAGCATCTCGCCGATGCCGATGCGGTTGCCGATGAAGTTGGGGGTGTCGCGGCACAGCACGACGCCCTTGCCCAGGACCTCGTCGGAGAACTTGGCGACCTCGTCGACGTACTTCTTGGCCGTGTACTTGGACGGGATCACCTCGAGCAGGTGCATCCAGCGGGGCGGGTTGAAGAAGTGCAGGCCCAAAAAGCGCTCGCGGGCGCCCTCGTCGAGGGCCTCGGCGATGTCGGCGATGGGGATGCCGGAGGTGTTGGAGGCCAAGATGGTGGTCTCCTTGGCCGCGGCGGCGACCTTCTTGAACACCGTTTGCTTGATGTCGAGGCGCTCGATGATCGCCTCGATGACGATGTCGCTCTCGGCCACCGCGCGCTCGAGGTCATCGTCGAAGTTGCCGGCGGTGATGCGCCCGGCGAAGGCCTTGTTCATCAGCGCAGGGGGCTTGGCCTTGGGCAGGGCCTTGAGCGCCCCGGCTGCGAGCTTGTTGCGCGCGGCCTTGGGGGCGTCTGCGTCGACGCCCCGAGGAACGATGTCGAGCAAGTACGTGCGGATCCCGGCGTTGGCGAGGTGGGCAGCAATGCCCGCGCCCATCGTCCCGGCACCCAGCACGGTCGCTACCAGCTGGTGTGGAGGTCGGTTCAACGTCACGAGGCGCACGATAGACGGCGTTCAGGCCGTTGGCTACAGCGTTCGCGCGAAAGCCGTTCCATGCCCTCGGACTGGGGGATCTCGGCGCGATGGGGCGCGGTGGACACGCCATGGTTGAAGCCTTGGGGAAGTTTGCGAGGGGGCTTCACCGTATTGCCAGGAAATGGTGCCTCCGCCACGACTTGCTAGGATCCAGGGGTCTCGTGTCTGACCCGACGCACTCTTCCTGGAGCCGACCAGGCCTGTTTGGAAGCCTCGGCATCGTGCTCTTCGTTGGGTTGGGCTTGGGATCGGTCGGGCGCTGCGGGCGGACGAAGACGCCCGAGCCGCAAGCGCCGCGGGTGGTCGAGCTGGAGCCCGAGGTGCCGCCGGAGCCGGAGATCGACCCGACGCCCGAACCTCCGCCCGAGCCCACGCGGCCGCCGCCGTGGTCCCCGCCCGAGGAGGCGCTGCTGCCGGGGCTCGACGGCGCGGGTCAGCTACTCGCGCGTGGGGACGCCGAGGGGGCGCTCGCTCGCCTCGAGGCCGACGGGTTGCTGCCGCCCTTTCCCGAGCCGCCCGAGGGCGAGACTCAGGCCGAAGGCGAGGCAGAGGCCGAGGCGGGCACGACCGAGCAGCCCGAGGTCGCGCGTCATCCAGCCGAGGGAGATCCGGAGTGGTTTTTGGCTGGGGCGATCGCGGGGCGGGCCTACGTCGAGACCGAGCAGTGGGACAAGGCCGTGTTCGTGCTCGAGGCGCTCGCGGCCAACAAACACTTCGCCGAGGAGCTGCCGCGGGACTGGGTGGGCTTCGAGCTGGCCAAGGCGCGGGTCGCCTACGCCGATCGGATCCAAAACTCTGGCAGCATGGATCGCAGCGAGGCCGACTACCAGCTGAGCGCGGCGGTGTCCGAGCTCTCGGCCCTCAAGAAGCTCAAGCCCGACCGCATCCACGGAGCCATGCGCGTGCTCCAGGGCGAGGCGATGGCGGCCATCGATGGGGCGCCCGCCAGCGAAGCGACGCAAGGTCTCGAGCCCAACGAGCGGACGCCAGAGCAGATCGCCAAGGCCGAGAAGGCGGCGGCCAAGGGCCGCAAGCGCGCGGCTCAAAAGGCCGACAAGGCCCTCGAGCGGCTGATCGCCAGCTTCCCCAACCACCCGCGGGTGGGCGAGTGGATGCTGCTCGAGGCCCAGGCCCAGCTGCGCGCGGGTCAGCGCGGCGAAGGGGCGGCGGCGCTGCGCCACATAGCGATCATGCGCGCCGGGGAGCCCGAGGCCGAGCGCGCGTGGACCGAGCTCGAGGCCCTCGCGGCCGAGCACGAGTCGATCGATGCTGGGGAGTTCTCGACCCGCGAGGCCCTCGACGCCGGTCAGGCGGCTCGGGTGCTGCGTCGCCTCGATCGCTCCAAGGCGCTGCTCGAGCCGATCTGGACCGCGGACAGCATGCCTCGACACCTGCGCCGTGAGGCTGGGAACTCGCTGGCGTGGACGCTGTACAAGAACCGGGAGTACAGCGCCTGCGCCGACATCTTCGCCGCGCTCTACGAGCAGGTCCCGTCCGCGGATACGCGCCGCGATCGCAGCCGCTGCCTCGAGCGAGCGGCCCGCTACGACGAGGCCATCGACATGTGGGTGGCGACCTTCGAGGGTACGAGCCGGGGCTCGGCCGCGAACGCGCTGTGGAACGCGCTGACCCTCGCGGTCAACGGGGGGCGCTACGACCGGGCCCTGGAGCTGCTCGAGATGTTCGACGCGCGCTTCCAGTCTCGGGGGGCGGACCGCCGCTGGTTGCGGGCCTGGCTGCCGATGCGCGCCGGGGACGATGCCCTGGCGCTCGAGCGCTTCACGGCGCTGGTCGAGGGCGGTCGGGCGGGCTCGCGGGACCGGGCGGCGCGCTACTTCTTGGGCAAGCTCGAGCTCGCCAGCGCCGAGGCGGCGGTGCGCGCCCAGGGGGCGGAGCGGCTGCAGGCCCTGGTGGCCGAGGGCGACGCGCGCATGACCGCGGGCGGGGTCATCGGCGGCTTCCCGATTTACTACGGGCTCATGGCCCGGGCGCGCCTGGTCGAGGCGGGGGAGCGCGTCCCCGAGCCGCCGGCCATCCCCGTGCCCGAGTGGAGCGAGCGCCACATTGGCCACGCCGAGACCCTCGACCACCTCAGCCGCTTCGCGGACGAGCAGGGGGCGGCGTTCAGCTCCCTGACCCGCGCCGAGCAGCTGCTGCGCGCGGGCTGGCGCGAGGAGGCGGCCCACGAGTTTCGGGTGGCGATCGACGAGTACATCAACACCCGCGCGACCTGGTCGGGGACGCCGATGCCGGGGACGCGCAGCGAGGCGCTGGTCCGCGGGCTGGCGTGGGAGTCCGAGTGGAGCCAGCCCAAGGCGGTGGCGAGCCGGGCGGCTCGCAAGGCGATGCGCGGGGAGGAGAGCCGGGCGGCCCTCGACGAGCGCTTTCGGGTGCTGGCCTGGGCCCTCGACGAGCCCTACCGCTTTGCGAAGCTGAGCCCCTACGGGCAGCCCTACCGCAGCCGGTGGTTGCTCCGCTCGTACCGCGAGCCCATCGAGCGCCACGCCCACGCGCGCGAGGTCGACCCGACGCATCTGTGGGCGCTGATGTACACGGAGTCTCGCTACCGGCGGCACGTGGTCAGCCACGTGGGGGCTCGGGGGGCGCTGCAGATCATGCCGTGGACGGGGCGGCAGTTGGCGGAGGGGTTGGGGGAGCTCGAGGTCGGGCAGGCCTTTGACCCGGATCAGCTGTTTGTCATCGAGGACAACAGCCGGTTGGCGGCGCGCTACGTGTCGGAGCTGATGGTCAAGTTTCATGACCAGCCGACCTTTGCGTACGCGAGCTACAACGGGGGGCCCGTGAACGTTGCGCGGTGGTTGGCGGCGAAGGGGCCGGGATCGACGACGGGGGAGGTTGGGCTCGATGAGTACGTCGAGGAGATTCCCTTTAGTGAGACGTCGAAGTATGCGCGGCGGGTGATGGAGACTCGGGCGATGTTTGAGTGGATGTATGAGGGGGAATTGCCGGTTTGGACGAATGAGGTCGATCCGGTTTATGAAGATAATATTTGGTTCTAGGCTGGGTTGGGGTTCTCGTTTGGTTTGACGAGGGGCTCGTCTCCGATGGAGAGCGGGCACGGGGCAAGGGGGTCGGATCCCCGGCTGTCGCCTGAAGGCATGCTTCGTTTTGGTCTCGGCGGCTCGAGGTTGGAGGGGGTCTGGGGTTTCAGCGAACTCTGGTTCGGCTCCTTGCGCTCGGGGATCCGACCCCCTTGCCCCTGTTGTGCCCGTCTTGGTGCGGAGGGGTGGGGCTCCGACTCGATGGGGTGGGGACTGGTTGGTTGGAAGCACTTGGGGCGAGGAGGGTCTCTCCGGTGTTGGGGAGACCCTCCTCGGTGTGGGTGGGGTGGGTTAGACCCAGCCTTCGACGTTCATGCGATCGGCGCTGTGTTCGTGGAGGTCGAAGGCCCTGGCGAGGGGGGCCAGGCCCATGAGGGGGTGGGCGACGCAGTTGTGGAGGAGCCAGGCGCGGCGGTTTGGGATCTCGGGGAGGTCCGAGTGGGTGGGGACTGGGCTGTGGTTGAGCCAGTCGGCGCTGCGGTCGTGGAACCGGACCGTGAGCGCGCAGGGGAGCAGGCCGAGGAGGGGGTGGGCCAGGCAGTTGTGGGTCAGCGAGGCGAGGGCGTGGAGCAGCCCGCCGAGCTGGCCGTGGTGGGCGCGAAACATGGCGCGACGCTCGTGGAAGCGGGTCTCGGCGTCCGCTCCGGTGACGCGCTGGGCGACGCCTCGTTTGGCGTCCCGGGCTCGCTTGCGAGCGGCGGCTTCGGCCTCGGCCTTGGCGCGTTGCTCCGCTCGCCAGCGCTTGCTCTTGCCCTTGCGACGGCCCGAGGGGCCCTTGGATTTTCCGATCTTCATGCTGCTTCTCCCAGGTGTTGGCTTCGTGCGGCGACCTTGGCCGCCTTGGCGACCGTGGTCAGGACCACGGCTTCACTGTTGAGCTCGCGTCGGCGGCGGTGGCAAAAGTCCATGAGCGGCTTCTTCCAGCGACCGGCGCCTTCTTGGTGGCAGCCGATGTTGAAGAACATCGGCGCGTCGCCAACGCGTGCGAGCTCGAGGAGCTCGTCGAAGGTTTTGGTCATGTACTCGGCGCTCGCGTAGTCCGAGAGGCCGCCGTTGACCGGCATCTCGAGGATGCTGCGTTCGCCGGAGCGGACGACGTAGGGCCGGGTGGTCGGGGCGACGGCGCGGCCGCCCGTGGCCTCGAGGTTGAGGGCGTTGGCCCGCTCGACCGCGCGCATGGGCTTGTCGCCCCACAGATCGACCTGGTAGCCGGCGATGGCGTTGCGGCAGCCCAGGGTGTCGCGGAGGTTCCCGCGGCGGCCCCCGGGGCGGTAGCCGCGGGACATGATGACCGGGGGCAGGGCCGAGCAGTCGTAGCGAAAGCCGAGGGCCATGAGGGCCTCGAACACGCCGTCGCAGGTCATGGCGCCGCCGCAGCGAAAGCCCCACACGGTCGCGCCGAGCTTGCGCTGGAGCAGCTCGCGGGCGGCGGCGAGGATCGCTTGAGCGTTGCCCTCGTAGACGCCCAGGGGCACGCCGTGGCCGGTCCCGTCGTTGTTCCAGTCGACGTCGTCGCGGACACGGACGCCGGCAAACTCGACGAGCGCGCGCCAGCAGTGGACGTGCAGGGCGAGCTCGTCGCCCTTGGTCACGGCGCTGCGGATGGCCCGGGCAGGGTCGAGCGAAGCGTGGGGCTCGAGCCAGTAGCTCGGGCAGATGTAGTGGGTCAGAGGGGTCCGGGCGCCGAGGCTGTGTTGGATCGACGCGCGGGCCTCGTGGAGGTCGCCGAGATCGCGGAAGTGCTCGCCTTCCCAGTCGACGGTGATGGAAACGTACAATTTGGCCATGGGGACATCGCAGGCATGAGGAACCACGGGAGGGGGAGCCCGGGCGTCGACGAAGCGTCGACGTTCGGGGTTGGGTTCGCGTGCGTGCGAGTCACGGGCCCCGCGTCGCTCACGAGCAGACGCTCGTGGGCTCGGGGAGCCGTTGGCCACGGGCCGCGTGGGCCGTGGGGACGACTAGCCGCAACGCTCAGCCAGCGGTGATGTCGGGGCCTTCGGGAGCGAAGGACCCCGCCGCGGCGGAGCATTGCAGCCGGACGACCGGCGATGTTTGGAGCATGGTCATGTCCAAGGAGCTGGGCGAGGCGCCAGCGTGTGTGGGTCTAGCGGAGCATTGGCTCGAGTCAAGCTCCAGGCCCGCTCGAGCGGAGGTCGTGGTTCGTGAGCCTTGGTGCGGCCTGGAGAGGAGGGATGGGGGTCGACCCCACCCAGGGTGTTCTCACCACGTTCCGGCGTGGGGTTCCGTCGCTTGGCAGGGGCCCGAGGGCCGCGGCGGAGCGCGGAATCCCCCATCGTTGGGTCAGCCCTGGCGAACACGCGCAGGGTTGGGGCGGGGGTGGGGCTTCGCCGCCTCTGGCTCGGGGTGATGGGCGGCTGCGATGATCGCCGCGTGCTGCTCCGCGCCGAGCTCCCGGACCATCTCCAAGACGGCGCGCCCGCGACCTGGATGATCTGCCGAGCGGGCGAGGCCGTGCACGTGCGCGTGGAGGTCGAGCGGGTGCGCGTTGGGGTGACGCCGCGCTGCGTGGTCGGTGGCGAGGCCGTCGCGCTGCGGCGCGCAGGCGAAGGGGAGGGGGAAACCTGCGCGTGGGAGGGCCGGGCGACGGTGAGCGCCCGCGGGCTCTTGCGGCCGAACCTCGAGGTGCGCGTGGAGGCCGAGGGCGAGACGCCGCGGACGGCGACGGTGCGGCTGATCCGGCGGGGCTCCGTGGTCGTGTCGACGTGCATCGTGCTCGCCGGATTGCTCGGCCTCGCGGCGCTCATGACCACGACCCTGGCGACGCTGCGGGCGACCTTCACCGACGCCTTCTTGGGGGTCAGCGGCGCGACCATCCTCGGCCTCGGGGTCAACGTGGCCAGCTCCGTGGGCGAGCGCCTGCGCAGCGATCGGCTGCCGTGGTTTGGCATGCCGCTGCTGATTCCCCGGGCCCTCGGCGGGACCCTGGCGCTGCTGCTGCTGGCGGGCGCGGGCCTCGAGCTCGGGGTCACGCAGATCCACAACCAGACGGATCGGGAGCTGACCATCGCCCTGCCGGGGCGGGGCAAGCCCGAGGTCCTGTCGCCCCACCACACCATGACCTTGTTCGGCGGGGTCGCGGGGCATCGGGAGGCCGTGGCCGGGCACATCCACGACGGGGAGCTGTTCGAGGTCGTGCGCCGCGCGGGCGGGGGGCGCTTCACAGCACCGGTGCTCGAGGTGCGCTGCGCGGACATCGACTGGCTCGGCGGCGACGCGCTCGAGTCGGACTCGGACTGCGCGCCCACGGCGAGCGCGCGGGTAAAGGCGGTCGAGCCGGACGCGGGCTTGTTTGGGGACCACGGCGAGGCTGAGTGCGCGCCGGGGGATCTGGCCATCGAGCACACCTTCAGCTACCCGTGGTCGCCGGGCCCCGAGCTCGCGCCGGTGGTGGTGAGCGTGCCGGGGGAGGGGCATGGGGTCGTGGAGCTGAGCGCCGGAGATGCCGGGTCTGCCGAAGAGGGGAGCTTCCTCGCCACCGACATCGCGCTGGACTCGGGCTGGGGGTGCGCCCACGTGCCCACCGTCGAGGGCGAGCTCCCGGGTTTTCGAATTCGCGAAGGCGGGGCGCGCTCGCGCCTCGAGTGCGAGCTGTCCGAGGAGGTCCGGCCGTGGCTGATGCCGCTGCGCCTGGGCGGCGAGGGCAGCTGGCTCCGGGGCGTCACCGCGCGCGCGAGCGTTGGCAGCTCGCGCTGGTCGGTGAGCCGGGAGGGAGACAACGCGCACGCCTGGGTGTGCGCGGGGCTCCCCGAGGGTGAGGTCGTCGAGAGCCCGGACGCGGCGCGGACTCGCTTTGATCTGCTCCGCCTCGATCTGGCCGAGGCCCCCGACGCGGCGCCCATGCAGCTGACCCTCGCGGCCCGGCCGAGCGCCGTGGTCGTCGAGTTCGACGGGCAGTACCTGGGCAAGCTCAGCTGCGGCGGGGAGGGGGAGGGCCCCTGGCACGTCGCCCCGGTCCGCGACGCGCCCAACCGCACGAGCGTGCTCGAGGTCGAGTTCGAGGGCTCGAAGTCCCGCTGGGACCCGCCCGCGCGCACCGAGCAGCCCCCGTGGATCTGCTGGAGCGAGGCCGCGGACACGAGCACGCGGGTCGCCTTCGACGGGCGCGGCGACGCCAAGGCGACCATCCTGGTCGACGGCCCCGCGCCGGACTACAGCCGCGACTCGACCAAGTCGTGCTGGTGGTACAGCGGCACCCCCTACTACCGGGAGCCGCGGGGGGCCAAGTGCAGCAAGGCGACCAAGGCGGAGGTCCGGGAGCTGCGCTCGTGGATGACCGCCTTCGACCGCTGCAACCTCATCTACGTGTGCGAGTGAGGCTCGCGGCCGGCGCTTGTCAGAGCCGCCGGAGCTCGACGGCGCCCGCGCTGCCGCCCAGGGCGAAGCGCCCGCTGTCGATGGTGTTGGACACCCGCAGGTCCACGTCCCACAGCGCCTGCTCGATGCAGGCGTCGGGGCTGGCGACCTCCGTGACCTCGTGCTTGTCGAGCTCGACCACCGTGGACGCGAGGGCGCGCTCGGACACCTGGGTGCAGTGCGCGGTCGCGCTGGCGAGGAGCAGGCCGAGGTCGTCGCGGTGGACGACGTGGACCCCGCTGGGGCCGCCGCAGCGCGTGGTGTAGCCGATCGAGCGGCTCCCGAAGCCGCGCATGTACAGGGGCTGCTGGGTCGGGCCGCCAAAGCTCGCGCTGGCGAAGGCGCTCAGCTCGGCGGTGACGACGGCCGCGAGCCGAGCGAGGGCGAGGCGCTCGGCCTGCTCGAGGGAGGCGTCGCTCTGGCCCAGGGCGTGGTGGCCGGCGAGGACCTGGGTGAGGGCGCGGTCGGGGCTCGTGGTCCAAGCCCGCGGCTGACCCCAGACCTCACCGGTGAACGCGATGTGGGTCGGGACGCGGCCCCAGCCGTCCTCGACGTCTTCGACACCGAGGACGGTGGTGTCGCTGACGCGGGTGCCCTCGGGGACGCTGTCGCCGAGGAAGTAGGACACCTCGCCCGCGTCGCCGAAGGCCTGGACCAACTTCATGTTCCAGACCCGGGTGGGCCGGATCCACTCTCGGGCCGCGCTCTCGAGCTGCTCGGGGTCGTGGGCCCGGTGGGAGACCTCCCAGGACGCGCCGCCGCTGAGCGGCGCGAACAGGCTCCAGGTGTCGTGGCCCCCGTAGGGGCGGAAGCTGGCGGTGCCCGAGTGGGGGCGGACCGCGTGCACGCGGACGTCGTGCGCGGCGGCGTCGAGGGTCGCGGCGAGCTGGGCGTCGAGCTCGTCGTCGGCCCAGGTCGAGCGCAGGTCGAAGTCCGAGAAGGCGAGGATCCAGTCGGTGCGCGGATCGTCGGGGGCGTCCTCGTCGAGGCGCGCGAGCTCTTCGGCGCGGGCCCGGTCCAGGAGGTGGCGGGCGCCGTCGAGGGCCAGGCCCAGCTCCGAGCCGTTGCGCGCCTCCCAGCTCGACCACCCGCGGATGTCCTCGGCGGCCCAGGCCGCGGGGATGAAGTCGTGGTAGAGGCGCGAGAGCTCCCGATCGAAGCGGACGAGCTCGACGCGGGCGTCGGGGTGCTCTTGGGCGAGGACGCGCAAATAGGCGGCGGCGTGCCCGAGCAAGGCGTCGCGGCTGGTCTCGTCGAGGGAGCGCGAGCCGTCGAGGAGCAGGACCACGCGGCGCGGCGGCGGGGGGGCGGGCAGGCGCGCGGGCAGGTCGAGGCGGGCGTCGACGAGGACCCGCTCGCCCTCGACCCCGAGCGCGCCAAAGTCGACGATGGAGTGGCGGGCGCGGGCGAGCTTGGGCCGATCCGAGCGCAGGCTCAGGGTGTGCTCGTGGGCGCCGTCGAGGACCAGCGGCGCGACGAGCTGGGCTCGCGCCTCGAGGCTGGGCTCGCGGTCGTCGACGCGCAGCTGCATGCCGGGCTCCTCGGGGCTCTCGACGAGGACGCGCGCGGGCTGGTCGTAGCGGTGGAAGGCGGGGAGGGTGAGCCGGTACTCGCCGTCTTCGCGGGCGGGCATGAAGGTCAGGGTGTAGTGGATGCTGCGCTCGCCGAAGGCGGGGACGGGGTGCAGCAGCAGCTGGGCGTCGCAGTCGTCGCGGGTCAGCCAGGCGCTGGTGTCGGCGTCGCGGGCAGGCTCGCCGCTGACGCCCGCGCCCGCGAACCAGCGCTCCTGCGCCACCTCGGCCTCGAGCAGCTCGGCGGCGATCCACTGGCCCTCGCCGTCGAGGAGCTGGAAGTCGCCGAGCTGGGCGTCGCAGGGCAGAGGAATCTCGAGCTCGAGGAGCTCGCTCGTGGCCCCCGTGTTGTGGAAGGTCCGGGTGACCTCGACGCGGGTGTGCACGCTGTGCGGGTGGAGGACGGCGTCGTAGCGGGTCTCGAGCAGGCTTCCGCCGCCGTTGGTGCGGGGCGCGGTCGCCTGGGCGGGGGCGGGGCCGAGGAGCGTGAACGAGGCCAGCGCGGCCAACAACGCGGGCCCCGCCGCGCGGCGGCCAAAGGTCCAGATGGACGGGCGGGGGCGAGATCCGGGCTCGGGCTCGTTGCGCACGGTCGGGGGACAGGGCTCGCCCCCAGAGGTTCCGCCGCGCTGCTATCTTGGCCGCCATGAGCGGTCACACGCCCATCGAGGCCAAGCACCTGATGATCCCCCGCATCCTGTGGGGCGCCTTCGTGGTCTCCCAGCTGCTGTTCCCGGCCATGGGCTGGATCATGGTTCGGGAGACCCCGCCTGAGGGGACGGATCCGACCATGAGCTGGGTGCTCGTCGGGGCGGGCTGCATCTCCGCCTTCATGGGCCTGGTGCTGCCCAAGATGCTCGGGGGAGCCGTCGCCGACAAGGCCCCGGGCGGCCACAAAGAGCACCCCAACTACCCGACTCAGCCGGTGATGGCCAAGGCCTTCACGCCCTTCATCTTGAGCCTGGCGATGTTCGAGTCGGCCTCGATCATGGGCCTGGTGATCCTGCTGATCAGCGGCGACTGGGGGCTGTGGTCGATCCCCGCGGGCGTCGGCATGGCGCTGATGCTCACCGCCTTCCCGACGGCCGCGGGCATGATGAAGCTCGCCGGCGTCACCAGCTCACGGGCCAGGTGACGGTCATCTCGTCGTCGGTGAAGCGCGGGAACTCGACGTCGTCGATGGCGGAGGTGATGCAGCGCGTGGCCCGGCGGCTCTGCTCGGGCTCGATGTCGACCTTCGTGGCGTAGCCCCCGTTGGCGATGGTCAGGCCGAGCTCGAGGCGGGTGCCGGGCTCGACCATGCACTGGCTCAGCCGGGCGCGGGAGCCCTTGAGGGCCGCGAGCAGGTCGGCGGTCGAGGGGCGCTCGGGGAGCTCCTCGGCGGCGGCTCCAAAGGCGTCGGGCTGGGTGCTGCGGCTGAGCACGGGGTGGTCGGGGATGGTCGCTTCGGTCTTGCCGTCCCCGAGGCCGAGGGCCACGCTCAGCAGCACCGGGGGTCGGCCGTAGCTATCGCGGACGCGTACGATGGAGTTGCCCTGGCGGCGGTCGAAGGTCAGCGCCCCGTCCCCGTCGTCGTCTTCGGCGTCCTCGGCGAACACCGGCACGCCGTTCTCGTCGAGGGTGCAGGTGGTGTAGCCCACGGTCCCGCCGCCGTAGAGGAAGGTGTCGTTGCACTCGAGGTAGACCCGGCAGTTGAAGCTGCTGCCCGGGCTCGTGGGGCTCGCCCAGAACATGCAGGAGTCCCCGAGCTCCGCGCCCGAGAGACCGTCGACGGGGCCGACGACGTGCCCGCTCCAGCGGTGCATCTCGGCGAGCTTGCCGAGGGAGGGGGCTGGGGCCGCGCCCTCGGCGTTGAAGGGGTTGCCGTCGCCCACGCCCTCGGCGTTGAAGGGGTTGCCGTCGAGGCCCGGCGCGCCGACGGGATCGTCGATGACCGAGTTGGGATCGAAGCCCGGGATGGGGTCGATGTCGATCTCGGCGGGGATTTCGTAGCTGTCGTAGCTCTCCTCTTCGGAGGCGTCCATGATCGCCGAGATCACGCCGAAGCCGATGAGCAGCACGGCGCCGGCGATGACGACGCGGCCCCCCGAGCTGGTCTCGGGCTCGCCGTCGTCGCCGAGGTCGAAGTTGGGCGTCGGCGAGGGCGCGGACGAGGGCGAGGCGGCGAGCAGCCGCTGGATCTCGCGGTCGCGGTCGAAGGCCGTGGCGACCTGGCCCTGGTCGCCGCTCCAGTCCGAGCCGGCGCCCACGCTCTGGTGCCCGCCCTGGTTGGCGAACAGCGCGGGCGAGGCCGCGATCGCCTCGGGGGGCGGGTTGGTCTCGAAGAAGCCGACGCTGCTGTCGTCGCCGTTGTTTTCGAGGTCGGACGAGAACAGCTCGCTGGGCCCGTCCTCTTCGGTGTAGTACTCGCCGCCAAAGGAGGACTTGGACCAGCCCATGTTCCCGTCCATGGACTGCTGCTTGGGGCGCGCCCGCGCTCGCCAGCCCGTGTCGCCAGTGAGCAGGCGGTCGAGGTCCTGGCGCGCGTCGACGGCCGAGGTATAGCCCGTCCCCGAGCCGGACAGGAGCATGCGCTCGATGCACTGGCCCACGGCCCCGGGCACGTTCTGGCGAGCGGCGGCCTGCTGGGCGGAGACGCTCTGGTTGCCAGCCCACTGCCCCGTCGCCGCGTAGTAGACGGCGCTGGCGAGCTGGATCAGGTCCTTGGCGCGGGTCGAGTCGGCCTCCGGTTTGTCCTGGGCGTCGCGGATGAAAGAGTCGGCTAGGCGGCTGTCTTGCTCGAACACCTGCGTCGCCCACTCGAAGCCGAACAGCACCGGCGTGCGGTCGTTGACGAAGCCGATCTTGCCCGGGTGGATGTGGCCGTGGATGACCGAGGGCATGGCCCGGTGGGCGCGGGCGAGGCCGCCGAGCAGGGTGGAGAAGA
This sequence comes from Plesiocystis pacifica SIR-1, assembly GCF_000170895.1. Taxonomy (GTDB): domain Bacteria; phylum Myxococcota_A; class Polyangia; order Nannocystales; family Nannocystaceae; genus Plesiocystis; species Plesiocystis pacifica. The sequence goes on along the minus strand of NZ_ABCS01000058.1, from coordinate 4,694 downwards.
GCTCGACGAGGGCCTGGCCTTCGAGGCGACCGGTCTGGCTCAGGCGGGTCTCGAGGGTGGCCTCGAGCCAGTCCATGACCACGTAGGGGCGGGGCTCGTGGCCGCCGGCGATCTCGTGGATGCGGTTGAGGCCGCGACCGCCGACGTCGGCGAACATCCGGTTGCCCTCGCGGAATCGGCGCAAGCGATCGGGGTGCTCGAGGTGCTCGCGGGCGACGAACAGCACGGCCACGGACTTTGCGAAGCCGTCGTCGTAGCCCTCGTAGAGCTCGCCCCCGGCGAAGGCGCCGACGTGCCGACGCAGGCGGTAGCGGTAGGCGATGAGCAAGCTCGCCCCGCAGGACGGGCAGCGGTTGCGCGGGGTGCCGTCGTCCTCTGCGTCGTCCGCGAGAGGGATGGCGGAGGCGCAGGCGGGGCAGGGGAGTTCGGCCATCGCGCACACTCTAGCAAGGGCCCCCGCGCGGCGCCCCCGGGATGTCCGGGGAGGGGGCAGCAAGGGAGGAGAAGGGCCCTGGGGGGCCGTCGAGTACCATGCGCCGATGCGAATCCTGAGCGTTTCGGGCACCCCCGCGGCCATGGGCGAGGCCTTTGGCGAAGCCTGCCGCGAGTCCATCCCCGATCTCTACGAGCGCCGCCTGGCCAACGCCGTGCGCCAGGCCAGGGTCCACGGCGGGCGGGAGGTCGGCGAGGCCGGGGTCCTCGACGTCGCCCGCGCCTGCCTGGCGCCCACGGCCGCCCACCACCCCGAGGGCTTCGCCGAGCTCGAGGGCATCGCCCGAGGGGCGAATCAGCCCGTCGAGAAGATCCTGGCGATGAACGGGCTGACCGACATCCGCGACGTGCTCGCGTGGGGCGGGACCCTCGAGGCCCTCGGCGGCTGCTCGGCCTACCTCGTCCCCGGGGCCCAGACCGTCTCGGGCAAGCTGCTGTGCGGGCAGACTTGGGACCTGGCCACGGACAACATGCCGCACGTGCTGTGCGTGCACCGGCGCCCCAGCGAGGGCCCGCAGACCTGGACGCTGACGACCTCGGGCTGCCTCTCGCTCATCGGCCTCAACGAGCACGGCATCGCCGTGGGCACCACCAACGTGCGGACCACCGACGCGCGCCCCGGGGTCACCTACCTGAGCATCATCCACAAGGCCCTGAGCGCGCGGACCCTCGAGCAGGCCGAGGCCGCGGTCGTCGGCGACGCCGACAGCGGCCCGGTCCAGCGGGCGGGGGCGCACTTTTACTACCTCGGCGACGGCCAGGGCCGCGCCCTCGCCCTCGAGTGCACGCCCTTTTTGGCCGAGCGCGTCGAGGTGTCCGAGTCGGCCTACGTGCACACCAACCACTGCCTGGTCCCGGCCCACGTCGAGGTCGAGGGCAACACGCCGTCGACCTCCTCCCACGCCCGGCAGGCGCGCCTCGAGCAGCTCATCGCCGAGGCCAGCGCGGGCGGCAAGGCCGACTTGGCTGCGTCCAAGGCGTGGATGGGCGACCGGGCCAACGGCGCCAAGGCGATCTCGCGCACGGACTTCGACAACATCAGCACCAACGGCGCGGTCGTCATGGAGCCGGAGAGCGGGACCATCCACGTCTGCCACGGGCCTCCGCACGACGCGCAGTGGCTCGACCTGCGCGCCCTCGCCAATTGACCCCAGGTCCCAGGAAAGCGCCCTGGGGGCCTTGTCAGCTCCGCGGCGCTTTCGTGTATTGACCCCTCATGCTCGGCGCGGACCCGAACCCCAAGGACGTCACGCTGCCCCCGGCGCGGGAGCGGCAGTGGCTCATCGAGCAGACGGCGACGCTGCTCGAGGGGAGCGGCTGGCGGCCTTACGTGCTCGCGCCGCTGCTCGCCCCGACGCCGACCTACTTCCCCGATCGCTGGGCCGGTGGCGACCGCAGCGTGATCCGCATCCTGCGACGCTTGCTCCGCTACGCCGGCCACGACGAGGCCGCCTACGCCGTCGAGGTGACCATCCACGACGCCGACCCGGCGCGCCGCGGGGAGGTCAAGGGCAAGCCGCCGGTAATGCGCGGCAGCGACCCCACGGCGTGGTTCGTGGGCCGCGATCAAACGCGGGTCGCGGCCACCGGCAAGCAGCCCGAGCGCGAGTCCGGCACGCTGCGCTTTTCCGTCGAAGAGCACGCCCTGCGCGAGCCCGAGAACCTGGTCCCGGCCCTCGCCCGCGCCGTCGCCCAGGCCCACCGCGCCCTCGCCGGGCTCGCCACCCCCGAGGGTATGGCCGGGGAGCGCCTCGTCGACCTGACCACCTTCATGCTCGGCTTTGGCCTGCTGACGACCGACGCGAGCCAGCGCTTTTACGCCAAGTCGGACGGGGGCTTTCGGACCTCGCGGGCCCAGTTTCGCCTGGGCGCGCTCTCGGTCCAGGACATGAGCTTCCTGCTCGCCCTCCAGGCGGTCGCCCGAGGCCTCGACGGGCGCGGCCGCCGGAGCCGAAAAGAGCGGCGCCACATCCTGCGTCACCTCCAGCCCAACCAAGCCGGCTTCTTCCGGGAGGCCGAGACCTGGCTCGTGTCCCTCAAGCCCCCGGCGCGCGCGCGCCTGGGCATTCCGGCGGCCGAGCAGTGGCCCGCCGCCTTCGACCTCGACGCGCTCACGGGGCCCCTTGGCCGCCCGGGCGCCCGACCCGAGCGCATCGGCGGGCCCGAGCTGTCTGGCGTTTACGGGGAAGAGGGCGAGGAGGAAGACGAGGACGAGTATGAGGGCGAGGACGAGGACGACGAGGGGGACGAGGACGAAGAGGAGGAGCGCCGCGACCTCGACCGGGGCATCCGCGACGCCAACCGGGGCAAGGTGGTGTTCCGAGTCGAGCGCAGCGGAGCCCTGCGCATGGCCAAGATCCTCGGCTTCCCGGTGCTCATGCTCGGCGGGCTGTTCAGCCGCGGCAACATGGGCATCGAAGTCCCCATGGAGATCGTCGCGCCCACGGCGGCCTGCCTGGCGGTGGCTGGGCTGGCGATCGGCGCCCTGTTCACGGACCGGCGCTGCTCCGAGCCCAAGTGCGGCAACAAGTTGAAGGTCGAGGACGAGGTCTGCCCGCTGTGCGGCGGCGTGGTCATGGGGGTGATCCACGGGCCGAAGGAGCGGCTCGGGGCGGAGGAGGAGCTGGTTCGGAAGGGGAAGATCAGCCCGGATGGGCTCGTGCTCAGTTGGCGGGATCCGAACGCGCCGATGGACTCGGAAGACGACGAGGACTCGGAGGACGACGATTAGAGTTGCGTTCGTTGGGTTTTGCATGGGGGTCGGCTCTGATGGAGAGCGGGCACGGGTCAAGGGGGTCGGATCCCCGGCTGTCGCCTGAATGCATGCGGTGCTGTGGTGACGGTTGCTCGAGGTCGACATGGGGCTGGGCTCCGGTGGGCGCTGGAGCGGCTCCTTGCGCTCGGGGATCCGACCCCCTTGCCCCTGTTGTGCCCGTCATGATGCGGAGGGCTTTGGCTCCGACTCGAAAGGTCGAGGGCTGTCTCGAGCCCGAGCGGGAAAAAAAAGGGACGGGAGGGGGTGAGCCACGGGCCGAAGGAGGGTCGGGTGCGTCAGGAGAAGATCAGCCCGGACGGGCTCGTGCTCAGTTGGCGGGCTCCGAACGCGCCGATGGACTCGGAAGACGACGAGGACTCGGAAGACGACGAGGACTCGGAAGACGACGATTAGAGTTGCGTTCGTTGGGTTTTGCATGGGGGTCGGCTCTGATGGAGAGCGGGCACGGGTCAAGGGGGTCGGATCCCCGGCTGTCGCCTGAATGCATGCGGTGCTGTGGTGACGGTTGCTCGAGGTCGACATGGGGCTGGGCTCCGGTGGGCGCTGGAGCGGCTCCTTGCGCTCGGGGATCCGACCCCCTTGCCCCTGTTGTGCCCGTCATGATGCAGAGGGCTTTGGCTCCGACTCGAAAGGTCGAGGGCTGTCTCGAGCCCGAGCGGGCAAAAAAGGGACGGGAGGGGGTGATCCACGGGGCGGAGGAGGAGCTGGTTCGGAAGGGGAAGATCAGCCCGGACGGGCTCGTGCTCAGTTGGCGGGATCCGAACGCGCCGATGGACTCGGAAGACGACGAGGACTCGGAGGGCGACGATTAGAGTTGCGTTCGTTGGGTTTTGCATGGGGGTCGGCTCTGATGGAGAGCGGGCACGGGTCAAGGGGGGCGGATCCCCGGCTGTCGCCTGAATGCATGCGTTGCTGTGGTGACGGTTGCTCGAGGTCGACATGGGGCTGGGCTCCGGTGGGCGCTGGAGCGGCTCCTTGCGCTCGGGGATCCGACCCCCTTGCCCCTGTTGTGCCCGTCATGATGCGGAGGGCTTTGGCTCCGACTCGATTGCCCCTGTTGTGCCCGTCATGATGCGGAGGGCTGTGGCTCCGACTCGAAAGGCCGAGGGCTGTCTCGAACCCGAGCGGGCAAAAAAAGGGACGGGAGGGGGTGAGCCACGGGCCGAAGGAGGGTCGGGTGCGTCAGGGGAAGATCAGCCCGGATGGGCTCGTGCTCAGTTGGCGGGATCCGAACGCGCCGATGGACTCGGAAGACGACGAGGACTCGGAGGGCGACGATTAGAGTTGCGTTCGTTGGGTTTTGCATGGGGGTCGGCTCTGATGGAGAGCGGGCACGGGTCAAGGGGGTCGGATCCCCGGCTGTCGCCTGAATGCATGCGGTGCTGTGGTGACGGTTGCTCGAGGTCGACATGGGGCTGGGCTCCGG
>NZ_ABCS01000059.1 GCF_000170895.1 Plesiocystis pacifica SIR-1 | reverse complement strand
GACGGGCACAAAAGGGGCAAGGGGGTCGGATCCCCCAGCGCAAGGAGCCGCCCAACCGATCGGCGAAGCCGAGGGACCCCACCCACCTTCACCGCCCAACACCACCTCAGCCCATGCCGTCAGGCGACAGCGGGGGATTCGACCCCCTTGACCCGTGCCCGCTCTCCATCAGAGCCAAGCCCCCCGCAAACCCGGACGAAATCCTCCCCCAGGCAATGAACCCGCACGTCCATGCCGTCAGGCGACGGCCAGGGATCTGCCCCCCTTGACCCGTGCCCGCTCTCCATCAGAGCCAAGCCCCCCGCAAAACCCGGAACTCCAACCCGCGCCATCAGCACCGCGAAAGTAACTCGCGCTTTGCGCAATTTCACCCTTAGTGGTACATAAACACAGTTCAAACACTGTCTCGCCCCTTCCGAGCAGCGTTTGTCCGTGGAGGATGCGATGACCCAAGGCGAAGCTCCCTGGCGCAAGAGCGCCTGTATTTTGTGCAGCCTCAACTGCGGGCTCGAGGTTCAGACCGGTGGCGAAGGCGGCCGGGAGATCCTCAAGGTCCGCGGCGACCGCTCGCACCCCGGCAGCAAGGGCTACCTATGCGAGAAGGCCCAGCGCCTGAACTACTACCAAAATGGCCGCGACCGCCTGCAATCCCCCATGCGTCGCCGCGAGGACGGCAGCTTCGAGGCCGTCAGCTGGGACGTCGCCATCGACGAGATCGCCGAGCGCTTCGAGGCCATCAAAGAGCGCCACGGCGGCGACAAAATTTTGTTCTACGGCGGCGGCGGCCAGGGCAACCACCTCGGGGGCGCCTACGGCAACGCGACCTTGTCGGCGCTGGGCGTGAAGTACCGGTCCAACGCGCTGGCTCAGGAGAAGACCGGCGAGTTCTGGGTCGCGGGCAAGATGTTCGGCGCGGGCATCCACGGCGACTTCGAGCACGCCGAGGTCGCCGTGTTCATCGGCAAGAACCCCTGGCAGTCCCACGGCTTCGCCCGCGCTCGGGCGGTCATCAAGGAGATCCAAAAAGACCCCGCGCGGACCATGGTGGTCATCGATCCCCGGCGCAGCGAGACCGCGGCCAAGGCCGACATGCACCTGCAGCTGCGCCCGGGCACGGACGCGTGGCTGCTCGCCGCGCTCGCGGCCGTGATCGTCCAGGACGAGCTCTTCGACCGCGCCTTCGTCGACGAGCGCACCGAGGGCTTCGAGCTCATCGCCCCCTTGCTCGCCGAGATCCCCGTGGCCGAGTACGCCGAGCACTGCGGCGTACCCGAAGACCAGATCCGGGCCCTCGCCCAGCTCATGGCCAAGGCCTCCTCGGTCTCGGTGTTCGAGGACCTGGGCATGCAGATGAACCGCAACTCGACGCTGTGCAGCTACCTCCAGCGCCTGAGCTGGGTGCTGACCGGGCACTTCGCCAAGCAGGGCAGCAACAACGCCTTCGTGCCCTTCCTGAGCCTCAGCGCCGCGAGCAAGGGCAAGGTCGGCAAGGCCGCGGCCAATCAAAAGCGGCGCAAGCGGGTCAGCCCGGTGACGGGGTCGAAGATCATCATCGGGCTGATCCCCTGCAACGTGATGGCCGAGGAGATCCTCGCCGATCACCCCGACCGCTTCCGGGCCATGCTGATCGAGAGCGGCAACCCAGTGCACTCCGTGGCCGACAGCCAAAAGATGCGCGAGGCCATGGCCGCCCTCGAGTTCTCCGTGGTCATCGACGTGGCCATGACCGAGACGGCCCGCTGCGCCGACTACGTGCTCCCGGCGGCGAGCCAGTTCGAGAAGGCCGAGTGCACCTTCTTCAACCTCGAGTTCCCGCGCAACGTCTTCCACCTGCGCCACGCCCTGTTCGATCCGCTCCCGGGCACGCTGCCCGAAGCCGAGATCCACGCCCGGCTGGTCATGAAGCTCGCGGGGATCCGCGACGCCGACATCCGCCCCCTGGCGCTCGCCGCCCGGGTCGGACGCCCGGCCCTGGCCGCGGCCGTGGGCGCGCTGATGGCCGCCTACCCGGCCTGGTTCGACTACCTGCCCGTGCTGCTCTACCGCGCCCTGGGACCGCAGCTGCCCGAGGACGCCCGGGAGGCCGCGGTGATCTGGGCCCTGTCGCACCTCTACGTGCAGGCCGAGCCCGAGGCCGCCGCGGGCGCGGGCTACGGCGCGGGCACCAAGCTGTCGAGCCTGCGCGCGGGCGAGAAGCTGTTCGGGGACATCCTGAGCGCGCGCACCGGGGTGACCTACGCGGTCAACGAGGACTACGCCGACAGCTGGTCGCGGATCCGCGGCCGCATCCGCCTGGCGATCCCCGAGCTGTTCGCCGACGTCGTCCGGCTGCGCTACGAGCCGCCCGCGAGCGACACCGAATACCCCTTCGTGCTGTCCGCGGGCGAGCGCCGCTCGGAGTCGACGAACACGATCATCCGCAACCCGGCCGTGCACAAAAAACCCCGGGGCGCCGCCCTGCGCATCGCCCCCGCTGACGCCGAGTCTCTGGGCGTCGCCGACGGGGACGCCGTGCGCGTGACCACCCGCCGAGGCGCCTGCGAGGTCCGCGTCGAGGTCAGCGCGATGATGCAGCCCGGCCACGTCTCGCTGCCCAACGGCTTTGGCCTCGACTACCAGCCCCGCGGCGAGGAGGCCCGCTCCTTCGGCGTCGCGCCCAACGAGCTGACGGCCTCGGAGGACCGCGACCCGATCGCGGGGACGCCGTGGCACAAGTACGTGCCGGCGAAGATCGACCGGGTGCAGCCCGCGCCCAACTGAGCGACTCGCTCGCCACGCTCAGCGGCTGCGAACGTCGCTGAGCAGCTCGTCGGACAGCGCGCCCCCGCGCTGGAAGCCGCGCATGTGCAAGATCGGGACGGTTCCCAGGGCGGCGACGCTCTGGCCCGCGATCTCCTCGGCGTACTTCTCGGGCTCGAAGGCGGCGAGCCCGTCCCGCCCAGCGCCCAGGCGCTCGAGCAGGTCGGTGAGCGCGTCGAGGCTGTTCATTTTCATATAGGGACAGGTCGCGCAACCGCCGGCGGTCGAGCAGCCCTCGCCTCCGGCGACGCCGGGGATCACCGGCAGCGCCGCGTCCTGCGTGGTCGCCACGGCCTCGGCCGCCACGGGGAAGATGATCTCGACCTCGACCTGCTCGCCCGCGGGTCCCGCGGCGGCGAGGCGCTCGCGGATGCTGCGGACGATCGCCGTGACCATGCCGGCCTCGGTGCCGAGCACGAAGCGACAGCGCCGAGCGCCCTCCCCCTCGCCCACCTTGGCTACGGCCGCGTCCACGCCCGCTCCGATGTGATCGAGGATGTTCTTGGTCGAGCCGATCACCCCCCGCCCCTCGCGCTGGGCCTTCAACGCCAGCGCGAACATCTCGCCGGGGACCTCGAGGTGCGCCGTGACGTGCACGTCGGGATCGGCGGCGTAGTAGTCGGCCTCGACGCGCTGGGTGACCTCGGCGCCGAACATGTGGTGGACCACGCAGTTGCCCTGCTCGAAGTAGTGAAAACGTGGCAACAGGGCCTGGACGCTCGCCCGGTCGTGGGCGGGGTGCAGGGCCTGGATCGCCGCGTCGTCGAGCTCGGCGAGGGTCCCGAACAAGCGCGCGAGGTTCTGGCCCATATAGGTGTCGGGCCCAAACCACACGTGGGCTTCGGGCTCCTGCGCAAAGGTCTGGAGCACGGTAGCGACGACGTTGCTCGAGGTGCAGGTGATCGTCGGCACCTTGTGGTGGGCTCGCGCCTTGGTCCGCAAGCTGGTGTTGATATAGACGACGTGTAGGGAATTGGGCGTGTTCGCGGCCTGGTCCAACCACGCCCCGTAGGCGAGGGCCTCGGCCGACTCGGCCAGCGAGCAACCAATTGCCGATTCGGACACTCGCCAGCACCCAGTGTCTTCGAGGCCCGTGGCGTCGAGCATGGCGCGCACGTTCTCCGACATGAAGTCGACACCGAGGACCACGACCTCGCGGGCGCCGGCCTCGGCCATCTCGCAGGCCCGATCCGCCATCACCAGGGAGTCCGACACGTAGATGTGCGGCCACTGGTCGGCGCAGGCCGAGAGCACGCCCTGGAGCTCGGCGTCCATATAGAAGTGCGCCACGACCCCAGCCTCGCGGCTACGCAGGAGGCCGAGCAAGCGCTCGACGACCTCGGGATCGGGGTCCAGAAACTCGGCCTGGGCCTCGGCGAAGGCCCCCTGGGCGGCAAAGCCGTCGGCGCGGATGATCAATGCGGGGAAGGGCGCAGCCATCTGGTTGCCGGGGAGCGTACCTCCCTTTTGGGCCCCGCGGTGCCCCCCGATGCGGGGTCGGCACGACTTTGCGCGCGTTCGTGCGCACGCTCCGCCATGCGCGTGAACCCCGAAATGCGCGCGCTCTTCGGCTGATTTCTAAATTCTCGCCCAGACTAGCCACAAATAACTTATCTACTTTCGGCTGACTGACCCCCATGTCACGCCACGTCACCCCTGACACTTTTGGTCACCCATGAGGCACAGAGTGATACGATTTGGCTTCGGTACCTGATGAAAATACAACCTGCATGCGCGAATATTACCAGTGAAGTCAATCTTGTAATTTCCTGTGCCATTTCAGCACGAACAAGACACCATTTAATGAGTTGATTAATTGGCACCACTTGCTAGTTTGCCTCCATGTTCAAAATGTCGCTCCTTCGTCGGGACACCCAACCCCGGATCTCCACCCTATTCGCTACACTCTGCGCCGTCGGTGCATTGAGCGCATGCACCCTCGAAGAGGAGAGCATCGAAGGCGAACCGCTGGTCGAAGAATCGAGCGCCTTCGAAACCCTCGACGACACCCTGGCCCCCGGCGAGAGCTCGGCCCAGACCCACGAGGGTGAGACCTGCACCTGGGACTCCCACTGCCCCGATGACGCCCCCGCTTGCGTCAGCGGCCTCTGCTACGACGGCAGCGACGGCGATCCCTGTGACTACAACCAGGACTGTGCCCCCGGAAACCGCTGCGCCGACGGCGTGTGTCTGGACGGTGGTGAAGGTGACGCCTGCAACTATGACTCGCACTGCAACGCGACCGCGCCCTACTGCGCGGACGGGGCTTGCTCGCCCGGTGATGCCGGAGACGCTTGCCTGTTCAACAGCGATTGCTCCCCCGGCGCCCCCTCCTGCGTGAACAACGAGTGCTCCGCTGGCGGCTCGGGCTCGGGCTGCGTCAACGACCTCGACTGCTCCCCCTCGGCCCCCTACTGCGCGAGCGGGACCTGCTCCCCCGGTGCCGAGGGCGACAGCTGTGCGGGCGACGCGGACTGCTCGCCGGGCGCCCCCTATTGCGCCTTCGGCCAGTGCTCCGAGGGCGCCGTCGGAGACGCCTGCAACGGCGACGCGGACTGCGGTGTGGACGCGCCCCTGTGCTCGGGTGGGCTCTGCTCCGCCGGCGCGGCCGGGGACAGCTGCAACTATGACAGCGACTGCTCCGCCGACGCCCCCTACTGCGCCGTCGACGAGTGCTCCGCTGGCAACGCGGGCGACTCCTGCGACGTCGTCAACGACTGCTCCCCCGACGCGCCGCTGTGCGTGGGTGACGAGGGCGCCGAGACCTGCTCGGCCGGTGCGCTCGGTGACGCCTGCGGCTACGACGGCGACTGCTCGGGCGACGCGCCGCTGTGCTCGCAGGGCGCCTGCTCCGAGGGTGACCTCGGCGACGCCTGCGACTACGACTCGGACTGCTCCGCCGACGCGCCGCTGTGCTCCCTCGGTGCCTGCTCCGCCGGCAACGAAGGCGACGCCTGCGACTTCGACACGGACTGCTCCGCGGCCGCGCCCTACTGCTCGGACCTGACCGACCAGTGCACCACCGGCGAGGCCGGGGCGCCCTGCAGCCTCAACGCCGACTGCGCCAACGCCTGCCACCCCGCCCTGCAGCAGTGCATCTGAGCTCGCCCGCTAGCCCGAGCTAGACGAGCTGCTAAGCCCGCGTCGCCCCGCCAGAGGGGTCGGCGCGGGCTTTTTCGGCGACGATGTAGACGAGCCAGCTGTCCTGCTGCTCGACGACCTCGACCTCCTCGTACTCGCCCGTGCCCTCGAGCATCCCGTCGTCGTCGTCGTCGTCGTCCTCGTCCTCTTCTTCGACCTTCTCCCAGTAGACGCGGACGTTCTCGAAACCGACCGCGTAGAGGAGGTCGCGCATCTCGGTGATCGACCACAGCCGCCAGTCGTAGGTGAAGGCCTTCTCGAGCCGCGAACCGTCGCTGAACTCGAAGTGGATGTGGCAGACGATCTCGTTGGTGATCGGGTTGAAGGAGGCCTGCTCCCACACGTAGTCGAAGTCCTCGAGTTCGCGGGTCTCCTCGTCGGTGTCGATGGCCGTGAGCCCGCCGAACAGCTCGAAGAAGGCCAGGCCCCGGTCCGCGAGGCTGGTGTAGACCTGCTCGAGGTAGCGCTTGAGGACGTGGCGCTCCTTGAAGATGCAGAAGCTGAAGTTCAGCGCCGCGACCACGTCGGCGCCCTCGATGGCCTCGTTGTCGACCTCGAGCACGTCGGCCTCGATCAGCTGCAGGCGATCGCCGATGGCGTCCGCGTTGGGCTCGAGGTTGTTGACCCGCCCCCACTCGAGGGTGGCCGCGTCGTAGTCGACGCCGATCGCCCGGCGCGACTCGTCCTCGAGGCACCAGGTCAAGGACAGCTGGGCCGTGCCACAAAAGTCCTCGCGCAGCAGCGCGGGGCTCGAGCCGCGCAGCTCTTCATAGATGGTCGAGAACAGCTCGCAGTCCGCCTCGGGGGACTGGACGGCCTGCTCGTAGAGCTCGTGGGTGTCCGCGAGGTCGGCCAGCGTTTGGCGGGCCTTCTTGGTCTTGCGCTTGCGCTTGTGCTTCTTGCCGCCCATTAGACTTCCGCCGTGAGGTAGACCCACCATACGCCACGATTGTCGAGGCGGGTAATCGAGGTGTAGACGCCGGTCTCGTCGCCGTCTTCGTCCTCTTGCTCGGCCCACACGCGGACCCGGGAGAAGCCGGCCTCGAGCAGGAGCTCGCGCAGCTCGGGCAGGCTCCACACCCGCCACGAGTAGGTGTAGGCCTCCTCGATGCGCGAGCCGTCCTCGAGCTCGAAGTGGATCGCGCAGTTCATGTCGTGGGTCAGCGGGTCGTAGTCGAGCTGCTCCCACTCGTAGGTGAAGGGCTCGCCGTCGTTGACCACGCCCTCGGGGTCCACGACCTGCCGGGCGTTGTGGTCGGGCATACTCATCTCGCTGCCGCCGTAGGCGTCGAGGAAGAGCACCCCGTCCTCGACCAGGCCGGCCTTCGCGGCCTCGAAGTAGGCGCGCAGCTGGTCCCGGGTCTTGAAGCACCAGTAGGAGAAGTTGTAGCCGACGGCGACGTCGGTCCGCGGCGGCTCGGGCTCGAGCACGTTGGCCTTGCGCAGCTCGATGCGCGCGGCGTAGTCGACCCCGTCGGCCTTGCACGCCGGGCGGATGCGCTTGCGCATGCCCCAGCTCATGGTCGGCTTGTGCAGGTCGACGCCGATCGCCGTGCGCCGCTCGTCGGTGCGGACCCACTCGAGGCTGAACACCGCCGTTCCGCAAAAGCCCTCGCGCAGGCTCAGCGCCTCGCGGCCCCGGAGCTTGCGGAAGGTCTCCGCGACGAAGGCGACCTCGGTCTCGGGATCCTGGACGGACAGCTCGTAGAGATCGTGACGATCCACCTCGGCTGCGCGACCCACTAGTTTTGAACGCTTCGACGAACGACGCTTGGCCATTGCTGTCGCGCGGATTTAGTGGAGCGCGCAGGGGCGGTCAAGCACAAAAAACCCCTAGCCCTCGCCGATGTGGGTCTTGATGCCTTCGTAGGCCTCGGTGATCTTGCGCGCGACTTCGGTCGCCGCGGCGTACTTGTCGGGATCGGAGGCGAAGCGGTCGGGGTGATACTTGGCGACCAGCTTGCGGTAGGACTTGCGCACGACGGTGAAGTCGGAGCCCGGGGGCACCTCGAGGGTCCGGTACCAGCCCTCGATGGTCCGGGGCGTCACCCCGGCGCGGCCGCTCGTCCCGCCCCGCGCCCGGGCCTCGTCGAAGGCGCGCTCCCAGGCCTCCTCGGCCTTGTCGGCCACGTTGCGAGCGCGACGGCCCGCCCGCGCGCCGATCGTGTTGTCGACCTCCTGGGCGAGCTCCCGCTCGAGCTCGTCATCGAGGCGCCGACGCTCTCGAACCTCGGGATCGGTCGTGAACGCGCTGGCGAAGTCCGTGACGTTCGCGCGCGCGACGTCGATTAGCCGTTTCCCGATGCCCACCACCAGAGTTTGGTGCCTCTGGGCCCCGAATACAAATCCGGCTGCCCGCCTCGGCGGCCCCGCTTCCAGGTGCCGCTGTCAGGCCCCGAGGAGGGGGCTCAGCTCAATCCCCGCCGATCTCACCCGAGACGGACATCGAGTCCCGGGACTCGTCGATCACCGGCGCCGGGGTGCCCACGATGGGGAGGGCCCCGGTCTCGTCTCCGCCCAGAGAGCGCACCTGCCGGTGACGCCCGCTGCCCGTCACCGCCGCGATGGAGTCGCTGCCCTGGGGCCGAGTGGGGGTCCGCCGGCGCTTGCCCGCGCTCTTGGGCGTGCCCAAGGGCGCGCCGCTGTCGATGGGTCGGCGCCGCGCGAGGCACTCGTCGATGCGCAGCCGCATGGCCGGGTCGACCCGGGTGAAGCGGATGCCCATGCCCGGCGGGTCGTCCGAGTGCCGCACGACCTCGCCGAGGACCTCGACGACCACGGGATCGTCGAGCAGCACGCTAAAGCGCAGCTCGATGCTCGCCCCGATCGTGAGGATGTCGCTGGTGTGCACGAACACCCCGGTGGTCGACAGATCGGAGACCCAAGTCCCGCTCGTGCCGCCCACCTCGAGCCCCGCGAACTCGCGGTTGATGCTCACCCGCTCCGAGCGTCGCCGCTCCCCCGGCTCGTGGGGGCTTGAGTCATCCCGTCGACGCGTCACCGCGCGGCCAGCATATCGCGCTTCCCCCGTGATCCGCGACTTTGTGGCAGATCACCGGGGTGGGCAGGCTACTGCGGGTTGGCGCGCCGGGCTTTTTTGCCGCGGATCTCGAACTTCTCGGGGTGGAAGCCCTTGCGACCCTGGACGTCGATGGCCTTGTGCACCCGCTTGACGGCGTGATCGAGGGCGGAGCGCTCGGCCCCGTTCATCAGCTCGGCGACGTCGGGGTGGGCGGTCACCGAGATGACCTCCCCGGCGAGGTGCTCGCCCTCGCGGCGGATCTGGCGGAGGATCTCGTAGCAGATCGTCGACGGGCTCTTGTGGTAGCCCTTGCCGCCGCAAACCTCGCAGGTGATCGCCAGGCGCCGCTCGAGGCTCTCGCGCGTGCGCTTGCGGCTCATCTCGACCAGGCCCATCTCCGAGATCTTGGTGATGTGGGCCTTGGCTCGGTCGCGGCGCAGGGCGTCCTGGAGCCGGCGGTAGACCTTGCGACGGTTGGACTCGCGGTCCATGTCGATGAAGTCGATGATGATCAGCCCGCCGACGTTGCGCAGGCGCAGCTGCTCGGCGATCTCGTCGGCGGCCTCGAGGTTGGTCTGGGTGATGGTCTGCTCGAGGGTCTTGCCCTTGCTGCCGACGAACTTGCCCGTGTTGACGTCGATGGCGGTGAGCGCCTCGCCCTGGTCGAAGACCAGCGAGCCGCCGCTCTTGAGCTCGACCTTGCGCTCGAGGGCGCGGTCGATCTCGAGCTCGATGCCGTAGCTGTCGAAGATGCCCTGGCGCCCGCTGAACAGCTCGATGCGATCGGCGTACTCGGGCAAGAAGGCGTCGGCGAAGCGCTTGAGTCGCTCGTAGGCGGCGCGGTCGTCGACGATCACCCGGGCGTAGTCGGGGGACAGGTTGTCGCGCACGACCCGGAGCATCAGGTCGAGGTCGCGGTAGAGCAGGACCGGGGCCCGGTGCAGGCGCTCGTTGGCCTTGATGTTGGCCCACAAGCGGATCAGGTAGTCCATGCCTGCGCGGACCTGGGCCGAGGAGGCGTGGCGGGCCACCGTGCGCACGATGAAGCCCGAGCCCTTGGGGCGCATCTCATCCACGAGCCGACGCAGCCGTCGACGCTGGCGCTCGCTGTTGATGCGCCGGGAGATGCCCACGTGGCTGACCGTGGGCATGAACACCACGTTGCGGCCGGGGAGCGAGATGTAGGTCGTGATCCGGGCGCCCTTGGTCGAGATCGGGTCCTTGACGACCTGGACGAGGATCTCCTGGCCGGGGTGGACGAGGTCGGCGATGTTGCTGACCTTGCCGCCGCGCTTGGGCACGCCGTTCTTGTCGACCTTGTCGACCTTCTCGCCGGGCTTTTGGCTGGCGATGTCGCCGGCGTAGAGGAACGCGGCCTTGTCCTCGCCGATGTCGACGAAGGCGGCCTGCATGCCCGGGAGCACGCGCAGGATCTTGCCCTTGTAGACGTTCCCGACGATGCCGCGCTCGCGCTCGCGCTCGATGAACAGCTCGGTGAGGATGCCGTTTTCAATCAGGGCGACCCGCGTTTCGGGGCCGTCGGCGTTGATGACGATGACGGATTCGGACATGAGAGGGTCGGCCGACGAGTGTTAGCACGGCGGGGCGGCCTCGCGCAGGGGGCCGCGCGACCTGTACAGGTGTTGCCCCGAGGTGCTTGGTTTCGCGCCGCGCGACTCACGAGTCAGTCCTCAGAGCCAGCAATGACAGCTGTTTGCGGCAGCAGAATTGGTCAAAGGTCCGTTCACGGTGATATTTAGGACACGTGGAGTTGCGTCCCACCGTCGCCGGATACGCCTTTGACCGGGAGGCCTTCGAGGCCCTTCGCTCACGCTTGCGGGACGGCTACCTGAGCGCTGCGACCGTCAAACTGCCCCGGGCGCCAGACCCGCTGAGCGTGCTCCCCCGGTCCCCGGTACTGGACTTCCGGACCTTCGGCCCGCGGGTCGGAGGTGAGCGCAACCTCGGCCAGCTCGCCGAGCGCGGCGAATATGCGCTCCGAAACGGCCGCGCGGCCGTGCTGATCCTCAACGGCGGGATGGCCACGCGCTTCGGTGGCACAGCCAAGGGCGTGGTCCCGGTGGCCGAGGGAGACGAGGCCTTCTTGTGGGTCAAGCTCGCCCAGGTCCGCAAGCTGATCGAGACCTACCAGGCGAACGTGCCGGTGGTCATCATGCACAGCTTCGCGACCCAGGCGACGAGCGAGGCCTACCTCGAGAAGATCGACTGGGCCGGCATCCCCGAGTCGATGCGCTTTAGCTTCGCGCAATCGGTCATGCCCCGGGTCACCCCCCAGGGCGAGCCCCTGGCCCACCTGCCCGAGGGCGCGAACTATCCCGACAACCTGATCTACACGGCGCCCGGTCACGGCGACACCCTCGGCCGCCTGCGCGCGAGCGGGGTGCTGCACACCCTGCGTCAGCAAGGCGTCGAGCACATGATCGTGTCCAACGTCGACAACCTCGGGGCCGAGCTCGAGCCGATCCTGCTCGGGGCCCACATCGAGGCCATCGACGCCGGGGCGCACATGAGCGTCGAGGTCGTGCGCCGCGAGGGCGACAAGGGCGGCTGCATCGCCGTGCTCGCCGGGCGCCCGGTGATCGTCGAGGGCTTTCGCCTGCCCGCCGGGGTCGACATGGACGTCTACCCCCAGTTCAACACCAACACGCTGTGGTTTTGGCTCTCGGCCATCGACCGCGACTTCGACCTCGACTGGTTCCCGGTCCAGCGCAAGCTCGCCCTGCCCGAGGGCGGCGAGATCGAGGTCGTCCAGTTCGAGCAGCTGATCGGCCAAGCCACCGAGCAGCTCGAGGCCTACTACTTCGAGGTCGACCGCTCGCGCCGCTTCTTGCCGATCAAGACCCGCGACGACCTGGCCGCCGCGGGTCCGCGCATGCGCGCAATGGTTCGCAAGCTCCGCGGCTAGCGACCGTAGCGAGCCCGGATCCGGGCTAGCGACCGTAACGAGCCCGGATCCAAAGCTAGCGACCGCAACGAGCCCGGCTCCAAAGCGAGTGATCGTAGCGAGACCCGATCCAAAGCGAGTGATCGTAGCGAGACCCGATCCAAAGCGAGTGATCGTAGCGAGACCCGATCCAAAGCGAGTGATCGTAGCGAGACCCGATCCAAAGCGAGTGATCGTAGCGAGACCCGATCCAAAGCGAGTGATCGTAGCGAGACGGAGGGCGAAAGCCCGACCGCCGGGGAGGGGGCCCCGTGACGGCTTCGCCGGCGCGGGGGAGGGCTGCGAAGCCCCTCCATCGAGATTAGAAGTTCTAGCCCAGCGCAGCTGGACTAGAACGGCGCGATTTGGCCGGTGATCGAGTCGAAGGTCTGCACGAAGAGCTGCTCGCCGCCGAGGTCGGAGATGTACAGGTTCGTCGCGCTGCCCGGCGAGAAGCCGTTGATGGGGAACAGCGCATCGGGCACGCCGTCCTGCTCGTAGTCGATGGCGATGACGTCGTCTTGCGCGTCCAGGTCCACGCTGACGTGGGCCCACAGCGGGATGCTCTCCGCGACCACGGCCGGGTCGGGGCCCATCGACCACAGATCGACGGGGCCGGCGAGCTCGGACCGGGCGTGGGCGAAGCGAATCCGACGAACGCCCACGGGGACGGCGTCGTTGCCCTCGTCGATGACCACGAAGTGCATGTCCGGGAACGCGCCCGCGATCGCCACGGTGTGCTGGTGGCCCGAGCTGATCTCGATCGGCGCCGTCGCCCAGGGCGTGAGGCTGCCGGAGGGGTAGATCTCGATGACGCCGGGGCCCGGGTTGACGCTCGTGTACTCCGTGCTCTGGCCCTGCGCGACGCCGGCGAAGAGCAGGCCCTGGCTGGCGAGGCCCACGTCACCTTCGATGTTGAAGTCGAACAGGTGGAGCGCTCGCAGGGCGCCCTCTTCCTGGGCGGTGCACTCGGCGTTGGCGTCCTCGCAGGCCTCGAGGGAGGGGTAGGAGTCGGCGCAGTCCGCCCCCACGCACTCGCAGCCCGAGAGCATCACACACTGGGCGCCGTTCCAGAACACCCCGAGGGCGATCTCGCAGGCGCCCACGGCCTCGGCGTCCTGGGCCTCGCAGGGCACGGGCTCGTTGCACTCGGCGTTGGCGGCCTCGCAGTCCTCGAAGGACGCGTAGGCGATGGCGCAGTCCGTGCCCACGCACTCGCAGCCCGAGATCGAGACGCACTGGGCTCCGTCCCAGGCCACGCCGAACTCCGCGTCGCAGTCCCCGACGCCCACGGCGTCCATGGGCTCGCAGGGCACCTGCTCCAGCCCGACGCACACGCCCTGCTCGCTGCACACCGCCGCCGCGGGAGGCTCGGGGCAGTCACACACGCCCCCCTCGAGGCAGCCGAGCTCGTCCCACTCGATCGCCAGGCTGTTGAGGAAGGCCTGGTCCACGCCAGCGTTGACGGCGTGCCAGCACCCGCCCAGGCCCACGCCACAGTGGCCATGGACGAGCTTGCAGTCCCAGTCGGTCTCGCACGCGGTCGTCGAGATCTGCTCCTCGTACTGGGCCTGGAGGTCCTCGCACACCAGGCCGTCCGTGGTCTCGCCCTCGTCGACGCCCTCGCTCGACGAGCCCTCCCAGCCGTCATCGACGCCCTCGCTCGACGAGCCCTCCCAGCCGTCGTCGACCCCTTCGGTCGACGAGTCTTCCCAGCCCCCGGTGGTCTCGCCCTCGTCGACGCCCTCGCTCGACGACCCCTCCGAGCCATCGGTGGTCTCGCCCCAGTCCGCCTCGTCGGCCGACTCGGTGCCGCCCTCGGTGCCGGAGTCATCGATGGGGAGAGAGACGAGGACGCACGCGCTCGGGCCCAACAGAGCCAGGGTCGTTGCGAGGGTGATGCCTTCAATCGCAGTCCGCTTCATGGTGCCCGTGCTTGTCCACGGCTCCGCGGATCTGTGTCGCCCAACTTTCGACCCCACAGCTCGAACACCAGGCCCAGGCTCACGCCCCCGAACACGCCGCCGGTGATGAACTGGGCGTCGAGGGCGTGGAAGGCAGGGCGGGTGAGGGAGGTCGCGAGCTCTCCGCTCAGCTCGACACCCAGGCGCGGGCGCGGCCACCACGAGACGCCGAGCTCGCCCCCCGCCCACAGCCAGGGGGCGACTCGAGCGGTCGGCGTGGGCACGTCGATGCCTCGGCCGCGGAGCAAGCCCAGGCCCAGGTTGGCGCACGCGCTCAACCGCCAGCGCCGCGTCGCGATGGGCAAGCCGCAGCCGTGCACGTCGAGGCTCCCGCCGTCGACGCGGCCCGAGCCGAGGCTGGGGTCGCCGAAGCGTCCGCCGAGGACTCCGCTCACGCCCCCGCCGACGCTCGCCCAGGCGCCGTGGGTGCTCAGCGAAGGCGCGGCGCGGCGGCGACGTTGGGGTAGAGGTGACGCTCGGGCCGCCGCGGACGTGGAGGTCGAGGCCGCGCTCGAGCTCGCTGCTCGGCCAGCGCCCGCGGCGAGCCGGCTCCAGCTCGGGCTCCGGCTCGTCGAGGGGACGCAGCTCCCAGTCTTCCGCCGGCGCCGACGCGAGCTCGACCAAAGCGGGCTCGGAGGCCTTCGGCGCAGCCGCGCGCGGGCGCTGAACTGGCGGCCTGGGGAAGACCTCGATGGCCGCGAGCTCGACCGCGACCTCGTCGGGGAGCTCGGACCACAGACCGAGCTCGGGGCGCAGGGCCAGGCCCACCAACAGCGCCGCCGCGTCGACGAGCTCGACGCAGTCGAGGGCCTCGACGCGGTGGCGCTCGCCGACCTCGCCGCGGGTCAGCCCGAGCTCGAGGACGTGGCCCGTGCCCTTGGGGTAGACCGCCGCCTCGACGCGCAGCCAGCCCGCCGGGGCGCCGGCGCGCTCGAGCTCGTCGCGGACCCGCGCGTGGAGCCGGTCGGGGTCCGGGCAGGTCTCGCTCCAGCTCGCGACCTCGACGGCGGCGGCCTCGGGCTCCGCGACCGCCGATCGACGGGGGCGCTGGATCTCCAGCTCGGGCACCCTTGGCTCTGTGGCCAGGAGCCCGACCAAGCCGGCGACCAGGCCCGCGCTCAGGGTCATCCCTCCCGTCGACCGGCGCACACGCGCTCGGGGCTGAGCTGATCGGCGACCAGACCCTCGGGCTGCGCCTCCCGCCAGCGGGCGGCCTGGCGCCGGGCCTCGTCGACGCGCCCGAGCTCGCACAGCGCCTCGACCTCGAGCACGCGGGCGCGGCCGGCCAGGGCCGAGCTCGACCAGCGCGCGCCGTCGAGGGCGTCGAGGGCTCGCTCGGCCTGTCCGGCGTCGAGGGCCGCCCGGGCCTGAGCGAGGGCTTCGATGGCGCTCGCGGGAGCGTGGGGTGCGGCCGGCTTTTTTGGAGCGACCCGCGGACGCGGCTGCGGCTCGACGACGATCGCGTCATCGAGGGGCTCGGTCGCGGCCAAAAGGGGCGCCGCCGAAGGCTCTGGTCGAGCCTCGACCGGCTCCCTCGTGGACGCATGCGTGGCCTCCTCGACGCGCTCTGGCTTGGCCTCGGCCTCGCCCGTCAGGCGAGCCGCGCCCACGACCCCGAGGGCGCCGAGGATCACCGCCGCCGCGACCTTGCCCGCCGCTGAGGTCCACGCCCCGAGCCCGAGCGCACCCGCGCCCGCGCCCGGCAGCTCGACGGCTCCGACGATCGCCAGGTAGCTCGCCCGCCGCTGCGCCGCGCTCGGCTGCGCCGCGCTCGGCAGCTCGCGCTCCCCAAAGTGCTCGGCGAAGCGCTCCCGAGCCACGCGCAGCCGCGAGTAGACCGTGTTGAGGTTGCAGTCGAGGGCCGCGGCGATCTCCGGCGCGCGCAGGCCCTCGAGCTCGGCGAGCACGAAGACCTCGCGCCGCTTGTCGTCGAGGCCGTCGAGGAAGTCCCGCAGCAAGCGGCGCCCGAGGGCCTCGCGGGCGTCGGGGCTCTCCTCGTGGGCCGCGCTCCAGCTGGCGAAGCGGGCGTGTCGTTGCCGGCGACGTCGCTCCCCCCGGGCGCGGTTGCGGATCACGTTGCGCAAGATCGAGAACAGCCAGGTCGAGGGCGCGGCCCGGCTGGGGTCGTAGTCGTCCAGGCGGCGCAGGGCGATCACGAAGGTGTCCTGGACCACGTCGTCGAGGACCGCGTCGGCGACGCCCAGGCTCCGGGCGCAGCGCCACACGAAGGCGTGGTTGTCTCGATAGAGCGCCTCAAAGCTCGGCGCCTGGCGAGCCCGCTGACGGGCGACCCGGGTCAGTTCGCGGTGTTGTTCGTGAGCCAGACGCATGCGAGGGGTGATTGTCCGCGGATGGCAGCTTCTGTCTCGGGTTTTTGAGTCCGTGTCAGGGCGAGCGTTCGGCCTCTGGGGGGCCTCACGTGGGTCTACTGCATGACCCTGGGGACGCAAGCCAACTCCTGGTGCCAATCGACCTCGCTGCCTTGGTGGCGCCTTGGTGTCAGCGGTCTCTTATAGTCCCGGCGATGCCCCGACCCGATCAACTGAGCATCGAGCTCGAGCGCAAACTGCTCGCGCGCCTGCGCGACGAGTGGGCCTCGATCAACTACACCCACTTCAAGGAGGCCCTGCGCGCGCCCGTGTTCGAGCTCTCGGACACCCGGACGCGCCTGGGCCGGTGGGTGGGGGAGCACCGCTGCCTCGAGATCTCGCGGCCCCTGGTGCTCGAGCGGCCCTGGCCCGAGGTCGTGGAGGTGCTCAAGCACGAGGTCGCCCACCAGTTCATCGACGAGTGCCTGCACGTCGACGAGCCGCCCCACGGGCCGACCTTCAAAAAGACCTGCGCGCGCCTGGGCATCGACGGCCGGGCCAGCGGAGATCCTCGGGACACGGCCGAGGATCGGGAGGACCCCGCCAGCCGCACCGTCGCGCGCATCCGCAAGCTGCTCGCCCTCGCCGAGAGCCCCAACCTGCACGAGGCCGAGGCCGCGGCCACGGCCGCCCGCCGGCTCATGCTCAAGTTCAACATCCAGGTCGAGCAGGCCATGGCCACCAACGCCGAGGCCGGCCCAGGCCGCCGCTACGGCTTTCGCCACCTGGGCAAGCCGTCTGGGCGCATCCTCGAGCACGACCGCCGCCTGGCCCACATCCTGACCGAGTACTTCTTCGTCGAGGGTATCTGGATCCCCGTCTACCGCCCCCGCGAGGGCAAGCGCGGCAGCGTGTTCGAGATCGTCGGCCTCGAGCACAACCTGCAGATGGCCGAGCACGTCCACGCCTTCCTCTCGGCCACGGCCCTGCGCCTGTGGCGGGACTACAGGCGCGAGACCGGGCGCAGCTCCAACCGCGACCGCCAGGCCTTCCTCGCCGGGGTCATGGGCGGCTTCGAGGCCAAGCTCGACAAACAAAGCGCGCGCTTCGGCGAGCAGGGCCTGGTCTGGGTGCCCGCGCCGGACCTCGACCAGTACTTTCGCCGCCGCTACCCCCGGGTCCAGACCGTGCGCCGGAGCGGGGCGCGGCGCAACGAGGCCTACTCCCAGGGCGACCAGGCCGGGCGCAACATCGTGCTGGCCAAGCCCGTGGAGTCGGGCGCGGGCTCAGGCAAGCCGCGCCGACCCAAGGCCCTGCGGCGGGGCTCTGGCTAGCAGGACATCGGAGAAGTCCTCACGACACCTCGCTTGGTCTTTTCGCCCGAGCTCTTTGTCGCCAAAACTTGCGGTGGGATCCACCACAGCGGCGTTTTGGCTCCGCGATCTCGATGAAAATCCACGGCGCGAGGAGCCGCGATGACTTCTCCGATGTCCTACCGAGAAAGGCAGCCGCCCACGGGTTCAGCGCCAGCTGAGTCCGTGGACGATGCTTTCGTGGATCATGGGTCCCGGCGCGGCCGGGGTGGGCGACTGCTAGAGCGTCGTCTCCTCTTGGGTGTCGCGGGCGACGAAGGGCGCGATCAAGCTGTTGTACTTGTTGTCCCCCGCCGCCGCCTGGAGCTCGGTCACCTGGGTGTCGCTCATGGACTGGACCAGCTTCCGCCGCGCCTGTGCGGCGCGGTTCTTGTCGAGCTTGGCGTACTTGATGTAGCGCCACAGATCCGCCCCGTCGATGGCCCGGGGCACGTTCTCGTTGTTCAGGTCGATGGCGTCGAGCAGCGCCCGGGCGTGGACCTTGAGCCGGTTCTCCGAGAGCATGTACTTGAAGCTCGCCCGGGCGCTGCCGTGGTTCCAGTCCATGCGCCGGCCCCGGAGGTCTGCGGCCCAGTTGAGGAAGGCCTGACGGCGCACGTTGTTGCTCTCGCCCTGGGTCATGGCGTAGAGCCGGGCCGCGTCGTCGTGCTCGATGCTCAGGTTCTCCTTGCGCGGGAAGTCGAAGTAGGCCCCGGTCTGGTCCTTCTTCATCGCCTTGTACTCGCTCGAGTGCTCGCTCTCGAAGCGCTCGAAGGAGCCCGTGGCGGCCTGGTGGATCCCCTGGATGAGCGCCGCGGGGAAGCGGGCGGTGAACGCCGCCTGGCCCCGGGCCTGCTCCTCGAACTCCACGTTCAGCCGGTCTCGGTCGAGGTCGTTGTCGCCGAGCTGGTGGTGCTCCTTGCGCAGGTAGCGGTCCAGGTTCATGTACTTGTGGTTGTCCCAGGCGTCGGCGACCATCAGCTCGTCGCTCGACAGGTTGCCGAGGTTGAGGAGCTTGCCCAGGTGCACGTCCCGACGCGAGGGCAGCTGGGTGGGGCTGGTGATCACGAAGGCGTGGTTGTCCGAGGCCCCCGACGCCCCCGTGGCCCCGAGGATGTAGACCCACTGCCCCGTGGTCGACTCGACCAGGCGCGAGGCGACGACCTCGGACAGCTGACGGCACATGCCGGTGTCGAGGGCCTCGAACAAAAAGCGGTTGAGGTGGGTGCGGTTGTTGGTCTTCCAGGTCGTGGCCTGGGCCTTGTTGGTGACCGTGGCCTGGGTCCGGATGATCAGCTGCTGCAGGACGCGGCCGAAGTTGTAGCGATCGGACAGGGTCGTCGACGCGAACTTGAAGCGGCCGTAGGACTTGCCGCCCGTCGACTTGAAGCTGCTCTTGAGGTTGGCCACGGCCATCCCGCGCGTCGACGCCAGGGCCTCCTTCTCGCCGAGCAGCTGCAGGCCCTCGGCGCCCGAGCTCGAACCAGACCCAGACCCAGACCCGAGCCCGCGGTCGAGCATGCCCTCCACGCCCCGACCCGCGGCGACCTCCCCGGCGACGGCGTTGGCCTGCTGCTCGTGGGCGTCGCCGGCCCGCCCCATCCCCCCGGGCAGGCTCAGCCCCGCGCGCTTTTGCAGGTAGTGGACCGCCTCGTGGGTCGCCTCGAACACGCTCGGCGAGGACGAGCGAAAGCCGACGTGCTCCCCCACCGAGTAGCCGCGGGCGCCCAGGCCCTTCGAGGCCAGGTGCGCGAGTTGGTCGGTGTGGCCCTGGATCCCGCCGATGCTGTGGCGCCCAAAGGCCGACTGGATCTGCCCGCGGTGCGGGTAGTCGCCGGCGCTGCCCGAGACCCCGTCCCGGGCGATGGCCAGGGACTGGCTCCGCGAGCGAGACCCGCCCACGCCCTCGTCCGCGAGGAGCTGCAGGCGCTCGAGGACCTTGACCGGCGCGCTCGCGTCCGCGAGCTCCTGGAGCGCCTCGCGCTCCTCACCCGGGCTACGCTCGGGTGCATGGGTGATCGCCTTGCCAGTCGAGGTGCTCGAGGCGCGGTCGGGCTCGCGGGCAGTCCGGGGCATGCGCAAGGTCTAGCTGCAATCGACATGCCCAGCCCGCGCCCGCGCTCCCCATGGCTCTCGAAGGCCACGGGTGCACGACACGCAGCAGCCTCCAGCCAATCTTGCCGATCCAAACGCAAAGACGGCCCCCATCTGGGAGCCGCCTGTGCGAAGGGAGTCTCGGGTCAGTCCCGGAGCTCGCCCAAGATCGCGTCGACGTTCTTCTTGGCGTCGCCGAACAGCATCCGCGTGTTCTCCTTGAAGAACAGCGGGTTTTGCACGCCGGCGTAGCCGCTGGCCATGCCGCGCTTCATGACGACCACGGTCTTGCTCAGCCACACCTCGAGCACGGGCATGCCGGCGATGGGGCTGTCGGGGTCGGTCTGGGCGCTGGGGTTCACGATGTCGTTGGCGCCGATGACCATGACGGCGTCCGTGTCCGGGAGGTCGTCGTTGATCTCGTCCATCTCGAGCACGATGTCGTAGGGCACGTTGGCCTCGGCCAAGAGCACGTTCATGTGGCCCGGGAGGCGACCGGCGACGGGGTGGATGGCGAAGCGCACCTCGGTGCCGGCCTTGCGCAGGATCTTCACGACCTCGGACAGGGAGTGCTGGGCCTGGGCGACGGCCATGCCGTAGCCGGGGACGATGACCACGCTCTTGGCCTCGCGCAGCATCGCCACGGTCTCCTCGACGTCGAACTCGGTGACGTCGTCGCGGCCGAGCCCCGCGCCCTCCTTGGGCTTGCTGCCGCCGCCGCCACCGTCGGTGCCGAAGCCGCCGAGGATGACGGAGATGAACGAGCGGTTCATCGCCGCGCACATGATGTACGAGAGGATCGCGCCGGAGCTGCCGACGAGGGCGCCGGTGACCAGCAGCAGGTCGTTCTCGAGCATGAAGCCGGCGGCGGCCGCCGCCCAGCCCGAGTAGCTGTTGAGCATGGACACGACCACGGGCATGTCCGCGCCGCCGATCGCCATGACCATGTGCACGCCGATGATCCCGGCGATGCCCGCCATGATCAGCAGCCACAGCCGGCCGCCCGAGGGGTCGTCGTGGCCCACGAACATGTAGCCGAGGACCACGCAGCCCACGACCATGGCGACGTTGAGGGCGTGGCGCGCGGGCAACATCAGCGGCTTGCCCGAGATGCTGCCGCGCAGCTTGAGGAAGGCGATGACCGAGCCGGTGAAGGTGATCGCGCCGATGAACACGCCGACGAAGATCTCGATCTCGTGGGTGAGCTTCTCGGCGCCGTGGAGGGTCTCGATGGGGCCGAGGTAACTGGAGACGCCGACGAGCACGGCCGCCAGGCCGACGAAGCTGTGCAAGATCGCGACGAGCTCGGGCATGGAGGTCATGCCCACGCGCGCGGCCAAGGTCGCGCCGATGACCGCGGCGGGCAAGATCGCAACCGCCAGCACGCCGATGCCGGAGGTGGTCAGGCTGACGGGCTGATCCGGGAAGCCACCCACGACGGCGCCGAGGGTCGCGAGGATCGCGACCACCATGCCGAGGATGCCGTAGGTGTTTCCGCGGCCGGCGGTCTCCTGGTTGGACAAGCCACCCAGGGACAGAATGAACAGCACGCCAGCGGCGATGTAGGAGACGGTGAGGAGTCCTGCGGGCAACATGGTCGGTCTCCTATTTCGTGAACATCTTCAACATCCGCTGGGTGACCAAAAAGCCCCCCGCGATGTTGATGGTTGCGAAGAAGATGGCGGCGGCGCCCAGCCATAGGGCTGGGCTGCCGATGTCCCCGCCCAGCTGCAGCATGCCGCCGACGATGATGATGCCGGAGATCGCGTTGGTCACCGACATCAGCGGGGTGTGCAGGGCCGGGGCCACGTTCCACACGACCTGGTAGCCGATGAAGCAGGCCAGGACGAAGACGGTGAAGTGCGTCAGGAAGTCGGGGTTGTCGCTCAGGCCGACCCCGAGCAGCGCGATGCCGCCGACGATGATCGGCCACCACTTGGGCTCGGTCACGGGCGGGCCGTGGTGGCCGCTGGATTTCTTCTTGGGCTTGGACGCCGCCGGGGCCGGAGCCGGGGTCGAGGGCGCGTCCTTTTTGGCCTCGGGCTTGGGCGCGGCCTTGGGCGAGGGCTCGATCTTGGGCGGCGGCCAGCGCATCTCGCCCTTGTTGAGGATCAGCGCCCCGCGCACGACCTCGTCGTCCTCGTCGACCTTGAAGCCCTCGGCCCCGCCCATGTCGTCGAGCAGGTGGAAGATGTTGTTGCCGTAGAGGTTCGAGGCCACGTTGGCCATGCGGCTGGGCAGGTCGGTGTAGCCGATGAGGGTCACGCCGTGCTTGGTCGTGACCTCGTCGGCGGTGACCAGCGGGCAGTTGCCGCCGCGCTCGGCCGCCAGATCCACGACCACCGAGCCCTCGCGCATGTTCTGCAGCGCCTTCTCGGTGATGAGGAAGGGCGCCGGCTTGCCGGGGATCAGCGCCGTGGTGACGATGATGTCGACCTTCTTGGCCTGCTCCTCGAACAGCTCGCGCTCGGCGTTCATGAAGGCCTCGGTCATGACCTTCGCGTAGCCGCCGGCTCCGGTGCCGTCCTCCTCGAACTCGAGGGTCAGGTACTCGGCGCCCATGGACTCGACCTGCTCCTTGACCGCCGGGCGCGTGTCGAAGGCGCGGACGATGGCGCCGAGGCCTCGAGCGGCGCCGATCGCCGCCAGACCAGCCACGCCCGCGCCGATGACCAGGACCCGCGCGGGCGGGACCTTGCCGGCGGCCGTGAACTGGCCGGTGAAGAAGCTGCCGAAGTGCTGCGCGGCCTCGACCACCGCCCGGTAGCCGGCGATGTTGGCCATGGACGAGAGCGCGTCCATCTTCTGCGCCCGCGAAATCCGGGGGATCGCGTCCATGGCCACGACCGTCCCGCCGCTCGCCTTCAGCTTCTCGACCAGGGCCTCGTTCTGGGCCGGCCAGATGAAGCTGATCAGCAGCTTGTCGGCGGTCAGCAGCTCGGCCTCGTGCTTGCCGAGCTCCGGGTGGTCCATGGGCTCGCGGACCTTGACGATCACGTCGGCCTCGGCCCACAGCTTCTCGGCGGTCTCGATGATGGTGCAGCCAGCTTCGACGTAGGACTCGTCGGAGAAGTCCGCCTTCGCGCCCGCGCCGGACTCGACGAGGACCTCGAAGCCGAGCTTTTGCAGGCGCTTGGATGTCTCTGGAGTGGTCGCCACCCGGCGCTCGCCGGGGAAGACCTCCTTGGGGATGCCTACTTTCAAGGTGTGCTCCTCGCTGGGGCCGTACGAACCGAGCACGCGAACACGGGGACCCTCGATCCTCGGAGCTGCTGGCGTACGACCACGGACATGGGGACGGGGTCGACCCCGCTCCGGGGCCGACCAGCGTTGCATCAGTAACACGAACGCGCGCTGCTTTGGGCGCGAGTCGGCGCGTGCTCGGGTGAGCGCGCACGTCCCAGGTCCATGGCAGGTCCATGGCAGGTCTGTCGTGGGTCCGCCGCGACCCCGCGACGACGGCCGCCCATCCGAGGAGGGCCCGCACGGCGCCCTCAGACCCTGCGCGCGGCCTCTGAACAGTCGACAACGCGCGCGTGGCCTCGGGGCGAAGGGAGTTTCGCGGTCCCCTCCGTGCATGGCAGCCGCCATCCCCTATAATTTCGAGTCTCCGGACCGCCACCACCATGAAACGTCGCTCCAACGCTCCCACCGTCCTCGCAGGAACCGCTCTCTTTGGCCTCAGCTGCCTCCTGGCCTGGCAACACCACGACCGCGACGAGGGCCTGTCCGCCGCCGCGATCGACGAGGCGACCATCGCCCAGGAGCTCGAGGCCGGGCAGGACGGGCGACAGCTGCTCCTCGACCTCGTCGAGCCCGAACGCGGCGAGGGCGGGAGCGAGGCCCAGCTCGCCGAGTTGATGGCGGCGATCGACGCGATCCCCGGGCTGACCGCGGAGCCCGCGGGCTTCTACTCCGAGACCGAGCACCTGTGGCGCGTCCACGGCACCCCCCAAGCGCTGCAGCGCTTCCAGGACGAGCTGCGCTCCGGGGACCACGCGCTGTCCCAGTACGCCGAGCTCATCGAGGGCATGGAGGCCGACGTCAGCTACTCCCTGCCCGACGACGCGCTCGTGGCCGTGACCGGAGAGCTCGGAGAGCTCGACGATGACGCGGACATCGCCAAGCCCCGGCGCCCGCGCTTTGAGCCCAACGACCCCATGTACCCGCTGCAGTGGCACCTCGACGCCATCAACACGCCCGAGGCGTGGACGCACACCCGGGGCAAGGGCGCGACGGTGGCCGTCATCGACACCGGCGTGGCCTGGAAGGACCTGCGCTGGAAGAACGTCGACGCCCGGGCCGTGCCGGATCTGGCCGGCATCGAGTTCGTCCACGGCGAGACCTTCGTGAACAACGGCCTGCCCGAGGGCCTCGACGACCACGCCCACGGCACCCACGTGGCCGGGACCATCGCCCAGGCCACGGACAACCGCATCGGCGTGGCCGGGGTCGCCCACCAGGCCAAGATCATGCCGCTCAAGGTCCTCGGCGCGAGCGGGGGCGGCTCCGTGGCGTCCATCGCCAACGCGATCCGCTACGCCGCGGACAACGACGCCGACGTCATCAACATGAGCCTCGGCGGCCCCCTGCCCTCGCGGGTCATGGCCAAGGCGGTCCTCTACGCCCACGAAAAGGGCGTGACCGTCGTGTGCGCGGCGGGCAACGAGAAGCGCTCGCGGGTCTCCTACCCCGCCGCCTACGAGGGCTCCGTCGCCGTCGCGGCCACGGACTGGAGCGGCAAGCGGACCTTCTATTCCAACTGGGGCAAGCAGCTCGACATCTCCGCCCCGGGCGGCGACACCCGCAGCGACAAGAACGGCGACGGCCACCCCGACGGCGTCCTCCAGAACACCATTCGGATTCAGGACCCCTCGCGCAACGACTACCTGTGGTTCCAGGGCACCTCCATGGCCTCGCCCCACGCCGCCGGCGTGGCCGGCCTGGTCGTCGCCTCGGGCGTCACCAACCCCAAGGAGGTCGAGCGGATCATGAAGAACACCGCCGTCCATCCCAACAAGAAGAACTGGGACCGGGAGTACGGCGCGGGCATCATCGACGCCGAGAAGGCCGTGCTCGCGGCCAAGGGCAAGGCCCAGGGCAACAGCCTGGTCGGCTACCGGGGTGAGCGCATCGGCTTCGCGGGCCTGCTCGCGCTGCTCGGCTTCGCCGGTCTGGGCTTCGCGGGCGTGGCGACCGGCCTCGGCGCGGGCCCGGGCAGCTCCGTCGGTCGCAAGCTGGGCGCGGGCCTCGGCCTCGCCGCTGGCGCGGGCCTGGCCGTCGGCGCGTTCACGACCCCGCTGGCCTACGCCGCCGGCACGGCGACCACGTGGATCGGCTCGGGCCTGTTCCTGTCTGCGCTGATTCCCCTGCTGCTGACCCTGACCCTGCTGCAGGTCGAGCGCCTGCGCGGCCTGCTCGCCGGCCTGAGCCTCGGCTGGGCCGCGATCCTCGTGCACGGCGCCGTGGTCCTGCCGACCCTCATGGAGGGCATCCCCGGCGGCGCGGGCTGGGATCGGCTGTGGCTCGCGGGCAACGCGGTCTTGGCCCTGTGGCTCGCCCGGCGCACCGTCGCCGCCGGTCAGCCCGAAGAGCGCCCGGCCCTCGAGGCCTGAGCCGGCGCCCCTCCAACCAACGAAGAAGGCCCGCGCGTGCGGGCCTTCTTCGTTGGTTCAGCGGGGTTGTCCGCGGCTCACATCTGCTCGGCCAGGTAGGCCGTCTCACCCAGCGTCGAGATCAGGTTGAGCTGCGTCTCGAGCCAGTCGACGTGGTCCTCCTCGGACACCAGCAGGCGCTCGAGCAGGTCGCGGGTGCCGTTGTCGCCCTCGTCGCGGCACAGCGCGACGCCCCGGTTGAAGCGCTCGTGGGCCGCGTACTCCATGTCGAGGTCGAGCTTGAACTGCTCGGGCACGGTCTCGCCGACGTTGACCTTGCCCAGGCGCTGGAGGTTGGGGATCCCGTCGAGGAAGAGGATCCGCTCGATGATCTCGTCGGCGTGCTTCATCTCGTCGATGGACTCGCGGTAGACGTGATCCCCGAGCTTGTTGAAGCCCCAGTTCTTCAGCATCTTCGCGTGAATGAAGTACTGATTGATCGCCGTGAGCTCCGCCGTGAGGACCTCGTTGAGAAGCTCGATGACCTTGGTGCTGCCCTTCATGAAGCGCCAAGCTATCAGCGCAAACGCGCCTTGCAATCGCTGAATTGCGATGGCACTCGAGCTGCCCGCTCGCGACTGAGACCCAATTTCATCGACCCCCGGGATTCGAGATCCGCGAGGGCCGAGATGAAAACTGCTATCGACTTCGGTCGGCTCAGCTGGCTTCGGAGGAAGCTCGCGGCGCTCGGGCCTGGGTGGTGAGCATCTGCCGAATCTGCCGAACACAGGCCTTGCAGTCCGTGCCCGCCTGGCAGCCGTCTTGGATCTGCCGAAGGCTGCAGGCGCCGCGCCGAATCTCTTCGTTGATGCGGCGGTCCGAGACTCCTTTACAGATGCATACGAGCATGCGGGGTTGGCTCCGTCCTGGCGTTGAAAGTCTTTTTCAACGTCTGAGATCGGTATAGCGGGACGCCGAAGCTCGATCAAGAAGTGAATTTTGATTTCAATATCGAGGTGAATTTTGCGGCCAGAGAGCGCTCCATGCCTCTTCGTGGCGGCTGCGCCAAGCACGCGGACCTGCTTGGAGCAAGGCGCGAGGCTCGCGCGTTCAAAAATCGAGATCCCCCGCAATCCCGTCCGCGGGCCCGCCCCGCCTACGGCGACTGCATGTACGAAGCCGCGTTCTGCTCGACGGTCTGAGCGCCCGCGCCTACTCGACCGTCACGGACTTCGCCAGGTTGCGCGGCTGGTCGACGTCCGTGCCCTTGAGGTCGGCCACGTGATAGGCCAGGAGCTGCAGGGGCACGGACGCGAGGATCGGCTGCAAGAAGGCGTCGACCTTGGGCACCAAGATGACGTCATCGGCCACGTCGCCGATGGCGTCGTCGCCTGCGGTCGCCACGGCGATGATCTTGCCGCCGCGGCTGCGCACCTCTTCGAGGTTGGCGAGGGTCTTGTGGTAGCCCGGCCCCTCGAGGGCGAGCACGACCACGGGCACGCTGTCGTCGATGAGCGCGATGGGCCCGTGCTTCATCTCGCCGCTGGCGTAGCCCTCGGCGTGCACGTAGCTGATCTCCTTGAGCTTGAGCGCGCCCTCGAGGGCGACGGGGAAGCTCAGCCCGCGGCCGAGGTAGAGCCAGTCGCGGGCGCCGACCCAGCGCCGGGCGATGATCTTGATCGCCGCCTGGACCCCGAGCACGGCGTCGATCGCCACGGGCATCTCGCGCAGCCCCTCGAGCAGGGCCTGGGCGCGCGCGTCGGCCATCGCCCCGCTTTGCTTGCCGAGGTGGATCGCCAGCATGCTGAGCATGGTCAGCTGGGTGGTGAAGGCCTTGGTCGAGGCCACGGAGATCTCGGGGCCGGCGTGGGTGTAGAGCACCACGTCGGCCAGGCGCGCGATCGAGGAGTCGACGACGTTGCAGATCGCCAGGCCCGTGGCGCCGAGGCGCTGGGCCTCCTGGAGCGCGGCCTTGGTGTCGGCGGTCTCGCCGGACTGGGAGATCGCCAGGACCAGGTCGCCCTCGCGGACGATGGGCTCGCGGTAGCGGAACTCGCTGGCCAGATCGACCTCGACGGGGATGCGCGCGAGCTGCTCGATGAGGTACTTGCCGGCCAGGGCCGCGTGCCACGAGGTCCCGCAGGCGACGATGGTGATCTTGTGGCGCTCGGCCAGGGCGCGCACGTCCACGCGGGCGTCGAGCTCGGCGAACTCGAGGGAGGGGCTGGCGTCCTCGCTGCGCAGCCGGCCGATCAGCGTGTCGCGGACCGCCCGGGGCTGCTCGAAGATCTCCTTGAGCATGAAGTGCTTGAAGCCCTGCTTCTCGGCGGCCAGCGGGCTCCAGTCGATGCGCCGCTTGCCCCGACGCACGACCTCGCCAGCGGCGTCGAGGTGGGCCTCGATCCCGCCCGCGCCGATGCGCACGATGTCGCCGTCCTCGAGGTCGACGACCGTGCGCGTGTGCTCGAGGATCGCGGACACGTCCGAGGCGATGAAGCACTCGGGCTCGCGATCCTGGTCGCCCAGGCCGACCAACAGCGGCGAAGCCTGGCGCGCCGCGACGACCGTCCCGGGGTGCTCGTCGTGGACGACGCCGACGGCGTAGGCGCCCTCGAGCTGAGCCAGGGCCGCGCGCACGACCTCGAGCAGATCGACCGGGCCGCCCTCGGCCGCGCGGGCGTCGTAGAGCTCGTCGATGAGGTGGGCGATGACCTCGGTGTCGGTCTCGCTGGCGAAGCTCCGGCCGCGCGCGCGCAGGGCCTCGCGCTGCTTGCCGTGGTTCTCGATGATCCCGTTGTGGACCACGCACACGCGCCCGGACCGCTGGGGGTGGGCGTTGGCCTCGCAGGGCCGCCCGTGGGTCGCCCAGCGCGTGTGCCCGATGCCCGTCGTGCCCGAGATGGGCTCGGCTTCGAGGCGCCCGGCGAGCGCGGCGATCTTGCCTTCACAGCGCGTCACGGCGGTCGTCGGCGTGCGCGAGGGGTCGAGGATCGCAACCCCCGCCGAGTCGTAGCCTCGGTACTCGAGGCGGCGCAGCCCCTCCACGAGCAAGGGGGCGCAAGGACGGGAGCCGGTGTAGCCGATGATGCCGCACATGGTGTTCTCGGGGTTTGTATCGAGGAGCGCGAGAGCTCGCCAGTTCTGTCCCTCCATGTCCCGGAGAGTTGCGCAGCTTCGCCCTCGCTCGACGCCCCGTTCCCGTGGCAACTTCCCTGCATGCGTCGCTTTGGGCCCTGGCTGGGCGTCGTCACGCTCACGTTCGCGTGCGTCCCTGCCGAAGAGGAGGTGATCCCCGATCCTGGCGGGGGCACCAACGCCGCCCCCGTCGACGAGCAGCCCCCGCCCTGCGCCTTCTTCGAGCGCGTGCGTCTGGGTGAACCCACGCCCACGCCCAGCTGCCCCGACGGAGCCTGCGCCCTCGTCCGCGACCTGCGGATCACCTGCCCCGACGACCCCTACTTCGGCGACCAGACCCTGCGCGTAGCCGGCGGTGAGGCGGGCGTGCACCTGAGCACGGCGAGCTTCAACGGCAATTACCTGTTCCGCGCCGACGGCCAGGGCAGCGGCAGCGTCGCCGAGCAGGTCCCCGTGCCCCAGCTGCCCCTGGTCGATCCCCACCTCGTCCCCGACGGCCTCGGCCGCGTCCTGCTCGCGGGCGTGGACGTCGGCGGGACCCTCGACGACCGCCAGCTGCTGTGGCTGCTGCGCCCGAGCGTGGGCGGCGTGTACTTTGGCGAGCCGCTCACGAGTCAGCAAGCCTGGCTCGACCTGCTCGGCCTCGAGGTCGACGCCGAGGGCCGGGTCCACGCGTGGTTCACCGAGGCCGGCTCCCGCTACCACCTGCTCGAAGCGCCCAGCGACGACCTCGAGGCCGAGGCCGCCTGGATCGAGACCCTGCGCCAGAGTCCGAGCCAAAACCAGAGCCACGGCCCGCACAGCCTCACCCGCGACGACCTCGAGCTCGACCTGCGCGTTTTGGGCGAGAGCCTGCGCGCCCACCTCGGCGTCGACGACAGCGAAGGCGTGGTCTTGCTCGACGGGCTGAGCCAGGCGCCCACGAGCTGGGCCCTCGCGCGCAAGGCAGGGCCCGCCTATCAAGCCGGCGGCCAGGACGACAGCCTCGAGCCCGTCGCGCTCGTTGGCCTGGACGAGGGCTTTTCCCTCGTGGGGCCGGGGGTGTCCGTGGCGATCCCCGACACCCCCGCGCTGCCGCCGATCTGCTTCACGCCCGAGTACGACGCCGAGGCGGACAGCTGCGGGGATCCCTGCGTCGACGATCGCGTCGGGGTCGAGACGGACGCGGCGGCCGTGGCTCGGGATCGCCAGGGGCGGCTGTGGGTCGCGTGGATTCGGCAGCAGCGGCTGCGGACGACGAGCTGGGTGAAGCACTGCGCCACCGACCCGAAGGATCCGGACCCGCCGCCGGAGCCGCCTTGCTTTTGCATCGTCGAGGACATCGAAGACGCCGGCGCAGCGACGGTGCACCTCGGGCGGGTGGAGCTCGGGGCAGCGTCCTTTGGGGAGCTGGTCGAGGTGCTGAGCTTCGACTGGGCTCCGGCGCCCTTCAACGTCGCGGATCCGGAGGCCTTGAGTCCCCGGGCGGTCGACGTGCAGGTCTACGGCGAGCGGTTGAGCTTGGGGGTGATCGCCAGCGGGGAAGCCCGGCTGATCGAGCTCGAGATTTAGACTCCGCAACCAACGAAAATCGCCCCCGAGTGGGGGCGACTTTCTCGAGCATGAAGACTGCTCAAATCGGTTGGAGCTCGGTGTTGTACTTGATGATCTTCGCGCCCTCGAGCGCCTTCACGTCCTTGAGCTGCTTCTCGACCTTCATCGCCTTGCCGACGATCACGATCACCGGGATGGGGTGGATGTGCTTGGCCGCGGTCGCCTGGATGTCGGCCATGGTGATGGCGCGGACGTCGTCGATGTAGGTGTTGTAGTAGTCGTCCGGCAGGCCGTAGGTCTGCATGGTGCGGACCTTGCCGGCGATCTGACCGGCGGTCTCGATCTGCAGCGGGAAGCTCAGCGCCATGTTGTTCACGGTGGCGTTGAACTCGGTCTCGCTGGGGTCGCTGGTGCGCAGGCGCTCGACGTGGTCGAAGAGCAGGCCGAGCATCTCACCGGCCTCCTTCGTCTGGGTCACGATCGCGAAGGCGCCGACGGCCTTTTGCGAGGACTGGAAGGAGTTGATGTTGTAGGTGAGCTTCTTGTCCTCGCGGATGTCGCGGAACAGACGCGAGCTCATGCCGCCGCCGAACAGCTTGGTGACCGCGGCCATCTTGTGCCACTCGGGGCTGTTGCGGGCGACCGAGTTGATGTTGGCGATGATGATGTCCGAGCTGATCTGGTTGCGGTCCACGATGTGGACGGTCAGCTCGGTGGGCACGGCGCCCTGGTAGTCCTCGGGCTTGAAGGTCTCGAGGGGGTGGCTCGGGAAGGACTCGGCCGGCTTCCACTTGCCGAGGGTCTTCTCGACGAGCTTCTCGACGTCGGCCTTGGTCACGTCACCCGAGAGGATCAGGTAGGCGTTGTTGGGCCGGTACCAGGTCTTGTGGAACTCGCGCAGGCTCTCGGCCGTGACGCCGTCGATGTCGGCGTCGCTCGACCACGGCTGGGCGTAGGGGTGACCCTTGGGGTAGAGCACCTGCGAGACCAGGCGCTGGGC
This sequence comes from Plesiocystis pacifica SIR-1, assembly GCF_000170895.1. Classification (GTDB taxonomy): domain Bacteria; phylum Myxococcota_A; class Polyangia; order Nannocystales; family Nannocystaceae; genus Plesiocystis; species Plesiocystis pacifica. Next base: position 31,677 of record NZ_ABCS01000059.1, on the reverse strand, counting down.
CAGGGCGCCGCCGTCGGACTTCTCGCCCTTGACCGCGGTCTTTTGCTGCTCCTTGAGCTTGCCGAGGGCCTCGTCGTCGAACTTGGGGTTCTGGACGACGTCGTTGACCAGGTCGAGGGCGAGCTTGAGGTCGGGGGTCATCACGCGGGTGGTGATGAACGCGTTCTCCTCGCCGGCGCCGGCGCTGAGGCTCGAACCGACCTGCTCGATGGACTCGTCGATCTTGGCCTTGGTGCGCTTTTTGGTGCCCTCGGTGAGCATCGAGGCGGTCATCCCGGCGACGAGCTCGCCGTGGATGGTGCCGGCCTTGACGACGAGCTGCACGTCGACGAGGGGGACCTCGTGGTTCTCGACGATGATCACCGACAGGCGGTTGGGCAGCTCGTACTTTTGAACCTCGGGGAAGTTGACCGGGCGCTGCTCGGTGGGCGCGGGCGGCTCGGGGTAGACGCGCGCGGGCTCGGGGTCGGCCTCGGGCTCGGTCTGGGCGGTCCCGTCGTCCTGGGGCGGCTCGAGGTCGGGCTGGTTCTTGTCGCAGCCGGCGGCGAGGGAGCCGAGCAGGGCGAGGCTGGCGAGGGAGCTGGTGAGCGAAAGCTTGGTGCGGGTCATGGGTTTGTCCTTGGTCGCGGCCAGTCGGCAGGTCACTTGCTCGCCTTGTTCGCGGGCACCATCTCGTAAAAGACCCAGTTGTCGTTGAAGTAGGTCTGGGCGACGCGCTTGATGTCCTTGGTGGTCACCTCGGAGTAGCGGTCCATGTCGGTCAGCACGCGCTTGGGGTCGTCGTAGAACAGCGCCCCGTTGGCCACGGCCATCGCCCGGCCGGCGTTGGTCTGCAAGGTCGAGATGGTCTGCATCAGCTGGGCGTTGACGGCCTTCTCGAGCTCCTTGGAGCTGACGCCCTTCTTGGCGACCTTGTCGAGCTCACCGGCGAGCGCCGTCTTGACCTCGTCGAGGTGCTTCTCGCCCTCGGTCGTGGGCACGCCGAAGAACAGCATCGCGCCCGCGTCGCGGAAGGCGAACAGGTGGCCGCCGCCAGCGAAGGCGGTCCACTTCTTGTCGTCGGTCATCAGCTTGGGCACGCGCGAGGACTGGCCGCCGAACAGGATGTTGCCGAGGAGCTCGATGGCGGCGCGGTCGGGGTGATCGTCGCCGACGGTCGGCCAGGCCCAGATCCACTGGGTCTGCTGGGCCTTGTCGTCGCTGACCTGCCTTTCGATCTTGCGACCCCGCTTGACCTCGAACTCGACCACCGGGGGCTTGGGGTCGCCCTTGGGGATCTCGCCGAAGTAGTGGGTGACCCGCTCCTTGACCTTCTCGAACTCGACGTCGCCGACGATGACCATCACGGCGTTGCTGGGCTTGTAGTAGGTCTTGAAGAAGGCCTCGGCGTCCTCGCGCTTGGCGTTGTCGAGGTCCTCGAGGTAGCCGATCGGCATGTGCGAGTAGGGCGTGCCCTCGAACAGCTCGCCGATCATCTGCTCGATGCCCTTGGCGAAGGGCTGGTTGTCGCCGCGGTCCTTCTCGGACTTGACGGCGGCGCGCTGGGCCTCGAAGGCCTCCTTGGTGATCTCGAGGTTGGCCAGGCGGTCGGCCTCGCCCCACAGCACCATGTCGAGGTACTGGCTCGGGATGTTGTGGTAGTAGAAGGTCTGGTCGAAGGAGGTCGCGGCGTTGATGTTGCCGCCGGCCCGCTCGGTGTACTCACCGATGGCGTTGTCGGGCAGGTTCTGGCTGCCCTGGAACATCATGTGCTCGAAGAAGTGGGCGAAGCCCGTGTGCCCGACCTCTTCGTCGCGGGAGCCCACGTCGTAGGTGATGTTGATGTTGAACGCCGGCGTCGAGTCGTCCTCGATGACGTAGACCTCCATCCCGTTGTCCAGGGTGAAGTCCTTGATGTCGAGGCTGATCTTCAGCGAGTCCTGCTTGGACTTCTTCTTGGCGTGGACGGCCGGGGCCACGATCAACGCGCCAGCGAGGGGCGTGACGAGGGCGCAGCCGAGGGCGAGGCGCAACAGGGGGGAACGACGTCGAGCTGGCATGTTGATTCTCTGCGGGCGTTTGGGACCCTAGCCGCGGGACCCTAGCACAAACTCGCGGACGGCTCGGCCGGCGGGGATGCCTCGCCAAACGGCCGTAGACGGGCTCGTGACCCACATTGGGCTGTTTTCCAGCGTCGCAATTCAGGCTCAGCTCGAGGCCCGAAGACGGCGTCGACGCCGTGCCTTGACTCAATTGTTCGCCTGAAACTCCGTGCCCACTGCGTCGCGAAGAAGGCCAGAGCGCGCCCCTATTGCGCGAATCGCAAGCGGGTTGCACGTGGGCTATTTGCCGTCGAGCTCGGCCCGGGCGCGATCGGCCATGTCCATGCCCCGCGCCCACTCGAGCAGCTCGGCCAGGCGCCAGGCCTCGTCGAGGAAGCGCCGCGCGTCGTCGATGCGCCCGGAGCTGGCACGCAGGTGCGCGCGCAGGAGCAGCAGCTGCGCGCTGGTCCGGCGGTCGCCCAGCTTGCGCGCGACCTCGAGGCCGCGGCCGACGTGCTGCTCGGCGAGCATGTGCTGGCCCAGGGCGCGGAGCAGCCGGCTGATCGTCTCGTGCGCGCGCATGCGGCCGAGGTCCTCGTTGCGCCGCTCGGCCTGGAACAGCCCGTGCTCCGCCCAGACCCGCGCCTGCTTGAGCTGACCGCCGCGCTCGTAGAGCTCGGCGAAGGTCAGCAGGTAGCGCCACATCGACACGTCGAGGTTGGCCCGCGGGCCGTCGCCCAAGGTGCACATGTCCAGGCCCTCGCGCAGCTCGGCGAGGGCTTTGTCGTGCTGGCCGAAGGCGTCCCGAGCTCGGGCGAGGTCGGCGTAGAGCTGCAAGAGCACGCGCTGGCGCCCCTGGGCGATGAGCGGGCCGAGGGCGCGCTGGTAGGCCTCGATGGCCCCGGCCCAGTCCTTCTTGCGGACCAGGCAGCGGCCCAGGGCGCGCTGCAGCTCGGGCTCGCTCTCGGGCACCGTGCCGCTGCGGATCAACTTGCGCAGGGTGCTGACCGCCTCGTCGACGCGGTCCGTGTAGCAGAAGGGATCGACCAGCTCGGCGATGAGGTTGGCCTCGTGGTGCAGGCGCTCTTCGTCGGGCAGGCGCCGGCAAGCCTTGAGCGCGGTCCTCAGCAGGCGCACGGCCTTGGGATCGTCGAAGGAGGCGACGGCGCTGACGGCCGCCTCGCGCAGGGCCTCGATGAGCTCGACGGTGTTGAGCCGGCCGCGGTCGTCGCTGACCCGCCCGGGCTGGGCGCGGAGCAGGTAGAGGGCGCGGACCGTGGGCGTGAGCTGAGCTCTCTCGGAGCGCATCGCGGCCTCGCGGTGGAGGTGCTTGCTGCGGCGGCGCTCGATCGTCGACAGGACCAGCTCGCGGATCCGCCGGCTGCGGAAGGCCCACGAGCCCTCGCCCACGGGGACCATCAGCCCGGCCTGCTGCAGCGCCATGAGGTGCCGGGCGACGTCGCCCTCTTGGCCGGTGGGGTCGGCCGAGCGCAGGGCGTCGAGGTCGTCGTACTCGGCCCGCTCGCCGAGGATCGCGGCGAGCTCGAGGACCTGGCGCTCGGGTCCGGACAGGCGCTGCAGCCACCCGCGGATCGCATCCTCGAAGTTGACGCGCTCGCCCTCGGGGGGCAGGCAGCGCAGGGCCAGCTCGAGCTCGAAGGGGCTCAGGGGCGCGTGCGAGGTCAGCCGCGCGATCATCCCCGAGTCGTCCTGGCTCAGGCCCGTCGCCCACTGGGCCATGGCCGCGGCGTCGAGGGCCTCGAGCTCGACGACGGGGCTGCGCAGCCAGGTCCGGTCGGCCTCGGCCGTGCCGATGAGCACGAGGATCGGCACGCTGACGTGGGCGCCGATGAGCTGCTGGAGGATCCGCCGCGAGGGCGCGTCCCAGCGATCGACGTCGTCGAACACGAGCAGCAGCGGCCGCCCGCCGGCGCTCTCGGTCAGCGCCTGGACCGCGGAGGTGAAGCACTCGCGGCGGCGCACGGCGTACTCGATGGAGCCCAGGCCGACGCCGACGCCGAACAGCTCGTTGAGCCCGGGCAGGGACTCGTAGGACAGGCCGATCAAGCTGGCCGCGCGGGCGATGTCGCCGGGCGAGGCGGTGCGCGGATCGACGTCGAGGAGCTGACCCACGGCGGCGCGGATCGGCCACAGCGCCGTCATCGCGCTGGTCGGCTCGCAGCCCGCGGCGACCACCTGCCAGCCGGCGCTCTCGGCCCGCTCGGCGAACTCGTCGAGCAGCCGCGTCTTGCCCATGCCCGCGCCGCCCGCGATGACCTGCGCGAACAGGCCGCGGCGGGGCGCGTCGAGGTTTTGCTGTCCGGCCTCGAGCAGGGCGTTCGCGGCCTCGCCGGCGAGGCGCTGGGGCATGGCCCGGAGCAGCACCTCGGCGGTGGCCTCACCGGTGGCTTGGCGCAGCGCACGGGTCGAGCGCCGGGTGACCTTGCGCTGGCCCGAGGCCGGATGCCGGAAGGTGCTGATGCCGTCGGGGGCCGCGGCGCCACAGGACGCGCAGAAGCGGTCCGAGGCCTTCATCACCGCGCCACAGCTCGCGCAGTGGATCTGCGTCGAGGTGCCCATGCGGGTCGCGCCGAGCACGGCCTCGCGGAACGCGGCGGCGTCGTCGAAGCGGGCCTCGCGGTCCTTGGCCAGGGCGCGCAGGCACACCGACTCGAGCGGATCGGGCTCGGTGCCCATGAGCTCGCTGGGCCGGATCGGCTCCTCGTTGATGTGCCGGTGGAGGATCTCCACGGCGATCTCCGACTCGAAGGGCGGCCGCCCCGTGATCATCTGATAGAGGATGACGCCGACGGCGTAGAGGTCCGAGCGCTGGTCGAGCTTGAGGCCGCAGGCCTGCTCCGGCGACATGTACTCGGGCGTCCCGCAGACCACGCCCTGGCTCGTCAGCCCCGGCCGCGCCTGGGCGTTGGGCGACTCGTCCATGAGCTTGGCGATGCCGAAGTCGAGCACCTTGAGCAGCTCGCCGCGGGTGCGCAGGCTCTGGACCAGGATGTTCTCGGGCTTGAGGTCGCGGTGGAGGATCCCGAGGCCGTGGGCTTCGGTCAGCGCGGCCAGGATCTGCAGGGTCAGGTCGGCGACGCGCTCGCGCGGGAGCGGGTGCTCGTCATAGATGATCTGCTCGAGGGAGCGGCCCTCGATGTACTCCATCACCAGGAAGGTGACGCCGTCGTTGGTCCGGCCGTAGTCCACGACCGAGACCACGTTGGGGTGGTTCAAGCTCGCGGCGTTGTGCGCCTCGTTTGCGAAGCGCGCCTGCGAGTCCGGGTCGTTGGTCAGCTGCGGGCTCAAGATTTTGACAGCGAATGCCTTCTTGAGCGCGGTCTGCTCCGCCTTGTAGACGCGGCCCATCGCGCCGACGCCGATCAGCGACTCCAGGCGATATCGCCCGTGAATCTCGCGACCGACGTAAGGATCACCGTCGGTGCTCTCGACCTCGGACAGATCGGTCCCGCAGGCCGGACAAAATCGATGCCCGTCCTGAACCCGCGCGTCGCAGTTTGGACAGATCTTGTGTGCTAGCTCGTGCACAGAGCCCCTACACGTCGCAGAGGACGGTACCCTCGACCGTCGTGGGAAGCAAAAGTCGCACGGACGCGAGGCCGCTGTACGGTCGTTTTGAAGCGAGCAGGTCGGTCACGTGATTTTCTTCGAAGAGCAGGCGCCCATCACGCCGTCCGGGCGGTTTCGCCCCAGGCCCACATGCCCCGTGTAGCCCGGGCGAGCCAGCTCATGCTCGCCCCATCGGGGGATGGGTCGCCGGTGACGGTAGTGCTGGTTTGGCCCGGATCCACTCCGTATTTCGGGGGCTCCCGCCCCTGAAGAAGCTCACACCGCGCTCGCTTCCCCAGCGGGCCCCACCGAGGGCCCAAAGCGCTGCGCATCAGCCACAAAAGCGTAGCGAATCTCGGGACTTAGCGGAGTTCACGCAGGATTGACAGGCCTGCGTGGTGCCCCTATAACCGCGCGCGATTGGCGGGCAAAGCCGCCATTGGGGCGTCGGCAAGTGGTAAAGCCATCGGTTTTTGGTACCGACATGCGTAGGTTCGAATCCTACCGCCCCAGTCTTTTTGCACCCGCCCGTGACGTCTGAGGAGCTCGACTTGAACCGGCTGATCTCGATCTTCGGTGGCAACGCCAACCCTGCCCTGACCACCGAAATCTGCAAGTACGTCGGCGTCAACGTCGGCAACTCGAAGGTGTCGCGCTTCTCGGACGGCGAGATCTTCGTCGAGATCGGCGAGAACGTCCGCGGGGTCAACTGCTTCATCGTGCAGTCGACCTGCTCGCCGCCGAACGACAACTTGATGGAGATGTTGATCATGATCGACGCCCTCAAGCGCGCGAGCGCCGGGGCGATCGTCGCGATCGTGCCCTACTTCGGCTACGCCCGGCAGGATCGCAAGGTCAAGCCGCGCACGCCGATCACCGCCAAGCTCGTCGCCGACCTGCTGTCGGCCGCGGGTGCCACGCGCGTGCTCTCCGTCGACCTGCACGCCGGGCAGATCCAGGGCTTCTTCGACATCCCCTTCGACCACCTCTACGCCACGCCGATCCTCCGGGACGCCTTCGAGCGCGAGGGCCTCGGGGGCGACAACACCGTGGTCGTGTCTCCCGACGCGGGCGGCACGGAGCGGGCCCGGGCTTACTCCAAGTACCTCAACTGCTCGCTGGCGATCATCGACAAGCGCCGCGACTCGCCCAACGAGTCCAAGGTTCACCACCTCATCGGCGACGTCGAGGGCAAGCGCGCGATCCTGATCGACGACATGATCGATACGGCGGGGACGCTGTGCAACGCCGCCAAGGCCGTCATGGACCACGGCGCGGCCGAGGTCTTCGCCGGCGCGACCCACGGGGTCTTGTCGGGTCCGGCCATCGAGCGGCTCAACGCCTCCGTGCTCTCGAAGGTGTGGGTGACCAACACCATCCCCCAAGAGGAGAAGATGGCCGCCTGCCCCAAGCTCGAGGTGCTGAGCATCGCCAACCTCGTGGGTGAGGCCATCAAGCGCATTCACCACGGTGACTCGATTTCGTCGCTCTTCGACTGAGTCGTGGACGTGGGGCAGGGAGGGCGTGGCGTCGTCCACGACGGCTAAAATGGACAGGGACTGTGAAACTTCACAGTCCCTGAGTCGCGGACCCGAGATCACCGCTCGATCACCTGCTCGGAGATCCAGGGCCGCCCGTGCATTCGGGCGGCCTTTTGCGTGGTTGAAGCGCGGCTGAACTGCGCTCGCTTTGAGGTGTGAGCACTTTCACGGGGCCAGGCCCGCCCAGTCCTTGGCCCTGGCCCCGTGCACGAGTAGTTACCGGCCGACTGATCAGGGTCGTTGTTCGGCGGCGAGCCGGTCCACTGCTTGGGCCACGAGGCACCTATCCGACGGCACCCATCAACCGCGCCGGCTCAGCTCGGCGCGTTCACTGGAAAAAAGAAAGCGAACACAATCATGACCGAAACCGAATTCGGCAAGCTCAACGCCTCCGTGCGCTCCAACACTGGCAAGGGTGTCTCCCGCAAGCTCCGCGCCCAGGGCCTCATCCCCGCCGTCATGTACGGCAAGGGCGAGGGCAACGTCATGCTCACCGTCAGCCCCCGGGAGCTGCGGCGGGCCATGGACCCCCAGCGCAAGCTCAACACCTTCTTCACCCTGACCATCCAGGATGAGGGCGGCGCGAGCAGCCAAGAGCAGTGCGTGGTCACGGACTACCAGGCCGACCCGATCCGCGACGAGTTCCTGCACATCGACTTCCTGCGCGTCGATCCCAACAGCGAGATCGTCACCAAGATCCCCGTCGAGTACATCGGCCGCGCCGTGGGCGTGGTCGCGGGCGGCAAGCTCCGCACCTACCAGCGGACGACCCGCGTGGCGGCCAAGCCCGCCGAGGTCCCGGTCAAGCTGACCGTCGACGTCAGCCCCCTCGACGCTGGCTCGACCCTGCGCATGAAGGACCTGAACCTCGAGAACGCGCGGCTCCTCGATCACCCCGACGTCGTCGTCGCCCACGTGGATCCCCCGCGCAAGGCGAAGGAAGACGACAAGAAGAAGAAGTGATCCCCGGCCTGGGCCGGCCCGACCCGGCGCGGGCCCTTCGCTGATTCGCCGCCTCCTTGCTCTCGCAGCCTCACCATGCCCAGCTCCTCGCCATGGCTGATCGTCGGCCTCGGAAACCCCGGGCCGAAGTACGCCAAGAACCGACACAACGTCGGCTTCATGGTCGTCGAGCGCTTCGCCGATCGTCACGCGACGCCCGGCACCGGCGGGCCGAGCTGGCGCGAGCAGTTCAAGGGCAAGGCGACCACGGTCCACGCTGGCGGCTCCATCGGCCGCTGCGTGATGCTCGAGCCCCAGACCTTCATGAACCTCTCGGGCGAGAGCGTCCGGGCGGCGGCGGACTACCACGACGTGCCCCTCGAGCGGACCGTCGTGGTCCACGACGAGATCGACTTCGCCTTCGGGCGGGTCGCGCTCAAGCGCGGCGGTGGCCACGGCGGCCACAACGGGCTGCGCAACATCATCAAGCACCTGGGCAAGCCCAGCTTCCTGCGCGTGCGGGTCGGCGTCGACCGGCCGCGCCACGGCGAGGTCGCCAACTGGGTCCTGTCCGACTTCTCTGGCGAGGACGCGTCCTTCGTGGACGAGCTCGTCGATCGGGCCGAGCGAGCCCTGACCTGCCTGCTGGCCGAGGGGCTGTCCTCGGCCATGAACAAGTTCAACCAGACCCCTGCGAAGACGGACGCCGCGGCGTCCTGACCCGCATCTACCGTTCAAGGAAACCATCGTGAACCCCCAACAGCTGCTCCTCGCCATCCCGGCGGCCGGCGTGCTCGCGTTGATCTACGCGGCCGTGACCTCGTTTTGGATCAAGGGCCGTGACCCCGGCAACGAGCGCATGAAGTCCATCGGCGCGCAGATCCAGCGCGGCGCCATGGCCTTCCTGCGCGCCGAGTACACCGTGCTCGCCATCTTCGTCGCCGTCGTCGCCGTCGGTCTCTTCCTGCTCAACCGCAACGAGGCGACCTCGGACCCGATGGTCGCCCTGTCCTTCGTGCTCGGCGCGGTCGCGTCGGCGACCGCCGGCTTCTTCGGCATGCGCGTGGCCACCCTCGCCAACGTGCGCACCGCAGCCGCCGCCCGCACCGGCCTGCCCCCGGCCCTGCAGATCGCCTTCCGCGGCGGCGCCGTCATGGGCATGAGCGTCGTCGGCCTGGCCCTGCTCGGCATGGGCTCGCTGTTCTTCCTCTACGTCAACAAGTTTGGCGTCGACCTGAACGCCCTCGACACGGCCGCCGAGAGCTTCAAGTTCGGCAAGGTCATCAACGTGCTCGCGGGCTTCAGCATGGGCGCCTCGTCCATCGCCCTGTTCGCGCGCGTCGGCGGCGGCATCTACACCAAGGCCGCTGACGTCGGCGCCGACCTCGTCGGCAAGGTCGAGGCGGGCATCCCCGAGGACCACTTCCTCAACCCCGCGACCATCGCCGACAACGTCGGCGACAACGTCGGCGACGTCGCCGGCATGGGCGCGGACCTGTTCGAGTCCTACGTCGGCTCGATCATCGGCGCGATGATCCTCGGCGCGATCGCCACGCAAGGCGCCTTCGAGGCCGCCTTCTTGCCCCTCATCCTCGCGGCGGTGGGCATCGTGGTCTCGATCCTCGGCACCTTCGTGGTCCGCACCAAGGAAGGCGGCAACCCGCAGCTCGCCCTCGACGCCGGCGCCTTCGGTGCCGCGGGCGTCATGCTGGTGCTCAGCTACTTCATCATCGACATGTTCGTGGAGTCGGCTGGCGGCGCGATCAAGTTCTCCGAGTTCGCCGACGGGCTGACCACCCTGCACCTGTTCTACCCGATGGTCGTCGGCCTCGTCGCCGGCGTGCTCATCGGCCTGGTCACGGGCTACTACTGCTCGAAGGGCAAAAAGCCCGTCAACAGCATCGTCGAGCAGTCCAAGACCGGCCCGGCGACCAACCTGATCGCCGGCATCGGCGTGGGCTTCGAGTCCACGGCCATCCCGATCGTGCTGATCGTCGCGGCGATCTACATCGCCAACCTCTACGCGGGCATCTACGGCGTCGCGCTGGCGGCCCTGGGCATGCTCTCGACCACCGGCATCCAGCTGGCCGTCGACGCCTACGGCCCGATCTCCGACAACGCCGGCGGCATCGCCGAGATGAGCGGCCTGCCCAGCGAGGTCCGCGAGCGCACCGACAACCTCGACGCGGTCGGCAACACCACCGCGGCCATCGGCAAGGGCTTCGCCATCGCCTCGGCCGCGCTCGCCGCCCTGTCGCTGTTCGCGGCCTACCGCAAGCTCGCCCTGGGCAACACCGACATCGTGCTCACCGACCCCGAGGTCCTCATCGGCCTGCTCGTCGGCGGCATGCTGCCCTTCCTGTTCTCGGCCATGGCCATGAAGGCCGTGGGCGACGCAGCGATGGACATGATCGAAGAGGTCCGTCGTCAGTTCAAGGACATCCCCGTCCTCCGTGAGGCCCTCACCCTCGTCGCCAAGGCCGAGGAAGAGGACCGCGACCTGACCCCCGAGGAGGACGCCAAGGTCCAGGCCGCCGGCAAGAAGACCGAGGTCGAGAAGTGCGTGGCCATCTCCACCCAGGCCTCGATCCGGCGCATGGTCCTCCCGGGCCTGCTCGCCATCGTCGCCCCGCTCGTGGTCGGCTTCTGGTCGGCCCACGCCCTCGGCGGCCTGCTGGCCGGCACCCTCGCCTCGGGCGTGATGCTGGCGATCTTCATGTCCAACGCCGGCGGCGCTTGGGACAACGCCAAGAAGCAGGTCGAGGATCAGAAGAAGGACATGGAGGCGAACACGGGCAAGGGCTCGGAGCGCCACAAGGCCGCCGTCATCGGCGACACCGTCGGCGATCCCTTCAAGGACACCGCCGGCCCCAGCCTCAACATCCTCATCAAGTTGATGACGATCGTCGCGGTGGTCATCGCCCCGCACATCAACCCCAACAAGATCGAGGCGCCCCCGGCCGCCGACGCCGTCGAGCAAAAAGCCGACGACGGCGAGAAGGCCGATGGAAACAAAACGGATGGCAAAAAGGACGAGGCCAAGGCGGACACCGCCAAGAAGGCCGGCTAGTCCAACTGCGCCAATCCGGCCAGACTGGTCAGTCTCGACCAGTGAGAGGGCTCACCGCTTTGCGGTGGGCCCTTTTTCTTGGAATGGGCGTGCGTTCAAATGCCGTCGTCTCTGTACGCTCTACAGCCAAATCAAATTTAATTGCGTCTGGGTGAACCATGACCACGAGCGTCGGCAACTAGCCCGGTGGAGCCGACATGCCTGACATGACCCACCCCTCGAACATCACCCCGCAGCCCTCCTCCAACGTGGAGACGCCCGCGAGCCCCAAGCTCTCGATGGTCGCCCTTCGTGAGCGCAAGAAGGACCAGACCCGCGAGGCCCTCGCCCGCGCCGCCTTCGCCTTGTTCCAGGACAAGGGCTACGAGGCGACCACCGTGGCTGAGATCGCCCGCGCCGCCAACGTCTCGCGTCGCACCTTCTTCCGCTACTACTCCACCAAGGACGCGCTGCTGTTCGTCGACAACCGCGAGCGCCTCGTCCGCTTCAAGGAGCTGCTGGCCCTGCGTCAGCCCGGCGAGCACGCCTTCGGCCCGGTCCGCCGCGCCTGCATCGCGATCTCCGAGGAGATGATGCGTGACCGCGAGTCCATGCTCTCCCGCGCGCAGATCATCGACGCCTCCCCCGTGCTCGGCAAGCAAGAGCGCCAGCAGGACCTGCTGTGGGAGGATGCGATCTCCGCCGCCCTCATCGCGGGCCTGCGCGACGCCACCCCGGCCGCCAAGCAGCGCGCCCGCCTCGTCGCTGGCGCCGTCTGGGGCGCGCTCCGGGCCATCATGGCCGACTGGACCCGCAGCAACGGCCAGGACGACCTGGCTCAGCTCACCCGCGAGGGCCTGCAGCTGTTCGAGTCGGCGATGTCGATCGACTTCGAGCGCCAGCCCAACTGAGCTCGAGCTTCCCTGGCGCCCCGATACGGCGACACCACCACGCCCGGGCCTGTCTGAGAGTCTAGTCAGCCGGCCCCCCAACCGTTCCCAGACTGACCCGGTCGTTCCGATAACCCAAGCCCGCCCGATACTCCTCGGGCGGGCTTTTGCGTGGACCCGCCCCCCTCGCTCGAGTTTTGGGCTGACCCGTGGGTGGGGTTCGATCGAAGGATCAGGATCGATCGATCAGGGGCGAGTTTGAACGACCCCTCGAGTCACAAAACTCTTATCCCAGTTGCGACTTTTCTGCGCCCAACTTTCCTGGCGCAGACTCGGCCATCTGTCATCATCAAACGGTGACCGACGAGACGCCTGCTGGACTGGTCAGTGGCTGGGTGCTGCCGATGCTTCGCTCCCTTCCGCACCGGGTCAGCGCGCGACTGCGCGAGAACGATCGAGCGAGCCGCAAGGCGGCCCGCGCCCGCGAGCGCCGACGCGATCGGCCCGAGCTCCTCGCGCGCAAGTCCATGGGCTTCAACTCGCTCACGGACATGAGCAAGGAAGAGCTCGAGGGCACCTAGCACGCTCCTCGTACGGACCGCGCGGTACTCGGCTCGCGGCGCCAAGGGCCGATGACCGACAATGTCGGGCGTGAGCGCGCCCGACCAGGACCAACGAGCCGAGAGTGATCGCCCCCGCCTGAGCCGGGCCGTGCTCGCGGCGTACGGCATTGGCGGCCTCGGCTCGGGGGTCTACACGACCGTCCCCGGGCTGCTGCTGCTCTACTACATGACCGACACCCTGGGCATCGCCGCAGCCCTGGCCGGCCTGGGCATCTTCGTGCCCAAGCTGTGGGACGTGATCACCGACCCCTTCATGGGGTCGATCTCCGACCGCACGGACAGCCGCTTTGGCCGGCGCCGACCCTACATCCTGGCCGCCGCGCTGGCCCTGCCGCTGTGCTTCGTCGCGCTCTTCTCCGTGCCCGAGCTCAGCCCCGGAGCCGCCTTCGCCTGGGTGATGGTCAGCTACGTGCTCGCGGCCACCGCCTTCACCATGTTCATCGTCCCCTACACCGCGATGCCGGCGGAGATGAGCGAGGACTACGACGAGGTCACCTCGCTCATGGGTTGGCGCGTCGCCCTGCTGACCGTCGGGATCTTGATCTCGGGCGCGGCCGCGCCCCAGCTCATCGAGCTCGGCGGCGGCGGCCGGGGGGGCTACACCTTCATGGCGATGATCGTCGCGGGGGTGATCTTCGCGTCCATGCTCGGGACCTTCGTGGGCACGCGCTCGGCCCCCAGTCGCCCGCGCCTGGATCAGAGCCCGCCGCTGCGCGAGCAACTCCAAGCCGCCGCCCGGGTCCGCCCCTTCCGCGTGCTGCTGAGCACCTACGCCCTGCAGCTCGTCGGCGTCGGCCTGGTCCTCGCCAACGTCCCCTACTTCGCGCGCTACACCCTCGGCGGCGACGAGGGCACGGTGACCATCATGTTCGTGGCCCTGGTCGCGCCCGCGTTCGCGTTCATGCCCGGCTGGGTGTGGCTGTCCAAGCGCACGGGCAAGCTGCGCGCCTACCAGCTCGCCTCGGCCCTGTTCGGCGTCGGCATCGGCAGCTTGTGGCTGAGCTCGCCCTCGCAGATGTGGCTGGTCAACCTCCAGGTCGGCCTCGCCGGCATCGGCTTCGCCGGCACCCAGCTGTTCCCCTTCTCCATGCTGCCCGACACCATCGCCGCCGACCGAGCCAAGGGCGGCGAGCAGCGCGAGGGCGTGTTCACCGGCCTGTGGATGGCCGCGGACAAGGGCGCCGTCGCCCTCGGGGCCCTGTTCGCCGGCCTGGTCCTCGACGCCGGCCAGTTCATCGAGACCCGCGCGGGCGAGCTCGTCGACCAGCCCGACACCGCCATGCTCGCGATCCGCCTGTCGAGCTCGATCCTCCCTGCCCTCTTCCTGCTGTCCAGCCTGCCCATGTCTCGACGCTACGAGCTCGACTCCAAGCTCGAGCCCGACCGCTGAGCCGCGACTCTCTGCGCCCCCACAGCCCAGAGACTGTGAATGATTCACAGTCTCTGTCTGCTCTACCCGTCGTGGACGACGCCACGACTCAGACCCGCCTCGCGCCCCAGCCAACGGGTCGAGGGAGCCGAACAACCAGCACATCGAGCCGTCGCTCTGTCGAGGACGGCCCCACGAATGGGTCTATACGGACTTGCTAGCCGGCCGGAACGACGAGGCGCGACGGCTCAGTAGTCGTCGTAGCCCCCACCACCACCGAAGCCGCCACCACCAAAGCCGTCACCACCTCCTCCGCGACCTCCACGACCTCCACGACGACGCCCGCGACCGCCCTTGCCCTTTCCTCGTCCGCCGCCGCCGTCACGATCGTTGCGACGGTCCTTGCCCCAATCGTCGAAGCCGCCACCGCCTCCGCCACCACCGCCTCCGCCGTAGCCTCCGCGACCACCTCCGCCTCCGCCTCCGCCGTAGCCTCCACGGCCTCCGCCTCCGCCTCCGCCACCGCCTCCGCGGGGACCTCCGCCGCCGCCACCAGGGCGAGGTCCACGACCGCCACCACGGCGCTCTTTCTCTTGAGCACGGTCCACGCGGATCCGCCTGCCATCTACCTCTTGGCCGTCGAGGCCGAGGGCCTTGGTCGCGCCCTCCTCATCGACGTAGGTGACAAAGCCGAAGCCACGGGAACGACCCGTCTCTCGGTCCAGGATCACTCGAGCGTCCTCGAGCGCACCAAACTCGGCGAAAACTTCCTTGAGGCGTTGGTTATCCATCGCCCAGGGAAGGCCCCCGACGAACAATTTTTTCGACATCTCTGCGCTTCTCGATCCGGGGGGTCAAACCTCCCCCAGTGGAACTAGAATAACCGACGCACCGCGGCGGGAACAACCATCCAGAACGCCCCACTGAGCGTCAAAAAATGCCCCGGCGACGCAGCGCTCGGAGCCAGTCCTCGTCCAGAAACAGGACGTAGTAGGCGACCACCGACATGGAAAAAAGCCCCACTCGGTGCATCAGCAGGCCGATCGCCAGGTGCATGCCCAGCCCCCACACGTAGGCAACGGGACGCAGTCGGCGCACACCAAAGAGCAGGGGAGCGCCAAGCTCGAAGGCCAGGGCCAGGTGCTGCAGAACCGACCACAGCTCGACCGGGAAGGTCCGCACCATCCACGCGGCCAGGTCGGTCATGTAGATCCCTTGAGCCTGATACCAGAGCACCCGGCTGCTCTCGTCCCAGTCGCCCTGCAGCTTGCACAGGCCCGCGCCCACGTACTGCAACATCACCGTCCCCTGAAGGATCCGTACGGGCCACTGCGAGCCTAGCCGTGGCTCTGCCGGCGCCTCGCCCTCGTCCTCCTCCGAGCCCTCGCTGGCGGGCTCTCGCGGCCCCTCGGCCGGGATCCACGGCGCGAGCAAGAGCACCGCCCAGGCCACCAGCGCGATCTTGTTCATCGAGAAGGCCGCGAGACGATCGGCCGCGGTCACGTAGGCCAGGCCCACGAACACGAACACCGAGAACAGGCGCGGGCGCACCCGCAGCAAGATCGCGACCATGCTGCCGAGGTAGACGACGAGGAACACCGGCAAGGCCCAGGCGGGCAGCAAGGGCACGGGCCACTGCAGCCCGCGGGAGACCTCGGGGCTGATGTGGTAGCTGGCCGCGGTCAGCCACTCGCTCGCGTCCATCGCCCAGGTCAGCGTGTAGATCAGCAAGGTCAGCGTCGTCGCCCAGCGGAAGGCCTCGAGGCGCAGCCCCGAGCTCGCGTCCGGGGCGAACATCCAGCGCACGGCCACATTGCCGAGGCGGCCGAACTCGTTCCGGCGGCTCACCGTGACCCTCCCCGCGCGCGGTCTTCCGCGGAGATGGGCACCACCTCACCGAGGCGGCGGCGCTTGGTCCCGGGGGGCAGGTCGGCGAGGTCCGGCTTGCGCCAACAGCCCTGCGGGTCGCCGTCGAGGTCGACGTCGAGCCACAGGTAGCGCACGGCGATCACGACCCCGCCGCTCGCGTCCCCCTCGCTCTCGCGGGCGGCGATCCAGCGCGCGAACTCGGCCCGGGCGGCCTCCGCCGACTGGCTGTCCATGTACCCAAAGCGCGCCATGAAGCGGTCGAAGCGGTTGCGGTGGCCGAAGGGCTCGAGCTCGAAGTACTGCGACTCCTCGACCGTCTCCCAGCCCCGGCTGTGCTCCCGGCGGACCTGGACGTAGAACACGCTGACCCGGTCGCTCTCGGTGCCGAACAGGCAGGACACGGAGTAGAGGTCGCGGGCGTGCATCGGCCACGACTCCGGCGCGCCGCCGTGGTAGGCCGAGATCGTCAGCGGGATCAGCCAGCCGCACACGAACACCGCGGCCAGGACCACGTCCCGGGCGCGGGGCCGGTAGGGCTCATGCGCCCGCGGGCCCGAGCTTTCGCCCGAACCCGCGCGAGCCGAAGGCTCGGAACCCGTACGAGCCGAAGGCTCGAGCTCGCTGTCGTCTCGCTCAGCCACGCTGACGCAAGATCAGCACGGCCAGCTTGCCCACGCCAGGGACGAGGCTCAGCGGCCACAGCCACCACAGGCCTGGGAACAGGGGGATCAGCACGGCCCCCGCGTCGGCCCCAGTCAGCGTGCTCTTGCCGTCGGGCGCCCGCAGGGTCAAGGGCGCGCCCTTGGCCCGGTCCTCGTCGAGCTCGAAGCGCAGGCGCTGGCCGAGGTCCCAACAACGCAGCAGCGCCACGCGCCGAACGTCGACGTCGTCGGCGCCGTGCACGACGACCCAGGGGTCCCGCTCGACCCGGTAGACCGCCCGCTCGAAGGGCGCGATCGCCAGGCGCAGGCCTTGCTTGAGCTTGCCCTCGGGCCAGGCCGGGCGCCCACCCTCGCCGGGCTTGGCCGGCAGGCGGTAGAGGTACCACCACATCTTGTCGATGTCCTGGCCGGCCAGCCAGATCGGATAGACCGCGATCATCACCTGCACGAAGGTGCCGACGTTCATGCTCGCGTCGATGCCCAGGTGGAAGAGGAAGCCCAGGACAAGCCAAAAGCGCTTGCCCAGGAGCCAGTCGCGGACGAACAGGTAGACCTTGGGCGCCCACCGGCGCAGGCCCAGGATCAGCCCGCCGGCGAAGGCGGGGATGACCAGGGTCATGACCGAGGCCAGCGTCCCCAGCATCTCCTTGTTCTTCCAAAACGCCGCCACCTTGGCGCCGGGCTTGTAGTAGTAGTGCACGCCGAGGTCGGCCATGTAGGCGGCGACCACGAAGAACACGACCACGCAGGCCCAGCTCGACACGCGCACGACCCAAGACAGCGCGCCCTTGCCGGAGGTGTCGGCCTCCTTGAGCCACATGCGATCGACGAGGATCAGCCCCGCGAGCAGCAGCAGCGGCAGCGGGCGGGTCCAAGAGGGCCCGTACCAGACCCCGTAGATCGAGGCGGCCATGGCGACGCAGTAGAGCGTCCACCGCGGCACCGGCCCCTGCCAGGTCCCGGCCTTCTCGTCCCGGTCCCACCCGCGCAGCGCCTCCCCGAGGAAGAGCAGCGGGAACAGGATCTCCCACCAGTGCACGAGGATCGCCGCCCCCCGCGTGATGTACAGCTTGGTCATCCAAGCGTTCATCAGGTGGTTGGGGAAGCGGTAGAAGTGGTCGAGGTTGAGGGCGTAGTAGAGCGCCGTGCCGTCGGCCCAGGTCTTGCCGCTCTTGAGCAGGCCCGTGGAGGAGTAGATCGCCGCCAGCTGGATCATGAAGATGATCCGCGGCCAGCCGGCGATCTGCTTGTAGTCCGGCAGCGCCGCCGTCTCGCCCTTCGAGATCGCCTTGCGACGCTTGCGCCACGAATCGACGGAGTAGGCCTGACCCCAGTCGACGAAGATCATGAAGAAGGCGTGGACGCGCAGGACCGTGTCGCCGCCCGTGAAGTAGATGGGGTTGTAGTTGTACAGCTGCAGGACCGCGAGCCAGGTCAGCACCGTGAACAGGCGCGTCCGCCAGCCGATGATCATCATCGTGCAGCAAAAGAACAGCACCCCGAACATCGCGTAGACGAAGGGCGGATCGCTGCGGATGAACAGCACGGTCCAGCGATCGGTGAGGATCATGAAGTAATCCCACCAGTGCTCGACCCCGTACTCCGGATCCCACAGCGTGCGCATCTTGCCGCCGTAGTTCTTCCGCGCCATCTCCGTGAGCAGCAGGCCCTGATCCGTGAACAGGAACTCGCCCTGCAGCACGAGCAGGTCGAGGAAGGTCCACATGATCGTGATGCCGAAGGCGATCCGCGTCAGCGCCGCGGGGCGTGCGTCCCGGCGCTCGAAGAAGATCCGCCGCCACAGCTCGGGGCGGAGGATGAAGAAGATCGCGACGGCCGCCGCGGCGATCCACAGCGCCTGCGTCGAGACGTCGATGTGCGCCGAGACGTCGATCTCTTTTTTCTTCGCCAGCGCGAGCAACAAGGGAGTGGTCATGAACGTCATGGAATCGAAACCTCAGCGATTGCGAGTCGGGACCGGAGGCCGGCGGTTGACGGGCTTTTTGGCCGGCGTGTCCTCGCCGTCCTCCCCGCCCTCGTCTTCCTCGGCCTTGCCCTTGCCCTTGCCCTTGCCCTTTTGCGGGTCGGCGTCGACCTTGCCCTCGATACCGGGGCGGGGCTCACCGCCAAAGTCGGTGCGGGCATCCCAGCTGCGCCGGGTCGTCTCAGCCGAGCGCTCGGCCTTGCGCTCGGCCGACTCGAGGCGGCGCTCGTCCGCCTCCGTCAGCTCCCAGCCGCGGCGTTGCTTCATCCACGGCTCGATGTTGCTGTCCTTGCACTTGTAGGTGTTGACCACGTTGCGCTTGAGCTTGCGCTTGCGCGGGTCTGAGGGCTCGCCGATCTTGGCGAGGGCCTCCGGCTTGGGGATCGGGGTCTTGAGCTTCAAGACCTGGACCTCCAGGGGCAGCTGGCCGTCGTGGTCGAAGGCCCACTCGCGGCAGTGGTACTGGGACCAGTACTTCAGATACCACTTGCTCTTGCCGACCATGCGCCGGTGCATCTTGCGGCTGCGGTCGTTGTACCAAAACACGTAGGGCCGGTCGGTGTAGTGGTCGGTGCCGACCATGTACAGCTCGCCGTCTTGGTCCTTGACCACGGTGCGCATGAAGGTGTTCGAGCGCGGCGGGTTGGGCGAGAACATCTTCCAGCTCTGGCTGATGTTCAGGCCGCGGACCCAGTTGCCGTAGACCTTGGTCACCTCCCCGCGCCAGGCCTGGGTGACCGAGTACTTGGGGATGAACAGGGCCCCGACCGCGGTGACGTGCCAGATCGTCAGGCCGAGGATGGCCGTGCGCATGAGCGTGCCGGCGACCAGGGGCGGCGTGGCGATCTCGACGGGCTCGACGGCCTCCTCGGCTTCGCCCTCGACCTTGGCCTTGGCCTTGCCCTCGGCCTTGGCCCTGGCGGCGAGCTCCTCCTCGCTGAACTGGCGATCGAAGGGCCCGCGGCGGCGGAAGTGGGCGACGGCCGCGAAGCCGAACACCGCGTAGACCCACCACCACGACGCGTCGCCGATGCGCTCGATGCGTTTGCTCCGCGCCTCGGACTCGGCCTTGCGCGCGTCTCGGGCTGCGGCCGCCGCGTCGACGTCCGCGTCCGGGTCGGCCTTGGCCGCGGCCACGTCAGCCTCGGTCCGGGCCTCGAGGCCGCGCAGGCCGACGAGCAGCGCCAGGCCGCCGCACAGCGCGAGGACCAGCAGGTCGGGGATCCGGCCGCCCCGCTCCCGCGAGGACTCGAGGAAGCTCGCCGCGTCCTTGGAGAACAGCTTGAGCGGCCCGAGCAGCAGGCGGTGGGGATCTTGGTACCAAGGACCCGCAGGATCGCGGGCGACGGCGTCGGCCGAGCTCTCGAGCACGCTGTCGTCCTCGGCGATGTACTCGTCGAGGCGCTCGGGCACCATCCACGCCGTGACCCGCCACTTGCGCAGGAGCTCGGCGGTCCACCGGAAGATCTTCAGGTAGGTCTTCGACTCGAAGCAGACCACGTAGATCCACATCATGATCAGCGGGAACATGCCGATGTTCATGAACACGAACAGGATCCCGTGGAAGATCAGGCCGAGGCTCAGCCAGATGCGTCGGCCGAACAGCCAGTTGCGGACGAAGCGCTGATCGATCAGGAAGGGCTCGAGCTCGGGGGCGTCCGCCTTCTTCTTGGCCTCGCCCTCGTTGGTCGCGGCCTGCTTGCCGTCCTTGCCCTCGCCCTTCTTGGCGTCCTTCGGCTTGCGCTCGCGCAGCCACAGCAGCAAGCGCCGCGGGTTGGGTAGCCGGACCGGCCACCGCCCGAGCACGAGCCACACGATGATCGCCACGGGCAAGACCCCGCCGAACAGGATGTGCACGTTCTGCAGCGCAGCCTCCGGCGGCGTGGGGTTCTTGTTCTTGAGCAGCGGCAGGCACCACGGGACCGCGATGACCGCGACGCGGTACATGGCGAAGTAAGAGCCGATCAGCGCCAGCCGACCCGCCCACCTGCGCCACAGCACCGAGTCCTGCGCCTGGTACCAGGGGTCGTCTTTGTGGTCGAGGCCCCACTTGAGGACCAGGCCCAGGAACATCAAGAAGAACAGCTTCTCCCACCACAGGGTCACGAAGCTCATCACCTTGAACATGTTCGTTGCGAAGTAGAAGCTCACCCACTGGGTGAACACCTCGAAACGATAGAAGTGGTCCATGTTCAGGGCGTAGTAGAGGGCGTCGCCCGCCTTCCACACCTTGCCGATCTTCCACATGCCCGTGGCCGAGTAGATGCACGTCAGCTGGGCGATGATCACGTAGCGCGGCCACCGGGGCACGAGCTGGTAGCGCTTGGGCTCGGGCAGCTTCAGCTTGCCGGCGTCATGGAGCGCGCCGCGTCCTTTCGCCTCGAACACGCCGACGACGCCCGAGACGAGCACGCCCGCGAGGGTCACCAGGATCACGTGGACCATGGTGAACTCGACGATCAGGCAAAAGGCGACGCCCCAGGCCCCGGCCCACAGCCAGTGCCCGGCGCGGTCGAGGAAGTGGCGCCAGTCGTAGCCCACGCCCCCGCCGTCGCGCAGCTTTTGCTCCCGACGCCGCCGCAGCCAGTTGTCGACGCTCCAGGCCGCGTCGGTGCGCGCGACCAGGGTCATCAACCAGATGCAGCGATAGACCGTGTCGTGGCCCTCGAGATAGACCCCGTTGCGGTTGTAGATCCCGTTGATCATCAAGAAGATGACGACCGCCGTGATCCGGGTCCGAAAGCCCACGGTGAACAGGGCCAGGGCCACGAACAGCACGGCGAGGTAGCCCCACACGAAGTCCGGGCTGCTGTGAATGAACAGCAGCGAGTTCTTGCCCCAAAAGAATTTGAGGATCGCCCAGCCATCGAGGAAGCCGTCGACCTCCGTCCACCCCGACAAGGCGGTGCGTCCGAGGCGCTGGCGGACCTCCGCGTCCGTGAACATGCCCTCGTCGGTCCACAGCATCCTGGAGTGGCTCAAGAGGTTCCAGAAGTTCTGGATGGTCATGATGCCCAGGCCGATCCGCCAGATCGCGAGCACCCGCGGATCCTCCCGAGCAAAAAACGCGCGCCGGAAAGACTCGGCGCGCGTCCAGATCCAAAACACGATCAACACGAACACCAAAAACACCAGCCACCCGACCTGCAGCTGCAGATCGAGGGGTGCTTTCGGGTACTCGGCCTTGGCGAGTAGAGAGAGCATGCAAGCGCCTTTATGGCGGTGAACACGGAGTTCATCGCCTGAAAGAGCTACTTAGCATGGCGTTTCGCGAGTCCGCGACGCAGAAACTGCCGCAAACCACGCGCAGATGGCTCACCTGGAGCCGGCCACGACATCGATGACGCGAGGCGACTCACGCCTTCGTTCGTCGACGGCGACGAAGGCATGCGAGGCCGAGGACAAACAGGGCGAGGCTCACAGTGTTTGTCGAGTTCGCGTCGTCGCTGATCGTGCAGCGGCTCGCGGACTCCGGCGGCTTGTCCTCGGTTTTGGACCCGCCCTCGCCCGCCTTCGAATCGCCTTCAGCCCCGCCCCCGCCGTCGCCACCGAGGATCGGCGGCTTGCCCGGGCCGCTCGAGGGCTTGCAAACCACGCACGCTTCCTCGGTGGCCTTGGGTGGCGAGCCGCCGGAGTAGTCGAGGCGGCTGCACAAACCCTCGCCGCAGGTGCCCGGCTGATCGTTGGGCATGGCGCACGGCGCTCCGATGCTCTTGCCCTGACAGACCTGCTCCTCCGGACCCATGCCGGGAGCGCCCGCGCTGGAGCCACCGTCGCCGCCGAGGGTCGGAGGCGCCCCGGGATCAGGCGGCGCCGCCGCGGCCGGGCTCGCGCCGAGGCCCGCGACGGCCAGGCCGAGGAAACACGAGAACACGGTCGACACACGGCGAGGAGAGTTGGGCATGTCCATGGTCGTCTTCGCTCCCACGCTACCCCAAGGATCCCCCAGGGTCCAAGCACAGACCAAGGGCTGTCCCGGGCGCCTTCGAGCCTGCGCTCGGGGTGAACTCCACCCCACCCATCGGTCGAGTCATCGGCCGAGCGATCGACCGAGTCACAAACTGCTTCTCCATCTCGCCGCGAGCCCACCTCGAAACGAACAAATTCATCTCCGGCTCCGTCTCTGCGCCCAGTAGAGTTTCTCGCATGCCCGCCCCCTGGACCTCGCACGCCGCCCTCATCGCCTTGAGTCTGGGTCTCGTTTTCGCGCCCCCGCGCCAGAAATCCAAGACCAAGACCAGCACCTCTCCCCGCGCCACGACCAAGACCAAGACCAAGGCCAAGGCGCCGCCGTCGAAGTCCAAGTCGAAGCAGTCCAAACCCAAGCGGGCGCCGCTGAAGGCGGGCAAGCCCCCGGCGGTGAGCAAGACCTTCCGACCCAAGCCGGGCACCAAGCCCGCGCGCAAGCTCAGCCGGCCCAAGGGCAAGCCGGCGCGGGCGTCGAGCAAGAAGGCCAAGGCGCTGGCGACGACCTACTCGACGCGGGAGAAGAAGGCGCCGCGCCGGGCCAAGAAGGACCTCAAGCAGCTGCGCAAGGACATCGCCAAGAAGCAGTACAGCTTCGAGGTCAGCTACACCGACGCCATGGCCCGGCCCGTGGGCGAGCTCGCCGGGCTCTCGCTCCCGGCCAAGCCCCTGCGCGACGCGGCCAAGCAAAACAGCCGGGCCCGCAAGGCCACCCAGGGCCGCGACCTCATGGTCCGCAGCCTGTCCCGGACCCTGACCAAGCCCAAGCGCATGGCCGAGAAGGACAAGGGCGGCCTGCCGGGCGGGCTCGGGGCCCCCGTGGGCAGCTCGAGCAACTCGGACACGCCGGCGTCCGTGGGCAACAACTTCGCCGACATCTGCTCGCCGAGCGCCGAGGCCTTCACCTGGCAAAGCGAGCTGGGTGCGATCCGCAACCAGGGCGCGTGCGGGAGCTGCTGGGCCTTCGCCGCGGTCTCGACCATCGAGGCCAGCAACGCGATCGTCAACGGCGGGCGCTCGGACCTCTCGGAGCAGCACGCGCTGAGCTGCTCCGACGGCGGCACCTGCTACGGCGGCTGGTACACGCCGATCTACGACTGGCTGTCCGGGGGCAAGGACGGCCTCGAGACCGAGGCGGCCGTGCCCTACAAGGGCAGCGCCAGCTCGTGTCAAAACGGCGGCTCGACCCCCTACGAGGTCGAGGCCTGGGGCTGGGTCGACCCCTACAAGGTCCAGCCCGGCGTCGAGGACATCAAGGCCAGCATCTGCAAGTACGGCGCGCTGACCTCGGCCGTCGCCGCGACCCCGGCCTTCATCGCCTACAGCGGCGGCACCTTCGACGAGCGCTCCAGCGCCCAGGTCAACCACGCCGTGACCCTGGTCGGCTGGGACGACTCGCGCAACGCCTGGCTGATGCGCAACTCGTGGGGCTCCAACTGGGGCGAGAGCGGCTACATGTGGATCGACTACGGGTCGAACAGCATCGGCGCCTACTCGACCTGGGCCCTGGTCGAGTCCGACGCCAAGGCCAACAGCAACACCGACGAGGGCCCCAAGGTCCTGTCCCACGCCGAGCGCAACCTCCGGGTCACCAACGAGACCGGCAAGAAGGTCGAGCTCGCGGTCCAGTGGTACACCAAGCGCGACGGCAAGTGGCAGTGGCTGCCCGGCGCCCCCGGCAGCTCCAAGTCCGCGGGCTACAGCCTCGCCAACGGCCAGTCCCTCAACCTCGACGACCCCACCCACGAGCCCTTCATGCTCCAGGCCAAGAAGGTCCGGCTGTGGGCGACGGCTTCGGGCCAGAGCTGGGAGCACTGGAAGACCCGCGACCTCGACCTGGCGCCCGCCGCCTACGAGGCCACGGAGATGGACGTGTTCGAGCTGCGCCTGCTGCCCGGCGGCAAGGACTCGGCCGGCGGGGGTGAGCCCGACCAGGATCCGAGCGATCTGTTCGACGCCGCCTACGACCTGTTCGGCGCGGGCAAGTACGCCGAGGCCAAGGCCGAGTTCGCCGCCTGGAAGGCCCAAAACCCGACCAGCCCCGACGTCCCCTACGCCCTGTACTTCATGGGCGTCGCCGAGCACCAGCTCGACAACTACTGGGACTCGCTGCTCTACTTCGCCGAGTTCGCCGACCACCACTCGGACCACGACTGGCTGCCCTACGTCTACTACTGGGCCGGCTCGTCCTACGTCGGGCTCGGCGACTGCGGCTACGCGGTGCAGCTCTACGAGGCCGTGGCCTACAGCGACCTGGGCTCCTCGCAAGAGTGGATCAAGGCCGCGAAGGACACCATCGACTGGCTCGGCAAGGACGACGGCAAGGTCTGCAAGTCCTGGGACTGACGAGGCCGCTGAGCCCCTAAAAGAGCCCCGAGCCTCGAAAGACGCTCGGGGCTCTTTTGGGTCTCCACTGGCTCAGCGGGCGAAGGCTCGCTCGAGGCCGGCGACGGCCTCTTCGGTACTGACCACCGCGCTGGCGATGTAGTGGAAGTTGGTGAGCGCGGCGGCGTAGGCATCACCCGCCGGGGTCCGAGCGCCCGCCGTCGCGTCGGCGACGACGCCCACCTCGAAGCCCTGCTCGATCAGCTCGCGCATGTGGGACTCCGTGCACAGGTTGGCCGACATGCCCCCGAGCAAGACCGTCGTGATCCCGCGCTTGCGCAGCTGCAAGACCAGGTCGTTGGTCTCCGGGCCGTAGACCTTGTGCGGGGTCGTGACCACGACGTTGTCGCCGGCGATGAAGGGCTCGTAGCGCTCGAGCCAGTCCGCGCCCGAGCCCTCGAAGCCCTCGAGGCTCAGGGCGCCCTTGCGGTCGAACATCTGGATGTCGTGCATCAGCTTCTCGAGCGCGCCCTCGATGAGCCACTGGTGATCGTGGGCGTAGTAGTAGTGCGGCGACACGAACACCGGCACCTGCAGGCGCTGGCCGACCTCGAACAGCGCCTCGATGTTCTCGACGGTCCGGTTCTCGGTGACGCTCGCTCCGACCACGCCCCAGGCCACGCCGTCGGGGCTCAGGAAGTCGTTTTGAGGGTCGATGATGACGATGGCCGTGCGCGCCGGGTCGAGGGTCACGCCCGGGCGGGGCAGGCCGAGGTCTTCGCGGGTGGTCAGGGTGACGAAGGTCGATGGGGTCTCGTGGGTGGTCATGGTCGTGCTTTCTTGGGTGCGGAGGAGGTCAGAGGTCAGAGTCAGCGATCAGAGCCCGAGCTCGCTCAAGCCGGGGTGCCCGTCGGGCCGGCGCCCGGGCGCGGGCCAGTCGAAACGCCGCTCGTGCTCGGCGATCGGGACGTCGTTGATGCTGGCCTGGCGCCAGCGCATCAGGCCCTCGTCGTCGAAGGCCCAGTTCTCGTTGCCGTGGGCCCGGAACCACTGCCCCTTCGCGTCGCGCCACTCGTAGGCGAAGCGCACCGCGATGCGCGACGGGCCGTAGGCCCACAGCTCCTTGATGAGCCGGTAGTCGAGCTCTTGGGACCACTTGCGCGTCAGAAATTCCGCGATGGCTTCGCGGCCGCGGAAGAACTCGCTGCGGTTGCGCCAGCGGCTGTCGGGGGAGTAGGCGAGGGTCACCCGCTGGACGTCGCGGGAGTTCCACGCGTCCTCGGCCAGGCGGACTTTTTGGAGGGCGATGGCCTCGGTGAATGGAGGCGTGAGAGAGAACGAGGCGCTCATGCCTGGGAGACAGAGCAAGGCCAGGCCCACCCAGAAAACCCAGAAAACAAAGTGATTTCAGTGGCTTGGCCATATTTCAAGGTCGTTGGATTTCATGAATTCGTTTGATCCAACGATGAGTTGCTAAATCTAACGAAGGTGGACTTCCGCGCCCTCCAGCAGATCAGCCTCGACGTCGCGCAGGTCCGCCCCCCTGCCGAGGTCCTCCAGAGCATCGTCTCGCAGCTGTCCAAGCAGCCGGGCGTCGCCCTCGCGCGGATCTGGCTGCGCGGGCCCGGAGACATCTGCTCGGACTGCCGCCTGCGCCACGAGTGCCGCGACCGCGAGACCTGCATGCACCTCGTCGCCAGCGCGGGCTGTTCTCGCGTCGACCCCGACGCCGACTGGTCCACGCTCACCGGTCGCTTCCGTCGCTTCCCCCTCGGCGTCCGCAAGATCGGGCGCATCGGCCAGACCGGCGCCCCCGAGCTCCTGGCCATCGAGGGCCAGCGGGACTGGCTCGTCGACCGCGACTGGGCCGCGCGCGAGGGGCTGCGCAGCTTCGCCGGGCAGCCGCTGATCTTTCGAGACGAGCAGCTCGGGCTGCTCGGCGTGTTCAGTCGGACGCCCATCGACGAGGAGGGCTTTGGCTGGCTGCGGACCTTCGCGGATCATGCCGCGGTCGCGCTGGCCAACGCCCGGACCCTCGCCGAGCTCGACGAGCTGCGCCAGCGCCTCGAGCTCGAGCGCGACTACCTGCGCGAGCACCTGGCCCAGACCCAGTCGCGCTCGGGGATCGTCGGCGACAGCCCGGCGATCCGCCAGGTCTTGCGCCAGCTCGAGCTGGTCGCGGCGACGGACGCGAGCGTGCTGATCGCCGGCGAGTCGGGCACGGGCAAGGAGCTCGTCGCCTGCGCCATCCACCAACGCAGCCCCCGCAGCGAGCGCGCCCTCGTCCGGGTCAACTGCGCCTCGATCCCCCACCAGCTGTTCGAGAGCGAGTTCTTCGGCCACGCCAAGGGAGCCTTCACCGGGGCCGCGCGGGAGCGAGCCGGCCGCTTCCGAGTCGCCGACGGGGGCACGCTCTTCCTCGACGAGATCGGCGAGATCCCCCTGGCCCTCCAGGGCAAGCTGCTGCGCGTGCTGCAAGCGGGGGAGTACTCCCGCGTGGGCGAGGATCACGTCCGCGAGGTCGACGTGCGGGTGATCGCGGCGACCAACCGCGACCTGCTCGCGGAGGTCCGCGCCGGCCGCTTCCGCGAGGACCTCTACTACCGCCTGTCGGTGTTCCCGATCCGCGTCCCGCCCCTGCGCGAGCGCAAGCGCGACATCCCAGCCCTCGCCGCGCACTTCATCGAGCAGGGCCAGCGACGCATGCGAAGCGCCGCCCCGCGCCTGCGCCAGCGGGACCTCCAGCAGCTCCAGGCCTACGACTGGCCCGGCAACGTCCGCGAGCTACAAAACGTGATCGAGCGAGCGATGATCCTCGCGTCTGGCGATCGCCTGCACTTCGAGCTCGGCGCACCGGCAGAGCCCTCGCCCGTGCTCGAGCGCGCCCCCGCGCAGGGCGACAGCAAAGAGATCCTCAGCGACGCCCAGATGCAAGCGCGGGTGCGCGAGAACATCCTCGCGGCATTGCGGCAGTGTCGCTGGAAGGTGTCGGGGCCGGGCGGCGCCGCTGAGCTGCTGGAGCTCAACCCGAACACCCTCGCCTCGCGCATGCGCGCCCTCGGCATCCAGCGCCCGCGCTGAGCCAGGCGTCGCTCGGGCGCCATCTCCCCTGGACATCCTGGGTCCAAGTGGGCGATCGTAGACCCACGCTGAGCGGTATGGGCAAGGTCAAGCTGCGCGCGAGTGATGGGCACGAGTTCGAGGCGCTCCGGGTCGATCCCCTCGGGGATCCCAAGGGCGGAGTCGTCGTCGTGCAGGAGATCTTCGGCGTCAACCGGCACATCCAGGCCGTCACGGCTCGCTTCGCCGCGGCCGGCTACACCGCCATCGCGCCGGCCTTCTTCGACCGCATCGAGTCCGGCCTCGAGCTCGGCTACGACAAGGCCGACGTGACCCGCGGGCGCGAGCTCGTCGGCAAGCTCGAGCTCAGCGGCGTGCTCGCAGACCTCGACGCGGCCGCGAGCCACCTCCGAGCGCAGCCGGGCCTCGCCGACGGGCCCCTCGACGTCGTCGGCTACTGCTGGGGCGGCGCGGTGGTGTGGCTGGCCGCCGCGCGCATGGAGGGCATCGATCGGGCGGTCAGCTACTACGGCAGCCGCATCGTCAACTACGTCGACGAGGGGCCGCGCGTCCCCCTGATGATGCACGTCGGCAAGGACGACGCCTCCTTTCCCATCGAGAAGGTCCACGAGATCGGCGCTCGATACCCGCGCATCGAGATCCACGAGTACGACGCCGGCCACGGCTTCAACTGCGACCACCGCGGCGCCTTCGAGCCCGTCGCCTCGGCCCTCGCCCTGGCCCGGAGCCTCGAGTTCTTCGCCAGCGGGCCCGCTCAGGAGTAAGCGGAGGTGATCGCCTCGAAGGGCCCGGGCAGGGCCTCGAGGGCCTCGCGCCAGGGCTGCGGCTGAGTCGACTCGGGCGTGCCGAGGGCCACGACCCCGCCCACGATCGCGCAGGTCGTGCGGCGCGCCCGGGCCGTGCCCGCCCCGTGCCCGCTCATCCTTGGCCTCCGCCCATGACCGCGAGGCTGTCGTCGCCCCGAGCCACGCGCTCGGCGAGCTCGAGGCGGTCGGCGCCCCAAAACAGCTCGGGGCCCGCGGGCGTGTCGACGACGAAGCTCGGCGCCCCAAACACGCCGGCGTCGATGGCCGCGCCCGTGGACTCGCGCAGGGCGTCCTTGATTGGTTGGTGCGTCGCCGCGGCCACCAGCGCGGCCCCGTCGAGGCCGCAGTCGTCGGCGATGCCCGCGAGCACCTCGGGGTCGGAGATGTCCCGGTCCTCGGCCCAGTAGGCCCGGAAGATCGCGTGGACAAAGCGGCGGCCCTCGGCGTGATCGAGGATCTGCGCGTCGCGGTCGGCCGCCAGGGTCATGCGCAGGGCGAGCACCGTGTTCATGGGGAAGCGGGTCGGGAATTGGTAGGGCGCGCCCATGGCCGCGGCCTGGCGCTGAAGATCGAGGGAGGCGTGGCGGCGCTTGGTCTCGTGGAAGGTGAACAGGGGCACGTTGACGGTGCCGACGGACTTGAACACCGCGCCGAGCAGCATGGGCCGCCAGCGCGCCGCGTCACCCAGGCGCACCTCGGCGAGGTGGCAGCCCAGGTAGGCGAAGGGGCTCGAGTAGTCGAAGAAGATGTCCACGCCCCGAGCGGGCGCCTGCGGATCGACCTGCGCCTCCTCGGGCGCCCCGACCCCGCTCGCCTCGCGCAGCCGCGCCTCGACCATCGCCATGCGGTCGACCCCCCAGTACAGCCCGTTGGGCTTCCCGTCCTCGACGACGAAGGTCGGGACCCCGAACACCCCGGCCTCGATCGCCTCGTCGGTCCGCGCGCGCAGCTCGGCCTTGACCTCCGGCGTGGCGATCTTGGCGAGGATCGGGTCCGGCTCGTGCCCGGCGGCGGCGAGCACCCTGCGCAGCACGGCCTCCTCGCTGATCGCCTCGCCCTCGGCCCAGTAGGCGTGAAAAAAATGACGCGCGAGCTTCAGGTAGGGCTCGCCGACCACGAGCAGAGCGCGCAGAGCCTCGACCGTGCGCAAGGGGTGCCCGCTCGGCATGCGCAAGGGCACACCCGCCAGCGCGGCCTGGCGCTGCATGTCCGCGAAGTTGTGACGGGCCTTCGCGGGCGGGAGCACCTCGGACAGATTCTGGGGTGTCGAACGGGCCCGGAACACGCCTCCGAGCAGGATTGGCCGCACGTCGAGCTCGGCCCCCGCGCGCTCCGCCATGGCCTCGACCAGGGTCGACGCCACGTAGGCGTAGGGGCAGGAGAAGTCGAAGTAGAACCGGACCCGAGGCGCGTTCATGGCTGGAGCTTAGCGCCAAAGCTCGGATGCACCCGGGAGGTGAGATCTCGCCTCCTGGACCTCTGTGTGGTGCCAGGGCCTCTGCGCCTACGCCGCGAGGCGCGCTTGCCAGACTGACGAACGAAGTTTATATTTGCGCTTCACCAAAGCCGCTTTTGGCGGCGCTCATCATCCGAAAACGTGCCCTCGCCGGCACCTCCGCGTTGATGTCGAGCGTCGTCCATCGTCGCGAGCACCCGGCCTCCCCCACGATTCGCTCCCGACACCAAAGTCTGCCCCCAGCGCAAAGAGAGCCCATGGACGTCGACGAGAATGAAATCGACCTGGATACGCTATACCGCCACACCAAACGCGAGAGGTGGGGCGTCGCCGTGTTCCTGTGGGAGCGCGACGAGAAGCGTGCCTTTCGCTTCGCCGACGGCGAAGTTCGCGTGTTCAAGAAGGGCTACTACGAGCTGATGGTCCCGACCGTCGCCCCCGGCGACGGCTCGGCCACCCGGCTCCGCGCCGAGGTCCGTGCGGCCACCACCAAGCACAAAGAGATCCTGCCCACCGTCGGCCACCAGCTGCTGCTCCTGCTCGAGGAGTACCCCGGCGGGTTCACGGGCGAGGCCTGGCAAAAGAAGCACCGCGGCACTGGCCGCCGGCTCAAGCGTCACCGCAACGCCGCGATCACCGAGGCCCGAGACCTCCTCAACCCCGACGATCTCGCCAAGTTCAACGCCGCCGGCAACCACCAAGAGGCCCTCGATCGCCTGATCAAGGTGCTCCAGGGCACGGACCTGGTCCCGAGCGCCCAGCTCAACAACCTCAAGAAGACCCGGCCCACCCAGGAGCTGACGACCATCCTCACCTCGATGGCCAAGCACCCCCACGAGGCCACGGTCCGCCCCTTCCAGGCCGCCCTGGTCAGCTCCCGCGGCCCCGCGACCTCGTGGCAGGTCGTGTCCGCCCCCCTCGCCCTGCTGGCGCCCAAGCACCACATGTGCGTGCGCCCCAGCGTCCTCTCGACCCAGGGCAAGATCATCCGGGCCCGCTTCAACCCGCCCAAGCGCCCGGACGAGACCGGCTACCAGCGCTACCTCGACGTCGCCAAGGCCGTCTACGCCGAGCTCGAGTCCCTCGGCCACGCGCCCTTGGACCTCCTCGACATCCACGACTTCGCCTGGACCACCCTGCGCCCCGCCGCCAAGGCCGAGCTCGCCCGCATCCGCGAGGCCGAGGCCGCCAACGCCGTCGAGGCCAGCCCGCTGCCGACGACGACGACGACGACGACGACCGCGCCGCCGCCCAAGGCTCCCTGAGGCTGCGGCCATCGAGGGCCCCGTTGGCGGGGATGAGGGATTGGTCCTCATCTCCGCCAAACTAATTTTGGGGTCCCGCTTTTTGGGGTTCCAAGAGCCCGTGCTGCATGCGGCGGGGTTCTCCAACCACTGCTGTGAAGACCTTGGGCGGTGGCTCGACCCCTGCGGCGGGCGTCAGGGAGCCAGGCGCAACTCGTTCGAGATCCCAGCATTCAACTTGCGAACCCCGAGCAGGCCGCTCGGCGGGAGGGGTCCCTG
>NZ_ABCS01000060.1 GCF_000170895.1 Plesiocystis pacifica SIR-1 | reverse complement strand
AAATTCGCGTGCCGAACTCGGTAGGTTTTTTCGTTGTTTTCGCCCCGCTAGGCCAGTTTCGAGTCCTGTTGCCGGAGCTTTCAGATTTCGCAAGCTAGGCCCCCTTAGACGCTCGTCTACGGGGGTTTAGTATTTCCGGGCGATCCCCCGGATCCCGAATTCATCCAGATTCATCCAGATTCTGAGCCCGCGGCGATCCCGCACGAGCCCCAGAACGCCCCCGAGAGCCCCCCTTCGAGCCTCCTCGGCGGCGCTTCCTCGAGCGCCCCCGAGCCGTCGGCTCATCCAGATCTCCCCCGGCCGTCACCGGCCCCTCGGTCCCCCCGGCCGGCTCCGAGAGCCGGTCGAAGATCCCGGGCGTCAGCTCCGGTGCGTGATGGGCGTAGCGCATCGTCGTCCGCACGTCCGAGTGCCCCAGCTGTCGGGACACCAGCGACAGCGGCACCCCGGCCGCCACCGCGTGGGTGGCGAAGGTGTGCCGCAGCGTGTGCACCCCGACCGAGCGCTCGATGCCCGCTCCGGCCCGCGCGCGGTTCACCGCGTTGAACAGGTCCTTGTGTGACCAGGGCTCTCCGCCCTTGGCCGCCCGCTCCCCGCGATGCGCCGCCTTGTAGCCCTTGGGTTTGCTGAACACGAGCTCCTTGCGACCCAGCCCCGCCAGGCGCTTGCGAAGCACCTCGAGGGCGTCGGCCGGCACCTGCACCGTCCGCTTGCGACCGTACTTGGGCGGCGTCACCTCGCCCTCCTGCGTCCGCTGTCGCCTCACCTGGATCCGCCCGTTGGCAAGATCCACATCGCCGGTCCGCAGCTCCCGGAGCTCGCCCAGCCGCATGCCCGTACGCAGCGCGAGCATGAACAGATCGCGCGTGAGCGGATCGGCGTGCTCGAGCAAGGCTTGGGCCTCGCGCTTGGACAGGTAGTTGTCCACCGTGCCCTTGCGCGGCGGCTGGATGTCCGGGACCCGATCGATGAGCTCCCACCGGTGCGCCACCTTGAGCATGCGCCGCAGCACCGCGAGGTGGTTGGCTATCGTCGAGGCCGACAAGGGCTTGCCCGTCCGCTTGCTCCGCTCTTGGGCCTTCGCGCACACGTACGCGTCGACCTGCCGAGCGCCGATGCGACGCAGCGGCATCTCGCCAAAGTAAGGCGAGAGGTGCTGCTCGATCGTCCCGCGCTTGTTGGACAGCTCGCCGGTCGAGTTCGCACCCCGACGGCCGGCAACGGGCGACTCGCAAAAGGCCATGAAGCGAGGCACGAAGTCCTCGAAGATGACGTCTTCTTCCTGGCGTTTGTCGTCGCTTTGCGCGTGGTCCCGGCGCGGCCGGTCCTCATCCTGGGTTGGGCCCCCTTGGGCCCGCTCGTGTTCGTGAGAAAAGACTGGTTGCTGTGGAGGTTGTGGCTGCTCCTGTTCCGCCGGAGGGGCCGCGCGGAGCTTGGTCTCATGAGCTTCCATGAGCTCGGTGAGAAGCCGCTCCGCCCAGCGCTTGGTCTTGGCCTTGGACTTGTGAGGGGAGGCCCGACGCACACGCACGCGCTTGCCCGCCGAGTCTGTCCAAAACAGATTCGCCTCGAGCCCGCCCGTGCCCTGTGTCCGCGCCTTCACGGTGATTTTCATGGTGCGCTTCGCTTTCTGCGGCGAGGCGCGCTTTCCTGGTTGGGAGTGTCCCACGCCCGACGGCTGGGCGGGGTGGCTTTGTTCCCGTTCACGGATCCAGGCCTCGAGCTCGACGGCGCGGAAGCGCCAGGAGCGATCCATGCGGAAGGCGCCCGGGAGGGCGCCAGAGCGGGCCTGGCGGTACACCGAGTCACGGCTGCGACGTAGGCGCTGGGCTACGTCGTCGGCGGTGAGGAGGTGTGGAGGGGTGGGCACAGCCTGTGATGTCCGCCCTAATAAGGGTCTACATCGCCAGTCTGTGATGGAACTTCATTGTTGAGAACCTTCCCCCGATGGGGTCGCAAGCCCACCCCACTCAAGGAATAGGTTGTTGAGATCAGTGTAGGTGCTAATGGGATACTCGGTCCATCAACTTGCCCTTCGTGCACCCAGATCCTCCCGATCCTTCTTGTTTCTGAAGCTCGATCGACGAGGCTCCAGGCGATGTCGCGGACAAGCTATGACCGCGAAGAGATCGATGAGGTGGAGTGCCCACGCTGCGGCGGATCTCGCTAACGAGGTCTTCGAGGAGATGTGTGCGACTACTGCGGCGGGTCATGCTTTGTGTCCAAGAACAAGCACGAAGCCTTCGACCCCGAGTCTTACGATGAGGTGGATTGTCCACGATGTGCAGGGGGTGGTCAGCAGGGGATGACTGGAGATATCTGTTCTGTATGTGACGGTATGGGGGTAGTGTCTTCCGCAAATTATGATGCGTATACTCGTCACTATGGGTGAACACGCCATCATTTGCCCAGCACTTCGATGATGACCATCGATGCTCCGGCAGCGAGAACAAGGCCACGTAGAGCCTCCAAAGTCCGGCGGATCCAAGGCCGGTTAGCATCGCGACGGAGGTCCCAGGCCGGGGCCAGCTACAGGGTTCAAAAAGGGCTGATCCGGGCAGGCCGGTAAAGACTGCTAGGGTCTCCGACGGGGTGCGACGAAGCGTAATGATGGCGCGGACTTGGCACACATCCCGTTGGAATCGCTTGGGTTTCTCGTGCCGTCTGGTGCCGTGGGGTTCCGCGACGGGGAGCGGGCGGGTGCAGGTTCACAGCACACTGGCAGCACCATGCGACGCGAGCAAGCTGACCAGGAGCTGGCGCAGCAGCAGCGGACGCAGTGTGGAGCCCAAGAAGTGTAGCATCTTGGCCTTGTGCGAGCCTGCTGAGGACCCACAGCCAGCGCTCGATAGGAGGTAACTCTGGCACAGGCCAATGACTGAGGTTAGTGGGAGGTCCAGAGTGGCCGAACTCGAAAAGAAAGACGCCACCAGGGTAGAGTTGACGCCGCTCAAGTGCATAGCGAACAGCCAAGTGTGACTTGCCATAGCCTGGTCCACCGCAGAGGGCTACCAGTTGCGGGCGGGTCTTGTCGTCCAACAACCGGTCGAGTGTGTCGAAGTCAGCGCGACGCCCTTCGAACGGCTTTGCTTCCCATTCCGCGGGGATATTCGTTGCGACGGCAGGCCCAGGTAGATGCTCTCCAACATTGACAACCAATCCGATGCCGTTCTGAACCTCCACCCCACCTATGTCGACGTGCCTGGTCACGGATGCCCACTGGATTGTATCAGCGGGAGTTGGGCGGCACCATATCCTCTCGAGCCTCGGCCGTAGACCTCTGCAAGGCCTCAAAACACCCTTGACGCCTACCCTCCACCCTCGAAAGGGAGATCCTGGTGAAAGCGGCAGGAAGTAGGTTCTCGCCCGCCTAAGTCGACCTGGACCACGACACCAGGTCCGTTCACGACCTTGACTTCACCGATGGTGAAGTTCTTCGCGCGCCAAGAGCGATCGCGGCTTGCACTGCAGGCCATCTACGCGGAGAATACCGGAGTGGCCCAGGAACTCGCCAAGCTCCTCGACGAACATCAGTCGGACCTTACCAAGTTGTCCCAGAGCTTGCTCGATGGCAAGTCTGAAGCCTTCGTCGCCGAACTGACCAAGCTGTTGACAACGATCGCTACGGGCATCCCCGCGCTCGGTGCTCTGGCCAAGCAGGGCGTGGCCAAGGCATTCGCGCTAAGCACCCAAGCTGAGCTAGAGCGGGAGCTCGCGAGGCTCGCCGACGAGGAGCAAAAAAGGGAGTTTGCCGAGCTGGTTGCGGGACCGGTTGAAGAGTTGATCGGTCAAGCTCTCATTCAGTTGGTTCGGGTGCACAACCGCGACACGGACTCCATTGTTCAGGAGTTGGGCGGCCTCCGGGAGGAGTTCCAGGCGTTCAGGACTGACTTCGCGCAGAGGCTTGAGCCTGAGACCGTGGTCGTAGATCAAATCGACGTTGGTGAGGGGGTCGGAGTGATCATCAAACGAGATGCAACTAGCCGGCTCCGTGCGGGGAAAATCAAGGTCAAGAAGGGCACGGGCCTGGTCCTGAGCTAAGTTCGTCCTCGAGCCAAAACCCGGCTCCCCCTATCGACCATCGCGTTGACGTTCGTCGTGCGCGCTCTCGTCCTCACGCCTGGCGAGTTCAGCGTAGTGCTCGGCGAGATCCGAGTGCAGGCTCGCCGTCGCTGGCCAGATCGCACGCAAAGCAGCAGCGGCTGCACGGTGGTGCGCGACAAGGGCCTCCTCCTGAGTCCCCCCCTCATAGGCCCCACGAATGGTGACTCCTCGGTCGTTGACGACTGCGCTCCATAGCTCCTGACGGAGCGCAGGGTATGCTCCCTCTTGCAGAAGCCGACGCACAGCCTCACTCGGCCACAATTCATCCTCACCGACATCGACCCGAGCCAGAAGAACAGCGACTTCGCGGGAGGCTGCCGCCCCTAGCATTGAGGAATGGGCAAGATCAAGAACCCGTGCTGCCCAGTCATAAAGCGTCTGCTCTCGTGTGGCTACGTTTTCGTTGCGCCCTGGATAGCTTCGCCAGTGCCTCAGCACTAGACGAGCGTTGGTAGCCAGTCGTTGGGCCGCGGGTGATACGTCATCGCCAGGCGTCTCTCCTGCGGGCCGATACATGTAGCCAAGCAGACCAACAAAAAAATCGGGCTCCCCCTCAAGAAAGGCGTTGACACGCCGCGGTGTACGTCCCTCGAAGAAGGTAATGAAACGAAATTCTAGATGTAGAAGATCCTGGTCGAACGATGGGTCAACCTCTCCCTCGTTGTCGCGGCGTTCTATCTCAGAGAATATTTCGACAACGTCGTAGCCAATATGCGGGCCATGAGAGCGCTCCTGGGGAGTATGTAGGGAGACCGCCTCAAGGACTTGGATGAGTAGCTCGAGAGGGAGCTGCTTGCATCGGTGGCTCGCTGTGCTGAGTGCCGTGCGGACGTTCTCCGCTTCAAGCAAATTCGTGATCGCACGCCCCCACTGCTGCTCATCGTGGTTTCCAACGGTATCGAGACCCCTCCAGTAGCTCGTCTTTAGAGGCTCCTCGAGCCTATCGACGATATCCCAAATTTGAGGCTCGGGCCAACGAAGTAGGAGCGTATCAAGAACATCTTGCGTACGTCCCTCGCTGCTCCAAGTGTGCACAATTTCGCGTAGCCATGACAAGCCCTGGCCGACAAGATGGCTCCGGGCACGTGCGAAGGGCGCAACAAGAGGTTCCAGACCTACCGGAGGACGCTGCCGAAGTAAGACAGCATCAAAATCATCACTAAATTGACTGCGAGCGATCACCCGACCGAGTTCTCGCATATCGGTATCCCGATCTACGAACAACCTCACAAGACGCGAAAGTTCAGCCACCCCCGAACTCGGCGTGGGTCCAATCAGCCGCATGAAGGCTTCATCCCGCTGATCGTCGAGTCGGACTTGTATGCTCCTATAGTCACTCCGTGAATGGGGTTCCAGCAGGATGTTCTGAGGCCTGAAACGCCAGCCTTCACGCAATACGGGATCAGTGGGCTCTAGGGTCTCAAGAATACGGTGGAGCTGCAGTCGGCGTGTATCGAGCTTTTGGTGAAGAGAAGTAGCGTACAGTCGCACCAATTCACTCCGAATCGTGGAAGAAAGCTCCTCGCGGGCTACATCGTCAAAGTGATCACGATGAGCAATCAGATGGTCGAACACCTCTTCCGCAAGCCCATCGTCGAACCGCTGGTTGACAGGCTCTCTGATCAGTTGCATCCATCGTTCTGGAGCCTGGTCAGCACGTTCCACGGCGAGCACGAGACAACGCACTGCACGGGTGCGCTGGACCTCGTCACTGGCCACCGATCGTGCCGGCAACCGGGTCCGGTATAGAGGCTGCACACTCTCCGGCCGGAAGCCTCCGGAAAGCTGGTGGGTCAATTGTAGCAACAGCTGAAAACCTCGCGCGGGATGCCGCCGAGTCAAGTTAGCGAGTGTTGTCAGCCGCTCCTCTTCATCGACCCCAGTCTGTGGGTCGCCTATATGAAAGACAGATTCAAGGGCTGCAAGCGGACGAGGATGAACACGGGGCGTCGGAGGGTCAGGAGGGTCGAGTTCAGCGAGTCGCATCAGTGCTTCAACGGCCCCTGACATCCACTCCGGTAGCCAGCACAGTAGGCCCAGCGCACGTTGCAGAGGCAAATGAGGAGCCGCACCATGAAGGCCAGGATCGCCTTCCTCCTCGAAGACCCTGGCGATGCCACCATCGGTAGCGAAGCTGGTGTCCAACTGCATTAGAAACACCCGGGGTGAAGCCTCAGCGAGCCACCACAAAGCCTGCTCGAACGAAGCCCAGCGTTTCCAGCTAGGCGTGAGTACCTGCCGGACGATCGAGTCAACCAGTGCGATTACCGTGCCCGCACCACGACGGCGCTCAATAGTCGGAGCATGGTGCCGCAAGCGCAACAACGATTGCGACAATCCCTCCCGCAGCGTCTTTGAATGATTGAGGGTCGGGCCAGCGACAGCAGCCCAGCACCGATCGTTGGGCGGCAAGTCATAGGTCAGATCATTGACCCCTAGGACATCAATAGCAACCGTCTCGAAGTGGCGAAGCATACGTTTAGTTAAGGTCGAGGATAGTAGTGCCCAAGCGTCCTCCGGAGAGGACCAGCAATAACTCGATCCATCTCGGGTAATCGGTGTATCTTCGATATTAGACAGTCGGACGCACAAGCGCTCAAGGTTGTCGGGATCAACACCGAGTTTCCCCACCACTTCGGCATCCCCCTCATGGTTAGGCTCCCAGGCGCCGAGCAACAGCATCACCTCGAGTTCGGCTCGTTGATCGAGTAGGATCCACTTCGGCGGTCGCGCATCTATCGCGCCGAGCAGACGCTGGAGGGGGCGCAAGTGTCCCCTAGACTCGATAGCCGCTCGTTCGGCTTCGCGAAGGCTCAGTCCAGCCGCGGATAGTTCGCAACCCAACTCCTGCCAAGGTAAAGGTCGGTCGAGGGTGAGTCCATCGACCTCAGTTTCACGGTCTCGAGCCACAACAACCCAGTGTGGTCCCGTCCGCGCGTGGACATCAAATTCGGCGAAACTGGGTAGTAGGATGAACGGTTGCGGAGACTCCTGCGCGAGTATCCAACGCCAAGCTTCGGCGCTCTCGACGACCCATGCGCGCGAGACCAGCTCACGCCGCTGATCTTCTGGCGACGAATCGATGGCTGCAGCTGCGAACAGCAGTGCCTCACGTTTGCTCGCAGCTTGGATCGAGAGGGGTCCAGAACAGGGCTGCTGCAACCACTCCAGCAGTCGCTCCCGCTGCGCAGCACGTCCGAGTAGCACGAGTTTAGGTGGTAGCGGCGGTGTGGTCTCACTGGACCAGCATCCTAAGTAAGTGTCCAGCGTAGTCAGTGCGTCATTGGGCCCGCCAGATCCCCCAACGTTGATGACTACCCCGACTCCATCGTGGACCTCGACATTTTCGATGTGTACGTCTTTGGTCATGTGTCCCCGATGCGATACTAGCACCTTATACTTCGGCTACCTAGGGCCCGGTCGAGCCCGCAGCGGCCTGGTTGCGGGCGTCGACGTTGCGCGGCTACGCAGCGCGGACCGGCTTGCACTTCCACCAAGAGCAAGAGGATAGCAGTAGGCCCCAAAAAATCATCCAGGAACTGGGCTTCGCTCGCCTGACTAGTGCTGGTAGAGTTGCGTGGGGTCCGTGTGCCAAGCGACGAGAAACAAGCCTCGACAACGATCCGCATCGGTAGCATCGAGGCCGAGACCGGCATTGTTGTCCAAAGTCCTGGCCCACCTGAGCCCACCGTGCCTACGAACATCCCCGCGGAGTGGGACAAGAAGCGCTTTGAAGGGCGCCAGGTCGACCTCGAGGAGATCGATCGACTGCTCATCAATAAGACTGAGGCTCAACTGGTCGTGCTCTTGGGTGGCCCCGGTTATGGTAAGTCTCACCTCGCCGTTCGCTACGCCCTTGACCGCAAGAACCAATACCCCGGTGGCGTCTACCTCTTCGACCTCGGTCACTCGGGCCCCCCCACCAACCTTGCCCACTGGTCAGCACCTGCTTTGCCTCCCGTTGAACGCTGGGAGTGGGTCTTGGAACGACTCGGAAAACAACCCACTCTCGTCATCTTCGACAATGTCGTTTCTCCAGACTACTACGGCCGATGGGGACCTCGCGTAGGTCAACCCATCCACGTCCTAGCGACCACGACGCTAGACTACACCGGCCCCTGGGCCAGGCATCAGGTCCGTCCGCTCTCGTTCGAAGACGCCGAGGCCGTCGTGCGCAGCGTGTTATGTGACGACGAGTTGTTTGAGGAGGTTGGGAAAGAACTCGTCGAGTCTGCTGGTGGCCTCCCCCTTGAGCTGGTCACTACAGCCGCAGCCATGCGAGTAGCAAGGCGCCGACAGCTTCCTCTTCCAACGTCTCCGCATCGAGACACAGACACTCGCTTCGCGCAAGCCTGGGAACTGCTCGGTCCCGACGGGCAACGAGCACTGCAGCTGGCAGCGATGTTCGAACCGTCTCGTATTCCCGTTTCTCAGTTGTGCAAGTTGTTGGCATCAGCAGATGGAGTGTCTGCATGTATGGACGTGTCCTTGCTCGCAGCCGAGGGACGGATGCACGGGTTACTCTCATCGTTTGTCCGTCGCTTCCACCCTGCTCCTCACGCAGACCAAAAGCCGCATGTCGAGACCTTTCTTGAGGCCGCCAAGCGAGTTAGTGAGTGTCCTGCCGATGTGGAGGCAGTAACAGACTTCAGTAGCTTCCCTGCAGAATCGGCGGCATGGGTCGAGATGGGCCTGGCAGATGACCTCAACGAAGAGTTGGACTGGGTAGGGCGAGCGCTGCAGCAGCTAGGGCAGTTTACTGAGGCCTTGTCTTGGTACGAGCGCGCAGTCGTTGCCAAGCAAGTGGGCGACACAAACGGGCGCATCGATCATGAGTCTCTCGGCTACAGCCTCCACCACGCTGGTTCTTGTCTCTCTGAACTCGGGAACTTCGCGCTCGCCCACCGACGGTTCGAGCGCGCGGCCACTGCAAAAGAGAAGGGAGACGTCCACGGTCGCGTTGACCATGAGTCGCTCGGCAGTAGCCTTCATCAAGCCGGGTATTGCCTTCAACAAGAGGGGTCGGAACACACCCGCCCCATACGGTGGTTTGAGCGGGCTGTCGCTGCAAAGGAGAAAGGGAATGTCCATGGTCGCGTCGACCACTCTTCCCTCGGCATTAGCCTTCACCAGGTCGGATATTGCCTCTCGGAACAGGGCCAGTTCGCGCTCGCCCTACCTTGGTACAAGCGAGCTGTTGCCATGGCAGAAAAGGGGGACGCCTACGGCCGTCTCAAGTACGAGAGCCTTGGTAGCAGCCTCTTGCAAGCCGGTTTTTGTCTGATTCAACAAGGGCAGTTTACGCTCGCATTGCCCTGGCTTGAGCGCGCTGTTTCCGCCATCGAGAAAGGGGACGTCCACGGTCGTATCGATCACTTATTTTTGGGTAAGGCTCTCAACAATGTTGGCGCTTGCCTTGCCGAGCAAGGCAAGTCTGGTATAGCTATGTTTTGGTTCCAGCGAGCTGTCGCCGCAATAGAGAAAGGAGATGTCCACGGTCGCGTCGATCATATTTCTTTAGGGGTGAGTCTCTATCGGGCAGGGAAGTGTCTGACTGACCAGGGGGACTTTACTCTCGCCTTACCCTGGCTCAAGCGCGCGGTCGCCGCAAAAGAAGTGGGAGACATCTACGGCCGCGTCGATCACGGAGCCTTGGGCCTGAGCCTCCATGAGGTAGGGGAATGCCTCTTCGCGCAGGGCAAGTTCGCACTCGCCCAGCCATGGTTCGAGCGAGCAGTCGATGCCAAAGAAAGGGGGGACGTTCACACCCGCGTAGACCATACTAACCTGGGTAGCAGCCTCCATCAGGTTGGATCCTGTCTTTCCCAGCAGGGGAAGCACTCAATCGCCCAGCCATGGTACGAGCGGGCTGTCGCTGCGAAAGAAAAAGGCGATGTTCACGGTCGCGTCAATTTCTCATCGCTTGGTAGCAGTCTCCACCAGGTCGGGAATGGCTTTTTTCTGCAAGGAAAGTTCACAGTCGCCCGCTCTTGGTTTGAACGAGCTGTGGTTGCTACAGAGAAGGGGGATATCATCGGCCGCGTTGATCATGGCGCCTTAGGAGAGCGCCTCCACCAGGTTGGATCCTGTTGGTTTCAGGAGGGG
The DNA here is from genome assembly GCF_000170895.1 of Plesiocystis pacifica SIR-1. Taxonomy (GTDB): domain Bacteria; phylum Myxococcota_A; class Polyangia; order Nannocystales; family Nannocystaceae; genus Plesiocystis; species Plesiocystis pacifica. The sequence continues at coordinate 52,271 of NZ_ABCS01000060.1, read as the reverse complement.
AAGTTCGCACTAGCCCAGCCCCTGTTCGAGCAAGCTGTCGTCTCTATGGAGAAGGGGAACGTTCACAGTCGTGTCAACCACAACGCGCTCGGTGCCAGCCTCCACCTGGTTGGGCATTGTCTCTTTCGCCAAGGGATGTACACGCTAGCCCAGCCCTGGTTCGAGCGCGCTGTCGGTGAATCGGAGAAAGGAGACCATCATGGCCGAGTTGACCACAATTCCATCGGCCTCAACCTTCACTTGATCGGAGACTGCCTTCTTGAGCAAGGGGAGCCCGCGGTTGCCCTTCCTTGGTATGAGCGATCTGTTGTGGCGAAAGAAAAAGGCGACATCAACAGCCGTGTCGATCATGAATCCCTCGGCTGTAGTCTCGATCGGGTTGGGCTATGCCTCGTTGAGACGGGGAAGCTCACACACGCCCAGAAGTGGTTTGAACGCGCCGTGGATGCCAAAGTAAAGGGTAACCTGTACGGTCGTGTCAATCACGATTCTCTCGGCAGCAGCCTACACTTACTTGGTCACAGCCTCGCTGGACAGGGGCAATTTGCCCTCGCCTTGCCTTGGTTTGAACGTGCCGTCTCAGCTGCGGAGAAAGGCGATGTCGAGGGCCGCGTCAACCATGACTCCGTCAACACTGCACGAGCCTCACTCGCGGCGTGCCATCGACAAATCGAACTGGCATCCGGGCAGTGAGGCCAAGCATGCCGGAGTGTGCGGCATCCCGATCTGCCAGGTCCAAGAGTGGCTCGGCCACGGCTCAATCGTCGTGACCATGAGGTACGCGCACCTGGCCCGCGGCCTGGGCGACGAGATGATCCGTCGCCTCGCTCCACAGCCACCTGCAGACCTACAGCACACTGATCACCCACGAAATTCGGACCCCTCCGAATTCCCAACCCTACACCTCTCTAACAACCCAATCCTACACTGACCCCAAGCCCTGCTAAGGGTCTAGGTTCTCCAACTCTTGGGGATCGGCCTGCCATCAGCGATCGCGTAGCTTTCGCCGCCATCATAGAACCCCAGAGTCTCGACGGCCCACTGGCCGACAGAGGACCAGATCTCGGGGCCAGGATCGTTACCCCGCTTGGAAGAGCTCTGTCGATGGGCAAAGACGTGGTGGACTCCCGCACTCCGAAGCTGACGAAGAAGTTTTCGCCCTGTCATGATCTGGGCCGCCGTGAGGACATCGCGACCGTAGTCATCCGGCCGGTACCAACCGCCTTTAATCGAGCGTAGGTTACCTGCGAACTCGATCGCTACCGATCGGCCATTGAAGCCGTCGGAGGCCGAGAGTCGCGCAGATATCGGGTGTAGCTGTGCGATCGTGCCGTCAGGGACGATGATGAAGTGGGCTGTCACCTTCAGATAGCGCTGGAGGTCGTTACCTCGCGAGAATGACATCTGGTGGAGCACCACTGCATCGACCTCACGTGTCCGCTTGCTACGCTTACTCGCTGGCGCTTGAGCAGTCAGATCGACGATCTGGATCCGACTCGAGCGAGCATGAGCCCACAGCGCGGCCACGCCGAAGACCGCAACAGGGGCGAGGCCGATGACGAGTGCGCTCATCACGACCTCTTTGAGAGCTCGATCATGATGCGCCGGGTCTTGGCGTTGATCGGGCCCTTGTAGTTGGCGAGCTTGGCAGCACAAGCTCGGACGTCACTGGGGATCTCCTCGTGGCGCTGGACGACGGCTAGGTGACCAGGAGGCACCTTGAGGAGGACGGAGTGCTTGCCACTTCTGTAGCGGATGACGACCACAGGGCGCTCGTTGTGGGTGGTCGTCATCTCGACCGCGTAGCGGGCATCGGGGCGGAGGCCGAGGCCCTCCGCGATCTGAGAGCGCTTGCGGAACCGAACGACGTCGTGACGGTTGAACTTGAGGCGGCGAGAGTTCGTCTTGCTCGAGGCTGTCGGGCTCGGTTGTGATGAGGCCTTGGCCGCGGTCTTCTTCTTGGCTGCGGTCTTCTTCTTGGCTGCGGTCTTCTTCTTGGCTGCGGTCTTCTTCTTGGCTGCGGTCTTCTTCTTGGCTGCGGTCTTCTTCTTGGCTGCGGTCTTCTTCTTGGCCGCGGTCTTCTTCTTGGCCACGGTCTTCTTCTTGGCCACGGTCTTCTTCTTGGCCGCGGTCTTCTTCTTGGCCGCGGTCTTCTTCTTGGCCGCGGTCTTCTTCTTGGCCACGGTCTTCTTCTTGGCCGCGGTCTTCTTCTTGGCCGCGGTCTTCTTCTTGGCCACGGTCTTCTTCTTGGCCGCGGTCTTCTTCTTGGCCCTCTTATGAGACTCAGTAGTTCCCTTACCGCTCCTCGCTGCTCCCTTTAGCTCAGGCTGCTTGGAGTCAGCTCCCGCGGCCTCATTGGCGCGCTCTTTATCCGTTTGGGGCTTCTTATTCACGCTCTTACCCTTCTTGCTCGCCTTCTTTGCTGCTCGCTCCGCATCTCGCGCAGCCCGTTTTGCCGCCTTTTCCTCCCGCTTCAGCTCCTTCGCCGCCCAGGTGAGGCGCCGCTTCGCCTGGCTCACGGCGGCCTTCTCCGAGCCCGTCGGCTGCCCGTAGCTGGAGACCTTCGCCGTGACCTCGGCGAACTCAGCCTCGAGCTTTGCAACGTCGAGCTCGCCGCCCGTCGATGGATCGAACTGGACCTTGGTCCCGAAGTCGGTCGGGTAGAGGTATCCGAGCCACGGCCCCGCGACACGGTAGCGGACACCCGCGGGCGCTGTGTCGAGGAACTTGCGGATCGTGAAGGTCGCTACGTTGGGGAAGTCCGTGAAGCCCTTCTTGGGATCCCGCTCCGAGGTCGCGGGCATGGTCTTGACATCGCTCCACTCGCTGCTCCCGTTCTTGACGCGGTACTCGAGCGTGTTCGGCCGCCAGGCTCCCCACATCGGTACCCCGTTGCGGAGCAGCGCGATGACGATCGTGTCCTCGAGGCTCCAGCCCTTGGGCAACTCGGGCAGCGGGAGGCCGGACTGGGTGCGCTTGGCGAGGGCCTCGAGCACCTTCTTGCTCTTGACCGGATTTCCGGAGGCCGTCAGCGGACCCACCGCGATGCCCCCGTCCGGCCCGGGCACCCAGTAGACGCTCTTGTTGCCGACGATGCTCGTCCGGTAGTCGTTGAGGGTGATCTTCGCCTTCTTCAGCGCGGGCCGGAGCTTGGCCGCGTTCACGAGCTTGGTCAGCTTGCGCAGGGTCTCGGGTGAGATCGGTCCGCGATAGCGGAGGTACTTCTTGCCGAGCTCGGCCACGAGCTCATCGAAGGACACTCCAATGGGGAAGATCTGGGGGATCAGCTTGGCCCCCTTGGGCAACTTGGGCTCCCGCCACGTCGTCGCTACTTGCCGCCGTCCGTCTTCGAGCTCGACCCAGGGGACACCCACGGAGAGCTCTATCGGCGACAAGGGGTCGTTGTCGCGGAAGACCACCCGCGTCGGCACGAGGGCCTCGAGGGCGCGCTGCTGGTCCTCGAAGTCGGTGATCTTGGGCGGCTTGTCAAGCTTCGAGCTCTGCTTGCGGCTTCGTCGGCGGGCGACGGCGTTGTCGGCCTCGGCCTTGACCTGCTCGATGCCCGCGGCCTTGCCCGGGTAGAACATCGGCGAGTGCTCGGGGTGGCAGAGCATGAACTGCCGCGACGGGCTCTTGAGGCCCTCTTGCGACGGCGGGCAGCTGCCGACGCTCTTGCTCTGGTAGGTCGTGCACAGCGTCAGCGAGTCGTCGTGGACGTGGGTGAAGCAAGACGTGCCTGGGACGTTCTTCCAGCCCGTGACGCGGCCCTTCTTGCGCTCGGCTTCGAAGGCCGCCCAGGCGGTCTTGATCTCCTGGATCTGCTTGGGGAGCTTGCTCTCGGTGGTCTTGGCCATGATCTTTGCTCGCTTGGGATTTCGTGGGCGCTTGGGGGCCTTGGGTTTGCTGGGGGTCTGAGGCTCGAGTTCGCCGGCGGCCTTGTCGACGTCGACCAGGACGGCGGCGATCGCCTCGCCCTCGTCGGCGTAGACCCCCTCGGCAAAGAAGCCGTGGTCCTTGGGCCCGCGAAGCTTCACCTTGGTCTTGCGGCCAGCAGGAGCGACGCCACGGCGAGAGGAGGAGAAGCCCTCGACCCAGTAGACCTTCAGCCGTCGGCTCTCTCGCTCGTAGTTGCTGAGCTTCGGATGCAGCCGCCAATACGCGAGGTTGAACCGTCGCTCGGTGAGCTCGCCCTTACGCTTCGCCTCGCGCACGACCTCGAGCAGCGCGCGGGCGTCGGCTTGGCGGGCGACCTTCCGCGCAGCCTCTCGCTCGGCCCGCTCGCAGTCGTCGGCGTCGGCTTTGGCGTTGAGCTTGTCGAGGCTCAGCACGCCCGTACACAGCCGCGAGGCGTCGTCCCGCTCGGGGAAACGGACGTCGTAGACATCCCCGAGTACCCGCTGCGCGACGTTGGTCTCGATGCGACACAGCTGCGTGTAGACCTGGTCCGCCGGCTTCGACCCGTCGTAGAGCTCCGGCTGCAGGGCCAGGCGCATCCGCTGGTTCCAGTCCTCGAGGCGCGCGAGCACCTCGGCTTGGGCCTTCTTGGCGAGCTCGGGCGTCGCGGGCTCGTTCTTGCCGAGCAGCGCCTCGAAGGCACGCATCTCGTAGCTGCGCCGCGTTTGCCAGGGCGAGTCTCGCACCCGAGCGTCGAGGGTCGCGTCCCGGAACCAGAAGCTCGCTTGCCCCTTGGTCACCGCCTCGAGCTGGCTCTTCCACGTCCGCGCGAACTCGGAGATCGCCTGGACCCGGGGATCCTGGTCGATGCTTCGCAGCACGCCGCCAAACTCCGCGCGCCCGTAGGTCTCCCCGCGCTCGGGCGCTGGCGGCCAGTTGCCGGCCTCGAAGGCGAACTTGCCCCGAACGCGGGCGAGTTCCTCCGTCCCCTCCCCGGGCCGAAGCAAGCGGTGCTTGTTGAGCCACGCACGGAGCTTGGCCCCCTGGCCTTTGCGCTCTGCGTCCTCGAAGGCCGCGCGCAGCTTGGGCCAGTCGGGATGTCGATCACCCGGCTTGATCCCATGCGACTTGGCCAATGCCGCGATGTCGAGCGAAACGTCGACCTTTGCGGGTGCTGTGGCGTCGTACTCGACGACGATGGGGACCCCCTTGGCCCGCAGCTGCGTGGCGACAGCCTCGATCTTGTCCCGCGACTGCTCCTTCCCTCGCGTCCGCGGGGCGTACCAAGCACAGCCCGCCGGTAAGTTCCGCGAGAACCGAAACCGATACGGCGACCGCAACGCCTTGATCGCCTCCTTGTGCGCCTTGGTCTCCCCGCAAAGCAGCACGCCCCCCTCGAGGCTGTACCGCACAACCAGCTTCGTCACCTCCGGCTCCCCAAACAAACTCCCAGGCCGCTGGATCTCCAGCTCCCGCCCAGGCTCCCAGCTCACATCCGGCTTCTCCCGTGTCGACCCATCCGCCTGCCGAAACCAGACCTGCACCTTGTCAGAGAACATCCTCAGCCCACGAATCTCCCGCTCCCCGTCCCCGGGGATGCGCACGACATCCGCGACCCGAAGCTCACGCGCCTCGATCTTCATGACTCACCTCCTGATTGTCCCGGCCCCTACGCGCGGACCGTCGCTGGTCCCTAGGGCTGGATGTCGAGCTCCCAGCGCGCCACGAACACGAGCCCCGTCTCCGGGTCTCGATCCAGCGCCCGCAGCGTGACCCCGCCGCGCATGCTGCCCTCGCTGAACACGATCTGCTGGTGCAGCCCCTTGGTCCCGATCAGCTCGAACTTCACGAGCTCCCGATCCACGTACCACTCGATGTCCTCGGTGATGTAGGGCATGACCAGGTCGTAGGGCGTACCCGGGTGGATCTCGTAGGTCTTCTTGGTCTTGTGGCTCGGCTGGAAGGTCGCTGCCGACTTGCCCTGGCTGTCGTAGCCCTTGGCCTCGGTGGGCTTGGGCCGCGCCGCCAGCAAGATCACGCCGCGCGGGACCTCGACCATGTCCCCCACACGGAAGCCGTGGCCGGCGTGGGAGCCGTGGTGCTCGGCGTGCACGACGGGGCCGATGACTCGGGCGCGGACCACCGAGCGCTCCACCGTGCGGACCTTGGCGGTGAGGACCTCCTCGCGCGTCTCGGGGTAGCCGGGCACGGGCTCGGACTCGACGCCGAAGAGCACGACGTCTTCTTGCGTGAGGTGATCGATCACCTCGTCCTTGGGCGGGGCGTAGCCGCCACCGAAGGCCTCCTCGAACTTCTTCATCACGTCCGCGTCGATCTCGGTGCGCGGAACGTAGTGCCCCCGGGCGCGTCGCTCTTCGGGGGTGACGGGGTCTGAGCCGTCGTCGTCGGCGTCAGCTGGAGCGTCGGCTTCCTCGGCCTCGGCGTCCTTCTTCTTTTGGCGGCGACGGTAGAACCAGTAGGCTCCCCCGCCGATCAGGGCCGTCGCGGCGACCGTCGCCGCCACGATGCCCACGGTCTTCATCGCGGTCATCCGATCCTCCATCCAAAGGTCAGTTGGCCGTGCGTGCCGGGCAGGATGCGCCCGACTCGCACGGCGAGGGCCATGGCCTGGCCCTTGATGTTCACGGTGGGAAAGCCTGCCCCGGCGTCGCTGCGGTAGGCGACGGGGACGCGGCGGGCCGCCTGGACGACGAGCGGGATCTGGTCGGGGTCGGCCAGGGCTGCGTCGACTTCGGCGGGGGCGGGGCTCTCGTCGGCGATGCGCTCGGCGGGGATCCACGCCAGCGTCACCGCCGGGGCGCGGTTCTTGCCCGCGTAGCGCCCGGTGGACTTGTTGAGGGTCACCCACGAGAAAAAGCGCAGCGCGCTCGAGTCCCGGGGCAGCACGGCCGTGTGGAAGGACGGGCCCTCGTCGCCGTCGAAGCGGCGGATCGTCGACCGGCAGATCACGGGACCAGCTCCAGCGCGCCGGGGTAGCGCGGCCACTCGAGGGGGATGCGCCGGTCGAGCGCCGAGAGCTCGAGGCCCACGGCGAGGGCGGCCTTCTCGGCGTTGTTGCGGGTGACCTTCGAGCGGCCCTGGGCTTCGGCGTAGTCGCCGATCAGCGCGGGCGAAGCCATGCCGCGCTTGATCGCCAACACGGTCCGATGCTCGGGCGGGAGCTCGCGGAAGCTCGCGCGCTGGACCAGGCGATGGACGTAGTCGACAAAGAAGACCGTCGCACGCCAGGGGTTGAAGACGTCGTAGGGGGTGACCTTGCCGCGGCGCAGGGCCTCGGTGTTGCGGTAGGGCGCCAGCGCCGAGCTCGGGAGCAGCCCGTAGGCGCCGCCGCTGCCGAAGATCCACATTTTGCGCGGATAGGGCGATTGGCCGTAGGCCGCAGCGTTGCGGTCATAACCGGCCGCCGCGGCGTTGGACTCGGCGATCTGTTGCTCGCGCGGGGCGTTGCGGGGCTCGGTGAAGTCGGGGAAGAGCTCGACCCGCCCCAGGCCCGTGCGCGGGTTGCCGCGGCTCTCGGTGTGGCGCTGGAGCTTGCCGAGGACCGCGACCTCCGGCGGCGCGCCGGTCCGCCGGATCATCCGATCGAAGCTGGGCCGACGCGCCGAGTAGATCGCCGCGCCCACCACCGTGGCCGTGGCCACGCCCGCGAGCGTGTACCAGGCCCAGGTCGGCACCCCGGCCTCGAGCGCGTCGGGCTCAGACCTCATCGGGCTCCCGGCGGTTGGCGATGCGGACCACGGCAATGGTCCCGCCGATCAGCAAGCCCGTGCCCAGGATGACCCCGCCCCACAGCATCCCGCGCTTGGCGGCCTCGCTGAGCTCGGCGAAGAGCTTGTCGAAGCGCTCCTCGGCCATCTTCTTGGTCTCTTCGAAGTCGTCCCGGGCGTCGTCGATCGCCTCGCCGGTCTGGGCCAGGCCGTCCATGAACCGCCCCACGAAGCCCTCGCCCATGTCCTCGGCGTGGTCGGACAAGATGCCGAGCTGCTGCGCGAAGTACATGTGCATGATCGCGTCGGGCACGGGGCCGGCCGACTCGCGCCGGCGAACCAGGCCCACATAGACCGACTCGGTGTTGGTGTCCTCAGGCTCGAGTTCGTCGAGTACCTCGCCGTACTCGCGCAAGCGCTTGAGGTAGGCCAGGAACTCCGCCTGGTAGCGCTTGCGCTCCGAGTCCGGGACCTTGTAGCTGGGCAGCTTCTCCCACACCGACTGGGCGAGCAGGTGAACCCGCTGGGCCTCGTCCTTGACCTCGTCGAGCAGGGCCTGGAGCCGCGCCGCCGTGCGGTCGGCTCGGGTGTCGAACTCCGGCCAGATCTCATCGAGGACCTGGGTGTAGTGGGGCCGGGCCACGGGCGGCGGGCTCCCGGGCGAGAGCGGAGCGCCCACGAAGATCGGCGTCGCGGCGGGGATCGGGTCCTCCTCGTCGAAGGCGTGGGGCGGGCTGGGTCCGAGATCGAGGTCCGGCGTGTAGGTCGGCCCCTGCCCGAGGCCCTTGGTCACCACGCCCACGACCTCGGCGTCGATGACCTCGGGCTTGATGAAGGCCATCTTCAGGTCAGGCATGGCCGCCCCGCTTGCGCTCGCGCAGGGCCTTGAAGGCCACGCGCGACTCGAAGGCCAGCGTGATCGCGTTGAGCGTGTCCACATCGAGCTCGCTGGTGACGAGCACGGGCTTGCTCCCGAGCAGGTTGAAGTCGCGCTGGAAGTCGGCCACGCCGGCCGGCGCCGTCGTGTAGCCGAGCTCGCGGAGCTTTTGCTGCGGCGTCATCGCGTCTGCTCCGTGAGGCTCGACCAGCGGATCGCGTTGTCGGTGTAGTTGCTCAGCACCACCTCGAGGGCGTTGAGCGTGTTCTTCCCGGCGATGCCGTCGACCTGCAGGATCCCGCGGTAGTGGCGGAGCAAGCTCGACTTCTTGACGTCGCTGGGGAGCCGGACCTGCTTCTTGTCCAGCCCGCGGATCACGTCGTTCCAGTCGCGCTGAAAGCGAGTGACCTGCGGGTGCGGGTTGTCCTTGGAGCTCAGCGCCTCCTCGTTGACCTCGACCTTGTAGCCCTGGCTCAGCATGGCCATGCGCACCGGGGCCGAGCGCGGCCACAAGATCGTGTTGTAGCCCGCCGGGTCCAGGCTGATGTTCGGCGGCTTCCCGCTCGCGCGCCCGCTGGCCTTGGGCTTCGACGGGGCCTTGGGCGTCGTCCCGCCGTCGCTCGGCGAGGTCTCGTCGTCGATGACGATCGGCGACACCGGCGTCCACCAGCCGTTGCGCTGCCCGAGCTTGTAGAGCCCAAAGCCCGCGAGGCCCAGGGCCGCGGTCGCGCCCAGGCCAATGCCCACCTTGGCGCCCGGGCTCAGCCCTTCGCTCTCGTCGGGGTAGTTGGCGTCGGTCAGGGTCTCGGCCGCCTCGTTGGCGTCGAGGACCTCAACCGGGCCCGTCGTGGTTGTCGTGTTGTCCACAGCAACAGCTCTCCTCGGTGTTGAACTTCGAGACCGGATCGAGCACCTCGCCGCCCTCGACCTGGTAGGCCAGGCGCTGGCCGTCGATCAGCACGGGCCGACACGCTCGCCCGGCGGCCAGCTCCTTGCCCATCGAGTAGGCCACGATGCTCACGGGATGCCCGGCGCCGGTCTCGAGCAGCCGCCGGGCATCTTGAAGCGCCGCCCCCTCGTCGAGGGAGCAGCCTCCACAGCGCGCGCAGCAGGGCAAGTCCTGCCCTGCCTCGCGCCGAAACTGGCGGGCGTTGAGCTTCGCCAGCGCCTCGGTGAAGAACACCGACGCCTCGCGGGCGAGCTCCTCGCCCACGAGCTCTGTCGGGAAGCGGATCATCCCTTCTTGCCGGCGCTCGTCGGGTTGATGCCGGACTCGCTGAGCCAGTTGCTCAGCAGGCCGTAGAGCTTGTCGGACAGGCCGATGTGCTCCTTGAGGTAGCGAAGGCCCGCGTAGCCGCCGATCGCCCCAAAGAAGGTCGCCTGGAACATCTGGCTGTCCGACCCCGTCAGGTTCGAGACCTCGATCGTGAAGCCCTTGGAGCTGTCGACGGGCCCGATATCCGGCGGGAAGGGGTTGAAGGGAGTCTTGAGGGCCTCCCAGTCGAAGGTGTCGGGGTCGCGCGTAGTCGTGATGCCGGTGCCGGTCATGCCCGCGTCGCGGTCGTCACGACGGGAGATGGCCTCGATCCGAATGTCCGGACCCGACAGGTACGCGACCATGGCCACGGGCATCAAGCGCTCGTAGGGCTTGACCTCGTGGCGGACGCGGCCGCCAGCGGGCACGGGCACCTCGACCTCGAAGGGCACGAGGCAGCCGAAGGCGAATTCGCTGGGACAGGTAATCTCCTGCTTCATCGCTTGCTGGGCGGCCTCGAGCCCGTATGGAGCTCCCGGTGCGGCGCACGGGAGCAGGCTGTTGAGAGTGGTGTTGAACATCGTCTTGTCGTGGCTGGGTTGGGGCTAGCTCGGGGTTGGGGTTGTCAGGTCAGGTCTTGCTCGATCTTCTGCACGCGCTCGTTGAGCCCGGCGACGAGCCCCTCGAGCTCGACCACGCGGGCCTCGAGCTGGGTCTGGCGGTCGTCGAGATGGTCCTGGCGGGCCTTCTCCTTGGCCTGCTTGTCGAGCATCAGCTCGGCGCGGCGGGTGCGGCCTTGTTGCTTGGCCTGGCGTCGTTGGAGCGTGCGCTGCTCCGAGGGTTTGGAGGCGGTCTGGGTCATTGATCGTGGTCCTCGATGAAGTTGTGGGTGGTGATGGAGATCTGCGAGTGGAGCAGGACCTTCCCGGCCTTCCCGACTACGCGGAGGGTGCGACTCTCGGGCCCGGACAGACTCAGAGCTTTGGCCCCGAGCCCGACCACGCCGTTGAGCACCGCCCCCACCGGGAAGCCGCCCTTGGTCTTCCACGTGGCGAGCGCCCCCGCACCGGGGGCGAGGGTGACTTCGAGGACCTCGGTGACCAGGTCCTCGGTCTTTTGCTTGCGCTTCTCAGCGGCCCACTCGTGACGGCACCGACGGCCAAACTCGCTGGCCTCGATCTTCTCCTGCAAGAGGGTGGCTTCGTCGACTTCGCGGTGTGCCAGCTCGGTGTCGAACTTCGCCAGCGCCGCCGGGCTGATGTCTTTCGGGACCGTCTCAAACGCCATGGAACCACCGTGAGGCAAGAATTCGTTTCTGTCTACTTGGCCCGTAGGTGAGTGCTTTCCAGATCGGTCGAATAGGGTGACTGCTCGTCCTCCGATCTGGCGTGTTCTGGTGCGAGCCAAAGGGGCAGCGTTCCGGGATGTTCGGGGCAGTGCCCCCACAGTGCCCCGGCAGGTCGAATTATGCAAAAGGGCAATGCCCTGGCAGTGCCCGGGCACAGCCAGGGCAGCGTTCCCAAGTGCCTCATTTGCCCCTCGCAGATATTTAACATTGCACAGATCTTGAATCCGACTAAACCACGCACGTGCCCCGGCCCAAGCGCAACTATCAAGTCCCTCCCGAGGACTGGGTAAGCAGTCTCGAGGAGTACGACGACAGGCTTTTTCGCGTGCGCATGCTCTGGCGACGAGGAGGCGGCGACTACCGGCCGATGACCTCCGAGTCGATGCCAAAGGAGGCGCTCGACAGCCCCGATCAGTGGGAGGGAGTCGAGCTCGAGGGGGCGCATTTCGACTGGCAAGGACCTGGTGACGCTCCACCCGCAGACCGCCACCGCGAGATCTACGTCATCGCCGAGGAGACCTGGCGCGTGGCGGCGAGGTGGACCCGGATGCAAGGTCGGTGGTGCGACTTCCAGCTATGCGGCCTCGACGAGGACGGACAGACCCTCTTTGAAGTGGGCAAGCGCTACCACCTCGACCCCCCCGGCAACTCGGGTCGGGTTTCGACCGATCCTCCAGTCGAGCCCCGACTCCCGGTCAGCGATGTCCAGAACGTCCGAGTGGGCGAGGGAACCCGCTGGCTCTACGATCGGGTCTCGGAAGAGCGAGACAAAGCCGCCGACGAGCGCGACAAGATGTTCGGACAGGCCCACGCAGCCCACCAGGCCCTCTTGGACGGCATGAAGGTCTTCCCGGAGCTCATGGGAGACACCAGCAGGGTGCTCAAGCAGGTCATGGACGAGCACCGAGTCGAGCGCGACGTGGCTCGCTCGCAGTTCACCGCCCAAGCCCAAGCGCAGGCCGCAGCGATCCGAGAGATGGAGAAGACCAAACGCCGAGAGAACGCCGGCAAGGTCGTCGTCGAGGGTATCCGGGCGGCCTCGACCTTCATGGGCCCGGTGTTTCAAGCCGGCCTCAAGTACCTCACCGACCGGAAGGCGCAGACCGTCCCGGAATTCGAGGTCATCCAGCAAGGCATCGTCTACCTCGTCCAGGGCATGGACACCCCCATGGTCAAGCGCATCTTCGACGGCGACATGCAGATGGCCGGGGCCTTCATCGGCGTCATGGACGAGGCCGGCCAGGCGAACACCGAGCTCGCCGCGATCAAGATCCTTCGGCCCATGCTCCCCGTGATCCGCAGCGAGCAGCTCCGCGATGAGATCAGCGACGAGCAGAACGTGGCGCGCCTGTTCATCCTCGGGCGCGTGTCCATCTACAAGATTCCCTACTATGGCTGATCCCAAGAAGGCCCTCGGGGTGGATGAGGCGGGCCTCGCCAAGCTGCGGGCGGAGCTCGAGGTCGAGGTACCGAGCGCGGAGGAGCTCGAGCGCGAGTTGCTCGCGGGGCTCGACCTCGAGCTGCTCGACGCGATCGCCAGGATGCGCATCAAGCAAGGGCTCCCGCTTCAGCGAGTGCCCAAGGACGGGGAAGGGTGAGCGATGCTGTTGCGACCGGACGAGACCTTCATCGACGAGGTCACCAACCGCGCCGAGCGGGTGTTTCCGCGGGGGTCGGAGTGGACCACCTTTCGGAGCCACCTGCCCGATGACGAGGTGTTCAAGAACTCGATCTTGGATCCCGCGATCGGCGTGGGTGGCGAGCTCGCGCTCAAGACCTTCGCGTCCGCGGACTGGAAGAACTGGGTGTCTTCGGCGCAGATCGGGCTCTACGAGATCGGGACGCGCATCGGCCTGCCCAAGCTCCAGGGGAGCTCGCTCGCCCAGGGGATGTCCACGGTCTACTCGCATCTCGGGAGCACGCTGAACACCATCCAGGCCTACGACGATCCGGCGCAGATGATCCCCGAGCTCATCCAGAACACGGGCATGCAGGTGGTCCAGCAGATCACGGGGCAGGCCGGGATGGTCTCGCAGACGGTGGGCCAGGTCGTGGCGGCGGCGGTGTGGGCCGTCAACGTCGGCCGCGCCAAGGTGCAGGCCGACCTCGCCAAGGATGTGCCGCTGCCGCCCTTGCAGACCGAGGACCCGGCGACGGACACGTGGCAGATGAACCGGGTGTTCGAGGTGTTCCGCAGTCGCGGGACGGGCGGCGTTGTCTTCCCAGACGGCGGCACCGCGGCGGCCTCGAACGCGGACTACACGAACTTCTTCCTCCCGGCCTACCGCAGCAACGGCCCGTGGGAGGTCCAGTACCGCGAACATGGCATCGGCGCCCAGCAGGGCCAGCCCCAGACAGCGCGCGGGCCCCGTGGTGAGACCCAGTACCGCTTCGACCCCGGCGACGGCGACACCTTCGGCTTCATGCCCGGGACCACGACGACGCTTCGTGTGCTCCAAGCCTCCTACCGCTTCTATCACTCCGTCCGTGGTACCCCCGTCGACCGCTACACCCTGCGCTGCAAGGGCGTCGACCGCCCCTGCTACAAGAGCGTCAAGACCTTCGACGGGAGCCGCGACTGCCGGCAGTGCGTTGACCCCGAGTCCGTCTGGCCTGTCGAGGGTGTGGGGTGGGCCTATGGCGGGAGCCCCCTCAACGTGACCACCCCGGGCGAGAACGTCGGCGAGTTCTACCTGTCCACGAACAAGTTCCTGCTCAACCTGCTCGACAGCATCAGCCGGCCCGGGCCCTTGCTGTACACGGTCAACACGGAGCTCGTCTTCGAGATGTGGAAGTCGACCTTCGAGCGGTTCTGGGAGTTTGCCCATGACCAGTGGCGGCGCCACAGCGGGCAAGGGTGGCGTGGACAGATCTCGAGGCTGGCCACGCTCATGACCGCTTTTGACCACGAGGGCGAACCGCTGCCCGGCGGCCGAGACCCGCGCATGCCCTCGACCTTGATCGCGTCAGCACGGGACCCCGAGTTCACGGTCCCCTTCAAGGCCTCGATCTTCTCGCGGCTCATCGCGCCCTACTGCACCGACCTGATCAGGATCCAGCTCCAGCAGCTGGACACGATCGCGGTCGCCTACGTGCCGCCCGGCGCGGGCGCCCTCTACCACGCGAACGGCAAGCTGCGTCAGACCAAGCTCGCGGACCGCTTCGACACCGCCCGCCGCGAGCTCCTCGCCAGCTCCAAGCGCATGGCCGTGGACCTACGCCGCGTCAGCGACCCCGTGTACCGCAAGGCCCTCGAGGCTTCTGGAGTCAAGGCGACGACGGTCAACTCCAAGCTGTGGGGCAGCCCGGGGATCGAGGGCGAGCTGCTCCGGCCCACGCTCAAGCCGCCCCGCGCCCCTCGACCACCCAAGGTCGCCCGGCAGCCTCCACTCCAAGCGACCGCGCTCCTCCTCAAGCCTGACCGGCAAACATCCGCAGACGAAGAGGAGGGCTCACGCTCGGCCCAGACACCAGGAGTCGCCTGGGGCGTCATCGCCGGCTCCACAGCTCTCAGCGCCGCCGCAGCCTGGGCCTTCCACCAACTCAGCAAGGATGACCCCCGAGACTCGCGGGGGTAGGATGCGCCCATGGCCCTGCGCCCCGCCTCCTGCGTCCTCCTCGCTGGCCTCTCCGTCCTCGTCGCTGGCTGTGGCGCCCCCGACATCTCCGAGTCCATCTCAGACTACGTGGAGGCCGTGGACGGCAGCCTCGAGCGCCTGTGCGACTGCGCTGCGCTCCAGGGGCACGACACGATCGGCGAGTGCAAGGACGCCCTCGGCCAGGGCGCGGGCAAGGACGAGGAAGAGGCCTGCATCGCCGACGCGCTCGCGGGTGATGAGCAGGAGGGCGAGGAGTACCTCAGCTGCGCGACCGTCGCGTTGCGAGACTACGCCGACTGCCTCGCCGACAACGAGAACTGCGACATGAGCTTCTTGGAGCTGTGCGTCCAAGACATGGAGACCAAGCTCGACGCTTGCGGAATGTCCCAGCTCCGCGGTCGCGTCGAGTCTTGCTCGAAGCCGTCTTGACGAACGCGTTAGCCCTGGGGCTGGGAGCTCACGGCGGTCCCATACATCGCACCAACCAGAGTCGCCGCCAACTGCCGGTCCCGCTCCGGGAGCCCTCGAATCAACGCCGCCAGCTCATCGGCCTGGTCGAACTTCTCCCCGAGCAGAGCCTCGAGCGGGAGCTTCAGCCCGTCGGCGATCTTGATCATCGTGTCCAGCGACGGGCTGAACCGCGCCGACTCGACCCGGCTGATCGTGTCCGACGCGACCCCGGCCATCCTCGCCAGCCGAGCCTGAGTCAGGCCGCGCCCCTCCCGGAGCAGCCGAACCCTCGCGCCGAAGAGCTCCCCGTTCATCGGGTCGCACTCCGTGACTCGCGCAGAAGTTCGGGCTGTACCTGGGACGAGGACGCTTGGCGACGAAGCTTGGGCATGGACGCGCGCATGCGGCTGCGAAGCGGGTAGGAAACCACTCCGCTACTCCCGGACCCGACTTCGCCCGCGAGGTCATCCGCCAGCCTGCACTGACCAGCGGAGACGAGAACCTGATTGTGGGTGCAGCCCTTCCTACGGGGCCGATCTCAGCGTAGCCGAGGGTGCCCACCGCGACAAGCTCGGGGTTTGGCTCAAGGCCGCGATGCCCGGCGCCGACCTCGCTCCGGTGCGTCTATACTCGGCGCCGTCGTGCCCTCGCGTCCCGGCTACATCCTCCTCACCGAGAACCTTCGGCGGCTGACCGAGGAGAAGTCGATCTCGCTGGCGAGCGTCGCCGACCTCGCGGGCATCGACCGCGCCGAGCTCTTCGCTGCGATGGCCGGCGAGATCGATCCCGACCTCGACTGGCTCAACAAGCTCGCCGATGGTCTCGGCGTGAAGGTGTCCGAGCTCGTCCGCGACGTCTCTGCTGGCAAGTCGTCGAACTGAGGGGGCGAGACCTCTCGAGGGGCTCGACAAGGATGCGAGCCGAGGGCGATCGATGCGTCGTAATTGTCGGCATGCCAGCCGCGGGCTCGCCGAGTTTGGGCAGCCAGAGCCCGAGCAAGCCAGTGCGGATTCACAACCTCAGTTTTGCCTGCCAAGAACCGCAAGCTGACGCGCTCTCAGGCCAGCGACCCGCATCCGCGCGGCTCTCGAGCGCACACGTGTCGAGCCGAGCTGGCCTAGCCTTCCGCCGTGGCTCTCAACCCACGCTATCGAGAAGGCGAGCCGGATCGTCACCGCTTCGGCAAGCACGTCAAGAGCCTGCGCATGGCTCGGGGAATGACCCAGGAGCAGCTCGCCGAGCGAGCCGGGTTGTCTGCGGACACGATCCGCCGCCTCGAGCATGCCGGCTTCTCCCCCTCCCTCGACACCTTGTTCAAGCTGTGCCTCGGGTTCGACCTCCTACTGAGCACCTTCTTCATCAGCTACGAACTCGGGGAGCGGGATGAAGCCCGAGAGCTGATCGACATCGTCAGCGGTCGCCGAGACCCCGAGGACATCGAGATGGCGACCACCATGATCCGGCTGCTGTTTGGGCGCTTGGACCAGATGCGAGCCGACACCGAGGAAGACGCCTGACAGGCGCCTGGGCGTTCAGCCCTCCCGATCTCGAAGAGCCTCGAGCACGAGCCGGAGGTGTCCGACGGGGAAGGTGTCTGACACGTCCAAGACAGCCCGCTGCCCGATCTGCACCCGCGTCCGGCCGCTCCCGCCACGGTAGAGGTCGACTTGCTCCGAAGCCCTCGGTACAGCTCTGAGACCCCTGGGCGAAGCTTCAACCATCTTCATGGACGCCCCCCGTCGCGCGCTCCACCAGGCCTGCGCCCAGTCGTTTTCGCAACAACCCGCGAGAACGCGAAAGCCGCGATCGGACAGTGTTGTAGTTCACCCCCAACTCCGCCGAGATCTCCAACGCCCCTTTCCCCTCGAGGTAGAGCTCCACGACAACCCTGAACTCTGGCGGCAGCTCTCGAACCGCCTCATGTAGCTCCCGCGCCGCTCGTCGCTCTGCGACGATGTCCGTGAAGGACATCGTGATGTCCATGACCTCCAACTCCGCGACGTCCATATCCACCAACGTGCGCCGTCGATATCGGCCGCGGAAGTACTCCGCCACCTTTCGACGCGCGATGGCGATCAGGTAGGTCTTGCGTGAGCTCTCCCCACGGTAGTTCATGGCCGCGAGCCATGTGTCTTGGACGATGTCGTGAGCGTCGTCGGGCCGGATGTAGCGCGCGACAAAGCGAGCGAGGACATCTTGCAGTCCGCGAAAGGAGCTGCTGCCGATGTGTCGGATCGAAGAGGCGGTGCTCATGGGGGGATAGCTGCCAATCCTGTTGTGTTCTGCGGTTGGTCCTTCGGGCAGGTTTGGCGCCGACCCATGGAGTAGCCTACTGGTCGTGGTCGCCGGTGAATTGATCCCCGCCCCGGGTGCATTGCCGGCGTGGTGGGGTCCCCGACCGGAGCCGGAGCAGCTCCCCGCGCTCGAGGTCGAGCAACTTGCTTGGCTCGTCGAGGGGCGGGCGGTGGTTCCTGTCGCTGATGCACTCCGCGGACCGGCGGCGGGGCGCTACTTGCTGCATGAAGAGCTCGGCCGCTCGCGCTGGGCGGTGGTCTTTCGGGCCATCGATCGGCTGCTGTTGCGCGCTGTTGTGGTCAAAGTCTTTCGTGATGAGCAGGACTTCGGCGAGGCCCGGTGGATCGCCGAGGTCAAGCATGAACACATCGTCGAGGTCCACGATGTCGGTACCTACCAGGGCCACGCGTACATGGTGCTCGAATGGTGCGAAGAAGGTGACCTTGCTACGTGGTCCCGAGACCAAAGCTGGCGCGAGATAGTCGAGCGTATTGTGGAGGTTGGCCGCGCACTCGAGCACTGCCATGCGATGGATGTCGTCCATGGCGACGTCAAGCCAGCGAACGTCTTGATCTCCGAGGGTCGCGCTCACCTTGCAGACTTTGGCCTGGCCGACCGCCCCGCAAGTGTCGAGGAGGTCGGCGGCACCTTGGGCTACATGGCGCCCGAGCTCGGACTGGGCCAGCGAACCCCGGCCGCCGACGTCTACGCGCTCGCGGCCACGGCCTGGTTCTGTCTGTTCGAGGCGCTGCCCTACTCGGGGCGGACAACGATCGCCATGTGGGAGCACGCCCTCGAAGGACCCCCAGCGGAGCCGGCTCGGAGACCACCGGGCTGCCCGCCCGAGTTGCTCGAGCACATCGCCACCGGGCTGCATGCGGATCCCTCGCTGCGTCCAAGGCTCAGCTCATGGTTGGATGCACTCGAGGCCCTGCGCCGGCCTCAGCTTCAACCACCGAGGCCCCGATCCTACCGGACATGGATCGGCGGCGTGCTTGGCGCACTGATGCTTGCTTCCGTCGCGCACTCAGCGCAAGGAGCATGTGTCGAGCCACCTCCGCGCGCGGAGGTCCGGCGGGCACGCGTCGTCGCCTTGGCGGGACAAGCCCGCGACGCCGCCGAACGCGCCAACGGAGGGGCGGCCGTGTCGGCGATGGACCGGGCCTTCACGCTCTCCACCGACGGTGACCCCGACCAGCTCGAGGTGCTCGCCATCGCGGCCCATGATGCCGCCACCGCCCTCGAGAAGCACGGACTGCTCGAAGACGCGCTCATGATCTGGGCCTACGCCATCACGCTGGATCGGCGGCTTGGCCGAGAAGCCGAGTTGCTCAACGCGCGCGCGGCGATCCTCGCCCTCGACACGAAGTTCAACAGGGCCAAGAAAGCCTCGCACGAACCGGGCTTCACAGCTGTTCCGACTCAAAGCAAGTGACGGTCCCGTCCTCGTTGCACACGCCGTCGTGGCAGAAGTAGAGAGTCCCGCCGCAACCGCCACCGTGGACGCAAACCTCCTCGCCGTTGACCGTCGTACAGCACATGGCGAACTCCTCGGAGTTGTTCGGAGCCGGCGCGTCCAGGCAAACACCCGGCTTCGAGCACGCGTCCTCGAGGGGGATGTACGCGACCACGGTCATCTCGACGGGATCGAGGAGCTCGCCAAACTGGACGTAGTAGGGCCACTCCGTCGGGCCGCAAGCTGTGCTTCCCTTGAGCCGGATGGTTCCCAAGGGATCAAGGCAGACATCTGCGTCAAGGCGTGGAGCCGTCGGGCCGGTGTAGGTGCAGGCGGAAGGGTTACTATAACAGAGATCTCGATACTCAGCCGCACTGGCCTGCGTGCTGAGAAAAAGGAGAGTCGGGATGAAGAGGGCGATGCTCCGGTACATGCGCCCAGGCTACTCGCCCATCGACGAGTAAGCCCGTCCCCAAGCTCGACTAATGGTTTGATGACTACAACGAGAATCATCCCCACAAGGGGCCTGCAGCCCGAAGACGCGGCCGAGAGCGGGTCTCCCTCGCGGTGTGCTGTGGCCTGTTGTCTGACAGCCACTGCACCAGTCGCGGCGTCTTCTTCCCCCCAAAGCGCCCCTTGGCGCTCATCACCATCAGATCCCGGATGCGCTCGACGACCTTGGGGTCGACCCACACGTTGTTGTGAAAGGTGATGCGCCGGTAAATCCGCTCGAAGGACTCGCCCAGGCGCTCGCGTCAGTCCTCGTCTTCGACCACAGCAACCACAGCCAGTGGTCGTCGAGTCGAGCAAGAGTTGGCCGCCCGTGGGTGCGGACGACGTTGTAGCTCTCCTCGTGGCGGCAGGCGTGGGCCTCAGTCCACGCCGCGTCGACGAAGCTGTCCCGGTGGAAGTGGTTGTCGCTCTTGGTGTGGGTGAGTCAGATGTAGTTGCCGTCGTAGAGGTGGATGTGCTGGGGCCACGGAGGTTCAGAAGGGCGCAGAGGTTCAGTGGCAGCGTGCCTTTGGACGCTTGCATCATCCTTGCTACCAAAGCGACACTCCAGGCTCTACTTCTCGTTCGCACGAACATCTCCCAAGAGCATCTCTGATGAGCACTCCCCCTTTCCCTCTAGAGACTGTCCATGATGTCGAAGTCGTTTCTGCCTCTGACGATGCGTTCGGACACCGCTATCTCGCCGAGGCGTTGGACTCCGTAGTCGAGTCACATAGCCCCCCCTTCACTGTCGGCATTTTGGGGCCTTGGGGTAGCGGAAAATCCACTATCAAATCGATGTATCAGGAGAGAGTCGCAAAAAAAGACTCAAACACTGTTCATACGATTACTTTCAACGCGTGGCGACATGCCGCAGAGGACATCAAACGAGCCTTGCTCCGCGAAACCTACCGAGGGTTGAACGGTTCTGTATCGGAGCTCGATCTATTCCTGTTCCAAGAGCAGTCGCGTGCGGAAGTTCAATCAGCAGGCTACTGGCGGCAGGTCAGGGACACATTTAAGCGCGCGGGAGCTTACCTACCCCTTATATTTGCAGTATTCGTGATTCTGGCCGCCCCTGCTCTGATCGCCATTTTACTCACGGATAACGCTAGCCTCACCTACACACTGGTGTCGCTCGCACTCGTCGCATCTCCCTTCGCATCGAAGTTACTGGCTGGAGGCTTCAAGGTCTCTGACCTAGAGGTAATCGACACGACTCATCGCCGGCCGGAGGTGGTTGATGAACAATACCAGCAACGCCTAATTGGTCAAATTAGCAAGTTTAAAACTATTCGCAAGACCCGCCACTTCACGAAAATTGTTATCTTTGTCGACGATCTCGACCGAATTCCGGCTGAGCAAACGGTTGCCTGCCTGGAAGCTATTCGAGTCTTCACAGACATACCGGACGACCAACTTGAGAAAGGTATAGGTCTCGTCTTCGTTCTGTCTTGTGACGAAGAGCGTATTGCACAAGCTCTTGAGGTTACAAAGTCAGGCCAAGTTCAACATCGCATTGAGGCTCGTCGCTTTCTTGACCGGGTCTTCCAGTTCCGCATTGATATACCGCCGACAGAAACACCGGACATGCGTCAATATGCACTCCGGTTGTTCTCTGAGCGACTTCAGAAAACAACAAGTGACCTCATGTCACGGGGCGTCTCTCTGTCGACGTTGATCGACATCCTTGTACATGTAGACATCCAGAGTCCGCGTGCAGTAATACAGCACGTCAACTCTTTCTCACACCTATGGTGGCTCGCAAGGAAGAAGGAGGCAGATGGCTTGGGCACGAACAAAACTGGCGTTCTACGGAAAGGAACTGTAACTGAGCACTGGAAAGTTATGGCAACGCTGTGCGTCCTACGTGTAAGTTACCCCGACTTCTATGCTGACCTTGAGCGAGATCCTGGTTTACTCGAGGGCTTCACTAACATTTTCTCCCGACATCTGACATCATTTGACAGGCAGTCGTTGAGGCGTCGAACGTCGGAGCTGATCAGCAAATACCAATCGAAAGATGGTTCGCTCGCACCTCAACATTATAGCCTGCGGCGGTTTATCGCCTTCACCGCGTCGATCCCAAAACCCGTCTCACTCGGCCCATTTCTCAGTTTGGCAGAGGACCGAGTATCTCGCCGTTTCCCTGACCGGGCACCCGACGTTAGGCGAAATCTTATCTCAGGAGACGTCCATGGGCTACTCGACGCCATTCAAGCATCCCCTGATGGCAACATTCAAATACAATCTGATGCAACAAGTCTCTTGGCAAGTCTATATGCGGACCTTGCAGATGAAACCGACTTTCGACGGCATAGCGCAACCCACGCAATGTGGTCACTGTTGCCACGCATGTCTCAGCAGATCGAGCCCGTCCTGTCAACTTTAGCCCAAGAGGTTTATCTCCACCACGAACTCCGATGGCGAGTTGGTCTAGATACGATTAAGAAGTCCCTAGATCGGTTCTCGCCTCTCGATCGCGTGGGAATTGTTTCATCTCTGTCGAGTGATCTAGCAAGCGTTCCTACAGCGTTTGGCGGAGATCCCACATTGAGCGACTCGAAGTTATTTGCAAACTCGATCGCTCGCATAGCGATCGAGAGCATCTCGCAATTGGACTCGCAAACCCAACAGGATTTTTGGGGATGGCTCTCGCGCCGCAACGTTAGTGCCGGAGGCGAGTCGACGACACTGCCATTCTCAATGATAGAAGGCTGGCTGCCCGAGTTTGCGAAGGTAATATCTGACCAATGGGGGGAAGGATTTGTCAAGACAATGTCCGCCCATGCGAATTCCGATGGCGTGACTATCGATGCTACCAAGTCTCTTTCTGTTTTGCAGCGGATCGTGTCGACGGCGAGGGAGAGTGGCGGACAACAGGGCATTGAGCAATGCTGGTCTACCGTGACGACTGTCGCCACTTGTCTGCCGGAGGAGTTGGTAGCCTTCTCAGTTGAGTCGGCACTGTCTTTTGGAGAGGAGCATGATCGCCAGTTTGTCGAAGGGTTCTTGCTTCACGGACTGATGCCACGCCTAACTCGCTCCCAAGAGTCGGAAGCTTGGGCCCTTCAGGCGACGGGTCTGTACACTAAAGCGCTTTCGACCCTGCTTCCAAAGTCTCCGACCTTGGAACTGTGTCACTCCGTGTTGGACCTTGTCCGTATCACCGATAAAGCTGGTGAGGATCTGTATCTGGGCGAACTCCTCCCTTGGCTCCAGGGCAAGGACGATGTGTCTGACCAGTTGGCTCAGCTAGCAAGTGAGTGGCTCTCAAGTCTAGCTGACCACCCGAGGAGTGTCCACATATGGCTCGGGACGCGTATCGCCCATGAAAAGAGCCATTCATCATTGAATGTCGTCCTCCAACGTTTGATATCCGGCCAGGTCAATGACGCAGGTGCGATGGAGGCGGTCAAGAATGGCTCGCTGGCCGCAGCTACGATGTTGAGTTCCTCGGGGCTCGCCGCATTCTCTGGCGCCAAAGGTCCCGCGCAACAACTTCTTGCGCACATAACCAAACATCGCAATTCTGCGCAATACGTCTCTGCTGTTGCACCCGTGCTCCCCTACCTGCACCGATTCGCAGAGGGCGATCGTGGATTTACACAAAATGTGGTACAGTTTGTCGCTAGTATTCCTTCGGGATCTCAAGCCACACCCTCCGTCTACCAGGCGATGAATGGACTTTGGCCACAGGAGGGTCAGGTAAACTACAGCGCAATCATGAGCCATGGTCTGACATGGGTACGATCAAAAAGGAGCAGTAAAGGGGCGGTATCAATTTTCGCCTCAGGCTCCAGTGCCCTGAGCCAATCAGAGGATCTGGATCTGACGATATGGCTGAATGAAGGCGTGCTCTTGTATAACAGTCACTTGGGCAGCGAGGATGTCATTGGTGCGCTGCTAAGTCTCAACACAAACCCCGCCCCCGAGCACTGCGCAAGCATTCGGCAAGAAGATGGTTTGCGTGACAAAGACTCCCCACGAAGTCGGATCTGGGGGCACTTCTTGAAAAATGGTGGAACGGAGTATGCCGAGAGCGTCACCCGATGGTTCATCGGCCAACCGCTCTCGGAGGAAGAGACGCGTCTTTTACATGACTGGGTCAAGACGGTCCAAGGCACCCTGGAATCGGCGGCAGACGTGTTGGCGCCGATATTTGATGACGCCGAGGTTGACTCCAACCAGATGATCACACTGTGGCACGCGTCCCTGGGTGTGATGGCGTCGTTGCCTGCTGACTGGGTGGCATCGCGGATCAAGACCATGCTAATGGATGAGACCGCGTGGGGTGTAGTCAAGGACTCACGCGGAACGCTGGATTCGATATTTTATTCACATGAAGAAAAGGAGGGATTAGCGCTAGTGTTGTTGGAGGCATTGATGATCGTAGGGATTAAGGATGTAGAAGACATTTGTGCGACATGGGTAAAAGACCTCGGCCAGCAGCATCTTGCCTCTGATGCCAAGTTCGAGGCAAATGACGAGCAACTTAGTAAAATGAGGGAGTACTTTCCTCCTCAAGGCGAGAAGAGTGGAGTGCTGAATCGACTTTTTGGAAATACATGACCTCGCGGGCTTCTTGGGCGGAGCAGTCGCGGCTTGAGCGAGGCGGGTGAGGCGATGGGAGTCCGGCATGCCACTTCAGATGCCACGAGGAAGCACGCACGAGACGTAACCTGCTTCTTCTCATGCCACAGGTGGCAGCGTCGGTGAGCATGTGCGGTGGCTCAGCCCGTCGACTCGACGATTGTGATCGGCGTCGGGAAGCTGGTCGGGATCGCGTTGGTCTCGACCACTTGCATCACACAACTCGTGATCGCGCCTTGAATGCACTGCCCCGCGGACTCGTACGACTGCACATCGATTTCCGTCGGTGCTCCCGTGGTCGTGAACAATGTGCTCGGCTCATCCCATCCATCGGTGTTTCCCCAGACGCGTCGACGGTTAGGCCCAGAACCACCACAATCGCCACCACTGGACGCGAGTACATAGGCCGTCCCCGAGCAGTCGTCGGTTGGGTACCAGTAGGTATTGGGCCCACCAACGTTCCCGGTCGCGTCGAACACGGAGAACAGTAGACCTTGCTCGTCGTCCCAAACGTAGATAGACCACTCGGCGACAGACATGAGATAGCCGATGCGTTGGCCGTCGGCCTCCACTTCGAGACTGGTCGGCGCCGCTTCGCTTCCAGTCTCGCCAACGTCAGTATTTTCGCCCTCGGTGTCGTCGGTCTCAGCATTGGTCGTCGCGTCGTCGGTGTCGCTGGCTCCCTCGCTGGTCCCATCGTCGGTCGTACCGCTGCTACCTGGCTCCTCATCGGTCGCACCCTCGCCCACGGTCTCTGCGTCGCCCGCCTCGTCTGCAGTGTCTCTCGTGGCAGGGTCGTCGGAACAGGCAAGGGGTAGAAGCGTGAGGAGCAGAATCGGTATCCGTTTCATCCTGGGCAGGCTACCAAACTCCCTGCCGCGATCAGGCCGCTTCCCGCGTGTACTGGTGATGAAGCCCCCTGGTCATAAGGCCGCGCTCCGCTCGTCGGCAACGACCAGAGCAAGCGACTCGTCGACTTGTTGGTCCCCGAGCCCAAGCCCGACGTGGTCACGCCCGAGGGCGACTGACTGGACCGCGTCAGCGAGTACCGCGCCTCTTTCGTCGACATGGCTCATCCAGAATTCATCCAGAATTCATCCAGAAAGTTGCTGCTCAGACCCACTCAACCCCACTCAACCCCACTCGATCACCGAATTGCCAGACGGGCTCCCAGCTATCGCTGAGAGCCCGTCTGAGCCAGGAGAGCGCGTCTAACCGCCGTTTTTGAGGTTGTCGATTTTTCCGTACAACAGCGTTTCGAGTCCTGTTGCCGGAGCTTTCAGACGGGTAGCTAGACCTCTCTAGCTGCCCGTTTTCCGTTGGTTCCCCAAACGTGTGCTCCCATTGTGCTCCGCGCTCTTGGCGCGGATTTCGAGCCGTCCCTCGAGCCAGCCGCAGCTAGTCGAGCAGACGGTCGATCATGCCCCCGTGCCCCTCCGGGCTCAGGTGCGCGTATCGCATCGTCATCGTGATGTCGGCGTGCCCGAGCCACCCCTGAACGATCCGGATCGGCACCCCCGCGAGCACCGCATGCGACGCGAAGGTGTGCCGAAGCACGTGCGGGGTGATGCGCCGCTCGATCCCCGCGGCCTCGGCCGCGCGGGTCAGCGCCCGGCCGATCGTGTTGTGGGCCAGCGGCCGACCGTCCGACTGGGCGAAGACCAGCGTGTCCGGCTTGCGCCGGCGAGGGCCTCGACGAACCGCGAGCGCCTCCCGGATGTCCCGGGCCAACGGCACGCTCCGGCCCTTGCCGGACTTGGGCGTGCCGATCCCGGCGTTGGTGACGGCTTGCTCGACGCGGACTTGTCCACCCTCGAGATCGACATCTCGCCACCGAAGCCCACGCAGCTCCCCGAGCCGCAGCCCAGTTCGCAGACCCAGGAGCACCAGCGATCGCCACTGCTCCTCGGCCCCGACGAGCAGGGCCCGAGCCTCGTCCTTGCTCAAGAAGTCCGTGCGCGCGGGCTTCTTGGGCGTGGGGATCTCCGGGATCCGATCGAGCAGCTCCCATCGCCGGGCGACGTTGAGCAGCCGCTTGAGCACGATCAGGTGGTTGGAGATCGTGCTGGTGCTCAGGCCGTCGGCGTGTTTGCGGGTGATGTAGCGATCGATGTCGCGGGCCCGGATCTCGTCGAGGCGGAGCTCGCCGAAGGCCGGGATGAGGTGGTTGTCGAGGGTGCGCCGCTTCTCGCGGAGCTCGCCGGGCTTGTTGGGACCTTTGCGCGAGGCCCCGGGGCTGGCTTGGAAAGCCAGGAACTCCGGGGCGAAGTCCTCGAGCGTCGGCGCGCTCCGAATGTGTTGCGTTCGCTTGTCCTTCCCGCGCGCACCCGGGAGAAGCTTGTCCCGGAGCTCGCGTTCAAAGGCCTCGGCGCCACGGCGTGTGTTGACCGGCGAGACTCGCCGGATCTCCTTGCGCTTGCCGTCGGGGCCCGTGTGCTTGATGTGGACCATCCACTTGGTTCGGACGCGGCCGTCTTTGCCGGTCCATCGCTTCTTGTAGACGCTCATCCTGTTGTCCTTTCGGAGTTGGGACGGCGCGCCGTTGGGCGAGACCAAGCTAGCCCTGAAGTAAGCGCGTTGGTCAGTCCGACGCGTGAGTGAGATCCAAAACCATAGCTGGAGTCCCGCAGAGAGCAGTTGTCAGAGGAAGTGCCAACCACCTCAACAGCCAACCTCGAGGACTCCAAGTGAAGAAGCCTACACCGCTCCCCCGCGCCAGTCACGTCAACTCCGGGACGTCGATTCCTCACGAGGAGCTGCCCTGGCCCAGCCGCCCAGGGCCGGTCCTGCGGCATCACAAGATCCACCTCGAGCATGACGCTCGACCCGATATCACGAGCCTTGGCGGGCTGGCATTGCCGCTGGCATTGCTGCGGCGCTTGAAGGCGGCGCAGACCTTGGACGCCAACGTCGATGTATTCAAGCGCTACCTCCCCTACCACGAGTCCGATCACATCATCTGTCAGGCCTTGATGCTCTACGCAGGCGGCTCATGTCTGGAAGACATGGCGATGCTGCAGCAAGACCAGGCGTTGCTCAAGATCCTGGGCGCTGAACGCACGCCTGACCCGACGACCTCGGGAGATTTCCTCAGGCGCTTCGTCCCGAGGGGCAAACTCGAGAGCCTGCGTGCGGGCATCGATGAGGTGCAAGAGACGATGTGGAAGAATCCGAAGCGCTGGTCGTGGTCGCGCAAGCGCAAGCGCAAACCGCTCGCGGTCTTGCATCTCGATGGTCATCTCGAGCAGACGTCTTCGACCCGCGAGGGCGCAGATTTCAACTACAAGGGCAAGTGGTCCTACAGCGTCTTGGTCGCATCTTTGGCCGATGGCGAGTGTGTCGGGCTGCGGCTTCGTGGCGGGAATGTCCGCTCCAGTGATGGGGCTGCCGAGCTCCTCGATGACGTACTCCCGCGTCTGCTCAAACAATTCGAGACCGTCCTCGTGCTCGCAGACAGCGACTACGATCGCGCCGATCTTCGTCATGCCTGCGAAGGACATGGCTGCTACTTCGCGTTCGTGGGGCGGGAGACGCCTGATCGGCCAGCAATCGCCGAGCAACCCCGAGTGTGGCGCTCCTTCCAAACTCGAGCCAAGCGAGCAGCGGCCGAGCGCGAAGCCAAGCCAAGCTTCAAGCGTCGAAAGAAGAAGCGAAACCGTCGCAAGCGCCGAGCTCGGCAGCGAGGCTACAAGGAGCTGAAGCTTGCCAGGCAAGCGGTCGCTGAGACTGAAGGTCCCGGCGGCACACGGATCATCATTCGCCGACAAATACTCGACGTCTCCAAGGGCAAGTCGCCGCAGCGCGAGATGTGGAAAGAGGTCCGGTATCGCTACGTGGTCACGAATCTCCCGAGCAGCTGGTCGGCTGAAGATGTGATCGACGAGACTTACAAGCGCTGTGATCAAGAGAACATCATGGCTGGTCTTCACACGGGGATCGCCGCGTGGAGGATGCCGGTCGCTCAGCTGCGGGGAAACGCTGCGTGGCTGGAGATCGCCCGACTGGCTTGGAACCTCGGCAAATGGACAGCTCAGCTCGCGCTGCCCAAAGAAGTCACCCGGTGGGAATGGAAGCGCTTTCGCCGAGCCTTCGTCGACATCCCAGCCCAGGTCATACGCACAGCTCGCCAGCTGCGGGTCCGGGTGCTTGGGACACATCGCTACATCAACGAGTTTCTCTCCGCCCACGCCTGCCTGCAGGTCTGAACTTCAGTGACATCAGCGCTACGAGGAGCGTCGGCTTCGGGACACGTGCGCCCTCACGCCCAGTCCGAGTCGGTCGCGCGGCTGATCGTGCTGCTGATTGAGCTCGAGAGGCTCGAACTCGACGTCAAGGTGGTCGAACTCGAGCTCGTCGACCTACTCGGACTCGTGCGGGGGGCTCGCTTTGCTCCGAACGCGCTTATTTTTGGGCTAGCACCGAGGTCGGGGTGCCTCAACGTGGTGCGGGCGTGGAAGGAAACGCCGCCCTCGAGCGTCGCGCCGCCAAGCGGGGTTCAGTTAGTCGGAGGCGCGCCGCGCAGGCCTACGAGGAGCAGGCCACCACGGCGCTCATCAGGGGTCGATGAAGAGATCCCAGCGCGCGACGAAGACCAGGCCTGTCTTGGGATCGCGGTCGAGCGCCCGAAGCGTCACGTCGCCGCGCATGCTGCCCTCGCTGAACACGATCTGTTGGTGGAGCCCCTTGGATCCGACGAGCTCGAAGCGGACCATCTCGCGGTCGACGTGGAACTCGATGTCGTCGGAGATGTAGGGCATCACCAGGTCGTAAGGGGTCCCGGGGTAGACGTCGTAGGTCTTCTTGGTCGAGTGGCTCGGCTTCAAGGTCGCCGCGGGGCGGCCGTACTTGCCGTAATTCTCGATGCCGTTGGGCTTGGGCCGCGCGGCCAGGATGATCACCCCTCGAGGGACCTCGACCATCTCGCCGAAGCGAAAGCCGTGGCCAGCGTGGGCCCCAAGGTGGGCCGAGTACAGAGCGGGTTCGGAGATCCGGGCGCGGATCACCGTGTCTTCGACCGTGCGGACCTTCGCGGTGAGGATCTCCTCGCGCACGCTGGGGTAGCCGGGCACGGGCTCCGACTTCACGCCGAAGAGGATGACGTCCTCCTGGGTCAGGTTGTCGAGAATTTCGTCTTTGGGCGGCGCGTAGCCTCCGAAGGCGTCGATGAACTTTTGCTTCACGTCGTCGGGGAGCGTGGTGCGGTCCATGAAGCCTCCCCGAGGGCGAACCTCGTCCGGTGTGACTGGCTCGGTGACGCCGTCATCATCGTGGTCGTTGGGGAGGTCTTCTGGGTCAACCTCGGCCTCTTGCTTCTTTTCGCCCCAACGGCGGTAGAGCCAGTAGGCTCCGCCGCCGATCAGGGCACTCGCCGCGAGAGTCGCCGCAACGATGCCCATGGTCTTCATCGCCGTCATCCGGGCCTCCCATGGGGGCGCGAAGCGCTCGACGCCTGCTCGTACCGCATGAGGTGAGCCTGACTCAGGTCCGGCTGATCGTCGACTGATTTAAATGACAATTGTTCGAGGCCACCCTCGGGTCGAGTCGATGGGTTGGAACCATGCAAATGTGCCCGCTTTTGGTTCCTCCCCAATTGACTCACGAGAGGCTCGGACGAGTCTCAACAGGGGCTCGGGAGAGGCTCAATCGTGTCCTAGCCGAGTACCAGCCGCGTCTCAAACGAGGCTCGCAGATGGCTCGAGCGCGCTCTAAACGCGACTGACTGAAGGCTCGATCTCGTGGCTCACAACGCGTCAGACCTGAAGCGAGACAAGCGATACGAAAAACCACTTGCCGACTCTCCCATGTCGAATTATCCACCGATAGGAGGCTCGAAGAACATGGCAGGTGAAAAGAAGAATGTAGACACCATTCCTGTGGCGTGGGTCAATGGTCTCCAGTCACATGATGAAGAGCTCGCTATCGTACGACTGATGTGCAAGCGAGGCGGAGGTGCCCACCGGGTCATGCTGGAGAACCCAGAGGAGTACAGCTTTGGCGACGACCCACTCGCTGCTGGAGCAACAGAGTTCCCGGGTGCGAGCGTCGAGTGGAAGCTCCCCGACCTCGCCATCGACCCCGCGGAGCGACGACTCGAGGTCTCCGTGATCGTCGAGGATCTGTGGAAGGTCGCCGCGGCGTGGACGACGACCCGAACCGACGGCGAGTGGTGCGACTTCCGGCTCGTTGGTTACGACGTCTATGGAGAGCAGGTCATCGCCGTCGGGCGCCGGCTCGTCCTCGTGGACCAGACGGAGGACGCAACCTACCCCGAGATCCCCGTGACCCCGCCTCGAGTCGAGCAGCCGAACGTGCGCGTCGAGCCCTCCCGGCCGCGGATCGAGCCGCGCTCCCGGCGAGAGCCCAACCGCGAGGCCGAGTGGTACGAGCGGCAGCGGGCAGACGCGAAGATCGACGCCCACCTCGTCCGGCTCGCCGCCGCGAACGAAGCGATGCTCGACCACGTCTCGCGCGCCCTCGACATGGCGACGAGCTCGATCGCCGCGGCCCCCGACCTCGTTCGCGGCGCGCGCGAGATCATGCGGGAGAGCATCAACGAGCAGCGCGAGATGTTCGACCGCTACCGGGACCTCCAGGACGGGAAGTCACGGGTCCAAGAGCAGGCGATCCGCGAGGAGCACAAGACGAAGCGGCGAGAGCAGGTCGTCGGGCTGTTCCACGAGGTCGCGAAGATCGGTGCCGCTCTGGCCGGGCCCGTCATCCAAGAAGGCGCGCGGATCTACCTCAACCCCGAGGCCCGGCTGATCACGCAGTACGACCGAGCCCAGCAGGCGATCGGCTTCATCGCGCACAGCCTCAAGACGCCGACGCTGCTGAAGATTTTCCAGGGCAAGCGCGACCAGGTGTCGGCCTTCTTGACGGTGCTGAACGCCGCGATGATCACCGAGAACGAGCGGGAGGCCCTGCTCGAGCTCGACCCGATCTTGCCCGTGTTGCGCAGCGAGACCTTCGAGGAGGCCGTGAGCACGCAGATCCGCTACGCGGCGACCTACATCATGGGCCGCATCGCGTTCTATCAGATCCCCTACTACGCCGAAGGGGCGTAGGTACGTCTGGGACTACCCGTCCCATCCTAGAACGATTCATTATTTATTACTCAAATGACCTCACCGGAGGTATGGCACGGAAGGTTGGGTCCGGCGGTCTCCAAGCGAAATCACCACAAAAAGATCACTGGCGCGTACGCCGGCTACTGCTACGGTGGCTCCCGGCAGTTCTGCTCCGCCCACCAATCGGTGAGTGGAGCCAGCTCTACTGCCGTGATCCCCCATGGCGACGTACACCTTCCAAGGCACCATTGTTGACTCTTCTGGCGAGCCGCTCGCCGCGCAGACCATCAAGATTCTGCGCAAGACGACGCTGCGCGACTATGACGCTAGACAGCCCAGCGGCGTGTCCACGAGTGCAGGTCGCTATTCGTTGAGTTTCGAGTGGTCAGATGTCGACCAGGGGGACTTCGAGGTTGTCGTTGAAGACGGCCAAGGTCTCGAGATCGGTCGCTCGGTGACGCTCTGGGGGCTCTCCGGTGGCGAGCACCAAGTTGATGTCGTCGTCGGTGAGGGCTACCGCGGCCGGTCGGAGTTCCGCCGCCTGGAGCTCACCCTCGAGCCCCTGGCGAGCCAGGGAGGCACGCCTCTACCCTTTGCGCAACTCGGCCCCGAGGACGTCGACTACCTCGCCAACAAGGCCCAACGGGCGCCGTCCGCCATCGCCACCTTCCTCCACGCTCACCGGCTCGCCGCCGTTGGCTCGACCGTACCCGCGACTTGCTACTTCGCGCTCCTGCGCGAGGGGATGCCAAGAAGCCTCCCAGAGCTACTGGCGCATGGTCCGGCCGCACACCATCGCGCCCTCGCGCGCGCGATCAGCCGCAACGTGATCGACGATCCTGGCGAGAGCGCGCTCGCCTCGCATGTGGCTGCCCTCGAGGCGTTGGCGATCGACTCCTCGTTGTTTGCAGATCCGGGCACTGGCGAGCGATCCAAATTCCGAGCGGCGATCGACGCAGCCGGCCAGGACCGCGACGAAGGCAGCGAAGCCCTCCAGCGCGCCTTCCTCACCAAGTACGCTGCCCACGAGGGCGACCTCGACAGCTTCTGGCAGTCGGTCCTCGACGACCCCGGGCTCGGCCAACCCGTTCACGACACCTACCGCTGGAGCCTACAACTTCAGGCACTGACCCACGGCCACCAGCCGCTGATCGACGCGCTACACGCCAGGCGCAACGACACGACGGACCCGATCGAGTCTTTCGAGGACCTTGCGACGATCGACATCGCGGGCTGGACGGCCCTGATCAACGCAGGCGTCGGCGTGCCGGATGTCATCCCGGCCCAGTGGGACCAAGCCGCACGTGTGCAACGCTACGCCGAGACCCTGGCTCGGCTCGTCTCCGACGCGGCTCCCACCGCCGTCGTCCGTGCGCGGATCGAGCGGGACGTCACCAACTTCGACGGGGGCGACGACCTCACGACCTTCCTCGGGGCCAACCCTGGCTTCGATCTCCGCAAGGACATCGTCCAGCGCTACCTCGACGCCAACACCTCAGCTCTCGACGCAGTCCCGGACGTCGACGGGCGCCGCGAGGCATGCCGCGCAAACGTCGAGGGCCTTCAGCGCCTGGCCTACCTGGCCCCGCGGGGGTCGACCTACGACACGATCAAGCCGCTCTACCTCGGCGGGCTCCGCTCTGCCGCGCAGGTCCGGGCCATGGGATGGACCGCGTTTGCCCGCAAGTTCGCCCCCCAACTCGCGGGGCCAGGCGGTGATCTGAGCGTGGGCGAGGTTCGTGCGCGGGCGATCTACGATCGAGCTGGCCAGGTCCACGGCACGACCTTGGCCCTGGTCACCAAGTACGCCCCTGCGTTCCAGAGCCCGGGACTCGAAGGCGTGCTGTCACAACCTGCGGCTCCAAGCGCCGAAGCGGCTCCCGATCTGGCGAGCCTGTTTGGGGCCATGTCCTACTGCGCGTGCACGCACTGCCGCTCGGTTCTCAGCCCGGCGGCCTACATGGTCGACCTCCTCCAGTTCCTGCGCAACCAACCCGGGGCGACGACGCCAGATGCCCTCGCGGAGCTGAGCATCCGCCGGCCCGACCTGACGGCGCTCTTGCTCAACTGCGCCAACTCGAACACGACGCTTCCCTACATCGATCTGGTGATCGAGCTACTCGAGACCCGGGTCTCGAAGGGCCCCGCGGTTGGGGAAGAGCACTGGCAAACGACCTGGACCGAAGCGGAGCTGCTGCTCGGTCCAGAGCACCGAGATGAGGGCGCCTACACCGAGCTGCGCAACGCGGCGCACCCGTGGGGGCTCCCCTTTGATCTGCACCGCGCTGAGGCCGAGCTCTACTTCGACGGCTACGGGCTCAGTCGGGCTGACGTGCTCGAGCGCTTCTCGTCTTCCCTCGATCCCCAGGTCCGCGCGCGCGCACAGCTCGGACTGTCGCGCGCCATGTTCGAGGCCTTGACCGGCGCGCCAGGCTTTTCGACGTCGGACTCGTGGGCGGGCAAGGACGTGGCTAGCTTGGTTGCCGTCCCGACGCTCCTCGAAATCTCGGGGCACAGCTTCGCTGAGCTCGAGGTCATGCTTCGCACCGACTTCGTGGGCTCGGGGCTGAGCCTCGTCCTCGCGGACTTCCCCAACGTGTGCGACCTGACCCAGGCGACGATCTCGGGTTTGACCGAGGGGCACCTCGAGCGCTGGCACCGTTTCGCTCGCCTCAACGCCCACACCGGGTGGGGGGCGCACACCCTCGACGCCAGCTTGCGAGCCCTCGCGCCAACGCCCGGCAGCCTCGACGCCGAGTACCTCCAGCGCCTGGGGATGGCCTACGCGATCGCCCGCCGCCTCGGTCTCGATGTTCTGACCGCTTCGTCGCTGTGGTCCCCACTCGACACCCATGCGGATCCCCGCGACATAGACGCACCGTCCACCTACGCCCAGCTGTTCCTGACCCAGGAGATCGCCTCCTTCGAGCTGAACGCCGAGGGTACGGAGCTCGCGGACACATCGGGAGGCCTACGCTCCGCCGAGCGTACTTCGACGGTCTCGGCGGCGCTTCAGCTCGGCCAAGTCGAACTCGACGCGCTCACGAGCTGGCTGGTCACCGAAGGGCTCGCGGCAGACGCGACGACCACCCTGGCGATCCTCTCGGCCGCCCGCCGCCGCGTCGTGCTCGCCCGAGCGCTCGGGCTGACGGTGACGCAGCTGCGTCACATGATCGCGCTACTCGGCGGCTCCCCCTTCCACGAGGCCTCCAGTGTGGCAGCCCTCGCAGACCTCGAAGCGACGCTCCAGTTCATCGAGCAAGCGCGGGAGGTCTCAGATTCTGCGCTTGGGGCGGAGCACCTTCGCTACATCCTCCACAACGACGGCGCCAGCGAGCTCGGGCCCAATCAAGACGCCGTCACCAACGCGCTAAAGGCCCTCGACCGCGAGCTCGTCGGCATCTCCGAGCTCTACGCGCTCCCCGACTTCACCACGGCGCCGCGCTTGCGCGATGCGCTCGCCGAGGCGCTGGCCCCCGCACAGCCCGCCGACGCGAGCGACCGCCTCGACGCCTTGATGGCGATCATCCTTGGCAGCTCGACGGTCTCCGAGGCCGAGCAACAGGCGATGATCGCCTCGGAGCTGGGCGATCTCGTCGACGACCTCACGACGACCCAGAGCGCGCTCGTCGGAGCCCAACGGCTGCCGACGACCGAGGCCTGCATGGACCATGTCCTGGCGCAGCTGCTCCCCCGCCTCGAGGCGCGCAGCCGTCGCTCCGCGACCATCCAACACCTCGCGCTGCTCCTGGGCCTGCCCGTCGAGCTGACGCAGGCCTTGCTGGTGGTCTACATGCGCGCGGGTGCCGAGCCGCTGGTCGCTGCCTTCGAAGATGGCGCGAACGTGGCGGAGGACGACACCCTCTCCACGACGAGCCGTGAGGCCTTCGAGCGGCTCTACAAGGCAGGCTCCCTCGTGCTCGCCCACGATCTCGATGCGGCCGCGCTCGAGTACCTCTACGGCGCGGCCGCTCCTGACCCGAAGCCCTGGCTCGTCCTGGATGAGCTCACCGCCAGCGGTCCCTCGGCGGTCAACTTTGCCCAGTGGCGACGTCTCGCCGCGGTCGCCAAGGCGCGCCAGTCCTTCTCCGCACACCCCGACACCCTATCGCTTCTCCGCGACGCGACGGACACCGCCGAGATCGATGTCCTGTTCTCCGAGCGGGGGGCGCCTCTCGGGTGGACGCCCGAGGCGGTGACGGAAACTCGGATCGCCCTCGGTCTGACAAACGCGTCGAGCTTCGACGATGAGGTCGCCCTCACCGAGCTCATCGAGTCCGTCGAGCTCGTCTCCAAGACAGGGGTCCCTGTCTCCCGCTGGCTCGCCTGGATGACCGACGAGCCCTCAACGAGCGAAACCGATGGCATGCGCGCCGCCTTGCGTGCCCGCCACGGCGAGGCCGGCTGGGCCAGCGCGGGCAAGCAGCTCCAAGACTCCCTGCGCGCCATGCAGCGAGACGCCTTGGTCGCCTACCTCATCGCCCACGGCGACGGCGAGCACAGCTTCGCCGACGAAGATGAGCTCTACGCGCACTACCTCCTGGATGTCGAGATGAGCGCCTGCGCCTCGACCAGCCGCATCAAGCTCGCCCTGAGCTCGATCCAGCTGTTCATCCAGCGCGTGTTCCTCAACCTCGAAGCCGGGCTCAGCTTCGACGCGGACGCGGCCGTCCAGTACCGCTGGATGAAGAACTACCGGGTCTGGGAGGCCAACCGAAAGGTCTTCCTCTAC
Organism: Plesiocystis pacifica SIR-1; assembly: GCF_000170895.1. Classification (GTDB taxonomy): domain Bacteria; phylum Myxococcota_A; class Polyangia; order Nannocystales; family Nannocystaceae; genus Plesiocystis; species Plesiocystis pacifica. Next base: position 16,485 of record NZ_ABCS01000060.1, on the reverse strand, counting down.
CCGGAGAACTGGGTCGAGCCCGAGCTACGCCGCGACCGCTCGCCCCTATTCGAGCAGCTCGAGTCGGCGCTCATGCAAGACGAGCCCACCGAGGCGTCGACCGAGCGCGCCTTCCTCGACTACCTCGTCGGGCTCGAGGCGATCGCCAGGCCGGAGGTCATGGGTCTCGTACGCGAGCTCGACGCCCACACCCAAGGCGAGTTGGTCGACCGACTCCACGTCCTCGGGCGCACCCGCGGCACCCCGCACCGCTGGCTCTACCGCACCCGCGAAGACCGACGCTTTTGGACGCCGTGGGTCGACCTCGGCGTCGACATCGAAGGGGATGTCGCGGTCCCAGTCGTGTTTGGCGGACGACTCTACGTGTTCTGGCCGCAGCTTCGCTTCGAGACCGAGAACATCCAGAAAGTCACCGACGACATGGCCGGCGACGCCGGCTTGGGCGTGGTGCGGGTCGGCCTGAGCTGGATCGAGCGACGCTTTGGAACATGGAGCGGGATCCGTTCATGTGCAGGCTTCACCCTCCCCGACCGCGTGCCGCAATCCCGCTTTGTGTCCTTCCAAGGGCGCCTGCGCTTGTCCACAGCTGAGATCATCAGCCAAGCGACGGGGAGCCCCGCGCTCGAGATCGCGGTGCGCCAGCCCATCGAGTTCGAGGGACAGCCCGAGGGCCTCGTGTTCGCAAAGCTCCACGTGTTTGGCGTGTTCGTGCTCGAGCCTACGGCAGGCGAGGTCCGAGTCTCGGCGATCGAAAACCATGACATCGACGCGTGGAGCTACGACGCAGCCACGCTGAAGAGCTCGGGCCAAGCGCTGAGCTCGAAGGGAGGCTCTCCCCCTGACTTCGAGCTTCAAACCCGCGAGCAACGCTGGCCGCGGCGCGAGCAGGCCCAGGTCATCTTTGATGCGCCTCCCTCGGGCTTCCGGCTGATGTTCGCTCAAGACGAGCAGCCAGGCCTCGTGCAAAGCACGGGCTTTTTCTACCAAGACCGCTGGCACGGTCTGTTCTTCGAGCCCCGCGACCTCCACCGCGCCAAGCTCGGCACTGCCCAAGACACCCTCCAGGTGGTCGACCCTGGCGACATCGAAGCCGCGCCCTGGCTCGAGCAAGCCGGCCTCGTCGACACGCCCGTGGTCGTGACCTTGGTCGAGCCCAAGCTCGACCCAGTCACGCCAACCCTGAAGTTCGACGGACTGCAGGTCAAGACCAAGTGGGACGCCGGCATTCCAGGCGTCCAGACCAAGCAAAGCCTCGCGCAGACCCCCTGGGCCCCCGACCAGCTCGAGCTCCTCGGCGCCCAAGAGGAGAAGACCGTCGAAGAGACCTTCGCCATCACCCCGAGCATGACGGCGCCGTTCTCCACCCTTCCGTGGGAAGGCAAGCGCTTCGCCGTACAGCTGTTCGAGCACCCCTACGCCAGCGAGTTCCTCGGTCAAACCCGCGCCCACGGGGTCCAGGGCTTGCTCGCGCCCCACTCCGGCCAGGGCGACCCCGCGTTCGCACGGCAGCAGCTCGACGCGGTCTTGTTCGACGACCAACGCTACGCCCCCAAGCGCGTCGAAGCGCCTCTCGCTCGCGTCGACGTCGACTTCAGCCCAGGGGGCGCCTACTCGATCTACAACTGGGAGCTCTTCTTCCATGCGCCCGTGCTGCTGGCCAAGCGCCTGACGGCGAGCCAGCGCTTCGAAGAGGCCGACACCTGGCTCCGTCGCATCTTCGACCCCACGGCCAGCGCGGGCGAAGCTCCCCAGCGCTTTTGGCAGATCCGCCCCTTCTTCGACAGCGCCGAGCCCGACACGATCCACGAGCTCTTGCTGTTGCTTCAGCTCGACGGCGAGTCCGCTGACCAGATCGCGGCACGAGAGGCCTTCGAGGACCAGGTCTGGCGGTGGCGTCGTCGGCCCTTCGACCCGCACTTGCTCGCTAGCCTCCGCGACGGCGTCTACCAGCGCGCCGTCATCATGCAGTACCTCGACAACCTGATCGCGTGGGGCGACAGCTTGTTCGCCCGCGACACGATCGAGTCGATCAACGAGGCGACGCAGCTGTACATCCTCGCGCGGACCGTGCTCGGACCTCGACCCGAGCGCATCTCGCCCACGAACGACGCCGAAGCGAGCAGCAAGAGCTTCGCCGCCCTCGAATCCGAGGGCCTCGACGCATTCAGCAACGCCCTCGTGAACCTCGAGAACTACACCCTGGGTTCGCTGGCCCACGCCAACATGCTCGAGCAGGACGCGAACTCCGGCATCGGGAGCCAGAGCGAGTCGCTCCCCGTGCAGTGGTACTTCTGCGTGCCGCCCAACGGGGAACTCCTGGAATACTGGGATCGGGTGGAGGACCGCCTGACCAAGATCCGCTGCTGCCAGAACCTCCAGGGCATCGAGCGTCGCTTGGCGCTGTTCCAGCCTGCGATCGATCCTGCGGCCCTGGTCGCGGCCGCGGCCAAGACGGGGGACTTCGCCTCGGCGCTGACGAGCCTCTCGGGCCGCGCACCCAAGCACCGCTTCCGCGTACTCGTAGCCAAGTCCCTCGAGCTCGCGGCGGAGGTTCGCAGCCTCGGCGGCGCGCTGTTGTCGAGCTTCGAAAAGCGCGACGCCAATCACCTCGCCAAGCTCCGGGCAGTCCAAGAGCCTGCCGTCCTGCACCGGGTCCGAGCCGTACGCGAGCTCCAGATCGAAGGCGCTCTGTCCTCGATCCGCGCCCTGGACTGGGCTCGAACGGTCGCACTCAAGCGTCGCAACCACTTCCAGAAGCTGCTGGATGACGGGCTCAACTTCCACGAGCAAGAGCAGACCGCCCTCATCCAGCAGTCCAACGCCGCGAACACGGCCGCGGACGACCTTCTGTTGGTGGCGACGATCTATGGTCTGTACCCGGACATCCAGTTCGGCGTGCAGGGGGCGGCGAGCTCCCCCGTGCTCCAGAGCTCGATCGGCGGGACGATGTTCTCCCGGGTCGCCTCGCAGCGAGCCTCCCGCTACCAGATCGAAGCGGCCAAGCTCGGGTCTCGCGCGGGGGCCATGGGGATCATCGCGCAACAGCAGCGACGGCGCGAGGACTGGACGCTCCAGCGCGACGTGGCGGAGCGAGAGCTCGAGCAGATCGATCGTCAGCTCGAGGCGGCAGCGGCCCAGCACGAGGCCGCCAAGGCCGAGCTGCACGCCCACGAGCGCCGCATCGAGAACGCCGAGGCCGTCGCCTCCTTCATGCACGGCCGCTACACCGACGAGGAGCTCTACTCGTGGATGGCCGAGTCGATCCAGCAGGTCTACAAGCAGGCCTACAACCTCGCCTACCGCATGGCGCTCTCGGCCGAGCAGGCCTACCGCTTCGAGCTCCAGCGCGACGACAGCTTCATCGCCTACGGCTACTGGGACCAAGAGCGCGCCGGGCTGCTCGCGGGCGAGCTCCTCGTCCAGGACCTGCGCCGCATGGACGCGGCCTACCTCGACAACCACGAGCGCGAGTACGAGCTGACCAAGGTCGTGTCGCTGGCCCGCGTCGACCCCTACGCCCTCGCGGTCCTGCGCCAGACCGGCAGCTGCTACTTCTCCGTGCCCGAGTGGCTCTACGACCTGGACCACCCCGGGCACCTGTCCCGGCGCATCAAGTCGGTGAGCGTGGCGATGCCAGCGGTGGCCGGCCCCCACGTCGGCGGAGGCTGCACCTTGGCCCTCGAGTCCAGCCGCATGCGCGTGAACGCCGGAGGCGATTACCCCGAGGGTCCCGAGGACGCCCGCTTCGTCTACCGCTATGGTCAGGTCGAGCGCATCGCCACCAGCTCGGGCCAAGACAGCGCGGGGCTGTTCGAGCCCTCGCTCCAAGGTCCGCGCTACCTCCCCTTCGAAGGGGCCGGAGCGATCAGCACCTGGCGGGTCGACCTGCCAGCCGAGCACCGGCAGTTCGACTACGAGTCGATCGGCGACGTGCTCCTGACGATCCGCTACACCGCGCGCGAGGGCGGGGCCACCCAGGCCCAGGCCGCGCAGGCGAGCCTGTCGAGCGCCGTCGCGGCGCAGACCTACCTCGGTCACCAAAGCGGCGGGCAAGGGGCGGCGATGATCCTGCGCGCGTCCGTGGACTTCGCGGACGCCTGGTACGCGTTCACGAGCCAAGAGCACGGCCAGAGCGCGCGCGTGTTCAGCTTCGACCTCGAGCCCGAGCGCTTCCCCTACGTCTTCGCCAAGGCCAGCGGCCTCGAGGTGACGGGGCTTCGCCTGGTGCTCACCGGAGACGCTCCCGCGAGCATGAACGCGACGGTGACCGCCCCTGACGGATCGTCGACCCCGTGTAGTTTCAACGCAAACCCCGAGCTCAACGGGCACATGAGCACGAGCTGGGCCGAGGCGAGCGCCCAGGCCCCCGGGACATGGAGCTTGAGCGTCGCGGAGGCGGACATCCCCGAGGGCCTCGCGCAGAGCTACGGCGACCCCGCGCACACGCGCTTTGACGGCGAGGCGACCCGCGAGCTGCTCGTGGTCGTGTTCTTCCGAACCCAAGGGTGAGTCGATGAGCGACTACGACATCTTCGGTGCCGGTAGTGGCGACGGGGACCCCCAAGCGCCTCGGCCTGGTGGACAGCAGCGCCCCTCTCCTTGGGGAGCCAGCTCGGCCCCCGGCGCGGACGGGTCCGGTGAAGACAGCCCCTTCGTCGACAAGAGCCAGTTCGGAACCCAGCTCGAGCTCCCCAAGGGCGGCGGCGCCGTGCGGGGCATGGGCGAGACCTTCGAGGCCGACATGTTCACCGGCTCGGCGGGTCTATCCGTCCCCCTCGCGCTCAGCCCCGGGCGCGCGGGTGGCCTGGCCCCCTCGCTCGCGTTGTCCTACAGCTCCGGCTCGGGCAACGGCCCCTTCGGCCACGGGTGGAGCCTCGGGCTACCGGTGATCGCCCGCAAGACCGAGCGAGGCCTCCCTCGCTACCGCGACGACTCGGAGTCCGAAGCCGACGTGTTCGTGCTCGCTGGCGCGGAGGACCTCGTCCCCGAGCGCGACGCCCAGGGCGAGCGGGTCATCCTCGAGCGCGAGGGCTTTCGGGTTCACCGCTATCGCCCGCGAGTCGAGGGCGCCTTCGCCCGGATCGAGCGCTGGGTCGAGCACGGCACCGGACGTACGCACTGGCGGACCCTCTCCCGCGACAACGTGCACAGCCTCTACGGCCGCGACCCCAGCCGCAACAGCACCGTCCACGACCCCGAGCGCCCCGAGCGGGTGTTCCGCTGGCTCCTCGACGAGGTCCGCGACGACCGAGGCCACGTCGTCGTCTACGAGTACGCCCCCGAGGACCGAGCAGGCGTTGACGGCTCGAGCCCGGCCGAGGCCACGCGCGGAGCTTCGACGGCCCAGCGCTACCCCGCGCGCATCTTCTACGGCAACGGCACCCCCCACGTCGCAGGAGACTGGCTGTTCGAGGTCGTGTTCGACTACGGCGGCCACGGCGAGGAGATCGACGGCGAGCTCGCCATCTCGCCCCAAGCGGTCCGCCCCTGGGCGCTGCGCCCCGACGCCTTCTCCAGCTTCCGCCCAGGCTTCGACCTGCGCACCCGTCGACTGTGCCGGCGCGTGCTCATGTTCCACCGCATCCCCGAACTCGACGCCGAGCCCTACCTCGTCGCGGCGACGGTGCTGAGCCACCGCGAGGCCCCGAGCGTCACCCGCGTGGACGCGATCGCCCACGTCGCCTACGAGAAGAACCCCGACACGGGCCGCTTCGTGGCCGCCGAGTTCCCGGCGCTGCGCTTTCGCTACTCCGAGTCTGTCCCCGAGCGGGCCCCAAAAACGCTCGAAGCGAGCGCCCTCGAGGGACTGCCCACCGGCATCGACGGCGCCGCGCTCCGCTTCGTGGATCTGCACGGCGAAGGCCTCCCGGGCATCCTCGCCGAGCACGGCGGCGCGTGGTTCTACAAGCGCAACCTCGGCTCGGGCCGCTTCGGTCCCCCCGAGGTCCTCCCCAAGCCCACGGCCGCCCAGCTGTCCGCTGGAGCCGGCCTCTCGGCCCTCGAAGGAGCCGGGCCCAAGCTCGTCGTGGACATGCGCTCGCCCCTCGCGGGCTACGTCGACCGCCGAGATGGCAGCGCGACCTTGCACCCCGACGGCACCGGGCGAGAGTGGGGAGAGTTCGTCCCCTTCGCCCAGCTCCCGACCGCGGATCTCAGCCACCCCGAGGCCCAGCGCCTCGATCTGGCCGGCGACGGTCTCCCCGACCTGCTGATCCCCCGAGGCGAGCACCTCGACTGGTACCGCAGCGCCGGCAAGCGGGGCTTCGAGGCCGCCCAGCGCGTCCCCTTGCCCCGCGATCAGCACGGCTCCCCCCGCCTGATCTTCCGCGACCCCCAGCGCGCCGTGCTGTTCGCCGACATGAGCGGCGACGGCCTCGCGGATCTGGTGTGCATCAGCAGCGGCGGCGTCCACTACTGGCCCAACCTCGGCTACGGCCGCTTCGGCGTGCGCACGGCCATGGGCGGCGACACCCTCCTCGACCACCCGGACCAGTTCTCGCCCGCGCGGGTCAAGCTCGTCGATCTCGACGGCACGGGGCCCAGCGATCTGATCTACCTCGGCGCGCGCGGCTGCTTCGTCCGCAAGAACTTGTCCGGCAACACCTTTTCCTCGGCGCAGCGCCTCAACGCCTTCCCCCTGGCCCACGCCGCTGGCACCGTCGACGTCATCGACCTCGAAGGCCGAGGGACCGCCTGCCTGGTGTGGTCGAGCCCCCTCGGGGCAGAGCGCGGCCTTCAACTCCGCTACCTCGACCTCAACGGCCCCCAAAAGCCCAACCTCCTCGTCGAGGTCGACAACAACCGGGGCCTCGTCACGCGCACCCACTACGAGCCCTCGACGACCTTTTACCTGCGTGACCGCGCCGCCGGGAGACCCTGGGCCACCTCCTTGCCCTACCCGGTGCAGCTCGTCGCGCGGGTCGAGACCCACGACCAGATCAGCCAGCAAAAGGCCGTCCGCCACTACGCCTACCACCACGGCTACCACGACGCGTACGAGCGCGAGTTCCGTGGCTTTGGCATGGTCGAGACCTGGGACACCGAGTCCTTCGAGGCCTTCTCCGACGCCGACGCGAGCTTGTTCAGCTTCGAGCACGCCCCCTCGAACACCGTCGAGGAGAAGCTCCACCAGCCGCCCGTGCACACCAAGACGTGGATGCACACCGGAGCCTTCGCGGGCTGGCAGCGCGTCTCGGCGATCTTTTCCCAGGAGTACTACGCCGGCGATCCAAGCGCGTTCGTCCTCCCCGACTCGGTCTGGCCCGACGGACTCACGCCTCGAGAAGCCCGGGAAGCAGCGCGTGCCCTTCGCGGCCGCGTGCTCCGCAGCGAGGTCTACGCCCTCGACGGCGATCCCATCAAGGAGCCGCACCCCTACACGGTCAGCGAGGCCAACTTCGCCCTGTCCTGCCTGCAACCCAAGGGCCCGCGGGATCGGGACCACGGCGTGTTCCTGGTCCACTCGAGGGAGACCCTGACGACGCACTACGACCGCGAGCCGACCGATCCACGCGTCAGCCACGGCATGACCCTGGAGGTCGACGACTTCGGCACGGTGCTGCGCAGCGCCGCCCTCGTCTACCCGCGTCGCCCAGGAGCCCCAGACCTCCACCCCGAGCAGAGCAAGGCCCACGTCACCCTCAGCGAGGCGAGCGTCGCCCACGACCACGGTGACCCCGACCGCCTCCGGCTGGGCATCGGCCTGGAGTCGAAGTCCTTCGAGCTGCTCGGCGTCGCTCCCTCGGCCTCGGCCCGTGTCGAGTTCGAGGCGCTCCGCAGCGCATGCGCGAGCGCGCTCGAGGTCCCCTACACCCAGGACCAGCCGCCGCCCGCCGACACCGTCCACAAGCGCCTGCTGGGCCACGGGCGGGTCCGCTACTACGCCGACGACCTCTCCGGCCCCTTGCCCGAGGGTCAGCACGGCGTGCGCGCGCTGCCCTACGACAGCCTCACCCGCGCCCTCGACGAGTCGCAGTTCACCGCAGTGTTCGGCGCCCTCGACCACGCGCCCAGCCTCGCCTTGCTCGAGTCCGAGGGCGGCTACCGCTACGAGGCCGACAACGGGGGCCTGTGGCTCGTCTCCGGCCACACCATCCCCGATCCCGCCCTCTTTTACGCCGGGACGACCTTCGTCGACCCCTTCGGGAACCAGTACACGACCACCGTCGACGCCCACGCGCTGCTCCCCGTCAGCGCGAGCTCCCCCCTCGGGCACACCGTCCACGTTCAAAACGACTACCGCCTGCTGAGCCCCTGGGAGCAGACCGACATCAACGGAACCCGCAGTCAGGTCGCCTTCGACACCCGCGGCGTGGTCGTCAAGTCCGCGATCCTCGGGCCGAACGGCGAGGGCGACACCCTCGACGAGCCCACCGCGGTCTTCGAATACGAGCTGTTTCGCTTCCGCGACCAGGGCCTGCCCAACCGCGCCCACGCCCGCGCCCGCGAGACCCACGGCGATCCAAACACCGCCTGGCAGCACAGCTACGCCTACTTCGGCGGCGCGGGACAGACCATCCTCGTCAAGGCCCAGGCCGAGCCCGGACCCGCTCCCAAGCGCGACGCGGACGGCCAGCTGATCCTCGGCGGCGACGGCCTGCCGATCCTCGAGGACACCGCCCCGAACCTCCGGTGGATCGGCAACGGTCGCGCGATCCTCGACAACAAGGGCCAGGTCCTTCGCCAGTACGAGCCCTACTTCTCCTCGACCCACGAGTACGAGGACGAGGCCGAGCTCGTCGAGCAGGGCGTCAGCCCGCTCATGCACTACGACCCGATCGGCCGCGTCGTCCGCACGGACCTCCCCAACGGGACCTTCTCCAAGGTCGAGACCACCCCCTGGACCCTCGTCAGCTACGACCCCAACGACACCGTCGCGGACAGCAGCTGGTACGCCGAGCGCATCGCCCTCCCCGGCGCGACCGAAGACGAGCAAAAGGAAAAGCGCGCGGCTCAGCTCGCCTTCGAGCACCGCGACACCCCGAGCCGCGCCGTCCTCGACAGCCTCGGTCGGCCCTTCCTCGCGATCGATGACCTCGGCGACGGAGCACTCCTCGAGACCCGCGCCGAGCTCGACATCCGCGGCCTGCCCACGAAGATCATCGACGCCCGGGGCAACATCGCCGAACAGCGCACCTACGGCTTCCTCGGCCAGCTGCTCTCCGAGTCGAGCGTCGACGCCGGTTCGCGCTGGGGCTTGACCACCATCGCCGGAGAGCCCCTGCGCAGCTGGGATCAGCGCGGCCAGTGCTTCCGCTCGACCTTCGACGCCTTGCGCCGACCCGTCGACAGCTACGTCCACCTCGCGTCCGGCACCGAAGTCCTGCTCTCCCGCACCCTCTACGGCGACGCCCTCCCCAACCCCGACGCTGCCCACCACCGCGGCCGCGTCTACCGAAGCTACGGCGGCGGTGGTCAATCCACCGTCGTCGCCTACGACTTCAAGGGCCTCCCCACCCGCGTCGAGCAGCGCCTGCTCGCCGACCCCCAGGCCAAAAACGACTGGACAGCCCTCGCCCCGCACACCACCATCGAAGCCATGGCCGCCGCGGCAGCGCTCTCGCTCGAGGGCGAGGACGAGCTCCTCGCCAGCGAGAGCACCCACGACGCCCTCGGCCGGCTGCTCACCGCGCTGTCTCCCGACGGCTCTACCGTCACCTACGCCTACAACCAGCGCGGCCTGCTCGCCTCTGTCGACTGCCACCACCGCGGCGCGGCCACGGCTAGCCCCGTCCTCTCCGACCTCACCTACGACGTCCACGGCCGTCAAACCCGCGTCGCCCGGGCCGCCAACGCCACCGTCACCACCCACGACTATGACCCGCTGACCTTCCGTCTGCGCCACATCCTGACCACCCGGACCAGCGACGGCGAGCGTCTCCAGGACCTCCGCTACCACTACGACCCCGTCGGCAACATCACCGACATCCGCGACCACGCCCAGCAGACCGTCTTTTTCCAAAATCAGGTCGTCCACGCCGCCAACTCCTACGTCTACGACCCCCTCTACCGCCTCGTCGAGGCCACCGGCCGCGAGCACGCCTCCCAGGGCACCAGCCAGCGCACCCACGCTCAGCTCCCCCCGGACGGCGCCGCCGCGCCCATGGCCAATGACCCCAACGCGCTACGCCGCTACACCCAGCGCTACAGCTACGACGGCGTCGGCAACCTGACCAAGGTCCAGCACCTCCCCAGCACGGGCTCGGGCTGGACGCGGCACTACCAGTACGCCACCACCGGCAACCGCCTCGTCGCCACCTCAGCCCCTGGTGACTCCCAGGGCCCCCTCTACAGCGACACCCCCACCTACAGCCACAGCTACGCCCACGACGCCCACGGCAACCTCGCCACCATGCCCCACCTCCAGGCGATGGCCTGGGACGAGCTCGAGCAGCTCCACCGCGTCGAGGTCGGCTCCCAGACCGTCTACTGCCAGTACGCCGGGGGCCAGCGCGTGCGGAAATTCGTCGTGCACTCCGGCAGCACGACCGAAGAGCGCGTCTACGTCGGGGCCATCGAGCGCTACCGCAAGCGTGTCAACGGCCAGCTCGAGGAGGAGTGGCAGACCCTCCACGTCGGCGGCGCCCTCGTCGAGACCCGCACCGTCCTCGACGGCGCGGCCGCGAACGACCCGACCCCCAGCTGGCGCTTTCAGCTCAGCAACCACCTCGGCTCGGCGACCACGGAGGTCTCCGAGACCGGCGCCATCATCTCGCACGAGGAGTACCACCCCTACGGCACGAGCGCGTACCGCATGGTGGACAGTCAGCTCGACGTCCCGCCCAAGCGCTACCGCTTCACGGGCATGGAGCGGGATGAGGAGACGGGGCTCAGCTACCACTCGGCGCGCTACTACGCGCCTTGGCTCGGGCGGTGGACCGCGGCCGACCCCATCGGGCTTGGGGATGGCGTCAACCGCTTCGCTTACGTCCGTGGCAACCCGACCAACTTTGTCGACCCTACTGGGTTCGCAGGAGAATCAGAAAACCATATCTACTCGGACCAGTGGGGCAACTTCGCCGAGCGCGCCTATCAAATCGGTCGCAGCGAACAACAACTCGACCAGTGGCGCGAAGAGGCAGCTGCTCGTGAGTCACTGCTCGCCGTACAACTCTTGTCGGGAGGCAAACACTCTCAGGCCGCGCGCGACACTCTCGATTTTCTCGCCACCATCGAATACGCCGAGCGAGATATCGCTATTCGACGCCAAGAACTCTGGCAGGACATCCACGCTGCCCGCCGAGACGCGAATGCCGCAAACATAATCCTTCGGTCTGGGTTCCAGATCGAGGCGATGTCGCAAGTCACAGCGGGAATCGCAATGATCACGATTTCAGCATTTGCGGAGGCCCCCACTGGAGGAGCTTCAACCGTCGGAATCATCGAGGGCTGGGCACTCGTCGTTCAGGGGGCGACCCAGTCAGTTCGAGGAAAACATGTCGAGGACGGAATCCACGTCATGTTACGCGCATCGATGGAAAACAACTTGGCCGGGGCAGACCCTGATGAGATGGCAACTCTCGTTCGGCTTGGCCTTGGTTTTCAGGCAACTGCGAGGTCGGTTGGTTCAACAGGGCCTGGGCTGTGGGGCACAAAGCCATCTGCGAGTGAAGTCCCTGTCCTCCAGTCTCAAACTGAGCTCTCAGCTCAATCAGCATCGAGTGCGGGCGCTCGTGGCTCAACGGAAGTTGCAAGTGCTGTAGGGGGAGAAGACTCAGTACCGCTCTACCGGGCTGTGGAGCCCGCCGAACTGGCCGATATCCAGGCAACAGGAGAGTTTCGAAACCCCTACGGGATAGAGGTCAAGTACTTCTCAACGACGCTGGATGGTGCAGCAGAAGAGGCCAAGCTTTTGCACCGTTTCTCGAAGGAACCAATGACAATCGTTGAGACATCGATACCCCGAAGTAGCCTCGACATGATACCCCAGGGCAACACCCTTCTGGTCGACGGCGCGGTGCCCACCGTCGTATTGCCGACGGATCTCCTACAGTTATTGTCCCCTCCGTCCATCCTAAACTACACTCCTCTCCTGTAAGCGCCATGTCTCCCCACATCGAAGTCACGCTGACCTTCACCTCTACTAAAGATGGAGGTCGACAGTTCCCCGTCCAGTCAGGCTTTCGTGTGCCCCACGACTTCTATGGTGGCACGACCTTACACGACGCAGTGCACACCTACATTGGAAAGTCTCAGATCAACCCTGGCGAGTCCGCACAGGCACATTTAACACTGCTTGCACCGGAGCAGCACGCCCAAAGAATGTACGTCGGTCAATACTTCACCGTGCGTCAAGGCCATGCCGAAATTGCTCACGGAACAATCGTGAGGATAATTGACCCAACACTAAGGGCCAGCCCAGGCTGCCAACTATAAATTCATTGGAGAGCGTGCTGCACCCTCGAAAATCTCGATTCACTTCTTATACCATCAAGCCACCTGATTTCATGGGCGAGCACACCACCCAACGCATCCGAGAAAACCTCTCCCAAATGACTGCCGCAGGAGCCAGCACCGACGAGCTCGTAGAATTCTTGGCAGGCACAAAGATGTCTACGGCAGTGTGCATCAAGTCCCTTATCGATTTCGGGAAGATGTCACGCGAGGGGGCCGAACTGGCGGTGCGTCAAAGCGATAAATTTTCGGAGCGCCCGTCATCAGGAGATGATGCTGTACTGCACGATCGCATGCTTGACTACCTGGAAGACGACGACTTTATCGAGTCCCTCGATCCCAATCTTGATGACGAGCAGGAGCCTTTCTGCTGATACTTTGCTCAAGTGCCACTTGCCCAGAGTTTACACGGAGCACACTTCCTCGCTCCTTGGCGGTCAGCATTTGGACACGCTCTATGAACGAATAGGCTAGCTACTGAGCCCCAGCTCCAGCCGCAACGCTCGCCGCGCCCGAAACAGCGCCGCCCGGATCGCCGCGTCCGTCCGCCCAGTTCGCTCCGCGATCTCCACCGGACGCAGCCCCTCCACATGCCGAAGCTCGAGCAACCGCCGCTCCGTGCTCCGCAGACGCTCCATCGCCTCGACCACCCGAGCCGCCAACCGCCGCCGACGGGCAACCTGGCTCAGGCCAGTCTCCTGGTCGGGGATCGCCGATCCCCCCTCGAGCTGCATCTGCCTGGCCTGCTTCTGAAGCAACCGCAGCACCTGGAAGTGGATGTCCACGCTCAACAGCGAACGCAGCGAGTCACTCCGCAGCTCCTTGTCTTTCGATCGAAGCAGCTTGAGAAAGGCCTCCTGCGCGACATCAGCAGCCTCAGACCCAGCCCCACACTTGATCGCGTAGAGCTCCGCCCAGCGGCGATGCCGATGAACCAGCACGGCGAAGGCATGCTGGTCGCCCTGGCTGGCCGCGGCGAAGAGTTCGGCGTCGCTCTGCATGCGGGTGGTCGGTCGTTTACCATGGCCACGCGTCCGCATGGAAGACAGCTCCCCCGATGCGATCCTCTCGATCGAGGATGCTTTCTACGAGGCCCGCATGTTCAAGGCCTTCGGGGCGGACCAGTACCCGCAGTCCGTCAGCATCGCGGACCGCTTCGAGCTCCTCGAGCGCATCGGCAAGGGCAGCTACGGCACCGTCTTCCTGGCCCAGGATCACGAGCTGGAGCGCAAAGTAGCCGTCAAGGTCATGCCCCTGGGCGATCCCCATGTCGCCGAGCGGGAGGGCAAGCTCCTCGCCCAGCTGCGACACCCCAACATCGTGCGTATCCACGACCACGGGACCAAGGACGACTATCGCTGGCTCGTCCTCGAGCTCCTCGAGGGGCCGACCCTCGGCGAGTGGTGCCGAGGCAAGAGTACGAAGGCGATCCTCGAGCGCTACCTCGAGGCGGGTAAGGGCCTCGAAGCCGCCCACCGTCATGGGATGGCCCACCGGGACTTCAAGCCTGGGAACGTCCGCCTGGACGACCAGGGCCGTGCTGTCGTCCTGGACTTCGGCCTGGCCCGGAACCTCGAGTCGCTCCAAGGGGAGGCCGGCTCACCCGACCAGGTCTACGGCACATTCGCCTACCTTCCCCCAGAAGCTCTGCGAGGACAGAGAACAGGCGAGAAGGGAGACCAGTTCTCCTATTGCGTGAGCCTGTGGGAGGCACTCAGCGGGCTCAACCCCTTCGCGCTAGACGGTCGGGACTTGGAGGCCCGCTTCCACGCAATCCAGGCGCCTCCGCGAGGCGGTGAGCGCCTCCCTCGTCGGGTTCGCCAGGCGCTGGAACGCGGGATGTCCCCGCTCCCGGGCGACAGGTGGCCAACGATGGGCGGGCTACTGGACGTCCTCGGCGGCGCGAGCAAGGTCCGGCGCTGGCCGTGGGTGCTCGGGAGCATCGTCACCGTCGGCTTGCTCAGCCTCAACATCGTCTACCTGTGGTCCGTACGAGAGCGCGCGCCCGTGGTCTTGCCCGACGAGCTCCCCAAGCTCGAGCTCGTCGAGGCCCTCCGAGCTCGAGATCACAAAGAAGCCCTCCAGGCGCTCCAAGACAGCTACCTCGAAGCTGCCCGTCAGGACCGAGAAACAGACTTCATCAGCTTCGCTGTCGCCGTCGCCACGCACCTCGAGGCCGCCGCCAAACCCGTCGAGGCCGCCGAGGCATGGCTGCTGGTCTCCCACCTGGCCGCGAAGTCGGGGGACTCCCAGCTCTTCCTCTCGGCCTCGGACAAGGTCTCGGCGCTGCTCGGGCGAGTCAGGGCAGTGCCGTCCCCTCGAAGCAGGTGACGGTCCCGTCCTCGTTGCAGACCCCGTCGTCGCACCACATCAGGGTCCCCTGGCACCCGTCGATGCCCGGCCAGCAGACTCCGTTGATGCAGCACAGGGCCTGCGCGGTGCCTGTGTTGGGGCTGTACTCCTCCTTGGCCTCGCACAGCCCCGGGACCGTGCAAGCGCTCTGGAGCGGGATGTAGGCGACGACGAGCTGCTGGAGCGGCTCATAGACCTCGCCAAAGCGCGCGTGGAAGGGGATCTCGGCGTGGCTGCAGCCCGCCGAGCCCTTTAGCCGGACGGTTCCCGTGGGATCCAGGCAGACGTCTGCGTCGAGGACCGGCGCGTTCGGGCCCGTGTACTCGCAGACCTTCGAGCTGTCGCAGAGATCGCGGTACTGCGCATGGGCAGGGGCGGCACTGAGCACCAGGAGCGAGCCCGCCAGAAGGGAGGAGAGGAAGAAGGGGCGTTGCATGGGCGAATGCTACCCGGGAGGCCCCTGATGCCCGGTTTGCGGCCGTTCTGCGGCGATTGGGAGCCCTCGACGGCGAGCAGGGCGGGGGCGCTGGCGACGTCCGGGGCAAGAAAAACGAAAAAAGTCCGAACGTTTCAGAAGGTGGCCGTCCTCCGGGGATGATGACCATCCTGCACTTCTTCCGTGTGCTCCTGCGCAGCTGTGCCGCCTCCCAGCGCCGGAGGCGAGCGCGTGACTGAGGGCTATGCGATCGATCCCAAGGGGTTCGGCAAGCATCTGCGTCGGCTCCGGAAGACGAGGGGCCTGTCGCAGGAGGCCTTGGCGACACGCGGGGGCTTGTCGAACGACACCATCCGCCGGTTGGAGCATGGGACGTTCTCGCCGAGTTTGAACACGCTCGTCGGGTTGGCGACGGGCCTCGGGCTGCGGCTGTCGACCATCTTGGCGAGCTATGAGATCGGCATGCTCCCCGTCGAGCGGGAGTTGGCGGACTTGCTGGTTGGGCGCGATAAAGAGGAAATCCAGACACTGCTCAAAGTCGCGCGGATTCTACTGTCGGAGCCCTAGCAGGACATCGGAAAAAGACCTCGACATCAACGACCGCGCATGATCTATCGAAGTCATGCGTGGCCGTCAGCCGAAGCAAGCCTCGATGCTGTGTTTGATGAACATCGAGGAGCAGATCCCCGAGGATCACCCGCTGCGCGAGATCAAGGAGGTCGCGGACGCCGCTCTCAAGCGGATGGATCGGACCTTCGACCGCATGTACTCGAAGCGTGGTCGGCGTTCGGTGCCGCCCGAGCGCCTGCTCAAGTCGATGCTCCTGATGGCGCTGTATTCGATCCCCAGCGAAGTCCGGCTGTGCGAGCAGCTGCGCTACAACATGCTGTTTCGCTGGTTTCTGGGCATGGACATGGTCGAGACGCCCTTCGATCACTGCGCGTTCTCGGACAACCGAGACCGACTGCTCGAGTACCAGGCCACGCGCAAGTTCTTCGAGCACGTGGTCGCCGAGGCGCAGGCGCGCCGTCTGATGAGCAAGGACCACTTCTCGGTCGATGGAACGCTGCTCGACGCGTGGGCCTCGATGAAGAGCTTCCGGCCCAAGGACGAAGACGACAGCGACAACGACAACAACGGCTTCGCGGACTTCAAGGGAAGCAAGCGCAGCAACAAGACCCACGAGTCCAAGACAGACCCCGAGGCCAAGCTGATGCGCAAGGGCGTGGGCAAAGAGGCCCGGCTGTCCTTCGCATTGCACGCGCTGATGGAGAACCGAAACGGCCTGCTCGTGGACATGCGAG
>NZ_ABCS01000061.1 GCF_000170895.1 Plesiocystis pacifica SIR-1 | reverse complement strand
CGCGAGGCCCTCGTGGCCCACCTGCTCGCGCGCTTGCCCGAGGCCGCCTTCGTCGCGCGCCGCGAGGCCTCGGAGGGCGGGGGCCGGGGACGTCGGGGTCGGCCCAAGCCCGCCGCGTGGGCCAACGGGACCATCGAAATCGGCGTCTACCCGGCGAGCCTCGACCTCGACGAGGACCGCCGCGATCCGCCGCCGCGGGCGGGGCTGATCCTCGAGCACGAGTGGATCGGCACGGGCCGGCACACCCGGGGGAGCGGGCGCATGATCCTCCCGTGTCGCCCGGCGGAGCTGGCCGCCGCGGAGCTGGGCACGCTGGAGGTCGCCGAGCCGAGCATCGATCGGGACTCGCGCGCGCTCGTGGCCGCCGTCGAGCGGCGCTACGCCGGGGTCGTGCTCGAGCGCCAGACCCGAGCCCTCGCGGGCGCGCCTTTGCGCGGGGCCCTCGCCCAGCTCATCCTCGAGGGCCGCCGCATCCCCGGCCTGCCCGCGCCCGCGGCCCAACTGCGCGAGGCCCTGCGCGACGGCCTGCACCGCTGGGGGGTGATGAGCCAGGTCGAGGGCGTCGCCGAGGGGCTCCAGCGACCGTCGGAGTGGGCCGAGCTCGGCCACGGCGCGTCCATTGGGGAAGGCGAGCGGGCCTGGCTGGAGGGACAGCTCGAGGCCCTGGGGCTCGAGGGCATGGACGAGCTCGAGCTGCTCTCGCGCGAGGACCTGCGCCCGGACCTGGGCGCCATCGAGGCGGCCCTGCGCAAGCTCGGCCGCCGCGAGCTCAGCCCCGAGTCTCTGGCCGAGGACTTCCCCCGGACGGTCGTCGACCGCGACGCCGTCTACGGCTGCACCGTCGAGCTGGGTCGGCGCCGGGTCGTGCTGCGCCCGGCAGACGCGAAGGCCAAAAAGCGCGGCGAGCCCAAGGCCAGCGTGCTGCCCCGCTTTCGCGGCTTCGGTGTGCTCTTCGTCCAGGCCAGCCGGCGTCAAAAGCTGCGCTAGCCGCTATGCTGAGCACCCCGCCCGATGACCGCCCCCGAGCCCAAGGATTCGCGTTCGCCCTGGCTGGCGCTCCTCGCCGTCCCGGCCGTGGTCGTCGTGGCCCTGGCCGTGCTCGAGGCCCGGGACTCGGCGCCGCCGCCCGCCCTCGAGCCCGAGGTCGCCACGGTCAGCGCAGCGCCGCTGCAGCCCGCCGACGAGGCGAGCCTCGCCCCCTTCGTCGCCCAGCTGTGGGCGGAGGCTCGGTCGGGCGAGGGCAGTGAAGGGCTCTCGCTCGACGGCCTGCCCGCGCGCCTGAGCGAGCCCGCTCAGCCGGTCTACGTCGCGCTCCGGGTCAACGGTCTGCGCCTGCACCAGCTGTGGCTCACCCCCGAGGAGGCTCCCGAGGCTGCCAATGTAGCGAGCTTGCTCGCCGAGGCCCTGCGCCGCGCGGCGAAGGCCGTGGACGATCCGGGCCGGGTCACGACCCTCGAGATTGACCTGAGCCACAGCTTCCGCGTCCACGACTGGTCCAAGGAAGACGAGCGCGCCCTCTTGCTCGACAGCGATCGCCACCGGGCTCCGCACTACATGGGCGTCCGAGGCCTGCGCGTGCAGCTGGGCGAGCGCACCCTGCTCGTCGCGCCGAGCCGACAGGTCACGACCAACCGCCGCGTGAACCAGCAGCTCGCCAAGCTGCGCAAGGACTGGGGCGTGGACGAGGCGGCCCTGGCCAAGGCGCGCTTCGAGACCTTCGAGGCCGATCAGCTGCTGGTCCTGCTCGAGGGCCGGGAGGACCCTTCGGCCCCAGAGGCGGTGGTCATGCTCCGGGGCAACGAGCTCGTCGAGCTCGACGCCGTCGACGCAGCCGGGGCGCGGGCCCTGGCCGAGGGCATGGCGTGGTGGTTGACGCGCAACGTCGACCGCGACGGCGCGCTGACCTACGCCTACTACCCCAGCTCGGGCAAGCGCAGCGCGAAGAACAACATGATCCGCCAGTGGATGGCGACCAACGCCCTCAACCGCTGGGGGGACTTCGTCGCCGACCCCGACGAGCGAGCGCGCATCCACGCCCTCGCCCGGCGCAACATCGACCACAACTTGCGGGCCTTCTACTCGACGACGGCGGTGGACACCGGGGCTGGCCCGGAGGTCCACGGGCTCATCGAGCACGACGGCCAGGTCAAGCTCGGCGCCCTGGCCCTGGCCGGCATGGCGCTGTGGACCCACCCCGAGCGGGCGCGCTGGTCCGCCGAGATCGCCAGCTTGCGGCGCAGCATCGACCACCTCTTCGACGCCGAGACCGGGACCTTCCGCAGCTTCTACCGGGGCTCGGACGGGGAGGTCTACAACTTCTATCCGGGCGAGGCGATGCTGTGGTGGGCGCTGATCTACGCCGAAGAGGGCGACCCCGAGCTGCTGCGCCAGTACACCGCTGCGTTCGAGTACTACCGACGCTGGCATCTGGAGCCCAAGAACCGCCACCCCGCCTTCGTGCCCTGGCACCTCCAGGCCAACGTGATCCTGTGGCGGGCGCTGGGTCGGGGCGGGGGCTCGGCGAAGACCGAGGCGCTGCGCGAGGAGCTGGCCAGCTTCTCCCTCGAGATCGCCGACTGGCTCGTCGAGACGCAGCAGTGGGGCCCCGAGTCGGGGGTCGTCGTGCCCGACGAGCGCGGGCGCTTTTACGTGCCCACCGAGGGCTACGGCGTGCCCCATGCCTCGGCCACGGGGGTCTACATCGAGGGCCTGGTCGAGGCGTGGAGCCTCGCCGATCGTCTCGGGGACGAGGAGCGCAAGGCTCGCTACGCCCTGAGCCTGCGCCGGGCGATCCGCAGCATCATGCAGCTGCAGTTCGTCGACGAGGTCGACCTGTTCTACGTGTCCAAGCGCGAGGCCGTGCGCGGCGGCGTGCGGACGGCCGTCTACGACAACGCGATCCGTTGCGACAACGTCCAGCACGCGCTCATGGGTGTGCTCGTGGTGCTCCGGCGCTTCGACGACGCCGACTTCGAGGGCTGAGGGAGGACGCGGCGCCCCCCGTCGGCCGATGGGGCGGCTGCGCAAAGCTCGCGCTCGGCTCTTTGAAGGCGACCCCGAGCGCCCGCCTCGCCAGGCCTGCGGAGCAGCCTGCGCGAATGTCGCATGCTACGCATGCTAAGGATTCTAACGTTGTAGCTGCCCGAATTCGGGTTCCCCTGGAAAAGAGGCCGAACGGAGAGTACACAGAGCCCGTGAGCAGCACGTCCTATACCTTCGACACCGAAGACGTCCTCTTCACCTGCTTCGACCAGCTGAAGATGCACGAGGTTCTCGCCGAGTGTCCCCGCTACGAAGATCTGGATCGAGACGTCTACGCGACCACCATCGAGGAGGCCTACAAGTTCTCGCGCGACGTGCTCGCGCCCCTGAACGCCGTCGGTGATCGCCAGGGCTGCAAGCTCGACGGCGAGGGCAACGTGACCCTGCCCGACGGCTACAAGGAGGCCTGGGAGACGGCCCGCGACGGCGGCTGGACGGCCCCGCGCGCCGACCCCGAGATCGGCGGCTCGGGCATGCCGGCGATCATCGGCGCCTACCTGTCCGAGGTCGAGTCGGCCGCGTGCATGGCCTTCGTGATGTACGTCGGCCTGTCCACGGCGGCCGCCCGCGTCATCAAGCGCTACTGCACCGAGGACCTGGCCTTCCCCGTCGCCGAGAAGCTGTTCACCGGAGAGTGGGGCGGGACCATGTGCCTGACCGAGGCCGGCGCGGGCTCGTCCGTGGGCGACAACCGGACCAAGGCCGTCCCCGCCGAGGGCGAGGCGGGCGTGTGGCTGCTCGAGGGTGAGAAGATCTTCATCACCGGCGGCGACTCGGACATGGTCGACAACATCTGCCACCTGGTGCTCGCCCGGACCCCGGGCTCGCCGGAGGGCACCAAGGGCCTGAGCCTCTTCCTCGTGCCCAAGTACTGGTTCAGCCCCGACGACCTCGACGCGCTCGGCGATCGCAACGGCGCCCACGTGCTCAAGCTCGAACACAAGATGGGCATCAACGGCTCGGCGACCTGCGTGCTCGGCCTGGGCTCGAAAATGCCCTGCCGCGGCTGGATGGTCGGCAAGGAGCGCGAGGGCATGCGCCTGATGTTCGCGATGATGAACGAGGCGCGCCTCGGCGTCGGCGTGCAGGGCCTGGCCGCGGGCTCGGCCTCCTTCCAGTACGCCCGCCACTACGTCCACGAGCGGATCCAGGGCACCTCGCTCAAGAACATGCGCGACGGCGACGCCCCGCGGGTCAAGATCGTCGAGCACCCCGACGTGCGCCGCATGCTGATGACCCAAAAGGTCCTCGTGGAGACCATGCGCGCCCACGCCTACCGCCTGGCGCTGCAGTTCGACATCGCCGACGAGCACCCCGACGAGGACACCCGCGCCAAGTACCTGCGCCGCGCGGAGCTGCTCTTGCCGATCTGCAAGTCGGTGTGCACGGATCTGGGCTTCGACGTCGCCGTGACCGGCGTGCAGATCTTCGGCGGCTACGGCTTCACCCAGGAGTTCCCCGTCGAGCAGCTGGTCCGCGACGCGAAGATCCAGTCGATCTACGAGGGCACCAACGGCATCCAGGCCCTCGACCTGGTCGGCCGGAAGATGCGCATGGAGGGCGGCCGCCTGTTCATGGAGTGGATGCAGTACGCCAAGGAGCGCGCCGCGGCCGGTGCCGAGGCGGGCTTTACCGCCGAGGCCGAGGCCTTCAACAAGTCCATCGACGCCGTCGGTGCCGCGGCCATGCACATGGCCGGCGTCGGGCAAAAAGACATCGAGGCGGCCATGCTCTACGCGGTGCCCTTCCTCAACGCCATGGGCTACGTCGTGCTCGGCCTCGAGGCCCTCGACCAGGCCGTGGTCGCCAAGGCCAAGATCGAGGCCGGGACCGAGACGCCCTTCCTCAAGGGCAAGCTGCTCAACCTCGACTTCTACGTGGCCAACTTCCTGACCAAGGTCGTGGGCCTGTCGAAGACCGTGCGCTCGGGCGATACGAGCTGCCTCGACGCCGCCCTGTTCCAGGGCTGACTGTTTTGCCCCCACAGGCGCGTGGAGTTGGGGTCGCTTCGTCGCTCCGCTCCTCCGCTCTGGCTTGGTGGGCAATGTCGTTCGTGCCCGCCACAGGGCAGGTGGTCGCCCCCCCGAGGGGGCGATTTTGTTTTTGGTCCATGAGCTGATTTCTTTTTGTTGGGCCTGGTCGAAGAGTGCATCCGCCAGGTCGCCCCGCTCGATGCACCAAATGTTCGCCGATCGGTCCCGTGGCGCGTGTGTGCATTGCCCATATTGATTGACGGGGCCGAGCGCCGTGGCTAATGCGCTCCCATGTCCGCCAAGCGCCCCGCCCTCGACCGCGTCCCCATCCTCGCCGGCGCCCTCGCCCTGCTCGCCGGGACCAGCCTCGGCTGCGGGTGGATCGACAAGGCCGCGGCCGAGGAGACCAAGGTCGTGGTGTTCTCCGCCGGGCCGGCGACGAGCATCGCCGTCGACGGGGGCGAGGCGGTGGAGCTGAGCGCGGGCAAGTTCCGCTCCTTCGCCGTGGGCCCCGGCGAGCACGAGCTCGTGTTCGACGGCGAGCGCGAGGTCAGGGTGACCCTCGAGGCCTTCGATCGCTGGGTCGTGCCTTCGGTCGAGGGGCAGTGCTTCTTCTCCATCGACGTCGGCAGCAGCCACTACAGCGCCGACGGCAAGAACGGGCTGGGCGGACCGGGCATCTCCAACCGGCGGACCGAGTCCGAGGCTTTCAAATTCCCGGCCAACACCTACCTGACCGAAAAGGAGCTGCCCGACTCGGTGTCGAGCGGGACCTTGGTCTACATGCTGCGCAGCTTGCCCTGCGAGCAGATCGACGAGCTCCAATCCGGGCTCGAAGCGAGTAAATAGCGGCTCGAAAAAGTGTGGCGGTCGGCGTTCGATCGCGTCGGCGCGGGGACAAGGGTCTGGTCAGGACCCACCGACCATGACCACCACGCTCCGCACCCTGACCTGCATGTTCCTCCCTACTGCCCTCGCCCTGACCGGGCTGGCCTGTGTCGCTGAAGACGGCGGCGGGCTCGAGGGCGAGGACTTCCGCGAGGCCGGCCTCGCCTTCGCGCAGACCTGGCACGTCGAGGGCGAGCGCCGCTTCGCCAACGCCGAGTGTGAGGGCCTGATGGCCGAGCTGTGCGCCGAGCTGAGCGCGGGCGAGTGCGCCGTCGCCCAGGCCCGGACCATCTGCGAGCCCCTCGTGTCCGGTGAGGGCGAGCACCAGGGGGCCAAGCTCGTCGACGGCTACGGCGCCCGCGTCGACTGGACCGGCGTCGAGGTCATCGATGTCCTCGGCTACCTTTACGACGTCCGCTGGACCGGCTTCAGCGTGGGCGACAAGGGCACCTCGACCCTGCCCGCCGGGGCCTCGCCCGCCGAGCTGTGCGAGACCATGGGCGGCTTGAAGCAGGGCGGATGCTTGACCATGGCGACGGCCGCCGAGCTCGGCCGCGACCGCGCCGACGAGCTCCTCGAGGTCTTCCCCGGAGGCGGCGTGGGTACGCTGACCGAGCAAGACGGCGTGCTCGTGATCTCGGGCTTCACGGGCGAGCTCGGGGGCGACCTGTTCACGGCCACCGCCGACGCCCTCGACTGGCGCCTGCCCAAGCTCGACGGCGTGTTCGTCCTGGGCGAGGGCACCGGGAGCGGCACGCCGAACGGCGGCTGCACCATCGGCGTCGCGCCCAACGGGACCGTGACCGTAGCCTCGGCGACGGCGGTCATCCAGCCCGAGCCCGTCGCCAAGGTCCAGAGCCCCTCGACGCACACCTTCAGCTACTCGATGAGCGCGCCCGGGGCCAACTACGACCGGGACGACAGCCACGTCGTCGGCGGCTGGAGCCGCTACGCGGCGATCTGGAAGTCCCACGCCGACAGCAACGTCGGCTCGGTCAACTTCGCCTCGGCCTACGCCGGGAGCAACCTCGACCCCCTGCTCGGCGCCGACGCGACCCTCGACCTCCACGAGAGCCTCTACTTCGAGGACATCTGGGGGGCGACCTACGACCCCAACGGCACCTGGTACAGCGTCGACATCGACGACCCCATGACCGGCCTGGCCTACGCCGCCATCGCGATGCACTACTGGGGCACGCCGGTGTTCGTGTCCGGGGACTACCAGCCCTCGCCGTGGATCGCCCCGAGCGGCTCGTGGTACGGCGACATCGCCATCGAGCAGCTCGCGTTCTCGAGCCCGGCCTTTACCAGCTTGCTCGACGCCTGCGGCATCCTGGCCACGGACACGGCCAGCGACGCGCTGGACAAGATCTACACCAACACCGGCTCGTGCGGGCTCACGGGCGTGACCCTGACCGGCGGCGTCATCTCGGCCTGGGCCGGGAACTTCTCGCCTGTCCAGGCGCCGGACCTGCTGCACCACCACGGCGTGACCGGGGCGGAGCTGCTCGCGGCCTACGGGGCGGGCTACACCTGGAGCCCGGGCTACTCGAGCGGGCGCGTGGGCGAGCTCGTCCTCGACCCGCCCGCGGGGGCGGACCTCGAGTCGGTGGAGCTGCTCGCCAAGGCCATCGGGGAGCAGATGCAAGAGCAGCTCGAGCTCGGGGAGCTGGTCGCCGAGGAGGCCGCCCCGGAGCCGCTCGAGGGGCTGCTCTGAGCTTTCGCTCGGACGGACCTTCGTGGCTACGCCGCGGCGCTCACTCGGGCTCCGCGGCGTAGAGGATCTCGGGGACGGAAGGGATCGCGCGATGGAGGTCGCGCGCGAAGGGGGCCCCGCGCAGATCGAGGGTTCGGACGGACGCGTCCAAGCCGGTGTGGAGGAGGAATGCGTCGATCATACCGCCCAGCTCCGCCTCGGGATGGTTCAAATGGACTTCGAGGGTGGGAACCACCGGGGGCACGCGGATGAACAGAGCCTGAGCCATGGCGGCAGTGATTGAGCGTCCCGAGAGGTGCAAGCTGAGCACCTCGAGCGCCGAGAAGTCCGCTCGGAGCCAGGGCGAGTCCGTGCTCCATGGCCTGCTTCCGGTCACCCTGCCCAGGTGAAGTTCGAGGCGCGTCAGCGCCGTTCGCCCCATGCGCTCGAGCCCTGGATGATAGCCGCGGACGGTCAACTGCTCGAGGCCGCTCAGGTGAGGCCACAGCGCCTCCCAGGTGGCCTGTCGGTCTTCGGGGAGGCGCCGCGCGCCTTGGCGCGGGTGGTCGGGTCGATCGCCGAGCTCGAGGTGGCGCAGCTGAGCCGCGACCGGCGAGGCCATCAAGGTCGCGGGCAGCTCGGGGTGCTCCGCCAGGGCCTTGGTCAGCCCCAGGCTCTGCAAGCGCGCGCACACGGGCAGGCGCAGCAGCGCGTCGAGGACCTCGAGGGGTCCGCCCGTGGCCCGGCTCCAGCTCTCGGCGCCGACGAAGGCCGCGTCGACGAAGCCCCGGGACCACGACTCGATCACCCGCTCGGCCACGGTGCTCAGCGGTCCGAACAGGTGGCTCGCGTGCTCGCGGCGCAGCGCCTGCTCGGCGGCGGCGCTCGGTCCTTCGGGGTCCCGGGCGGCCTCGCACTGCAGGGCGACGAGCTGCCCGCGGACGTCCCCCTGGCGCTGCAGCCAGTCGCCGTAGACGAGGTGGGCCTGGGCGTCCTCGGGGTGCTCGCGCAGGGCGTCCTCGAGCGCGGGCTCCCGGGCGCTGCAGGCCTCGACGATGGCGATCTCCGAGTCGGCGAGGTCGAGCCCTTCGCGCCGCCAGCCGGCTTCGACCAAGCTCCCGTGGGCCCGGGCGGCGTCCTCGCTGCCGTGGGTCTGTCCGCGGCCCTTGGCGAGGGACGCGAGGTGGGCGTCGAGGCTGTCGACCTCCCAGCGCCCGAGCTGCCCCTCGTCCACGGCGACGTCGCGGCCATCGACGCGCAATCGCGCGATGCGTTGGTCGCCGCGCTCGGCGTGCTCCGGGGCGTAGGCGAAGCGCGGCCGCGAGGTCGGCTCGACCTCGATCTGCACGTCGATCTCGGCAAAGCGAGCGACGATGCGGCGGGCTTCGGCGGCCGTCGCGTATTCGAGCAAGACGCCGTTGGTCTGGACGACCTCCCGGGCGCGGCGCAGGCCCACGCCCATGAATTCGCGGACCACCTCGATGGTCGTTGGCGCAGCCTCGGCGCTCACGATGCGAATGCGGTAGCTCTCCACGGGGCGCCCTCGCGGCCATGCTAGCGAAGCTGGATCGATGGCGTCCAATGGAGCCCCGAACTAGGGCATGATGGGCTCCATGGATTGGAATGGCTTCGTTGGGCCGATCGTCGCGCTGGGCTTCCTGGGCAGCGTCGCCTGCGGGGACGCGGGCGCGCCGGCCGAGGACGACGGGGGCGACGACGAGGTCAGCCCCACGCAGACGAGCACGGACGAGGACACCGACACGGACGCGGGCGAGGACACCGACACCGACACGGGCGAAGACCCCGGCGTCGAGACCCACCCCGTCAACCACAGCTTCGGCACCTACGCCCTCGACCCCTTCGAGGAGGTCAGCCCCTGCGTGCAGTGGACCCTCGACAACGAGGCTGCGGTCTACGCCCAGGCCGTGACCCTGAGCAACGAGGGCTACTTCCACCACTCGAACTGGTTCGTGGTCCCCGAGGACGTGTTCGAGGGCCCCGACGGCTACTTCGACTGCGAAGCGCGCGGCTTCACGGAGATCGCCGCGACGCTGCTCGGCACGGTGCTCACCGCCCAGTCGACCCAGAGCTTCACGGAGACCCAGCGCACCCAAGACGGCGCGGTCATCAAGATCCCCGCGGGCCACAAGGTCATCGGCGCCACGCACATGCTCAACGTCGGCCCCGCGCCCATCGAGACCGAGCTGTTCATGGGCCTCGAGTTCATCCACCCCAAGGACGTCACGGCGATCCTCGGGCCCTTTCGGCTGACCTACTTCGACCTCGACATCCCGGCCCAGAGCGAGGCCCGGTTCACCGCGCGCTGCGGGGAGTTTGGCCAGGAGTACGAGGACGCCATGGGCATCCCGCCGGACCACAAGCTGCACTACGTCCTGCCCCACTTCCACTACCTGGGCAACTACTTCCAGCTCAGCTTCACGGGCGGCAACCTCGAGCAGCCCCAGGTCTACGAGCACAGCGGCTTCAACGGCGACGCCAACGGGCTGACCTTCGACCCGCCCATCGACCTGAGCGACATCACCGGCCTCGACTTCACCTGCGGCTACGACAACTGGCGCGACGTCCCGGTGGGCTGGGGCATCGGCGACCAGGAGATGTGCGTGATGCTGGGCCTGGCCGAGTCCGAGGGGCTGACGGACATCTCGGTCCACGAGGGCACGGTGGCCGTGGGCGAGCAGGACGGCATCATCCAGTTCGAGGGGCCGTGCAGCACCATCGTCTCGGCGCCCAACCCCGCCCAGGGCCCGCCGACCCAGGCCGAGCGCGACGGCCCGCTCTACCTGCCCGAGGGCGGCGACGCGGAGCTACCCGCGGTGCCCGAGTGCGTCGACCACGATCCCAACGCAGCGCCGGCCATCGAGCCGACCCTCGACAACGTCGCCACGGTGATCTTCGAGCAGTCCTGTGCTTTCAACGCGTGCCACGGCCAGTCCAACCCGGCGGCGGGCCTCGACCTCATCTCCCCCGGGCTGCACGGCCGGCTCCTCGACCACGAGGTGCTCGGCGATCCGGGGGCGTCGCTGGTCGAGCCTGGAGACCCGGATAACTCGTGGCTGTACCAGCGCGTGGCCGAGTGTGAGCCCCAAAGCGGCGAGGGCGTCTCGGTCACGCACATGCCCCTCAACGCGCCAATTTTGCTGAGCGATCCCTCGGTGGCCTTGCTGCGCGAGTGGATTGCCGCGGGTGCCATGCCCTGATTGCGGCCGTGACCGCAGGGCGCTGATCTGTCCAAAGATTTCGCGGGTTTTGGAGGTGACTTTCGACAATGTCGATTGTCGCTGGTCCAGAAACCCGCGCTCTTTTTTTGTGCTCTATTCCGCGGCGCCGGGAGGCCGCCGCGACGCCATTTGTTTTGGCGGTGGCCTCGTCGTGCCTTCGAACGGGAACACCATGTTCAAGACCATTCAATTCACCCGCCTTCTCTCTTTCCTGCCCTTCGCGCTGCTGACCGTCACGGCCTGCGGCGACGTCGACAGCGCGACCACCGAGCTCGACGCGGACCGCCTCGACGCGGACCGCCTCGACGCGGCCGAGCAAAACCTGGAGTTCCGGGCCGGGGGCTCGTGCTCGGCCGAGGACTGCGGCCTTTACAACCCCTTCGCCAGCTGCCAGTGCGACGACGCCTGCGTGCTCTACGGAGACTGCTGCGACGACCAGGCCATGGTCTGCGGCCCCGACGCGGGACCGGGAGAGTTCTGCGGCGGCATCGCGGGCTTCGAGTGCAACGAGGGCCTGACCTGCATCCAGGATCCTGGGACCTGCCTGGTCGCGGACGCGGGCGGCACCTGCCAGGTCGTGCCGGAGTTTTGCACCGAGCAGTACCAGCCCGTGTGTGGCTGCGACGGGGTCACCTACGACAACGACTGCTTCGCCAACCAAGCCGGCGTGACCATCGACCACGAGGGCGCGTGCGGGGGCAAGGGCGGCGCCGGTGAGGGCGAGTTCTGTGGCGGCATCGCGGGCTTCGTGTGCGCCGAGGGCCTGACCTGCGTGCAGGAGCCGGGGACCTGCGACGTGTCCGACGCTGGCGGCACCTGCGAGAGCGTGGGGCCCTTTTGCACCGAGCAGTACGAGCCCGTGTGTGGCTGCGACGGCAAGACCTACGGCAACGCCTGCAAGGCCAAGGTCGCGGGCGTGACCATCGACACCGTGGGCGAGTGCGCGCCCGTGGACGCGTGCGAGTCGGACAAAGACTGCAAGGAGGGCTTTTGCGGCTGGAACGACGACAGCAGCCGGGTCTGCAAGCCCTGGGCGCAGGTCGGCGAGAGCTGCGAGGGCTTCGTGCTCCCGCAGTTCCGCGCCTTTTGTGCGCCGGGCCTCGAGTGTGAGTTCCCCGAGCCGACCAACGACGTGCCGGGGACCTGCGTCGACCCGAGCGCGGCCGAGCTCGGCTGAGGGGCGCGCCGAGGCAGGGGCTGCGGGTGAGCCCGCGGTCCCTGTCTGCTTTTGCCGTCGTGTCCAGGCTCAAGCTTCGCTGGGCTTGACCCCCGCGCGGCCGTCGACCCGTCCGTCGAGGGCGTCGACCTCCCGGAGCAGGGTCTGGAAGATCTGTGGATTGAGCAGGCCCTGGTTCTCGAGGGCCATGAACAGGGTCTCGACCACGAGCTCGGCGCGATCGATGCGCCGCTCGAGCCGGTCCAGCCGCTGCCGCATGCGGTGGATGTTCTCGCCGTCGAGCTCCGCGTTTTGGCGCAAGGTCTCGATATCGTCGCGCTGGTAGAGGTCGTTGTCAAACAGGTGCTGCTTCCAGTTGGCGGCCATCCCCGTTGGGTAGCGTGTCTTCGTGGTCGGCGGGGAGCCACCCGTGTCACAATCGTGCCATGGGCGAGCTGGTCTCCGGTCTCATCGATCTCATCCGCGCCGGCGGCAAGGCGGGGGCCGTGTCCGCCTGCGTCCTCGGGCTGCTCTTGATACCCCTGGGCTACTTCCTGTTCGCCTACGCGGCGGGCCCCGGGGCGGTGTGGCCGATCATGCTCGGCGTCTCGATCCTGGGCCTGGGCTGCCTGGGGCTGGGCCTGGGGGCGCTGTTCGGTAACCAGGCTCGCCTCGACGCGGCCATGGACGGCGGAGGGACCATCGCCAGAGCGAACTTCGCCGAGGCCCGGCTGCGCGCCGAGACGGCCAAGGTCCCCTTCGGCGCGTGCGGGGACTGTGGCCACGTGGTCGAGGGCGGGCCCGCCTACGACCGCTGCCCGAACTGCTTCTCCGTCCCGGGCTGGGTGATCGTCGAGAACGAAGACGAGCGCGGCCGGGCCATCTCGAGCCTGAGCTGAGGGGGGGAGCCCCCGCGCGGCCGTCGACGCGCGAGGGAGCGCCACCGCGTCAGACGGCGACGCGGCGCACGCCCAGGCTGACTCGCCGCAGCAGCAGGTCGAGGGCGAGCAGCGGCAGCAGCAGCCAGACCAGCACGAGGGGCCACAGGGCCTTGGTCCGGGTCCGTCCGTCGGCGCGGCCCGGGGCGCTCACGACCTCGTCGATGGGTCCGGTGGTCGTGCCCTGCTCGACCAAGCTGGCGAGCCAGGCGTCGTTGGGCTCGAGGGTCTGGGGCGAGATTTCGGCGGGGTAGGGGACGCTGACTTGGGACACGGCCTCGGCGGCGAGGCGCGGGGGGCTCTGGCTGTCGTCGAACAGCCGGGCCTGGAGCAGGCGCTGGCCGGCCTCGATGTCGCGGACGACGGCCTCGTAGCGCCCCGGGGCGGTGAGCTCGAGCTGGACCTCGCGCACGCGGCCGTTGTCGACGAGCTCGCCCTCGGCGTCTTTTTCTTCGGGGATCGAAGGATCGATGACCTCGACCACGCCGCCGAGCTCGTTGGCGAAGCCCTCGGGAGACTCGACGTCGACGACCACGCGCCACGCCCCGGGGTCGTTGGCGGGGCTGACCTTGATGGACGCGCCGCCGAGCAGGCCGGCGCCCTGGCGCATCGTGTCCCGGGCGAGCTGCGACCACAGCCGCGGGAAGCCGCCCCAGCCGATCCAGTTGCTGGCCCAGCGCGGCTTGGCGTCGCTGGCGAAGGCGGCGACGCGACCCAGGCCGCGGCGCGAGCGGACCAGCAGGGGGTCGCCGAGGTGGGTGCGCAGCAGGACCTCGGACTGGGCCTTGGGCTTGACCGGGACGATGCCGCGCAGGCCCGGCGCTTTCTCGAAGTCGATGCCGCGCAGCAGCTGCACGGGCTTGGCGACCCGCGGGTACAGGCCGCGCTCGACCAGGGCGTTGCGCTTCACCTCGCGCGCCTCGCGAGAGAAGATCCGCGGCACGTCGGTGCCGTCCTCGGAGTAGAAGTAGCGGCCGCGGCCGCGCTCGGCCACGCGGATCAGGAAGTCCTTGCCGGCCCCGTCGCCCACGCCGACGCTGGACACGGTGATGTCCGACTGGCGCATGTCGCCGAGCAGGGCGTTGATGCCGTTCTCGGGCGACTCGCCGTCG
Organism: Plesiocystis pacifica SIR-1; assembly: GCF_000170895.1. GTDB lineage: Bacteria > Myxococcota_A > Polyangia > Nannocystales > Nannocystaceae > Plesiocystis > Plesiocystis pacifica. The sequence continues at coordinate 47,820 of NZ_ABCS01000061.1, read as the reverse complement.
GACAGCAAGATGACGTGCTTGACCAGGGCCTTGGACCCGGCGAGCTGGAGGTAGGCCTCGCGCAGGGCCGGCATGGCGTTGGTGCCACCGCCCGCGCTGAGCCGGCGGATCGACGAGGAGATGCGCAGGCGGTTGGCCGCGGGCTGGAGGCGCACGAGCACCTGGGGCGAGTTGTCGAAGGCGATGACGCCGATCTCGTCGCTGGGGTCGAGGGTCCGCGCCGTCGCCCGGGCGGCCTCCTTGACCAGGTCCAGGCGGTCGCCGCTGGACATCGAGCCCGACTTGTCGATGACCAGGATCAGCGCCAGGGTCGGCTGCTCGCGCTGGCGCTCGCCGGAGAAGCGGACCGGGAGGACCTGCTCGATGGTGCTCCCGCCCCAGCCGCCCACGCCGAAGCTGTTCTCGCCGCCGACCATGATGAAGCCGCCGCCCAGATCCTTGACGTAGCGGACCACGGCCGCCTCCTGGGCGGGGGTGACCCAGCGCGAGGGGATGTCGGAGAAGATGACCAGGTCGTACTTGCGCAGGCCCTCGGCGCTGGCCGGGAGCTCCGTGGGCGCGACGGTGTCGACGCTGAGGTGGTTGGCCGAGAGCGCCCGGGACAGGGCCGCGCTCGGGTCGCTGCCGACGATCAGCACGCGCGGGCGGCCGACGACCTCGCCGACCACGGCGGCCTGATCGTTGAGGGCGCTGCGGTTGTCCGCGGGCTCGACGGCGCTGGTGTCGAGGCGGGCCGAGAACAGCACGGGGCCGGGCTCGGTCACGCGGGCGGCGAGCTTGACCTGCTGGCGACCGCCGCGGAGCTCGACGGTCTTGGTCGGCTCCATGGCGTTGGGCTGACCGTTCTTGTCTAGATGAAGCTCGACGGTGCCGGCCTTGGTCGCCACGATGTCGACGGCGACCTCGAAGCTCTGGCTCACGCGCAGCTCCGCGGGTAGGTGCACGGCCTCGATGAGCACGTCGCCGCGGACCGTGGCCGGGAAGGAGCGGGTGTGCACGGACACGCCGCGGTCCTCGAGGTCGAAGATGGCCTGGCCCAGACCCTCGCGCTCGGCGAGGTCGCCGGTCGCGTCGGTCATCAGGACGACGCGGCCCTCGGTGTCCGGGTCGAGCAGGGCCTCGGCCAGGCGCAGGGCGCTGGCGTGGTCCGAGGCCATGGCGTTGTCGGGGTCGCGGGGCAGGCTGAGCTCGCCGGCCTCGCCGGCTTCGAGCTCGAGCAGGCGCGCCCGGCCGGCGTAGGTGATCACCCGGACGCGGGTGCGGTCTTCCTTCTCGATGCCCAGCTCGGCCTCGCTCGCGGCGAGCTCGGCGGCCTCGCGCACGGCCTGCTCGGCGGCGGCGAGCTGGCTGTCGTCGATGCTCTCGGACACGTCGACGACGAACACCACGGTCTTGCCGCGGATCGGGCTGCGCAAGCTGGGCTGGGCGAGGGCGAGGGCCACGGCCATGACCACCAGGCCGCGCATCAGCACCTGGATGACCACCTGGACCGCGCGCACGTCGACGAGGGTGCGGGTGGCCATGACGACCAAAAAGGGGAGCACGGCCGTGGGCATGAGCCACAGGGCGTGGGGGCGGGCGATGACCAGGCGCTGATCGCCGGACTCGCTGAGCAGCTGGCCGAGCCACAGGGGCAGGTCGAGCTCGAGGGCGCCGCGCAGGGGGATGGCGCCGAGCAGGATGCGGGCGAGGAGCAGGCCGGCGAGCAGGGCGAGGATCGGCAGGGCCAGGGGGTGGCGCAGGAGCTCGCCGCCGCGCTCGCGGACCTTGGCCGCGCCGGCGCGCCCTCGGCCCTTGCGCTGGCGCTTGCCGGGGCGGGTTGCGAGGGTGCTGCGCGCGCCGCTGAGTTGCGCTTGGGGCTGGGACTGGTTGGCGTTGGGCTCGCTCATACCGTCTTCCTCCGGTGGTAGCTGGCCCACTCGGCGGTCAGCAGGGCGATGGCCGCGAGCATGATCAGGGTCCACAGCGGGCCCTCGGACAGGGGCGCGGGCTCGGGGGCAGGGCCGGCGGCGTGGGCTTCGGGCACGGCGTGGTCGTCGACGAGGCGGGACTCGAGGTTGGAGGCGGCGGCGTTGGCCTGGTTGACCGCGACCTCGAACACCGCGCCCGCGGCCGCGCCGTCCTTGACGGTGATGGTGTAGACGCCGGGGACGAGGGCGCGGATGCGGAAGCGCCCGTCCTGGGCGCGGACGCGCAGCGGCGTGGGCCGCTCGACGCCCGCCTCCGCGTCTTCGCTCGTGCGCGCGGGGATGGGGTTGTCGGGGGTCGGGGGCAGGACCTCGAGCAGGGTCACGTCCTCGCCGGGCACGCCGAAGTCGGCCAGGGCCAGCTCTCGGCTCGCGCCGATGGGGATGGCGGCGACGAAGCCGGCCTCGCGCCGGCCGAAGTAGTCGACGGCGTTGGCGATCATCAGCGGGAAGGCGGTGCGCAGCGGCAGGTCCGAGCCCCGGGGGTCGAAGCCGATCTGGAGCACGCCGTGGTCGCCCTCGCGCAGGGCGACGATGGGCTCGCCGAGGTGGCTGACCAGGTTGATGTCGCCGGGGGCGAGGTCGAAGCTCGTGCCCTGGAACATGTTGACGTCCTTGAACACGACGCCCTCGAGGATCTCGTGCTTTTCGTTTTGCTCGCTCAGCCGGGGCGAGCGGAGCTCCCGGAGCAGGGGGATGGGCGCGGGCGAGCCCTCGACGCGGTGGGGATCGAAGATCACCAGGTTGGTGGTCGGCAGCGGGTCGGGCAGGGGATTGGCCGCGATGTCGTAGAACACCAAGTTGGCGTCGCCGACGGCCGAGGCCGCGCCCTCGTCCACGCCCACGGTGGTCAGGCGCACGGAGTCGTCGAGGGTCAGCAGGGCGGCCTCGAGGAAGAGGTTGCCGCCGTCCGTGACCAGGGTGACCTCCATGGGGTCCAGGGGCGGGATCACGGCGTAGGCGCGGTCGTCGATGGACGGGCCCAGGGCGCCCGCGCTGGCCTCGTCGACGTTGCCGTCGGCGCCCTCGAGCGGGCGCAGCTCGGCCACCAAGCGCTCCCGGGCGGCGTCGAGCTTGGGCAGGACCTCGAGGGCCCGGTCGCCGGGGGCGAGCTCGAGCGCCTTGCCGCCCACGGGCAGGCCGTCGGCGGTCACGCGCAGCTCGAAGCGGGCCGGCTCGGCGCCGAGGTTTTGGATCTCGACGAGAACCTCGACCTGATCGGGGTTGCTGGGGTAGCGCCGGGCCGCGAAGGCGGTGATGGCCACGTTGCGGCCAAAGGCCGTGTCCGCCTCGCCGTCCTCGGACTTGGGGGCGCCGATGTCGAGGACCTCGCAGCTGGCCTCGCCCTCGAGCTTGGCGCGCTCGATGCAACGATCGACCGCGTCGACGCCGGCCTCGTCGAGGGCCCCGTCGGTGAGCACCAGGATGCGCGGGGTCGGCTGGTCGCCGAGGGCGTTGCGGGCCAGGAGCAGGGCGCGGCCCAGGTCGGCCTCGCCCGGGCCCACGCGTACGCGCGGGCGGGTCTTGGGGTTGATGGGCGAGTCGGGGTCGGGGGGGGCGCTGTCGAGGGCGGCGAGCAAGGTCCCGCCCTCGCCGGTCAGCGGCGCGGGCACGGACACCTCGCTGCCGGCGGCGATGATCAGCGCGCGGTCGGCCGGGCCCAGGGCCTCGACCTCGGCCCGGGCGCGCTGGAGGGCGAGGGCCAGGCGGGTCTGCCCGTCCTCGTCGGCGACCGCGGCCATGCTCGCCGAGGTGTCGATGACGATGGCCGTGGTCGCGGGCTCGCGCAGCCACACCTCGGGCCGCGGGTCGCCGAGGGCCAGGCACACGAGCGCGAGGAGGATCAGCTGGATCAACCAGCTGAACAGGCGCCGGAGCTTGCGCCACAGCTTGCGGCTCTCGCTCTCCCGGGTGACCTGCTCCCACAGCTCGGCGAAGGGCACCACGACCTGGCGCCTGCGCATGCGCAGCAGGTAGAGGAGGGTGATGACGCCGGCCCCCGCGGCGAACACCACGGCGAGCTCGGCGAGGGCCCAGCCAGCGAGCTGCATCAGCCTCGACCCTCCAAGGTGGACTCAGGCCCGCTCATCGCAGCACCCCGCCGAGTCGGAAGATGCGCAGGACCAGCTCGTCGAAGGGCTCGTCGATGTTGGCCCGAAAGTAGGGCATGCCGCGGGACCGGCACTTGTTGGCCAGGGTCGTGCAAAAGCGTTCGTGGGCCTCGGCGTAGGCCTGGAGCATGGCCGGGCTCAAGGTCACGTCCCGGCTCGCGTCGCCCTCGACGTCGACGAGGGTCACGTCGCCGCGCACCCCGGTGTCGAGGGGGTTGGCCTCGACCGGATCGATGACCTGGATGGCGACGACCTCGTGCTTTTGAAAGCGCAGCAGGTTGAGGCCGTCGAAGGCGCCCTGGAGGTCATAGAAGTCCGACACGACCACGGTCACGCCGGGCAAGCTGGCCTGGGCCGCGACGCGCTTGCAGCCGCCGTAGATGTCCGTGGGCCCGCCCAGGGGCGCCTTGCGCAGGAAGTCGAACACCCGAAAGATGCGGCTCTTGCCGCGGATGGCGGGCAGGGTCTCGTGGGCCTTGCCGCTCATCGCGGTCAGGCCCACGCGGTCGAGGCCGGCCAGACCCACGTAGGCCAGGGCGGCGATGATCTTCTGGGCGTAGATGAGCTTGTGGGCGCCCTTGGTCAGCATCGAGTCGCTGACGTCGACGACCAGGCGCAGGGGCAGGTCCTCGTCCTCCTCGAACAATCGGACCAGGGTCTGGTTGAGGCGCGCGAGCACGTTCCAGTCGACGTTGCGGATGTCGTCGCCGGGGGAGTAGCTGCGGTGATCGGCGAACTCGAGCCCGCTGCCGGTCTTGCGGGTCTTTCGCTCGGCCCGCTGGCGCCCGCGGATCAGCCGTCGGGCGATGACCTGGAGCAGCTCGAGCTGGCGCAGGAACTCGTCGTCGAAGATGTCGGGGAGCTCGACGGCGGCCTTGTTCTGGCGGCCGCCGCCCAGTCCCATGCGTTCGCGCAGACCCATTCAGGTGTCCTTCGAAGCTCGTGGAGTCGTACGGGAAGAGGGAGGCGCGGGGCTCAGTCGGGCTTGACCTTGGACAGGACCTGCTCGAGCACGGCGTCCACGGCCACGCCCTCGGCCTCGCCCTCGAAGTTGAGCAGCACGCGGTGGCGCAGGGCCTGGGGGACCACCGCCTTGACGTCGTCGACCGAGGGCGACTCGCGGCCCTCGATGGCGGCCCGGACCCGGGCGGCGAGCAGCACCGACTGGGCGCCGCGGGGGCTGCCGCCGAAGCGCACGTATTGCTTGACGCCCTCGGTGGCGTTCTTGTCCCCGGGGTGGGTCGCGCGCAGCACCCGGACGACGTAGCGGGTCAGGCTGGCGGTCACGGGCATGGCCCGGACCAGGCGCTGCATCTCGACGAGGCGGGCGCCGTCGAGCACGGGTTTGGCCGAGCTGGACTTGCTGCCCGTGGTCCGGTCGAGGATGGCGATGAGCTCGTCCTCGTCGGGGAACTCGACGTTGATCTTGAACAAAAAGCGGTCGAGCTGGGCTTCCGGCAAGGGGTAGGTGCCCTCTTGCTCGAGGGGGTTTTGGGTCGCGAGCACGAAGAAGGGCTGGGGCAGCTTGCGGGTCTTGCCGCCGCCGGTGACCTGGCCCTCGGCCATGGCCTCGAGCAGGGCCGACTGGGTCTTGGGCGTGGCCCGGTTGATCTCGTCGGCGAGCACGATGTTCGAGAAGATCGGCCCTGGCTGGTACTCGAGGGTGCGGCCGACGGTGCCGTCCTCGCCCTCGACCAGGATCGAGGTCCCGAGGATGTCGGCGGGCATCAGGTCGGGGGTGAACTGGATGCGGTTGAAGCTCATCGACACCGCCTCGGCGACGGTGCGGATCAGCAGGGTCTTGCCGAGGCCGGGGACGCCCTCGAGCAGGCCGTGGCCGCCGGCGAGCAGGCAGGTGATGACGCCGCGGATGACCTCGTCTTGGCCGACGACGACCTGCTGGACCTCGTCGACGAGGGTGCGCAGATCGGCGGCGAGGGTTTGGAGTTGGGCGGCGGTGGTCGGGGCTTGATCGGTCATCGGGATCGTCGGGGTCGGTGGCGGTGCGGACCTCGGCGGCCGCGGGCGCGCGGACGGGGATCCGCGGCTGGGCCGGCGTCGGTCGTCGAAGTCTGATGTCAATTGCGGGGCTGGATCATGCGGAAGTAGCGTTTGACCCGGGTGCGCTGGCCCTCGGGGAGCTCGTCGCTGTCCATGCTGGACTGCGCGAAGCTCTTGTAGTCGCGGTAGACCTTGCGGTAGCTCTCCGTGGCAAAGCCTTCCTGGCTGGCGGTCTCGATCACCTCGGCGCGGGTCTGGCCCTTGCCCTGCTGGGCGTCGACGCGCTCGGCCTTGAGGTCGACGTCGGTGGTCCGGTCCTCGCCGAGGGCCTCGACGCTGCCGGTGCCCATGCCGGGCCCGACGCCCGCGCCCTCGATGACGCCGGCGGCCTCGCCCTGGCCCTCACCCTCGCCCTGGCCTTCACCCTGGCCCTCGCCCTGGCCCTCCTGGCCCTCGCCGGCTTGCTGGCCCTGCTGGCCGTCGCCGACCTCGCCCTCGACGAGGGCCGTGGCCGGCTTGCCGTCCTTGCCCTTTTGGCCCTTGGCGGCCTCGGCGAAGCGCTTTTGCTGCTGCTTGCGGCGGTTTTGGCCCTCGCCCTTTTGGCCCGAGCGGCGCACGAACTGCTTGGCCTGGTCCATGGAGTCGCGGGCCTCGGACACCTGCTGGGTCTTGCGGGACTTCTTGGACGCCTGGCCGGCGCCCTTGCTGAGCTTTTGGCCGGCGTCCTTGCGCTTTTGCCGGGCGCTCTGGGACTGGCTGCTGCCCTGGGACTGGCGGGCGAGCTCGCGGAGCTTGTCGAGCTCCTCGCGGGCCTTTTGCTCGCGCTCGTGCTGGCGGCGGAGCTCCTCGAGGCGCTCCTTCTTGCGCTGCATTTCGCGCTCTTGCTCCTCGGGATCTTCGGCCGGGTTCTTCTCCTGGCGCTTCATCTCGCGCTCGGCCTGCTCCATGGCCTTCTCGGTCCCGGTGTTCTCGCGGGCGGTGCGAGACAAGGAGCGCTCCATCTCGCGCAGGGCCTCGTCGAGCTCTTCCTTCAGATCGCCGCCCTCGGCCTCAGCCCGCTCCATGAGCTCCTGGAGCTCTTTTTCGACCTCTTCGGCGTCGGACTTGGCGAGGGCCTCGGCGACCTCTTGCATGATGTCGTGCTCGCGCAGGTCCTCGGCGAGCTCGCGCATGCCCTCGCTGAGCAGCCAGGGGTCCTCCTCGAGCTCGGACTCGAGCTGCGCCTCGATGTCCTCGAGCTCGGCCTCGAGCTCTTCGAGGCGCTCGAGGGCCGTGGCCTGGTCGATCTCGCCTTTTTCGAGGTCCTCGAGCACGCCGAGCATCTCGCCCGCGAGCTTGGCGATCTGCTCTTCGGGGCTGTCCTCGAGCTGCTCGAGGGCGCGGATGTTGGCCTCGGCCCCGGTCATGTCCACGCCCTGGCGCTTGTCGGTCTCGAGCTCGGGCAGGGGCTGGTTGGCCTCGGCGAGGATGCGCTCGTCGAGGCCCTCGCGCTCGCGCTGGGGCAAGAGCAGGGCGACGAGCAGCAGGGCCAGGGCGAGGGCGTCGAGGACCCGCGGCTTGGGCACGCGCAGGTCGACGACGGGCTTGGACTCGAGGCCTTCGACCGCGCGCGCGCCGGCGGCGATGGCCATCTCGGCCATCTCGCGGGTGCGCGGGTCGTCGGCGGGGATGGCCTCCCGGTCCTCGGCGAACTCGATGGCGTTGCCGAGGCGATCGTGGAGGCGGTAGTGGGCGTCGACCCGGCGGGCGGTGGCTCGGATCGAGCGGCGCTGGATGACCGACCAGGCCAGGACGACGGGGATGGGGGCGAGCGCGGACCAGGCCCAAATGGGGGGGGTGAAGAACAAGCGCGTGCCGACCACGCTGCCGGCGGCGAGGATCAGGCCCACGGGCAGCGCCACTCGGACGCACAGCTCGATGGCGTGGGCCACCCGTTCGCGTCGCTGGACCCGGGACAGCAGGCGGTAGACGGGGCTCAGCTCCGGTTGTTTGGCGCTCATTTGGGTTGGCTCCCGACGGTGAACGTGGACCATGCCGCCTTGCTGACAGCCTTGGCGCGCTCCGGTTCTGGCAAAGACGCCGCCGGGGCGTCGAAGTGGGTCAGGTAGAGGACGCGGTCGCGCTTGCGTTCGAGGTGGAAGGCGTCGGGCTTGCGCGCCTGGAGATAAGTGCGAAACAGCGCCTCGAATTGTTTCGCGTCTTCGACGCTGTCCCAGGCCGTCACCCCGGCGAGTAACGGCGCCGGCGCCCGGCGGGTCTGATCCTTGGTCTCGAGCACGACGTAGCGATCGCCCCCCCAGCCGGCCGCGGCCTCCCGTGCCTTCCCGGGCGTGGCGACCTCGGCGAGCATGGCCAGGAGCGAGACCTCGCCGAGCTCGTCCTCCCACACGGGCTGGTGATCGGGGAACAGCGCGCGCAGGGGCACGCTGTCGACGGTGATCGGCCGGGGCTGCTCGCGCTTGGCCAGCTTGTCGAGGTGCAGCATCTGCTCGCTGCTCGTGGGCAGCTCGGCGTAGAGCTCGTTGACCGCGTCCCAGCCCTGGTCCCGGGCGATGCGGACCACGTTGGCCGTGCCGTCGGTGTAGGGCATTTGCATCTGGCGGGCCAAGATGGTGTGCGGGATGCCCATGTCCTCGCGGATCTGCAGGACCATGTTGGCCTGGAGCTCGAGCAGGTCCTCGCCGATGCTCGCCAGGCCCTCGTCGCCCGCGACCCAGGCCAGGTAGGCCGCCTGGGCGTCGCCCTCGATCAAGAAAGTCTGGGCCGAGTCGAGGTCGCTCCGACCCTTGTGCATGTGATTGAGGGCCTCGAGGTCGAAGTGCATGTCCTGGAGGCCGTGGGCGCCCTCGTGGCCGACGACCATGCCCAGCTGGACCCGATCGATGTAGTCGCCGATCATCAGGGTCTTGCGCTTGGGGTCGTAGATGCCGAGCACGCCGAGCTCGTACATGTCGAGGAGCACCTGCTCGAAGTCGCTGCCCACGGGGATGACGCCCAAGGAGGCGTTGATCCGGCCCATGAGCGCGAGCTCCTCGTGGCTCATCTCCTCGACCATCACGGCCTCGACGAAGTCCCGCACGCCCTGTTTGTCGACGAGCTCCACGGAGAAGTCGCCCTTGACCGGGAGCTCCCGGGCCTTGGCGACCTCGAGGATGATCCGCCGGGCGGCCGCGTCGACCTCGGCCGCCTGCTCGCGGCGCTCGGCCTCGGCCCGGAGCTCGGCCTCGGTCGGGGCCTCGCCGCTGGCGTCCGGATCGCTGGCGCCGTCATCGGGAGCCTCTACGCCCGAGCCGCCGTTGTCTTCCACGCCGTCCTGACCGCCCCCGGCTCCGAGCGCCGCCTTGCAGCCACCCAGCGCGAGGGGGGAGAGGGCGGCGAGGGCGGTGACTGCGGCGAAGGCGGGGGTCAGGAGGAGACGCTCGCGCACCCCCCCAGACTAACGGATCAGCCGGGCCGGCGCAGGTGGTTGCCGTTTGCGGGCAGGGGAGTACCCTCGGCCGCCCATGGCCCTGTCTGCCCTCGAAGCGCTGCCGGTCGTGCTCACTGCCCTGCGCTCGGGTCGGCGCAAGCGGGTGCTCGGTGCCGAGGGGGGCTACCGCGGCCTGCTCCTGGCCCGGGCCATGGCCGATCCCGAGACCGACGCCCCCCTGGTCTACGTCGCGCCGGACGACACGACCGCGCAGACGGTGGCCGCCGACGTGGCTTTTTTTGCCGGCAGTGGCGAGGGCGCGTCGGCGACGGACGCCGGGCCCGTGGGCAGCAACCAGCGGGTCCTGACCGTGCCCGAGATCGACGTCTCCCCTTACGGCGACGTGTCTCCAGACCCGCGCAGCGTCGGGGCCCGGATGGCCGCCCTCGAGCGCCTGCGGGCCGGCGAGCCCGAGCTGATCATCCTCAGCTTGCGCAGCCTGATGCGCAAGACGATCCCCGCCGAGGCCTTCGCGCAGCTGTGCCGGACCTGGGCGCGGGAGGGGGAGCTCGGCCGCGAGGAGGCGGCGGCCTTCCTGAGCGCCGCGGGCTACCGCCGCGTGGACGTCGTCGGCGACCCGGGCTGCTTTGCGATCCGCGGCGGCATCATGGACGTGTGGGTGCCCCTCGAGCGCTTCCCCGCCCGGCTGGAGTGGTGGGGCGACGAGATCGAGCGCATCCGCGTGTTCGACCCGGACAGCCAGCGCAGCCTCCGGGAGGTCCGCTCGATCCGCGTGCACCCGGTGCGCGAGACGGTGGCCACGGGCTCGCGGACCACGGCCAACGCCCTGCGCCTGGCCGTGCTCGAGCTCGGCGATCGCATCGAGGTGCCGAGCAGCGCGACCCGCCAGGTCATCGCCAACCTCGGGGCGGGCGTGGACTTCTTCGGCATCGACGCGCTCACGCCGGTGTTCCACGACGGGCTCGCGTCGGTGGCCGACTACCTGCCCGCCAACGCGCGCTGGTACCTCGACGAGCCCGAGGCGCTCGTGGGCCTGGGCGAGCGCATGGCCGACGAGCTCGACTTCGAGTACCGCCGCGCCGTCGAGGCCAAGCACCTCGTCGCGGCCCCGGAGGACTTCTTTTGCACGCGCGAGCAGCTGCGCGAGCAGCTGCGGGGCGCGGCGGTGGTCGGGGCGCGGCTGGACCTCTACGACCCCGAGCAGACCAAGGGCGACCGCCGCGGGGTGATCCGCGTGGACCTGGGCCGCAACGCCCCCCTGCGCGCCAAGCTCGAGGCGGCCCGGGGGCAAAAGGGCGGCGAGCTCCTGCGCCCGGTCGTCGACCACATCCGCGAGCTCGGCGTGCACGCGGACGCGACCCTCGGCGGGGCGCTCGACCCGAGCGAGCGCGATCCCTGGGACGTGGTCCTCGTCGCGCCCAACACCACCCACGCCGAGCGGCTCACGGCGATGCTGCGCGGCTACGGCCTGCGCCCCGAGGGGACGAGCAAGCAAGAGCGCGAGCACAGCAGCGGGGCGGGCGGGGCCATCGAGCTGGGCGGTCTGGAGCTCCAAGCCCCGCGCCTGCGGGTGATCGCGGGCACCCTGTCCGAGGGCTTCGCCAGCGAGGGTGACCGGCTGCTGGTGGTCTCCGAGTCCGAGATCTTTGGCCCCGTGGCGCGCCGCGAGGGTCGACGCAGGCGTCGGCGCAAGGCCGGCGTGGCCTCGCTCTCGCAGCTGAGCATCGGCGACTACGTGGTCCACGTGGTCCACGGCGTCGGCCGCTACGTGGGCCTGACCAAGCTCGCGGCCCAGGGCGTGCCCGGTGACTTCGTCATCGTCGAGTACGCCAAGAAGGACAAGCTCTACCTGCCGGTGCACCGCATCGGCGAGATCGAGCGCTACGTCTCGGCCGAGGCCAAGGCGCCCAAGCTCGACCGCATGGGCGGCCAGACCTTCCAGGCCAAGGCCAAGAAGATCCGCTCCGACGTCCGCCAGCTCGCCGAGGAGCTGCTGCAGATCTACGCCCAGCGCGAGGCCATGACCGGCCACGCCTTCGCCCCCGGCGGGGACATGTACGCCGAGTTCGAGCAGACCTTCCCCTTCGAGGAGACGCCAGACCAGGCCGACGCCATCGACTCGGTCCAGGACGACCTGAGCAGCCAGCGGCCCATGGATCGCCTGGTCTGCGGCGACGTCGGCTTTGGCAAGACCGAGGTCGCGCTGCGGGCCGCGTTCAGGGTCGCGGCGGCGGGCAAGCAGGTGGCCGTGCTCGCCCCGACCACCGTGCTCGTCCAGCAGCACTACCTGACCTTCTCCGAGCGCATGTCGGCCTTCCCCCTCGAGGTCGGGGTGCTCAACCGCTTCAGCTCGCCGGCCGACCGCAAGCGGACCCTGGCGGGCATCAAGGACGGGACCGTCGACGTGGTCGTGGGCACCCACCGCCTGCTCAGCCGCGACGTTCGCTTCAAGGAGCTCGGCCTGGTCATCATCGACGAGGAGCAGCGCTTTGGGGTCAAGCAAAAGGACCGCTTCAAGAAGCTCAAGACCTCCGTCGACATGCTCACGCTGACGGCCACGCCCATCCCCCGGACCCTGCACATGTCGCTGCTGGGCATGCGGGAGATCAGCATGATCACCACGGCGCCCGTCGACCGCCTGGCCGTGCGCACCTACCTGACCCGGCACAGCGACGTCGTGCTCGAGGAGGGCATCCGCCGAGAGCTGGCGCGGGGCGGGCAGATCTTCTACGTCGTCCCGCGGGTCATGGGCATCGAGGAGCACGCCGTGCGCATCCGCGAGCTCGTGCCCGAGGCCCGGGTCATCGTCGCTCACGGGCAGATGCCCCCCGAGATGCTCGAGCAGACCATGGTCGACTTCGTGCGCCACGAGGCCGACGTGCTGGTCTCGACGACGATCATCGAGAGCGGCCTCGACATCCCCCGGGCCAACACCATGTTCATCGCCCGCGCCGATCAGTTCGGCCTGGCCCAGCTCTACCAGCTGCGCGGGCGCATCGGCCGGAGCAAGCTGCGGGCCTACTGCTACTTGATGGTCGCCTCCCTCGAGCGCCTGTCCGAGGACGCGCGCCGGCGCCTCGAGGCCATCCAGCGCCACAGCGAGCTGGGCGCGGGCTTCAACGTGGCCAGCCAGGACCTCGAGATCCGCGGGGCCGGGGACCTGCTCGGGCGGCGGCAGTCGGGCAGCATCCAGGCCATCGGCTTCGAGGCCTACGCGCGCATCCTCGGCGAGGCGGTGGCCGAGCTGCGCGGCGACCCCATCTCCCAGGAGACCGACCCCGAGGTTGCGTTCGACGTGCCGGCCTTCTTGCCCGACACCTACGTGGAAGACGTCGGGGCGCGCCTGGACTTCTACCGCCGGCTGAGCACCTCGCGCGACGCCGACGAGGTCCGCGAGGTGCTCGAGGAGCTCCACGATCGCTACGGCGAGCTGCCCGTGGAGGCCCGCCACTTTGGCCTGATGATGGCCTGCAAGAGCTACGGGCGACGGCTCCGGGCCACGGCCCTCGAGCTCCGGGCGATGCGCTTTTCGATCCGCCTGAGCCCGGAGACGCCGCTCTCGCCCGAGGTCGCCCTGGGTCTGTCCGACGCCACCGACGGCCGGGTCCGGCTGGCCCCGGGGGGCGAGCGGATCCTGGCGACCATCCCCAACCGCCAGGGCAAGGACTGCTCGCGGCAGCTCGAGGTCTGCGAGGGGGTGCTGGCCGAGCTGGCGACCTACGCCCGCCTCGATCAGGCGGCCCAAGGCGGGGCGGGAGGCAGGCGCCGGGGCAAGACTGCTCTTCCCCGAAACCGCCGTCGATGACCCCCTAGCTGAGTCTCGAGTGCGTTCGCATTTGACGCAGCTCGGCGCGAGGGGGTAGATGTGCGGAATGCGCCGCGCATCCTCCCTCGCTCTGCTCCTCGCCCTGGCTGCCTCGACCCTCGCTTGCAAGACGCCGATCCCCGAGAGCTTCGACGCCTACGTGCCCGCCGATCTCCGCGGCGACGTCGAGATGGCCATCGAGGCCAAGGGCAACGACTTTGGCGCCGACGACATGCTGATGATCGCCTACGCCAAGGGGACCGAGGACGCGAAGCTCGACGAGCTCTACACCAAGCACCTCACCGGCGCGGGCTTCACGGAGCTGGCGAACTGTCCGATCGACGGCGAGCCGGGCTCCCGGGACTTCATCAAGGCCCCCGCCGAGCACGTGCAGGTCCACTTCCGGTTGCCGGGCTCGGCCGAGGCCGGGCCCATGCTCAACGTCTTCCACTCCAAGAAGGTGATGGAGCTGACCATGCCCGAGGGCTGCGCGTTCTCGGACGCCGCCAAGGATCTGTGCGCCGAGCTGACCGACGACAGCTGCAAGCTGCCGGAGTGATTCAGCCAGCCAGCTGAGCGGCGAGGGAGCCGTCGCTCAGCATGCCCTGGAGCTCCGCGTTGCCCCCGACCAGCGTGCCCTTGACGAACACTTGGGGGAAGGTCGGGTAGCCGCTCCACATCTTGATGGCCAGGCGCTGGCGCCAGCCCTTGGTGTAGCTGCCGTACTCCAGGTAGGTGAAGGGGATGTCGGCGTTGCGCAGGCCCAGGCGGGCCTTCTTGACGTGGGGGTTGGTCGCCATGCCGACCACGACCACGTCCTGGCTGTTCACCGCGTTGATCACGGCCTCGAGCACGTCCGGGTGAAAGGCCGCTTGCTGGCGGCGGACGGTCTCGCTGCACGCGTCGGAGGGGTGGACCGGGCGGGGGGAGTTGGAGTCGGCCATCGGCGTTTGTCTAGCCGATGCGAGGACCCGGGTCGAGGGGGGCCGGGGGGGTGCCGAGCTGGCAGGGGCAAGCCCTGCGCGGATCACATCTCGGACAGGTCGAGGGTGTGCTTGATCTGATCGATGCGCATCAGCCTCTGGCTGAGGGCAGCCGCGGCCTCGCGGCCATGCTCGACCCGCTCGGAGGCGAAGAAGAAGGACGAGCGGTGCAGGTCGACGAAGCCGTCCTGCATGTCTCGCATCTTGGCGAGGAGCTGGCGCGCGAGCAGGTTGTCGGGGCCGTCGAAGTCGGGGGCCCGGCGCATCCAGATCTCGACGATGGCGTCGGGCGGATCGCTGGTCCCCTGGCTGACCTGCATGCTGATGTTGTCCTGGACCGCGAGGGTCGTGCTGATGGCGACGCGAGCTGCACCCAACTCGTCGGCGATGTCTTTGACGACGAAGCCGTATTCGTTGAGTTTGTCGCGAAACTCAGCCACCGAGAGTGCCGGAAGGCGCCTGAGGTTTTGGACCAGCTTGATCATATCGACCCACCTCCAGCGCAGATCCTACCATCGCAGGCGGCGAATCCCAGCAAATGTGCCAAAAGAATGGCCAGCCTTGGCTGGGTGAGCCCGCTCAGATGTCCCGTGGATCAGTCCCTGCCTCACCCTGGGGTACCGGGGAGGACAGCCGCTGTTCCGAGGCCAAGTCTGGAAAGAATGCTCAGGGACTGTGAAGTTTTCACAGTCCCTATCCACTTTAGCCGTCGTGGACGACGCCACGCCCTCCCTGCCCCACGTCCACGACTCAGTCGCCCTGCAAAAAGTTCATAGTTTCTCGCACGCGCTGAGCCGGGTGATGGTGCCCGTGGCGACGTTATCCCAGTGGAAGCAGTCGTCTTCGCCCATGCAGCCCAGGCACGGGCCGACGTAGCGGGTGTCCTGGCCGTCGAAGAAGTGCCACGCATTGTCATTGCCGGCGCAATCCTCGGCGCTCTCGCAGCACACGGGCGAGCTCGAGCACATGGTCATGTGCCCGTACTCCTCCCGGTACTTGGCGATGAGGTCACCGCAGTAGCCGTTGAGCCAGTCGGCGTAGCTGATCTCTTGCCACCCGGTGCAATCCCCGCAAAAGTCTTCGCCCTCTTGGGGGGAGCGGCACGAGAACCGCACGCAGCGGCCCGCGCCCGTCAGGCACCCGCCGGGCCCAAAGCAGTCCGTGCCGCACGAGGCGTTGCAGTCGTTGCTGCAGTCGTCGTTGTCGTTGGTATTGCCGTCGTCGCAGCCCTCGACGCCCTCGTGGACGATGCCGTCGCCACACACGGCGTCGTTGCAGCTGATGCAGGCGTCGGTGCTGACCTCGTTGGCGTCGTCGCACTCCTCGACCCCGAGGTGGACGATGCCGTCGCCGCACACGGCGTCGGTGCAGGCGTTGGTGCACGCGTCCTGGTCGACGTCGTTGGCGTCGTCGCACTCCTCGACGCCCGCGAACACGTAGCCGTCGCCGCAGGTCGCGGGCTGGCAGGCGGGGCAGTCGTCGTCGGTGTCGTCGTTGCCGTCGTCGCAGCCCTCGCCGTCTTGGAGGACGCCGTCGCCACAGGTCGCGGACACGCAGGTGTTGCTGCAGTCGTCGTCGTCGACGCCGTTGCCGTCGTCGCAGGTCTCGACGCCCTCTTGGACGTAGCCGTCGCCGCAGGTGGCGAGCTGGCAGCCGGGCACGCAGGCGTCGGAGTCGACGTCGTTGCCGTCGTCGCACTCCTCCCCGGCCTGGACGACGCCGTCGCCACACACCGGCAGGGTGCAGGCGCTCGTGCAGCTGCCCTCGTCGGCGTTGGCCGTGCCCTCGTCACACTCCTCGCCGTCTTCGACGACGCCGTTGCCACACTCGCCCTGGCCGGCCTCGTCGGTGCCCGCGTCCGCGCCGACCTTGTTGTCGGGCTTGACGAAGCAGCTCGACAGGACGGCCAAGCTCAGGGGGAGGATGCACGTGGACCAGCGCGCGAACATGGTGCCGTTGTAGCACGGCGTCAGCGCGCCTTGATGTAGCGAAAGCTCAGCCCAAAGCGCGCGAGGTACTTGCGCAGGCGGTCGGCGTCGTTGACCGAGCGACGCCGGGCACGGGACGCGGAGAACAGCGCTCGACCAGCGGCCGACGCCGTCGCGCTGGCGCGACACAGGCCAATCACGTCGGTGAGCTGCACGCGATCGAAGCGGTCGAGCTGCTCGAGGGCCTCGGCGTCGAGGAAGTCGGCGAGATCGAGGGTCGCCGTCTGGCCCGCCCGGGGTTGGGGGCCTGGAGCGGGGCCCGAGCTGGGCGTGGGCGTGCCCGAGCCCGAGCCCGAGGTCGCAGCAGCGGCGGGGTCCGGCCGTCGCCACTGCCGACGCAGGCGCTCGAGCTCCTCTTCGACCAGGGCCTCGTCGATGCGCCCGCCCTCGGCGAGGGTGGCCATGCGCTCGACGGCGGCCGAGAAGTCGCGAAAATTGCCGGGCCAGGTCGCCGCCTCCGAGCGCGCGAAGGCGAGGAAGCGGGCCCGGGCCTCGCGGTTGAAGCTGACCCGGCCGCGGCCGCGCTCGCGCCAGCGATCGAGCTCGTAGTCGAGGTTGGGCTCGATGTCCTCCGGGCGCTCGCGCAGGGCCGGGAGCGCGAAGGTCCACAGGTCGATGCGCGCCAGCAGGTCTTCGCGAAAGCGCCCGCGGGCGACCTCGGCGCGCAGGTCTCGGTTGGTCCCGGCGATCAGCTGAAAGTCGCTCTCGCGCTCGCGCTCGCTGCCCAGGGGCATGAAGCGGCGGTCCTCGATGGCGCGCAGCAGCATGGCCTGCTCGTCGAGGCCGAGCTCACCGATCTCGTCGAGGAAGAGCAGGCCGCCGTCGGCCGCGAGCAGCAGCCCGTCGCGTCGACTCGTCGCGCCAGTGAACGCTCCCTTTTCGTGGCCAAACAAGGCCGACATCGCGGCGTCGCCGCGCAAGGTCGCGCAGTTGACCTCGACGAAGCGCCCCGCGATCCGCCCCAGCGAGCGGCGATCGCGGGCGAGCTCGTAGATGCGCCGGGCCAGCCGGGTCTTGCCCGTGCCGGTCGGCCCGGTCAGCAAGATCGGCGCGCGGCTGGCCAGCACGACCCGCTCGATGCGCTCGATGAGCGCGTTGAAGCGGGCGTTGCGGGTCTCGATGCCGGCCTTGAGGAAGGACAGATCCTCGGCCGTGCGCGCGGCGAAGCGCGAGGCGATCTGGTCGTAGCGGGACAGATCGAGGTCGATGATCCGCACCGTGCCGGGGTCGCTGCGCTCTTTGCCCAGGCGGGTGTCCGGGGGCGAGCTCTGCAGCAGCTTGGCCGGCAGCTCGCGGGTCTCGGTCAGCAGGAACCAGCAGATCTGCGCGACGTGGGTGCCGGTGGTGATGTGCACCAAATAGTCCTCGTCCTCGGGGGAGAAGGACTGGGCGCGGACGAAGTCGAGCAAGATGGCGTAGACCGCCTCGAAGTCCCAGGGGTCCTCGAAGTGGGTCGGGTGGCAGCGGACCTCGGTCTCGGGGCTGACCTCGCGGATGTCGGCGACGACCTCTTCGGCGAGGCTCCGGGCCCGATGCGCCCGGCGCTTGCCCGTGGCCGTGGACCGCTGGGCGTCGGTGACCTCGGGCTGGGTCAGCAGCTCGAGGCGATCGATCACGAAGTCTTCGTGGCGGCAGATGTCCACCGTTGGCCGCCAGCGCTCCCACCGGTTGCGCCCGCCTCGATCGAGGGTCGGACCGAGCAGGCCGAGGACGACGACGGGGCGCCGCGTCTCGCCCGCGTCGGGGCCCCCGGAGGCCTTGGACGAGGGGCGAGGGCGGGCGCACATGGCACGGGAGGGTAGCAGACGTCCCGTCGGCAAAGGCGGCTATGCTCCGCCCCATGACCCGCTCTCGCCTGCTCTCGCTGATCTCCGCGAATACCCTGAAGGCCTCGATCCTGGCCGCGCTCGTGTCGGGCGCGTCCACGGGCTGCATCTTCTCGACGGCCCCGAGCGCCGAGGACGAGGAGACGAGCGGGGCGGACGACGTGGGCGAGGGGGGAGACGAGAGCGAGTGCCCGGAGCCGGCGGAGACCACCGGGGGAGAGGGCGGGCCGCCGGTGGCCGAGGACACCCTCGAGCTGTGCTCGGACGGGATCGACAACGACTACAACGGCTTCGTCGACTGCGCGGACTTCTCGTGCTCGATGTCGGAGGATCAGGCGATCCTCGACTACTGCGCCAACTTGCCGCCCGAGGACACCCTCGACCAGTGCATGGACGGGATCGACAACGACGGCAATGGCTACACCGACTGCGAGGACTTTGGCTGCTCGATGTCGGAGGACCAGGCGATCCTCGACTACTGCGCGAGCTTGCCCTCGGAGACGAGCGTCGAGCAGTGCTCGGACGGGATCGACAACGACTGCAACGGCTTCACCGATTGCCAGGACTTCTCGTGCTCGATGTCCGACGACCCCGCGGTGATGGAGCTGTGCGGGGGCATGAGCGAGGACAGCGTCGAGACCTGCTCGGACGGGATCGACAACGACAACGACGGCTACATCGACTGCGACGACTTCGACTGCTCGATGTCCGACGACCCCGCCGTCAGCGGGCTGTGCTCTTGAGCGCTCGCGCTCGCGGCGTGTAGGTGCGCGCGGCGGAGCTTGTGCCACGCCGCGATCGCGGCGTCCGAGCGGACCAGGGCGTGGTCCGCCGCCGTGCAGGCCTGGGGCTCCGCGCTCGCGCTCATGCGGCGATCGTCGGGCTGTACGAAGGCGAACTCGAACCACATGCTGAGCCGCGCCGAGAGCTTGTCGATCACCGCGCCCAGGCCGGTCTCGACCCGGTAGCAGGCCCACACCCAGGTGCGCTGCTCGTCGATGGGGCACAGGGCCACGGACGCGTCGACGCGCGGGCTGAACTTGAGGTAGATGCCGCTGGGGAAGGCGCAGTCGAGCTGGAAGTGCACGACGGGCTCGGTGCTGCCGTCCTCGCGCTCGAGGGCCAGCGCGGCCTTTTGGTAGATGCGCTCGCCCTCGACGCGGCATTCGTAGGGGTCGAGGCGCGCCGCCTTGCCGCGCCAGGGGTCGAGGCCGTGGTGGGCGAAGGGGAAGTGGTGGAGGTCCTGCATCGCCTCCATGGTCCGGGTGAAGCTGACCTCCCAGACCTCGGTGTGCGTCGCCGTGCGGCGGCCCTCGACGGGGGAGCGCTCGAACCAGGGGAGCTGGGCGGTGGGCTCGCGCTCGCCGTACCACATCCAGATCAGCCCGTGGGCTTCGCGGACGATGGGCCGCTCGCGGACGTGGAGCTTGGCGGGCACCCGGGCGCCGCGGCCCTCGCAGGGCAGGGCGACGCACTCACCCCCGGCGCTCCAGCGAAAGCCGTGGTAGGGGCACTCGATCTCGCCCTGGCGCACGCGGCCCTGGGCCAGATCCGCGCCGCGGTGGGGGCAGGCCGCGGGCATGCACGCGACGGCGCCGGCCTCGTCGCGCCACAGCACCCAGCGCCGTCCGAGGCGCATGATGCCGAGGGGCTTGGTGGCCCTCCGGCCCCGGGCCGGGAGGTCGGTGGACGGGGCGATCGGGTACCAGGCCTCGGGGATGAGGACGGGCTCTCGCCGAGGGGAGAGCACGGGGAGGGCGGTGCGCAGGCGATCGTTCATGCTTTCTTGATGCCCTGGACGCCGCTGGCGTGGATGACCGCGGACGCCCAATCGATTGACCCGACGCGCCATGGGCGGGCGCCGGCCTGCGCGGGGCTGAGCCGAAACCCGGCGAGAACATCACCATGACGCGCGGGAGCGCCCGGCTCACCTTGGGCCCCAAATGGAAGGAGGCCGCGATCGTGCTAGGTTCTCTGCCGGCCAGCGGGCCGAGTCGAGTTCGCAGCTCACGTGAAGGCACGACTTCAGCCAGGAGACCCCATTGGTCGCTACACCGTCATCCGCCACCTGGGCACGGGGGCCATGGGCGAGGTGGTGGCGGCCTTCGACGAGGAGCTCAACCGCAGCGTGGCGATCAAGGTCATGCGCCGCGGTCGGCCGCGCTCGCGCTCGATGATCCGGCTGCAGCGCGAGGCCCAGGCCATGGCCAAGGTCTCCCACCCGAACGTGGTCGCGGTCTACGACGTGGGCCGCCACGGCCTGGACGAGCAGGTGTTCATCGCCATGGAGTACGTCGACGGTCCGACGCTCGCGGAGTGGACCCGCGAGCGGCGGCCATGGCGGGAGATCCTCGACGTGTTCATCGGCGCCGGTCGAGGGCTCGAGGCAGCGCACGCCGCCGGCCTGATCCATCGCGACTTCAAGCCCGAGAACGTGCTGCTGACGAGCGATGGCGTCGCAAAGGTGTCGGACTTTGGTTTGGTGCGCGCGTCCGCGGACTCGATCTCGGTGGAGGATCCGGGGCGGTCAGGGTCCCTGGCCTTCCCGCCCTCGCTCGACGAGTCCTTCGAGGTGCTGGTGGACTCGCGGGCGAACACGGTGAGCGAGGACCCCTTTAGCGAGCGCCTGACCCGAGCGGGCGCGATGGTCGGGACGCCGGCGTTCATGGCCCCCGAGCAATTCCTGGGCAAGCCCGCGGACGCGGCGGCCGATCAGTTTGCGTTTTGCGTGGCGCTGTACAGCGCGCTCTACCGCGCTCCGCCCTTTGGGGGCGCCGACGTGGCGGAGCTGCGCGGGGCGGTGCTCAGCGACAGCCGCATGCCTCGGCCGGGCGATCGAGAGGTTCCGGGGTGGCTGGCGGCGGTGGTCGAGCGAGGCCTCGCCAACGCCCCTGAAGATCGCTGGCCGTCGATGAGCGCGCTGCTCCATGCGCTCGAGAAGGACCCCAGCCTTCGTCGCCGGCGGTGGCTCGCCGTCGGCGGCGTGGTCGCGATCGTCGTGGGCGCGGGCCTCGGCCTCGCGTCCATCGAGCAGGCCGAGCGTGCGCGCTGCGAGGCGGAGGGGGAGGTCGCGGCGCAGCGCTGGGACACGGCGGCGCCGCGGGTTCGCGAGGCCTTGCTGGGGACCGGGCTGAGCTTCGCTCCGGAGCTGTGGGCACGCTCGGAGCGCTCCTTCGAGGGCTGGTCCGAGCGTTGGCGGCCCGCGCGGGTGGCCGCGTGCAGGGCAGCGCGCGAGGAGACCGAGGACGCGAGCGCGGTCGTGGCTTGCCTCGACGCGCAGCTCGACGACCTCGACGGGACCTTGGAGGTGCTCCGGTCGAGCGATCGGGTCACCGGGAGTTACGCCCTCGAGGCCCTGGCGCAGCTGCCCAACCCCGCGCGCTGCGAAGACCCGCTGTGGCTCCGGGCGCAGACCCAGCTCGACGACCGCACAGAGCGCGAGCAGGCGTCCTCCGTGCGCCGCTCGATCGTTCAGGCGCGCTTGTTGAGCCAGGCGGGCCGGAGCCGCGGCGCCTACAACCTCGCTCGAGCGATCGTCGCGGATGCGCCGCAGCAGGGGCCGCTGAGCGCCGAGGCGCGCCTGGCCCTGGGTCAGGCTGCCGAGGGCGCCTCGGACTACGGCGAGGCCCGCGAGGCCCTCGAGGCCGCGCACTACGAGGCCGAGGCCTTCGGCCACGATCGCGTCGCGCTGACGGCCGCCCTCGAGTTGAGCCACGTCTACGTGTTGCTCGGGGACGCACAGCGCGGGAAGGAGTGGTTGCGTCGAGCCGACGCCCTGACCCGCCGCCTGGGCTCCCTGAAGGAAGACCGCGTCCGACTGCTGGCCGCCGAGGCCGAGCACCACTACCTGGTCAAGGACTACGAGCCCGCGACTCGCGTGGCCTGGGACTACCTCACCCTGGCCGAGGCGACCTACCCTGCGAGCCACCCCCAGGTCGCCGAGGCCCTCGACACCGTGGGCAAGAACCAGGCCGCCCTCGGTGAGATCGAGGGCGCGGTGGAGACCTTTACCCGAGCGCGGGAGCGCTACGCCGACAGCTTTGGCGCCGAGCACCCGAGGGTCATCGAGGTCGAACTCCATCTCGCGCGAGCCAAGCGCGACGCGGGCGACGTGCCCGCAGCGATCGTGGCCTTCGAGCAGGCCCTCGCTCGCCTCGAGGCGGAGTACGGCGAGGATCAGCTGCAGGTGTTCACGACCCGGCGCTTGCTCGTGGACACCCTGCTCCGGGCTGGGCGGCGCGACGAGGCCCTGGTCCTCCAGGAACAGACCATCCCCATCGCCGAGCGCCTGTTCGGGCCGGACAACGTCCAGCTCGTGCCGTCGTTGACGGCGTCGGCCCGGCTCTACCGTGGCTTCGGGCGCTTCGAGGAGGCCCAGGCCATGCTCGAGCGCGCGGAGGCCATCGCGCGCGCGGCCTACGGCTCCGAGCACATCGACACGATGGTGACGACCTACGAGCTCACCCGCCTGCGCGAGCAGCGAGGCGAGTCCCCCGAGGTCTTGCTGCCGCTCTACCGCCAGGTGTTCACGGCCTTCACCAAGGCCTACGGCCTCGAGCACGACAACACGACCGTGGTCCTCAGCATCATCGGCCAGGCGCAGTGCGAGCTCGGGCGCTACGACGCCGGGCTGGCGGATCTGCGGCGGGCCACGCAGCTCATCGGCGAGGACGCGACCCGGGGGAAGATCCGGGTGACCATCTTCCAGTCGATGCTCATCGAGTGCATGGCCGAGGCCGGGCACTGGGAGGACGCGCTCCCGATCATTCGAGAGGCCCTCGCCACGCGCGCGGCCGAGCTCGGCGACGCGGACCCGGCCCGGTCGGTGTTCCTCTACAACCTCGTCGACGCGCTGCTGGCCACGGGCGACCTCGAGGGGGCCCTCGCGGCCAGCGAGGAGACGCGCACGATCTTCGAGGCCGAGCCGCCGAGCACCCTGGCTGGGCGGGTGGACTACTGGAACAACCGGGCTCGGGTGTTGCATGTCAGCGGCGCCGATCCGCAGGCGGCCCGCGCTCTCGTCGACGAGGGCCTCGCGGCGATCGCCGCCGCGCGTGATGGGGAGCTCGCCAAGGGCCAGAGCCCCGAGTCGATCGAGGCCCTCGCGGCCCGGCTTCGGGGCTACCGCAAGCCTCCTCGAGGAGGCGCCTGAGCAAAGCCCCGAGCCCCGAAGACGGGGCCGAGAGCGGCCTGCTAGCATCCCCGCGATGGCCGAGCCCACCATCCTCGCGCGCTTGCTCGACCCCTTGGTCGCCACGTGCCAGGAGCTGGGCGGCGCAGGGCTGGCCATCGAGCTGGGCGAGCGCGCCGCCAAGCTCGACGACCCCGATCCCGACGCCCGCGTCCCCCTGGTGCGCTACTACGAGCTGCTCGAGTTTGCCCACGAGCGCTGCGGCGAGCCGCTGCTGGGCGCGCGCATGTCCCTGGCCATGGACCCGGCGGCGCTGGGCATCCTCGGCTTCCTCGCGGTCACGAGCCCCGATCTCGGCACGACCTTCGATCGCTTCATCCGCTACCAAAACCTCCTGGTCGAGGGCGAGCGCAGCACCCTCGAGCGCGAGGGGGACGAGGTGGTGTTCCGGGTCGAGAATTGGGGTCCGCCGCGCCTGGCTCACCAGGTGTGGAACGAGGCCGCGATCGTCGACATGATCGTCAACGGGCGCCGCCTGGCGGGGGCGAGCTTCGAGGTCCGCGAGGTCCGGCTGCGCCACCTCGCCCACGCCGGCGCCAGTGCCCTCGCCGAGCTGCTCGACGCGCCGGTGCGCTTTGGCGCCGAGGACAACGCCATGGTCGTGGACGCGGCCGCGCTCGCGCTGCCCATGCCCTCGGCCGACCCGGCGATGTTCGCCTTTTTCGACCGCGAGGCGAGCCGGCGGCTGTCGGAGCAGTGGGCGGCGCGGCCGGGCGTGAGCGAGGGCCGATCGACGCGCGAGCAGGTGCGCGCGGTGGTCGAGGTCGCGCTGCCGGAGGGTGTGCCCTCGGTCGAGGCCATCGCCGCGCGCCTCGAGCTGTCTCCGCGGACCTTGCAGCGCCGCCTCCACGACGAGGGCAGCTCCCTGCGCAAGCTCGTCGACGCGCTGCGCCACGAGCTCGCGCTGCGCCACCTCGCCGGCGGGGTGTCGATCGCCGAGGTGTCCTTCCTGCTCGGCTTCTCCGAGCCCAGCGCCTTTCACCGCGCCTTCCGCCGGTGGACGGGGAGCACGCCGCGAGCGTGGCGGGCTGCGCGTCTGAGCCCGGAGGGCGCGTGAGCGGCACGCTGCGACTCGCGGTCCTCGACGCCCGCATCGCGGCCACGGTCGGGCAGATCAAGCGCAGCGATCCGGGCTGGCCGTGCTGCGCCGGCTGCGACGATTGCTGCCGATCGCTCGCGGAGCTCCCGCGCATGGGGGCGTCGGAGTGGGCGCGCCTGCGCGGGGCGATCGAGGCCCTGGATGCCGAGGCGCGTCGGCGCGTCGAAGCTGGCGTGGCGGCGCTCCGAGAGTCGAGGCGGGGCGAGGCCGGGCCGCGGACCTGCCCGCTCCTCGACGGCGACGCCGGCCTGTGCCGGGTCTACGCCGCGCGCCCCCTCGCGTGCCGCAGCTATGGCTTCGCCGCCACGCGCAGCGGCGATCTGTGGTGCGGGAAGGTCGAGGCCCACGTCGAGGCGCGCGGGCCCGAGGGCCGCCGCGCGCTGATGCAGGTCAACCATCAGGCCGTCGAGGCGCAGGTCGAGGCGTCCGAAGAGGTCCGCGATCTGCTCGCGTGGTGGGCCGAGCTGCCCGCCCCTGCGGCCGGGTGAAGGCCGGACTCGGGTCGAGCCCGCCGGGGTCCGGAGGCGGTGTGTAGAAAAGTGTGCCGATGCGCGGGCGACGGAATGCGAGCGTTTTGACCCGATGGCTCGCATTCTTTACCGGATAGTTTGAGTCGTTGAAGCTCTCCTTCACGGCGTTTTTTGTGCATCTTGCTTCCGTCACCTCCACCCCAATCGGGACCTTTTCACGTGATGGCACCAATGGACATGTCTGGCAGTTTTCGCTGGCCGACGCTGATCGACTACCTCGTTCTCCTCGACGAAGAGGACGTGAGCGTGGGCCTGAGACTGTGGATCGGCGCCCTCGAGGTGGGCTTCGTCGGGGTCGAGACCGGGCAAGTGTGCGTCGCGCGGATGCCGGGAGTGGACGGGCGCATGGCCCTGGGCCTGCTCGCCGAGCTGCCGGGGGTCCGGGTGGTCCCGGAGCCCTGGATCGCCGACGAGCGCAACGTCGAGGGGCACTGGGAGGGGCACTGGGAAGGACGCTGGCGGGAGCTCGTCGACTGGAGCGTGTGGGAGTCCCTCCCCGATCGGACGCAGCGCCTCGGGCAGGTGCGCGAGGAGCTGGAGGCGATCCGCTCGGGCTCGGAGCCGACGCGGGCAGACAGCGGCTCCAACGAAGACGGCGATGACCGGCGACGGGCGCGGGCGCTGGCGGCGGGGCTGCTGCGCTGGGTCGGGATCGAGGCCTACCTCGACGGCGACCTCGAGGGCGCGCGGGGCTTCCTGAGCGGAGAGGCGGCGCTGCTCCCGGGGGAGATCGTGACCGCGGCGAACCTCGAGCGCCTGCGCGTTCGCTTGCTCGAGGACGAGCTCGCGGCGAGCGTCCTGTCCCTGGGGGAGCGGCGGTGATGGACGCGACCCTCGAGCGGACCCTCGCCACGCTCGGCGCCGCGATCCCCCAGCTGCAGGCGGTGGTGCTGTCGGCGGCGCCCGACGGGCTCATCGCCTGGTGCTGGACTCGAGATCGAGAAGCCGACATCGCGCTCGGCTTCGCGGCCCTCGATCGGGCGGCGGCGCAGTGCCTCGAGGGCTTGGGCTCCGACCTGGACTCGCGCGGCCTGATGCTGACCACCGACGCGCACTCGATCTGCGCGGCGCCGCTGCGCGAGGTCGGCGAGGTCGGCCGCGAGCTGTCGCCGAAGCTCGTGCTGACCTCGGTGTTCGCCGGGGAGATCCAGCGCGGCATGGTCATGCTCCACGGCACGCGGATCCGCATGCGCGTGCGCGAGGCCCTGGACGGGGTGTGGGCCGGCGGGCCCTGGCGCAGGGAGCTGGCCGAGTTCCTGCTGGGCCGCGAGGCGCCCGAGCTCGCGCTGGCGCGGCTGAGCGAGACGAGCGGCGTCGGGCTCCAGCGGCTGGCGCACGCGAGCGAGCTCGACGCGCGCGAGCGCGAGAGCGTGCGCGCGGCCATCGACCGACTGCAGACCGCGCCCTTGCTCAACTAGATCTTCAACCGAGATTCACCATGGCCTACGCCCCTCCAACCCGCCCGCGGGACACCTCTCGCCCCGGCCTGACCTCGCTGATCCGAACGGCTCGTGGGCTGATGACGGTGCAGACGGAGATCGTGGGGGAGCCGGCGCAGCTCGTGACCCTCGTCGACTTCCGTGGGCGGGTGCTCAAGCGCTGGCGGGGTCCAGTGGTCGGCGCGCCCGACGAGCCGGAGGCGGCGGCCCAGGCCCGGCAGTGGCACCGGCAGATCGAGGCGCAGGTCCGCGAGACCCTTCGTCGAGCGGGGGGCGCTCGAGCGCCCCAGCCGGCGCGGGCACAGACGGCGCGGGGCGAGGCGGCGGCCCACCTGTTCGCGGCTGGGGCTCGGGCCTACGCCGCGCGCGATACGGCCACGGCGCGGGCCCTGTTCGAGGCCTGCGCCCAGCTGCTGCCCGATGACCCGCGAGTGCGCGCCGCCCTGGAGCGCGCGACGAGCCCCGGGCGCTGAGCCGAGCTCGGCAGCCAACCGAAACCGTTCCAGTCCCGCGCGCGCGCGGGCCATTGTCCCGTGTTCGCGGGGCGTCACGAGAAAGCGAGAATCATGAGCGTTCAGAGCATTTTGACCAAGACCATGAATGAAGTCCCCAAGGCCGTCGCCGCCGGCGTCGTCGACATGTCCACGGGCATGTTGCTCGGCGTCAAGACCGTCGACAGCCACCCCCAGGAGGTCCTCGACCTCGTCTCGGCCACGACCAAGGACCTGTTCGAGGGCGACAACGTCACGATGATCGAGGACATCTTCAAGCGCTCGCGCGGGGTCCAGAGCAACGAGCGCTACTTCAAGGAGATCATCGTGATGTCCACGAACCTGGTGCATCTGTTCGCCCGGCTCGCGTCCTTGCCCTCGGTGGTTGTCGTCGTCGTGTGCCGCAACGATACGAACCTCGGGCTGGCGTTGATGAAGGTCCGCGCGACGACGTCCACCGAGACTGTCTGAGCCGTGGGCGCGGGAGAGGGGGAGCGTGGCGCATCCACGATGTTGCGCGCCCTTGGACCCAGCGCGTGGCTCCACGTCTTCGAAGCCACGCGTGAGCCTCGTTCATGGGGGCGGCAGCTCACTGCGCTCGCTCCGCATCGACTCCCGAGAAGATCGCTCTTGGGTGTCGCTGGCGTTTCGGTATGCTTGCCGCGAGCTTTGGCTCTGGAGAATGAACGTCATGACCTACCGCGCTGGAAACCTCGTATCCGTCACGCAAACTCTGTTGCTCGGCATTCCTCTGACCCTCGCCCTCGGGGCGTGCACGGACGACGGAGGCTCCGAGGACGACGAGGTCGGTGATACGGGGACCACGGAAGAGGACACCACCGACGAGACCGAAACAGCGGACGATACCGAGACGGGTACCGCGGAGGAAGAGACGGAGACCACGGGGGAGCCCGACCCCAACTTCCCGCTGTGCACCTGCGAGGACTTCCCCGACGCCGGCACCTGCTACGCCGTGCCGGCCGGCGACGCCGAGGCCCTGCTGATCGCGGCCAACTCCATGGAGGACGGCGACGCCCTGGTGATGGGCCTGGGCCACACCGAGCTCGACAACCAGGTGACGATCCGCGCGGACGGCATCTCGGTGTGCGGCCAGGGCATGGGCGAGGAGGGGGACTTCGAGCAGGGCACGACCCTCGACTTCCTCCCGCAGATGAGCCAGTCCAACGGCATCGACATCGTCGGTGACGACATCGTGGTCCGCGACCTGGCCATCGTCGACGCCAAGAAGGACGGCCTGCGCATCGAGGACTCGACCGGCGTCACCATCCAGCGCGTGCGCGTCACGTGGCGCAACGAGAGCGACTCCAACAACGGCGCCTACGGCATCTACCCGGTCAAGGTCACCCAGGTGCTGATCGAGGACTCGGCGGCCTACAACTCGTCCGACGCGGGCATCTACGTCGGCCAGTGCGCCCACGCCATCGTCCGCAACAACGTCGCGATGGGCAACGTCGCCGGCATCGAGATCGAGAACACGCAGTACGCCGACGTCTACGGCAACCTGGCCGAGGACAACACCGGCGGCCTGCTGATCTTCGACCTGCCCGGCAACCCGATCATCGGCCACGACGTCGCCATCCACGACAACATGATCATCGCCAACAACCGGGTCAACTTCGCGCCCGGCGGCACGGTCAAGCAGATCCCCCCCGGCACCGGCACCTTCACCCTCGCCTCGCGCCGCGTCGAGATCTACGACAACGTCTACACGGACAACGGCACCGGCGACATCGCCATCCTCAGCGGCTTGGTCATCGAGGGCGACCCCGCGGCCTGGGGCCTGTCCATGGACGAGCTCGTCGGTGACATCGAGGGCGTGGAGCTCCCGACCGAGGGCGACACGGTCTTCAACTACGAGACCAACAACATCTGGGTCCACGGCAACGAGCACTCTGGCGGCGGGACCAACCCCTTCTTGTCGACGCCCGACCAGGAGCTCGGCGTGCTCTTGGCCCTGCTCTACGCCTCCGACCTGCCCATCGACTCGGTGCTCTACGACACCATCGGCGAGAGCAGCTTCCACACCACGGACCCGGCGGAGAACTCCAACGACAACCACATCTGCATGGGCGACAACCCCGGCGGCAGCTTTGCGAGCCTCTACGTCGAGGTCAACTCGATGACCATGGGCGCGACCACCGACGACCTGTTCCAGCCGGAGGCCCCCTACACGCCCTTCGACTGCGACGCCTTCAGCATGGGGCCGATCGTGCCCCCGGACATGTGAGGACCCGATGACGAGGACTCGAACGAAGCGCGGCTCACTCTTGCCCGGCCCCGGGCCCTTGCCCGGGATAGGGCTTTGGGCCGTGGCCCTGAGCTCGGCCTCCATCCTCTCGTCGTCGGCCTGCGTCGACGACGGCGAGGAGCAGGGGGACGAGGCCGCGGACGAGGTCGGCACCGACGAGAGCGAGACCGACACCGACACCACCTCCGACACCGAGACGGACACCGGCGAGGATCCGGGCTGCGAGTTCCAGGGCATCGACCCCGAGCTCGGCCCGCCGGAGTTCCTGTCGCAGATGTGCCTGATGGACTGGGACGGCCAGGACTTCCTCTACGAGGACAACGTCCAACGCTACGAGCTGAACACGCCGCTGTTCAGCGACTTCGCCCTCAAAGAGCGGGCCATCTACGTCCCGCCCGGCGAGACCGTCGAGTACCGCGACAACGAGGTGTTCGAGTTCCCGGTCGGCACGGTCATCCTCAAGTCCTTTTACTTCCCGGCGGATCTGCGCGAGCCCGAGCTCGACCGCGACCTCATCGAGACGCGGGTGCTGGTCCGCTTCCCCGAGGAGTGGAAGACCTACCCCTACGTCTGGGACCACGACCTGGGCGACGCCGTCTACACGGTCCAGGGGGAGATTCGGCCCGTCGAGTTCATCGGCCCCGACGGCATCGAGCGGACGGCGAGCTACCTCATCCCGCAAAAGAACCAGTGCCTCAAGTGCCACGAGATCAAGGACGAGGCCGACGAGACGGTGGTGACCCCGATCGGGCCGCGGGCGCGGCACCTCAACCGCGACCAGGACTTCGGGGCCGGGCCCGTCAACCAGCTGAGCCACTACGCCGAGCAAGGCTGGCTCACCGGGGTGCCCGCCCTCGACCAGGTCCCCAGCGCCTGGGACATGCGCGAGCTCGCCGACAAGCCCGTGGCCGAGATGAGCCACGAGGAGGTCACCGTCGCGGCCCGCGACTACCTCGACATCAACTGCGCCTACTGCCACAACCCCCGCGGGGTCAACGGCATCTCCTCGCAGCTCTTCCTCAACTGGGACAACGAGGACACCTTCCACCTCGGCTATTGCAAGAAGCCGGGCTCGGCGGGCAAGGGCGGCGAGGATCGGGAGTACGACATCGTGCCCGGCGACGCCGAGGCCTCGATCCTCGTCTACCGGACCGAGACCCTCGAGCTCGGCGCGATGATGCCCGAGTTCGGCCGCAGCCTCGTCCACGAGGACGGCATCCTGCTGCTGCGCGCGTGGATCGACGGCCTGCCGCCGGACGATTGCGAGGCCGAGGGCGAGCCCG
Source organism: Plesiocystis pacifica SIR-1 (assembly GCF_000170895.1). Lineage (GTDB taxonomy): Bacteria > Myxococcota_A > Polyangia > Nannocystales > Nannocystaceae > Plesiocystis > Plesiocystis pacifica. Next base: position 17,407 of record NZ_ABCS01000061.1, on the reverse strand, counting down.
ATCCGCCGCCGCCCTGAGCGGCGAGCTACGGACCGAGAAGGGGAGGGCGAGCGCTCTCCCCTTCTTCGTGGCTACGCGACCACGCCCAAGCGCCGCAGGGCCCGGTGCAGCCCGTCGCGGAGGCTGGCGTGGGTCTGGACCGCGCCGAGCTCGATGCCCTGGCCCACGAGCACGCGGGCGATGTTCGGGCGCATGCCGACGATCTCGGCCTGGGCCCCGAGCAGGCGCGCCGTCGACACGGCGCTGCGCAAGGTCGCGGCGCTCGAGGCCGTGAGCTCGGGCAGGCCCGAGATGTCGAGGAAGACGACCCGGGTCGACTCCCGGGCGACGGCGGCGAGCAGGCGCTCGAGCACGACCTGGGCCCGGCGCTCGCTCAGCTCGCCGACGATGGGGACGAGCAGGATGCCCGCCCACAGCGTGATGATCGGCGCCTCCATGGCGTCGATGAGCTCGCGCTGGGCCTTGACCCGGGCGCGCTGCTCGGCCGCCTCGCGCTCGATGGTGTCGAGGGCCTCGATGCGCTCGCGCAGCTCGGTGATGTCCGAGATGATGCCGACGAGGCCGACGACCTGACCGCTGGCATCGCGCATCGGATACTTGCGCGTCCAGATCAGGTGGACCTCCCCCTGCTCGTCGGTCAGCCGCTCCTCGTTGCGGTTGGTCTCGCCCGACTCGAACAGCTGGTCGTCGAGGCGCCAGAACTCCTCGACCTGCTCTGGGGGGAAGAAGTCGGGGTCGCTCTTACCGAGCAGAGCTTCGCGAGGTTGGCCCAATAGTTTGCAAAACCCGTCGTTGAAGGCGACCCAGCGGTGTCGGCGATCTTTGACGAAAACCGGGTCGTCCAAGCTGTCGAGCACGCCCTGAAGCAGCGCGACGTCTTGCTCGAGAATGGGGACGGGCTCGGATCCTGTCATCGCGACCTCCAACAAATGAAGGTCCACTATAGCCTTTGTTGAGGTTCGAAAGCGCTCACGAGGGTTCGCGCCAGGGCTGGGCGCTCCACTGCGGCAGCAGGGCGTCGAGGCGGGCGCAGGTCGAGCGGTGCCAGGCGCTCAGCTCGGAGAAGGGCTCGGGCCCGTCGCCCCACCAGCGAAGGGCGCTGCGGACCATGTACGTGCCGCTCTCGACTCCGTGGGTGACCCCGTCGAGGCCGAGGCCGGGCGGAGGGACGTAGACGGGGACGGTGAGGCCCTGGAGCTGGTCGAGGAGCTCGGCGAGCAGGTTTTGGGTGGAGGGCTCGTGGTCGAGGCGAAGCTCCGTGGCGAAGCTGAGGGTGCGGGCTTGGTCCCCGTCCACGACGGGGCCCACGGTCACGCGCCGCAGCCAGACCTCGCCGACGTGGGGCGCCCGGGCGTGGATCGACCAGCTCGCCCAGCTCTCGAAGGCCGGCTGCGACCACAGCCGAACCAGCGCGGTCGGGCGCCGGACGAGGCTGGGGTAGCGGTGGGGGGCGTCGAAGGTAGATTGGTGCTCGGCGATGGGGTCGTGCATGGCGAGGGGGTGGTCGTGGTCGTGTAGAGCGCTCAGGGGGCGGGCGCCCGCGTCGGTCCGGCTTGGCTCGGCGCGTCGCGGACAGCGAGGGCAGGGGCGCCGCGCTCGACGGCCACGGCCCGGGCGAAGCGCTCGTCCGCGCGGCGCTCCTCGATGGTGTCGACGAACCACCACTCGGCCTGGGTGCGCTCGCGCTGGACGTCGAGGATCACACAGCCCCGGGTCTCAGCTCGATCCAGCGAAGGTGGGGGGGATGCGGGCGAGGGACTCGGCCCGGGCTTCGGCCTCCGCGGCGGGCACGGGGCCAGAGGAGGTGACGGCTGGGGTCACGAACTCGACCAGGCCGACGGGGCGCGCGGCCTCGGGGTGGCCGGCGTCGACGAAGGGGTCGGGCCCGACCTCGAAGGCCCAGGAGCTGTCGCCGCTGAGCGCGATGGGTCCGGCCGATCGGGGAGTGGGGGAGGGGGCCGTCCGCGGGCGCGTCTGCGCCGTGGGGGAGGAGCGCGAAGCGGTAGTCGTAGGTCGTGCCCGCCTCGAGATCGGCCGCGTCGATCTTGAGGTGCTGGACCCAGGTCCACAAGATGACGCGGTCGGCGAGGGGGTCCCCGCTCGCGCCCCAGGCGAAGCGCTCGGTGTCCGTCGGGGCGTCGGCACGAACGGCTTCGGGCGCGTCCGTACCAGGCGGGCTCGCCTCGGTGTCGGGCTGTGACTCGGAGGTGGGGGCGTCCGCGCCCGCGCGACACGCCGTGCTCAGGCCCAGAGCTGCGAGGACTTCGAGGAGCGCACGACGCGTGATCGCCATGGCCTTGCATAGCATCGCTCGGTCACGGGAGGTCCACGGGTGCGCGTAGTCGCCTGCTATGCTGAGCGTCCATGCTGGCGCAGGCGCTCGTCTCGGTCACCTTGCTTCAACTGACGCTGGGCCCAGACCCGCTGCCAGACCCGCTGGCGGCCGCGCCCGAGCTCGACGCGCCCGCGGAGCCCGAGACCGGCGGCGCGCCCATCTACGGCGGCGAGCTGGTGGCCCCCGGGGGCTGGCCCGCGACCGTGGCCATCCTCGGCCAGTCCTTTTGCTCGGGCACCCTGGTCACCCCCGAGCTCGTGCTCACCGCGGCGCACTGCTTCCCCTCGGAGTCCGGGGGCAGCGTCACGGTCTACTTCGGCGACTCGACCGGCAACCCCAGCCACGAGCGGACCGCCACGGAGTGGGGGGTGCACCCCGACTTTTGCCTGCCCAAGGACTGCGGCGACGAGATCCACGACTTCGCCTGGGTGCGGCTGAGCGAGCCGATCGAGGACATCGATCCGATCGTACCGATCACCAACCAGAGCGAATTCGACGACGCCATGGCCACGGGCTCGGAGGTGGTGTTCGTGGGCTACGGCGAGGACGAGCTCGCGGTCACCGGCTTCAAGCGCGAGGTCACCTCGACCATCACCGGCTACTCGGCGAACGGCCGCGAGTTCCGGGCGGGGGGCGAGGGCAAGGACAGCTGCCAGGGCGACTCGGGCGGCCCGGCCTTCGTCCAGACCAGCGAGGGCCAGTGGCGCCTCGCCGGCGTCCTGTCCCGGGGCGGCGAGTGTGGCGGGGGCGGCATCTACGGCGTGCCCTTGCCCGAGCTGTGCTGGTTGCGGGACTCGAGCGGGGTCGACCTGCTCCCCGAGGGCTGCTCGAGCTGCGACTGCGTCGCGCTCCCCGGCGAGGTCGACGAGGGCTGCGGCTGCTCGACCGCGGCGACGGGCGCTGGCCTGTCCGCGGAGCACAGCCCATCGCGGGGCGCGCTGCCCTTCGCCGGGTTGGTCTTGCTCGCCCTGCTCGCGCCCGTGATGCTGCGGCGCGGTTGAGCGCGGGTATTGGCGTTTGGAAACTGTCGAGGGCGCCGAATTGGGACGGCGCCATTGATCCAATGCGCATTCGATGGTCGTGGGGGCAGGGGGGAGGCCTCTGCGCATTTTGAGAAGGACCAAATGACTCGAACACGGCGCGCGTGAATTGCGTGTGCGCGCTTTTCGAGGCGCATCGTATTGAGTCGAAGTCCGTCGAAAGAACACATATCCGCGCGCGCAAATGACGTGAACGTCACGGGCAAAGGCGCAATGGTTGTGAATCGGGACAAAAAGTAAATTAGAAATATGTGTGGGTTGCACGGTGTCATTTACCGTGGCATCTTGCGACAACGCTGCCCATTGCCCCAAAGCTAGATAGGACGTGTCGCCATGCAGATTCCCAATCGTAAGCGTTTGATTCTCTCCACCCTGTTTTTTCTCGGCTCGATTATGAGCACTTCAGCTTGTGATGCCGAAGAGAGTGAATCCGACAGTGATGAATTCCGCTGCTGGTGGGATGACGTCAACTTCTCGAGCACGCCGGAGGCGGCTGAATTCGCCGAATGTACGGGGTTGAGCATTCCCGCGAGCGTGGGCGCGCTCTCGGCTGACAAATTCGAAGTATTCGCGTTCTCATTGCAGGATGATGCCTTTGCCCTGACCAGCGCGACAGGGGGTCTGCTCGCCCCCTTCCCGGCGGGGATCGACACCTTCGACGAGCCCGCGATCTCCGCGGGCGCCTTCGCGGGGACCAAGATCGGAGACGCGTGCTCGAACCTCGTGGGCTTCGGCTCGGAGCAGCAACTCCTCGACTCCTCCACTGGCATTGCGCAAACGACGTATAGCCTGACCCTGCCCAATCGCGGCACCTTGATGCTCGATCAAGAGGAGGACTTTGGCCCGATCTTCGCCGAGGTCAACGACATGGTCGCCACGGGTCAGTTCGTGCGCAACTTCAGCCCGCCGCTGGTCGTGGTGACCACTTCCCCAGGCTCGGGAAAGGTGATCGGCGGGACGGATGAATTCGACGACTACGATGACGACGGAGTCATGGCGGAGATTGACTACATCTATCAGATCGATCTCGTGAACGGCACGGCCGACATCCTCGACGTGCTCGTCGTCGGCTACGACGACGACTGAGTCGCGGACGTGGGGCAGGGAGGGCGTGGCGTCGTCCGCGACGGCCCAAAATAGACAGAGACTGTGGATTCATTCACAGGCTCTGACCCCATTTGGGGGAGCGATCAAAAGCGACCCGTCAACGCCACGCCGCCCCGGGGGTCGACGCTCAGCGACCATGGACCCCTGGGCGTTCGCGCGGCCGTCGAGCGCGAGCGGTAGTGGTGCACGCGGCGGTTCTTGACCCGCCCGGCGATCAGCATCATGCCGCCGGTCATGGCCATGAGGGTGCCGACGGGCGCGAACACCAGGCCCGCGACCATCATGTAGAGGCCGTCGGCTTCCTCTTCGCCCCCGAGGGCGAAGGAGGTCCCGAAGTAGCTCCAGCCGAAGGTCGCGAGGATGCCGCCGGTGGCGAGCACGTTGGCGCCGTGGGTCAGCAGCTTGTCCGACTCGATCTCGAGGGCGTCGAGGTAGGTCGTGGTCACGGCGCAGGTGCCCTGGACGCACGCGAAGGGGTGGCGGCAGTTGGCGTCGCCGAGGCAGGGGGCGCCCTCGGGGCCTGGGGGAGCTTGGTAGACCGGAGCGGGCGGCGGGGCCGGAGCAGGGGCTGGCGCTGGGGCCGGCTGACTGGGCTCGGGCGGGACCCAGGGCTCCGCCACGGGCGGACCCCAGAGCAGCACAGCCAGCGCGAGGGAGTGCATGGGCAGAGCATAGCGCCCGCGAAGCCTGCGCGGGCCTGTTCATTTGATAGTATTAGATATAAATTTATATTTTTAGATAGTTTGGGGCGAGAGAGCGACGGGCCGAGAGACTCCACCGTTCTCAAGTGTTTGAAATTATGTGAAAAAGTGCTCCTGGATCGACTCCTGCTTTCTGTCTGGGTGCGCCGCATGGCGCTGCACAACCCCAACCCGGAGCACACCCATGACCACGAAGCACACCACGTCCTACGAAGTCGACAACATCGTCAACGGCGTCCCCGTCAAGCGCTGGACCCGTGGCGTGGCCGTCGAGGACGCGGCGCTTCGCCAGCTGGCGAACACCGCCCGGCTGCCCTTCATCCACAAGTGGGTCGCCGCGATGCCCGACGTCCACTGGGGAATGGGCGCGACCGTCGGCTCGGTGATCCCGACCAAGGGCGCGATCGTGCCCGCGGCCGTCGGCGTCGACCTCGGCTGCGGAATGATGGCGGTCGAGACCTCGCTGCGCGCCGAGGACCTGCCCGAGACCCTCGCCCCCGTGCGCGCCGCCATCGAGCGGGCCGTCCCCCACGGCCGCAGCGGGAACGGGGCGCGCCGTCGGGACCGCGGCGCCTGGGGTGACGTGCCCAAGGCCGTCGAGGGCCGCTGGGCGGCCGAGCTCGCCGATCGCTTCGCGGTGATCGTCGACAAGCACCCCAAGGTCGAGAAGAGCAACCACCTCGTCCACCTCGGGACCCTCGGGACCGGGAACCACTTCATCGAGGTCTGCCTCGACGAGCGGGACCACGTGTGGGTGATGTTGCACTCGGGCTCGCGCGGCGTCGGGAACCGCATCGGCTCGCACTTCATCCGCCTCGCCCGCGAGGAGATGAAGCGCTGGTTCGTGAACCTGCCCGATGAGAACCTGGCCTACCTCCCCGAGGGCACCGAGCACTTCGACGACTACGTCGAGGCGGTGGCCTGGGCCCAGGACTTCGCCCGCATCAACCGCGAGATCATGATGAAGGCGGCGCTGAAGGCCCTCGAGCACGCGCCGGGGATCCGTCCGTTCACGCTGGTCAACCAGGCGGTGAACTGTCACCACAACTACGTCGCCCGCGAGTCGCACTACGGCGCGAAGGTGTGGGTGACCCGCAAGGGCGCGGTCCGGGCGGGCCGCGGTGAGCTGGGCATCATCCCCGGCAGCATGGGCGCCAAGTCCTACATCGTCGAGGGCAAGGGAAACCGCGAGAGCTTCTGCTCGTGTTCGCACGGCGCCGGCCGGGCGATGTCGCGGACCGAGGCGCGCAAGCGCTTCAGCGTCGAGGACCACGCCGCCGCCACTGAGCACGTCGAGTGCCGCAAGGACGAGGACGTGATCGACGAGACGCCCGCGGCCTACAAGCCCATCGAGGCCGTGATGGCGGCCCAGGCCGACCTCGTCGAGGTCCGGCACGTCCTTCGCCAGGTCATCTGCGTGAAGGGCTGAACCCGAATCGTTGGGGGAGGTCGAGGGATCGGCCTCCCCCAACCCATGGATGCGAGCATTTTTGGAGAGGACGCGTTCCCATGACCGACTTCATCACCATCGACGGCCGCCTCGGCGAGGGCGGCGGGCAGATCCTGCGCAGCTCCCTGGCCCTGTCGGCGATCACCGGCCGGCCCTTCACGATCGAGCACATCCGGGCCAAGCGGCGCAAGCCGGGCCTGCTGCGCCAGCACCTGACGGCCGTGCGCGCGGCGGCGACCATCGCCAACGCCGAGCTCGAGGGCGACGCCCTCGGCTCGGGGAGCCTGCGCTTTTGCCCGGGGGCCATCGAGCACGGGGAGCACCGCTTCGCCGTGGGCTCGGCCGGGAGCGCGATGCTCGTGCTCCAGACCGTGCTGTGGCCCCTGCTGGTCACGCCCGGGCGCTCGACCCTGGTGCTCGAGGGGGGCACGCACAACCCCATGGCGCCGCCCTTCGAGTTCATCACCCGGGCCTTCCTGCCGCTGATGCGGCGGCTGGGTGTGGTCGCCGACGCGCGCCTCGAGCAGGCGGGCTTTTACCCGGCGGGGGGCGGCCGCGTGGTCGTCGAGCTCGAGGGCGGGCACCCCATCGCGGGCCTGTCCCTCGACGCCCGCGGGGCCGTGCTCGAGCGCCGGGCCGAGGCCCTGATCGCCAACTTGCCCGGGCGCATCGGCAAGCGCGAGCTGGCCTGCGTGCGCGACGAGCTGGGCTGGTCGCGGGACGAGGGCGCGGTGGTCGAGCTGCGCGGCCGCGGGCCCGGCAACGCCTTGTGCCTGTCGGTCACCTGCGAGGCGCTCACCGAGGTCGTGACCGCCTTCGGCAGCAAGGGCGTGGCCGCCGAGGAGGTCGCGCGCCGGGCCGTCGCGCAGCTGCGCGCGTGGCTCGACGCGGGGGTCCCCGTCGGGGAGCACCTCGCCGACCAGCTGCTGATCCCCATGGCCCTGGCGGCCAGCGCGAGCTGGGGACGGGGCGAGCCCTCGAGCTTCGTGACCCTCGAGCCCAGCGATCACACGCGGACCAACGCCGCGATCATCGGGCGCTTCGTGCCCGCGAGCTTCGCCTTCGAGGCGATCGGCGAGGGCCGCTTTCGGGTGAGCCTGTGAGCAGGGCGGGGCCGGGGACGGCCTTCGCCCTGTTCGCGTGCGCTCGTCAGCCGCCCAGCTCGACGACCCGCGGGCGGACGAAGAGAACAAAGGCCGGCACACCGCCCCAGTGGTGAAGTCCAACCCCTACTATCTGTAGGTGGGCACCACGCTAATCGCTTCGGGCTTCCCGCCGAACGGGCTTGCTCTCCCACGAACAGAGATGGTTCCCTGGTTGGTCGATGTAGGTGAACTTTTCGCGTTGGGGCGGTGTGCTGCACGTCCATTCTAGCACCTTCGCGGGCGCGCGGAAGGCCGACCTGGACCCGCGCTCCTCCCCCGCGCGGCTGGGGCGAAGATCTCGAAGCCGCGCTATGGTGGCGGCACCACGTGGCTCTAAGCGGCCAGCAGGGCCCACAGCTGCCGGGCTAGCACCCAGGCGCTCGCGCCCGCGATGCCCACGAACACGGCGAAGGTCTGGGCGGAGAGCTGGAGGACGAGGCGCGCCACGGGCAGATCATAACACTCGCCGACCCCGACCTGGTCGGCGTGGCGCCGGGCGGTTTTAGTGTCAGTGTTACACTGTGACTGAGACCTGCTTCGTCAGCGGCCACCTCGACCTGAGCCCCGAAGAATTCGCCGAACACTACGTTCCCGCCATCGAGGCCGCACTCGGCGAGGGTGCGGGTTTCGTAACCGGTGACGCTCGGGGAGCGGACGCCATGGCCCAGGAGTACCTCGCAGGGCGCGCCGCACGGGTCGTTGTCTTCCACATGTTCACCCACCCCCGCCACAACCTCGGAGATTTCCCGACCCGTGGCGGGTACGGATCGGACAGCGAGCGTGACCCTGCCCTGACCGCGGCCTCGACCCGCGACATCGCGTGGGTGCGGCCGGGGCGGGAGCGCTCGGGCACCGCGCGCAATCTGGCGCGGCGAGATCGGAGCGCGCGAGTTCGCTAGCAGTCGCCCACCCCGGCCGCGCCGGGACCCATGATCCACGAAAGCATCGTCCACGGACTCAGCTGGCGTTGAACCCGTGGGCGGCTGCCTTTCTCGGTAGTCGCCCACCCCGGCCGCGCCGGGACCCATGATCCACGAAAGCATCGTCCACGGACTCAGGGACTGTGAAGTTTTCACAGTCCCTGTCCATTTTAGCCGTCGTGGACGACGCCACGCCCTCCCTGCCCCACGTCCACGAGTCAGAGGGTCGGCCAAAACGAGCTCTGGCCGACCCTCTGTCTGCTTTAGCCGTCGTGGAAGACGCCACGCCCTCCCGTGGGCGGCTGCCTTTCTCGGTAGGCTGTCAGGTCGCAGGGCGGACGCGCCTGCGCTCGGGCCCGACTACCAGTTCTCGCCGGCCTTCATGTGCGCGACGGCGTCGCGGATGCGCTGGCGCGCCCGGTCCTTGCCGACGAGCTCCATGGTCTCGAACAGCCCCGGCGTCTTGGCCTGCCCCGTCGTGGCCACGCGCAGCAGCTGATAGAACTTCTTGTTCCAGCCGATGCTCTCGACGAATTCCTCGGTGAAGGCCTCGAGCCCCGCGGCCGTGAACGCCCGCGCCCGCTCGTCCCGCTCGATGGCCTCGAGGTAGGCGCTGAGCGCCTTGATGGTCTCCTTGCGCGTGCGCCCCTTGATGCGGAATTTTTTCTCGATGGCTTTGTAGTCGACGCCGCCGCCGAAGAAGTAGGCGCCCCAGGGCAGGACCTCGTCGAGGAGGTCGACGCGCTTTTGGGCCTGGGCGAGGAGCAGGCGCAGGCGATCGGGGCGCAGCACGCTCTCGACGAAGCGGCGCTGCAGCTCGTCGAGGTCCATGGCCATGAGGTCCTGCTTGTTGAAGGCGCGCAGCTTGACCGGGTCGAAGACCGGGCCGCCGGCGCTGACCCGCGACCAGTCGAAGGCCTCGATCATCTCGTCGAGGGTGAAGCGGTCGCGGTCCCCGGAGATCGAAAAGCCCATGGTCCCGAGGTAGTTCAGCATCGACTCGGGCAAAAAGCCCAGCTCGCGGTAGTAGTCGACGGACACCGGGTTCTTGCGCTTGGACAGCTTGCTGCCGTTGGGGTTGCGCAGCAGGCCGAGGTGGAAAAAGCGCGGCGCCTCCCAGCCGAAGGCCTCGTAGAGCACGATGTGCTTGGGCGTGCTCGAGATCCACTCCTCGCCGCGGATGACGTGGGTGATGCCCATTTCGTGGTCATCGACGACGTTGGCGAGGTGGTAGGTGGGGAAGCCGTCGGACTTTTGCAGGACCTGATCGTCGCTCTCGCCGTACTCGCGGTTGATGCTCCCGCGCAGGCCGTCCTCGATGACGCAGGTGCCGGTGAGCGGCATCTTGAGGCGCACGACGTAGGGCTCTCCGGCCTCGGCGCGGCGCAGGCTCTCGGCCGGATCGAGGTCGCGGCAGTGCCGGTCGTAGCCGTAGCGCGAGGCCTTGGCCGCCTCTTGCTGCTTGCGCAGGTCGGCGAGGCGCTCGGGGGTGCAAAAGCAGCGGTAGGCCAGGCCCGCGTCGAGGAGCTGCTGGACATGACGTTTGTACAGGTCCAGCCGCTCGGACTGGCGGTAGGGGCCGTGCGGCCCGCCCACGTCCGGCCCCTCGTCCCACTCGAGGCCGAGCCAGCGCAGGGCCGCCAAGATGGCCTCTTCGGAGCTCTTGGTCGAGCGCTTGCGGTCCGTGTCCTCGATGCGGAGGATGAACTTGCCGCCGTGTTTGCGGGCAAACACGTAGTTGAACAGGCCGATGTAGGCCGTGCCGACGTGGGGGTCCCCGGTGGGGCTGGGGGCGATGCGGACCCGGGGTGCACCGGCGGTGGACGGGGAGGAGTCGGGCGCGGGGGAGCCTTGGCCGGTCATCGTGGCGAGTGCCTACCATACGGCCAGCGCTGCCAGTACACTCGGGAGGCGTGAGCGACGTCAGCAACGAGATCTATCAAGCCGTCCGCGAGGTCATCACCCGTCGCAGCTTCGACCGCGCGATGGCTGCGACCGCGCTGTGCGAGCGCCTGCTCCACAACGAGGGGGCGATCGTCCGCTCTGACGACGACATCCTCGTGGGCGATCGACCGGTCAGCAAGGACCGGGAGCTGCTCTCGCGCATGGCCCAGTCCACCGGTCTGGGCTTCGCCATCTACGCCGGCAACCGGCGCATCGCGGTGTCCACGGTGCTCGACGCCGGCACGCCCCCGGACGTCGGCGAGTTCGCCCACGCCGACTTGGTCGATCGGGTGCTCCGGCGCCGCGAGGTGTTCAAGGGCGAGGTCGAGTACCGCGGCCGGGAGTACCTCACCGTCTGCCGCCCGCTGCACGCCTCCGGCGGCCAGGACTACGCGCCGATCGGCATGATCGAGGCCTTCCAGGACAAGGAGGCCTACTTCGACCTGCTCGCCGCCGCGGCGCGCAGCGGCGTCGAGGACCAGGTCGCCGACTTCGAAGAGCGCGCAGACGGGATGGAGTCGATCATCCACTTCATCGACGACGTCGCCCGTCGCCTGCAGCTGCTGGCCCTCAACGGCAACATCATCGCGGCCCAGGCGGGCGAGCACGGCCGGGCCTTCCGGGTCGTGTGCCGCGAGCTCGGCTCCCTGGCGGGCCAGGCCAAGAACACGGGCTCGGAGGTCCGCAAGCTGATCCAGGCCATGGGCCTCGAGCGCACGGACGCAGCGTTCATGAGTCGACTCGACAACCTCAGCCGAGAGCAGGTCGAGGCCGCCGGGGGCCAGTGGAACGGGGCGAGCTCGAACCCCTCGTCGTCGAGCTGATCCCGGGCCGCGTTGTCCAGATCTGCCACGCTCTCCCAGAGCGAGCGCTCGAGTGTCGAGAGGGCCTCGAGTCCGCCTCGCTACCGGGAATTGGCTAGCTACTGCCCCGTTGAACTGGAGATCGGTGGATCTCACCGGCCGCGCACGGGAGCGCTGAAAATCGACAATCCTTTGTCTTTTCAAGCAGTTGAGCGCGTGCCAGGTGGCTTCGAGGTTGCCGCGGAAGCTCGAAATTCTCAACATTTTCAGACCTTTATTGCTTGTATGGGAGGATCCGACCGTGTTAGGGCCAACGAAGAAGGCCCCCCACGGCGGAGTTTTCACTCATGGATCAGATCTTCGAGAGCCACTTCGGTGGGTCCAGCAGCAACTCGAATGGCGGAGAGACCGACGGCTACTGCCCCAAGTGCCGGACGGACACCTCACACATCATTCTCGAGAGCTACGGGGACGAAATTCGACGCGTTCAGTGCGCTGTTTGCGGCGACATTCACGCCTACAAGAAGCCGAGGGGCTCCGCCGAGGACGCCGAGCCGGTGTCCGTAGCGCGCCGACGCAAGCTTCAAAAACTCGATTGGCTCCAGGGCATCGAGAATTACGACCGCAAGTCAGCGGTCCGCTACAGCCCCAAGGCCGCGCTGGTGCTCCACCAGATCGTCGTTCACCCCTCGTTTGGTGTGGGCTTTGTCAGCGAGGTGCTCGGTGACAACAAGCTCGAGACGACCTTCCGCAACAACGTGACTCGGGTCATCGTCCACGGCCGTGGCGTGACCGACGAGGAGCTGCGGGGCGAGCGCGTCGAGGAGGAGGAGCTCCGCAACCTCCTCAAACTCGAGATGGGCCCGACCCCCGAAGAGATCGCCGCCGAGCGCGAGCGCCGTATCGCGGAGGAAGAGGCGGAGAAGCGCCGCATCGCCGAAGAGCGTCGGCTCGAGGCCGAGCGCAAGCGCAAGGAGGCCGAGGCGCGCCGCGAGGAAGAGCGCCGCCGCGCCGAGGAAGAGCGCGAGCGCAAGCGCCAAGAGCGCGAGGCCGAGCGCAAGCGCAAGGAAGAAGAGCGTGCCCGCATCCGCGCCGAGAAGGAAGCGGCCCGGCTCGCGGCCAAGAAGGCCCGCGAGGAGGAGGCCGAGCGCAAGCGCCAAGAGCGTGCCCGCATCGCGGCCGAGAAGAAGGCCGAGCGCGAGCGCATCCGCGAAGAGAAGGCCAAAAAGCGCGAGGAGCTTCGCCTCGCCCGCGAGGCCGAGCGCAAGCGCAAGGAAGAAGAGCGCGCGGCCAAGGCCGCCGAGCGCGAGCGCCAGCGCAAGGAGAAAGAGAAAGAGCGCGAGCTCAAGCGCAAGGAGGCCGAGAAGCTCAAGAAGCAGCGGGCCCTCGAGCGCGAGCGCGAGCGCAAGGAGAAGGACAAGGAGCGCGAGCGCAAGCGCAAGGAGGCCGAGAAGCTCAAAAAGCAGCGCGAGCGCGAGAAGGAGCGCAAGCGCAAGGAGGCCGAGAAGCTCAAGAAGCAGCGCGAGCGCGACAAGGAGCGCAAGCGCAAGGAGGCCGAGAAGCTCAAGAAGCAGCGCGAGCGCGACAAGGAGCTCAAGCGCAAGGAAAAAGACAAGGAGCGCAAGCGCAAGGAGGCCGAGAAGAAGAAGGCCGCCGCCGAGAAGAAGAAGGCCGCCGCCGAGAAGAAGAAGGCCGCCGCCGCGAAGAAGAAGGCCGCCGCCGCGAAGAAGAAGGCTGCCGCGAAGAAGAAGGCTGCCGCGAAGAAGAAGGCTGCCGCGAAGAAGAAGGCCGCCGCAGCGAAGAAGAAGGCTGCCGCGACGAAGAAGAAGGCCGCGAAGAAGTCGGCCAAGAAGTCGGCTGGCAAGAAGAAGAAGGCGACCAAGAAGAAGGCGACCAAGAAGTCGGCCGGCAAGAAGAAGGCGACCAAGAAGGCCGCCAAGAAGAAATCGGCCGGTAAGAAGAAGAAGGCCGCGACCAAGAAGACGTCGAAGAAGAAGGCGACCAAGAAGGCCGCGACCAAGAAGAAGGCGACCAAGGCGGGCAAGAAGAAGGCCGCCAAGAAGAAGACGTCGACCAAGAAGGCGGGCAAGAAGAAGGCGGGCAAGAAGAAGGCCGCCAAGAAGGTGACCAAGAAGAAGACGTCGACCAAGAAGGCGGGCAAGAAGAAGGCCGCCAAGAAGGTGACCAAGAAGAAGACGTCGAAGAAGAAGGCTGCCAAGAAGAAGAAGGCCGCCAAGAAGCCGGCGCGGCAGTCGAAGAAGAAGACTGCAGCCAAGAAAAAGCCCGCCAAGAAGAAGGCGGGCAAGAAGAAGAAGAAGCGCTGAGCCGGCACACCGAGCGGGCGGCGATGGTTTCCATCGTCGCCCTCTTCAATTTGCACATGGCGCTAAGCGTCCTCCCTGCCCCCACGTCCACGACTCAGGGACTGTGAAATTTTCACAGTCCCTGTCTGTTTTAGCCGTCGTGGACGACGCCACGCCCTCCCTGCCCCACGTCCACGACTCAGGGACTGTGAAATTTTCACAGTCCCTGTCTGTTTTAGCCGTCGTGGACGACGCCACGCCCTCCCTGCCCCACGTCCACGACTCAGCCGTAGCGAGCGACACCAGAATCCACGCCCCCGCTCGCGGGGGCGACCACAGGCCCTCTCGAAGGCACGAACTCCATTGCCCACCAAGCCAAAGCGGAGGAGCGGACAGCGACGAAGCGCCCCCGGTTCTAGGCGGCTGTGGGGGCAAAGCAGAAGCTCAGCTCGACAGGCCCGCGGCCTTGGCTAGCGCGACCCCCAGCCACACGCACAGCACGCCGCCGAGGATGTGCAGCAGCAGCTGGGCGCTCAGGGAGCCCCAGCGCTGCTCGTCGGCGAGCGAGACCGTGAACAGCGCGAAGGCGCTGTAGGTCGTGAACCCGCCCAGGGCGCCGCCGAGGACGATGTTGCGCCAGTGGTCGGCGGTGATGCAGGCGGAGGCGAAGCCGATCAGCAGGCAGCCGGCGAGGTTGACGGCGAGCACGCCGATGAAGGGCAGGCGCTCGCTGCAGGCTTGCTCGATCTGCGCCGAGAGCAGCACGCGCAGAAGCGCGCCCGTGCCCCCGGCGAGGAACACTCCGATCATTTGGGCTGCGGCCCCGACGCTCTCGCTGTCCTCGTTCACTCCCCCGGACCTCCGCGACTCGCCACTTTCTTGGGGCCGCGGGCCAGCTTGGCGCAGGATCCCCGGGGATGGCAAGGGAGCGCAGCCACGAGGACGAGGAGCCCCGCCGTCGGTCGCGGGGCGCGAGGCCGGCGACGCAGGGCTCGCTGCGCAATCACCTCGCCGGGCGCGTCGACCCGCTGACCAGCGCGATCCTGATCTTCCCGCTGTTCATCATCTACCAGCTGGGCATCCTGCTCAGCCGCGGGCTCAACGGCGTCGACTTCGTGACGGCCTCGCTGGTGGAGCTGGCCGACCGGGACCTGGCCAACTACCTCGTCGTGCTCAGCGGGATGCTCCTGGCCTACGCGGCGATCTTGGTGCTGCTGCGGCGCACGGAGAGCTTCGACCCCAAGGCCTTCGTCCCGGTCCTGGCCGAGTCGACCTTCTACGCCCTGACCATGGGCTCGATCATCCTGTTCGTGATGCACCGGTTCACGGAGCTGGTCCCGGGCCTGAGCGCGGGCGGGGAGCTCTCGGCCGCGTTGGCCAGCGGCCTCGACTTCCTGGACGTGATCGTGATCTCGGCCGGCGCGGGCCTGCACGAGGAGCTCATCTTCCGGCTCATCGGCGTGGGCGGCCTGTCGTGGCTGCTGGCGGGCATGGTCAACCGCGGCCAGGCCCTGGTCATCGCCGTCGTCGTGTCCTCGCTGGTGTTCTCCCTGGCCCACCACATCGGCCCCAGCGGCGAGGCCTTCACCTTCGCGGCCTTCGTCTACCGGACGCTCGCGGGCGTGTTCTTCGCGCTCATCTACCAAGTCCGCGGTCTGGCCGTGGCCGTGTGGACCCACGCCATCTACGACATCTACGTCCTCGGCGTGCTGGGTTAGGCGGACAAGGCCACGCTGACCATGCGCTTGGGGTCGAGGAGCTCGGCGGCGAGGCTGAGCACCTGGGCCCGGGTCACGGCTTGCACGCGCGCCGGGTAGCCAAAGTAGTAGTCCGCGCCGAGGCCGTAGACCTCGGCGAAGACCATGCGCGAGGCGATCCGGGAGCGGCGCTGCATGGCGCTCTCGAACTGCCCGATCAGCCACCGCTTGCTGCGCTGGAGCTCCTCGGCGGTGATGGCCTGGGTCCGGATGGTCTGGAGCTCGCGGTCGATGGCGGCCCGGGTGGCGGCGAGCTTGTCCTGGCTGGCGGCGGCGTGGACGACGAGGTGGCCGGCGTCGACGTGCTCGGCCGCGCTCGCGCTGACCTGGTAGACGAGGCCTTCGCGCTCGCGCAGGGCTTCGAACAGCCGACCGGACTGGCCGCCGAGGACGGAGCACAGCACGTCGAGGGCGGAGCCGCGAGGATCGCCGAGGGCGAGGCCCGGGAAGCCGAGGACCAGCTGACCCTGCTCGCGCTCCCGCGCCAGCTCGACGTGGCGAGGGCGGCGGGGCCACTTGGGCGGACCGCCGGGCCAGGTGGGCGGACCCTCGACGGCGTCGCCGGGCTCGAGATCGTCGAGCAGGGGGGCGAGGCTGGCGAGCAGGGCCTCGGGCTCGACCTCGCCAGCGACGGCGAGCACGGCCTTGCCCAGGCCGTAGCGCCGGCCCCAGTTGCGGCGCAGGGCCGCGGAGTCCAGGCGGGACAGGCTCGCCGCCGTCCCGCGCGGGTCCCGGCCCAGGGGGTGCTTGCGGTAGAGCGAGGCGAGCATGGTCCGGTAGGCGAGGTAGCCCGGATCGTCGCCGTCGGCCTCGAGGTCGGCGAGGGTGATGCGCCGGGCCTCGTCGACCTCCCCCGCGTCGAACAGCGGGTCCCGGGCGCAGTCGATGGCGCGCTCGAGGATGGCCGGGAAGTGCTGGCTGAGGCACTCGGACTGGATGCCCACGCTGTTGTGGCCGGCGAAGCCGTCGATGACCGCGGCGAGGCCCTCGACCTCCCGGGCCAGGGCGTCGCCGCTGCGCGAGCTCGTGCCGCGGTTGAGCAGCGCCGCCGTCAGCGAGGAGACGCCGGCCAGGCGCGGGGTCTCGACCCGGAGCCCGCCGGGCCAGACCAGCCAGGCCCCGACCACGGGCACCCGCGGATCCGGGCGGACGAGCACGCGCAGGCCGCTGTCGTGCCGGGTCCGGACGATGCCGTGGCGATCGCGGGTCAGCGGGGCGAAGCGGCGCCCCGGTCGGCGGCGGTGCTTGGCCGCGCAGCGGCGCTCGAGCTGCTTGGCGAGGGCGCGGGCTTGCTTGGCCGTGGTGTCGGCCCGGGGCAGGTAGACGGTGATCGCGGCGCGCTCGCGGCACAAGAGCCGGGCGCAGCTGCGCTGGACGGCCGCGGGATCGAGCTGCGCGAGGGCTCGGAAGTAGCGCGCCTCGGCGCCCTCGCTGCTGTCCCCGTCGTTGTCGTCGTTGTCGTCGACGCCGTCGAGACCGTCGACGGTGGCGTAGTAGCCCAGGGCGTGGGCGAGGCCCTGGACGCTCTCGCGCCGGTAGATCAGCGAGCTCTGCAGCAGGGCCCGGGCGCGCTGGAGCTCGGCCTCGGGCAGGGGGTGCTGGCCCAGCGCCTCGACGCCGTCGAGCACCGCGAACAGGGCGTCGGCGACCTTGTCGTGCTCGGTCTGGGCGCTGACCAGCAGCGCCCCGCTGGCGAGGCCGGCGAGGTAGGAGGCGTGCACGTCGGAGACCAGCTGGGCGCGGCGGCGGATCTGCGTGGCCAGGCGCGAGGACTCGCCTTGACCGAGGACCACGGCCGCGACGTCGAGGGCCACGCTGTCGTCGTCGAGGGCCTCGCCGCCGAGCCAACCCAGGCGCAGGTAGGCCTCCTGGACGTCGCAGCGCTCGACCCGGACGTGGGCG
>NZ_ABCS01000062.1 GCF_000170895.1 Plesiocystis pacifica SIR-1 | reverse complement strand
CGGTACTAGGTCTGGGCAGGGCTCGTTGCCTCTGCCTTGACAGGAGCCCCCCGGGCCAGCGACACCGGGGGCATGGCGCAGGAACGTCGCGGTGAGTGGGGCTCGAAGATCGGCTTCATCCTGGCGGCCGCGGGCTCCGCGGTCGGTCTGGGCAACGTCTGGAAGTTCCCCTACATCACCGGTGAAAACGGCGGCGGCTTGTTCGTCATCATCTACCTGATCTGCATCGTGCTCGTCGGCCTGCCGATCATGATCGGCGAGGTCATGCTCGGCCGCATGACCCAGCGTTCACCGGTGGGCGCCTTCCGCAAGCTCGACGGGGAGAAGTCGCTGTGGCAGGGCGTCGGCTGGCTCGGGGTGCTCTCGGGCTTCGTGATCCTGTCCTACTACTCCGTGGTCGCGGGCTGGGCCCTCGAGTACGTGGTGATCGCGGCCAAGGGCGAGATGTCCTCGGGCAACCCCGCGCTGATGTCGGAGCGCTTCGGCGAGGTCTCCGGGGACGGGCCCGGGGCCACGCTGTGGCACGTGGCGTTCATGGCCCTGACCGTCGCCATCGTCATCGGCGGCGTGCAAAAGGGGGTCGAGATCGCCGCGCGCGTGCTCATGCCCCTGCTGCTGTTGATGTTCCTGGCCCTTTTGGTCTACGCGACCACCCTCGAGGGCTTCGGCGAGGGCTTCAACTTCGTGTTCGGCTTCCACACCGACAAGCTCGGCGCGGGCAGCATCCTCGAGGCCCTGGGCCACTCCTTCTTCACGCTCAGCGTCGGCATGGGCGCGATGCTGACCTACGGCTCCTACCTGCGCAAAGACGACGACATCATCGGGGCCTCGGTGGCGATCACGATCATCGACACCCTGGTCGCGATCATGGCCTGCCTGGTGCTCTTCCCGATCACCTTCACCTACGGCATGGAGCCCGAGGCCGGCCCCAGCCTGGTGTTCACCAACATCCCCATGGCCTTCGCGCAGATCCCCGGGAGCACGATCTGGGCGCTGATCTTCTTCCTGCTGCTGGTGTTCGCCGCGCTGACCTCGGCCATCTCCCTGCTCGAGGTCTGCTCGGCCTACTTCGTCGACGAGCTGGGCTGGTCGCGGACCCTGGCGGTCCCCGTGTGTGGCCTGACGATCACCTTGCTCGGCGTGCCCTCGGCCCTGACCTTCTCGACCGCGACCTTTGGTTCGGGCATGGAGGCGGCCATCGGCAAGTCCTGGTTCGATCTCTTCGACTACGTGTCGAGCAACTGGATGCTGCCGCTGTGCGGCCTGGGCATCTCGGTGTTCGCGGCCTGGAAGCTCGGCGACGAGGCGCGGCGCGTGCAGTTCGAGGCGGGCTCGACCCTGGGCAAGCTCCAAGGCCTGTACGTCCTGTGGCTTCAGGTCCTGCGCTACGTCGTTCCCGCGGCCATCGTCGTGGTCATGCTCCACGCCATCGGCCTGTTTTGACTCGGGGCGGGGGGTGCCGGCGACGCCCGGTCGGCCAGTCGGGCAGTCGAAAACGACACCTGTGGTGAATGGCCACAGTTCGCGAAAGATTGCGCGAAGGGAAATTCCAACTTCGTCCGTCCGGCCAGGGGTCGGCCCGAGGAATCCGAGTAGACTTCAGGGGTGGAGCTAGACGCGCTTTACCGCGACTACATGGAGGACCCTTCGGGGGGCGGCGAGCAGCTCGCGCTCAACCTGGAGCTGTGGCTGGTGCGCTACTTCGCGGCTCGTCACGAGCTGGCTCGGGCCCAGGAGCTGGCGCGCCACACCAACGCGTCGATCTGGCGCCGGCTGCCCGAGTTCCAGCCCGAAGACGACGCCGCCTTCGGTCGCTGGGTGACGAACATCGCCCGCATCGAGGGGCTGAGGGCCTCGCGCCGACGCACGACCATGCGCGCCCTCGAGTTCGACGCGCAGGGCTTCGACGTGGCCCGGGGCGGCGAGCAGCCGCGCAGCCAGCCGCAGCGGGCGGCGAGCAGCCGCGCCGAAGAGAGCAGCGACTTTGAGTTGATGTGAGTCGTGGACGTGGGGCAGGGAGGGCGTGGCGTCGTCCACGACGGCCCTCTGAGTCGTGGACGTGGGGCAGGGAGGGCGTGGCGTCGTCCACGACGGCCCTCTGAGTCGTGGACGTGGGGCAGGGAGGGCGTGGCGTCGTCCACGACGGCCCTGTGAGTCGTGGACGTGGGGCAGGGAGGGCGTGGCGTCGTCCACGACGGCAAAATAGACAGAGGGGCGGCCAAACTCGTTTTGGCCGACCCTCTGAAACCGCGTGAACGGTTGCTCGAGTGGTCGAGCATGGACGCGGCGCCGGCCCCGGAAAGGCCGCTAAACCCGTGTTTGCACGCTGTTTTCGTTGACCCTCGCGCGAGGGCCTTGCTAGACGGAGCCGTGCTTCGTTTTGCTTCCCGCGGTCTCGTCCTTCCTCTCTTGAGCCTGGCCCTGCTCGCGGGCTGTACAGACGACGGCGAGGAGCTCGGCGCCGACGATGAGAACGGCTCGGACACGACGGGCGAGGAGGAGCCGATCGAGCCCTTCGAGAGCTTCCCGGGGCTCACGGCCGAGGTCGAGATCCTCGTCGACGACCGCGGCATCCCCCACATCTACGGCCAGACCGACAACGACGTGCTCTACGCCCAAGGCTACCACATGGCCAGCGAGCGCCTGTTCCAGATGGCGCTGCTGCGTCGGCGGGCCCTCGGGCGTCAGGCCGAGGTGCTCGGCGAGGACTTCGTCGACCAGGACGTGACCTCGCGGACCTTCAACCTGCGCCACTACGGCTCGCTCAACGCCGAGCGCCTGCGCGAGGACTCGCCCGCGTTCTACAACGCCGCGGTGTCCTTCGTGGCCGGCGTCAACGCCTACGTCGACGAGGTCAACGCGGGGACCCAGCCGCTGCCCTACGGCTTCGCCGAGGCCGGCTTCACGCCGGAGAACTGGAGCCTCGAGGACGAGTTCGCGATCAGCAAGCTGTTCATGCTCGGCAACTCCAACCAGCTCGAGCGCGACCTGCTGGCCTCGGTGCTGTCGACCAACCTGCCCGACGTGTGGGAGAGCTTCGAGCTCGGCAAGCCGATGTTCGACACGCCGATCCTGAAGCCCGGCGAGCTGCCCCCGCCCTCGGCCCCGGGCTCGCTGCCCTCGCAGCTGGGTCGGATCCCCGCCCGCGCGGCCGACCCCTACTCCGAGCAGGCCGTGGCCGAGGCCTTCGCCAAGCTGCGCAAGGCCACGGGCCACATCGACCCGCCCGGGCCCTTCGGCAGCAACAACTGGGCCATCGACGGGCGCCACACCGACACCGGCCGCTCGATGATCGCCGGCGATCCCCACCAGCCGCTGCAGAGCCCCTCGCTGATGTTCGGCGTCCACCTCAACAGCGCCGACGCGGGGCAGGGCGGGACCCAGGACGTGATCGGCTTCTCCTTCGCGGGCACCCTCGGCGTGCAGCTGGGCCACAACCGCAAGCTGCACTGGACGGCGACGACCAACTTCGGCGACGTCATGGATCTGTGGGACGTCCGCGTCGAGGACGAGGGCGTGTGGGCCGGCGACGACTACGTCGAGTGGGTCACGCGCGAGGAGGTCATCGAGGTCGCGGGCGGCGAGCCGGTGGTGCTCGAGGTCCACGACGTGCCCGGCTACGGGGTCATCGTCCCCGAGACCCTGCTGCCCTTGCCGGTCTCGGCCCCGGGTCGGCAGCTGCTGGTCAACTGGACCGGCTTCCAGGCCACGGCCGAGGAGCGCTGCTTCTTCGAGATGGGCATCGCCGAGGACATCGACACCTGGGAGCAGGCCGTCGACATCATGGAGGTCGGCGGCTTCAACTTCATCGCCGCGACCGCCGACGACATCGCCTACCGCGTCAGCATCCTGGTCCCCGAGCGCGACCTGTCGGCGGGCTACCTGCCCTACCTGATCATCGACGGCGACAACGCGGGCTCTTACTGGGACGGCTACCTGAGCCAGGCCCAGATGCCGCAGACCCGGGCCGAGGACCGCGGGTGGGTGGGCACGGCCAACAACGACCCCTTCGGCTTCACCTTCGACGGCGACATCACCAACGACCCCTACTACTACGGCTACTTCTACGCCTCGGGCCTGCGGGCCAAGCGGCTCGACGATCGCTTCGAGGAGCTGACGGCGGCCGGCGCGGTCACCCAGGCCGACATGGAGGCGCTGCAGCTCGACACCCACAGCACGCTCTCGGACGCGCTCTTGCCCATCCTGTTCGACGCGGCCGAAGCCGTCGGCACCGATCCTGCGCTCGCCGAGTACGAGGGCAACGCCGACATCCAGGCCCTCGCCGCCGAGCTCGAGGGCTGGGACCAGCGCATGGACCGGGACTCGTCCGCGGCGCTGATCTGGCACGCGTGGCTGCACTTCATGTCCCACGAGGCCGTCGGCGACGACCTGGGCTTTTTGTTCACGCTGGTATTCGCCGAGGAGCCGCCCTACATCCTCAAGATCCCCGGCCTGGCGATGACCGGGGGCTACTCGACGGACAACCTGATCCAGACGAGCCAGGCCGAGGTCGCGCTCGCGGGCCTGCAGCGCACGGCGCAGTGGCTGACCGAGACCTTCGGCGGCATCGATCCTTCGGGCTACAGCTGGGGCGACATGCACGGGACCTACTTCGCCAACCCCTTCGGCGGCGAGCTCGACGGCGGCTGGGTCGCGACCAACGGCGGCGAGGACACGCTCAACGTGTCTTCGTCGAACTTCTACGCGGGCGCCGGGGGCGACGCGGTCGAGCGCTTCGACTCCACGGACGGGCCGATCTTCCGCATCGTCACGACCTTCGCCGAGGACGGCACGCCCCAGGCCACGGTCAACTTCCCCCGCGGCAACTCGGGCCTGCCCGGCACGCCGCACTGGGACGACACCCTCGAGGACTGGGTCGAGGGCGTCTACTCGCCGCTGCCCTTTGGCCGCGCCGAGGTCGAGTCGGCGATGGAGAGCAGCTACACCCTCAGCCCCTGAGGGCGGGCCGTTAGCGACAGGTGAAGCGCTCCAGGCTCACGCCTGGGGCGACGCTGGCGAGCACCTGCGCCCCGGCGTCGAGCTGGGACACGGGCGCTTTGTCGAGCTCCACGAGCACCGCGCGGGTGATCGCCCGCATGCGCCCGCCGCCGTGGTGCAGGGCGACCAGGGCGCTCTGCATCGGGGCGAGGCTGGGGTTGAAGGCGACGGACTCGGCGACGCTGCCGGCGAAGATTCGCTGGGCTCGAGGGCTCGAGGGCGCGAGCTCGAGGGCGACCCCCGCCGGGGCCTCGGCGTAGGGCGAGCTGCTCCGCGCCGCGGCCTCGAGGGCGGCCCGGACCAGGGGGTCCTCGGTCTCGCCCGCGTCGAGGGTCAGGGCGTGGGCGGCGACCAGCAGCTGGGCCTCGCGGCCGAGGTCGGCCGGGCCGAAGGCTTCGGGCAGCAGCTCGGCGGTGGCCAGGGCCGCGCGCCCGGGGATGAGGACGCGCGGGTGGGGCTCGGGGAGCTCGAGCATGAACTGCCGGCAGTGCCCGCAGGGCGCGGCCGAGGTGGCCAGGGCGCGCAGCCCCGTCTCGCCGTGGACCCACGCCACGGTGATCGCCGCCTGCTCCGCGTGGACCGTGCGGTTGAGCGGCAGCCCCGGGAACTCGAGGTTGGCGCCGAGGTAGACACGCCCCGACGCGCCGAGGGCCACGGCGCCGACGCGGAAGTTGGACACCGGCGGCGAGGCCCAGCGCTGCGCCCAGCTCAGGCACGCGAGCACGGCCGCGTCTTCGTCGATGCCGGCCTCGGCCTGGAGGGCGCGCAGCTCCTCGGCCTCGATGCACGCGACGCTCCCCGGCCCGCGCAGGCGGGCGTCGAGGCGCCGCGCCGTCGCGGTGTCGGGAGCTGCGGGGTGTTCCACCCGACGATGGTAGCGAGTTTTTGCGCGGTCTGAGCGGCGTTCCCGAGCCCTAAAAGCGCACGGTCCAGGTCAGCGTCGCCTGGCGCCCGGACTGCTTGCCCACGCGGACCTCGTCGACGATCAAGATGACGCCGCCGGTCGCGGCCACGGCCGCGCCCACGCCCACGAGCGCCCCGCCGACGTTGGTGCTCTCGTAGAGCTCGGGGCAGTCCTGGGCCTGGCGGACGGGGTCGAAGCCGCCGGGGCAGGTCCCGTCGAGGCTGAGCATGGCGGCTCCGGCCGCGAGCCCGCCGACGCCGACGACGGCGAGGGTCGCCGAGGCCCAGCGGGGGAGCACGCGCTTCCACCCGGGGGCGGCCGGCGCGAGCTCGACGGGTTCGGGCTCGGGTTCGGGCTCGGGCTCGGGCCCGACGGTGGGGAAGGTGACGCTCACCACTTCGCCCGGCTGGTCGAGCGCGACGGTGTGGCGCTCTTCGAGGGCGCTGTCGTCTTTCGCGCGGATCCACACGCGGTAGGTGCCCAGGTAGAGCGGCCCGCTCTGAGGCGCGGAGGGGACGGCGTCGATGGTCACCTCGCAGGGTACCCCGCACTCGACCGCGATCTCCGCACGTCCGAGGCCGTCGAGGGCCTCGCGGCGGGCGTCGTAGTAGGCCGCGAAGGTCGGCCCGAATTGGTCGACGTCTGGCCGCCTTTCTCGCGCGACGCGCAAGACCTGATCCATGGCGGCCTCGGCCTGCTCGATGTCCTCCATCACCAGGTAGGCCCGGGCGAGGTTGAGGCGCGAGAGCTCGACGAGCTCGCGGGTCGCGGGGTCCTCGGCGAGCTGGGCCTCGAAGCCCTCGAGCTCGGCGAGGCGGGCCTGAAGATCAGCTACGTTGCTTTCTGGATCTTTGTTAACCGCGAGGTTGGCCTTGTCGACAGCGTCACGAGCCACGGCGTAGGCCTCGGCGTCGTCACCGTCCTGCGCGGCGACTGTCGCTGCGAGGTCATCTTCGAGGCCCTCCGCGTGGCTGGTCCGGGGCATGGTCAGGAGCGCAGATCCAAAGATCAACGCAGTCCAGGCCCGGGTGCGTCGTTGACGACCACACCGGAACGAAGGGGCCCAAATAGACACCACTGCCCCTTACCAGCAAGGCACCGAGCTGGGCAAGAACCTGCACGCTCGTTCCCGATTCTTGTCCAAATCGCCGAGCCCAGGCACCATCGCCAGACCCGTGCGATCCCGAACGCTCGGTGTTGGCGACGTGAAGACCCTCGGCCCCTACGAACTCCTGCGCAAGGTCGGCACCGGCGGAATGGCCGAGGTGTGGTCGGCTCGTCCTGCGGGACCGGGTGCTATCGGGGGGCCCCACGACGTTCTCGCCCTCAAGTTGTTGTTCCCCCACCTCGCCGAGAAGCCGCGCTACCGCGACATGTTCCTGGCCGAGGCCCGGCTCTCGCTGATGTTGCAGCACCCCAACATCACGCGCACCTACCACGCCGAGGCCACGCCCGATCCCGAGGGCGGACCTTGCTTCATGGTCATGGAGTTGCTCGAGGGCATGACCCTCGCCCAGCTCGAGCGCGGCCTGGGCAAGCGCGGACAAAAGCTCCCCCTCGAGGTCTCGGCCTACGTCATCGGCGAGGTCCTGCGCGCCCTCGAGTACGCCCACTCGCTGCGCAACGAGGCCGGCTCGACGGTGATCCACCGCGACGTCTCGCCGCAGAACGTGATGCTGACCACCGACGGTCAGGTCAAGCTGATGGACTTCGGCATCGCCCGCTTCTCGACGGAGGAGACCACGGGCAACTTCGTCAAGGGCAAGCTGCAGTACATGCCGCCCGAGCAGTTCCGCCGGGCGACCCGCAAGCCCACCGTCGACATCTTCGCCGTCGGGGCGATGCTCCACGAGCTCATCGACGGCCGGCCCTTCCGGGCGAAGATCGAGCAAGAGAAGCTGTTTTCGATGGTCCTCGAGGGCGAGATTCCGCCGCTCAAGATCGACCCCAGCTGCGTGCCCGCGCAGCTCGAGCACCTGCGCCTGGGCATGCTCGCGGCCGACGAGGCCCAGCGGACCCAGAGCGCGCAGCAAGCCCTGCAGCTGCTCTTTTCGTGGCCGGGCTACGTCAACGCCTCGGGCCTGCTGCAGCAGCTGGTCCAGCGCTTCATCCCGCCGGGCTCGGCGCGGGCGGTGCCCTCGGGGACCAACGCCGGCCCGGGTCCGGCGACCAGCGCCTACGCGGCCCTGAGCACCAACCCCTCCGGCCTGCACAGCGTCGGCAGCGGCATGCACCCCGCCGCCGGCTCGCAGTCGGGCCCGCACACCTGGGAGGGCTGGTCGCAGGCGACCTCGCCCTCCAACGCCGAGCTCATGGGCCAGCGGGAGGCGGCCGAGACCCTCCCGGACGGGCAGAGCCAGCCGCAGACCAACGGGGCCATGGTCGCGCCCGTGACCAACGCGGGGATGGTGGCGACCCACGGCGAGGTCGCGCCGCCGCCCGCTCCCGCGCGCTCGTCGAGCCCGCAGTGGCGCCTGCCGGTGTTCATCGGCCTGGGCGTGCTCGGTGTCGGCGGCCTCGGCATCGCGATCGCGGCCATGTTGATCAACGGGCCCGCCGACGAGGCGCCGGCCAAAGACGAGGCGCCCACGATGCCGGCCGCGCCCGTCGAGCCCAGCCCGGCGCCGACGCAGCCCGCGCCCGCCGAGCCTGCCCCGGAGGAGCCCGCCGAGCCTGCCCCGGAGGAGCCCGCGCCCGCGGACGAGCCGGTCGTCGAGGACGAGCCGGCCATCGAAGACGAGGACTCGGCCGTCGCGCCCGGGCCCGTGCGCTCCGACGACGCCGCCAAGGTCCGCGTCCCCGTCGAGTTCGTCGCCAACGAGTTCTTCTTCGTCTACGTCAAGATCAACGGCCGCGTGCTGACCCTCGAGCCGCGCTCGCGGGTCAAGCTGACGCTCGGCCGCCACACCGTCTACATGCGCCAAAAGCCCGACGACGACTGGGTCAAGGCCGGGCGCATCCACCTCGACGAGGAAGACGGCAGCTACCGCGTCGAGATGACCAAGCCCCACGGGCTGAAGCTGGTGAACAAGTGAGCCGCCGTCCGCTCTCCGTCCTCGCGCTCGCGGGCCTCCTCGGGGCGTCGAGCCTGTCCTGCTCGAGGGTCCCGAACCCCTTTTACATCGCGGACGGCGAGGGCACGGACGAGGTCGGCGAGGGCAGCGAGAGCGCGGGCGAGAGCGAGGACGAGTCGGGCACGGACTCGAGCGGCGAGTCGAGCTCGAACGGCGACTCCTCGACGGACACCGACAGCGGCGAGTCCACCGACACGGACACCGACACGACGGGCAGCGCGGAGGACTCGAGCTCGGAGACCGAGGAGTGCCCCGTCGCGACCGAGGGCTGCCCCTGCGGCCCGACCGACGACTGCTTCCCCGGCTTGGTGTGCATGGGCGGCATCTGCTTGCCGGGCAGCCCCGACTGCACCGCGGCCGATCCCACCGTGGACGTCGCCATCGACCTCGAGTGGGCCGGCGGCGTCCCCAACGGCACCGACACCTTCAACTGCCTGCTCAACACCGACATCAGCGACGCGCAGGTCGAGCTGACCTTTGGCTTTTGCGGCGGCAACCTCGAGGGCGGCTCGATCACCATGACGCCCGGGCTGGGCGTGCCGGACGTCGGCGGGAGCTTCGTCGAGGTCACCTCGGTGAACCAGGGCGGCACCCACACCTTGCGCATCGACACGGCCTCGCTGGACTTCGTGTTCGTCGAGGGCTCGAGCTTGTTCGAGGCCAACATGGTGCTCCCGTGGACGCCCTCCATCGTCGACACGGACTGCGAGGTCACCAACGGCGGCTGCGGGATGGAGAAGCGCGTCAGCATCGAGGGCGCCGGGGTGACCGTGTTTGACGGGAACGCCCAGCAGCTCGCCGTCGATCAGTGGCTGTGGGTCGGCCGGGCCGTGGACGCCTGCGGGACCAACGAGATCACCGCGGCCTTCGTGGTCGCGGGTTAGTTGGCGATGGCGTGGTGCTCCCTGTCCACTTTAGCCGTCGCGGACGACGCCACGCCCTCCCTGCCCCATGTCCGCGACTCAGGCGTTGGCCAGCTCGAGCACGGTCCGTCCGAGGCGGCCGCGCTCGTGGCTGCGCGCGACGGCCTGCTCCCAGTCGCCAAAGGCGAAGGTCTCGCTGACCACCGAGACGAGCTCGCCCGCCTCGACCCAGGCTCCGAGCTCGCGCAGGCGCGGGCCGTCGCCCCTGTCGACCATGAGCCAGCGCGCCCGCCGTGAGCGGAGCACGTCGCCGAGGTTGCGGATCGGGTCGGCTGGGATGAACACGCCCTCGGGCGTGAGCAAGTGGGCGAGCTCGGCCAGACGCAGGGTGCTCGAGAAGTCCAAGATCGCGTCGAATGAGCCCTGGAGCGCCGATATGGGGGTCTCGCGGTAGTCGACGCAGCGCGCAGCGCCGAGCTTGGCGAGGCTCGCGTGGTGGCGGGAAGAGGCGAGGGCGGTGACCTCGGCGCCCAGGATGCGCGCGATCTGGATGGCCATCACCCCGACGCCGCCGGAGGCTCCGACGATCAGCACGCGCTGGCCCGGCTGCACGCGGGCCACCTCGCGGAGGGCGACGAGGGCCGTCAGCCCGCTCATGGGTAGGGTCGAGGCTTGGGCCAGGGGCATGCCGGCGGGCGCCGGCGCGAGGTAGGCCTCGGGGATGGCGACGTACTCGGCGTGGGGGCGCCACCCGGCGATCATGTCGACGTAGCCCATGACCGCGTCGCCCGCTTTGAACTCGAGCCCGTCGGTGTCGACGATGCCCGCGAACTCGAGCCCGGTGCGGACCTCTCCGGGGGCGCGGCGCAGCCAGGCCAGCAGACGGAGCAGCGGCTCCCTGGCGAGCGCGAACTCGTGGCCGTTGATGGTCGAGTGGGTCACGCGGACTCGGACCTCGCCGGCCTTGGGCGAGGGGAAGCTGAGGTCGTCGCGCATGCGGACGTGAGGGTGGGCGCGAAGGTCGAGCGCGAGACCGCGCATAGTGGTGTTTGAAGGGCTCATGGGCACTCTCAGAGGGGTTTTTGTCGATTAGGTCGATTGACCCTAAATGAGTAGGTCGACCGACCTAGTCTGTCAAGGTCGAGTGACCTACTCTCTCGGGGGACCATGAGCCGACGAGGCCAAGACACGCGCGCGCGGATCGCCGCGGCCGCGCTCGAGCTGCTGCGCGAGCGCGGCTCGACCGGGCTGACGATGCGCCAGGTCGCGACACGCACCGGGCTGTCGCTCAGCAACGTCCAGTACCACTTCAAGTCCCGGGAGCAGCTGCTCGTGGGGATCACCGAGCACCACCTCGAGCTGTGCTCGGCGTCCATGCGTCAGGGCCTCGAGCAGGCCGGCGGGGTGACGCTCGGCGCGGTCCTTCGGGTCTCGCTGTGCGACGAGGCCGTCCGCGCGACGGCTCCTGCGTTTCGCGAGTTGTTCGCCCTCGCCCGCGTCGAGGCGGGGGTTCGCGAGCGCCTCGACGCCCACTACGCCCACAGCCTC
Source organism: Plesiocystis pacifica SIR-1 (assembly GCF_000170895.1). Taxonomy (GTDB): domain Bacteria; phylum Myxococcota_A; class Polyangia; order Nannocystales; family Nannocystaceae; genus Plesiocystis; species Plesiocystis pacifica. The sequence goes on along the minus strand of NZ_ABCS01000062.1, from coordinate 50,423 downwards.
GAGGCCTTGGTCGAGCTGCTCGGGTCCTCGAGCGACGCGCCGCACGAGCGCCTGTTCGAGGTCGGGACGCTGGTGATGACCTCGATCGAGGGGGCCTACCTGCTCGCCAGGGCGACGCCGGTGACCCCCGAGCGCCTCGCCGCGTGCCTCGAGGAGACCGTGGACCGGATGCTCGCGGGCGCCTGAGAGCTGTTTTGCCCCCGCAAGCGTCTCGGGACCGGGGACGCTTCGTCGCTGTCCGCTCCTCCGCTGTGGTCGTGGGGCAATGGGGTTCGTGCCTTTGAGTGGGCATGGGGTCGCCCCCGCGAGCGGGGGCGTGATTCGTTGACAGTCCTTGCGTCGTGGACGTGGGGCAGGGAGGCTGTGGCGTCGTCCGCGACGGCTAAAGGGAGCGCGGTTCAGGGTGCTTCGAATCGGTGCTGTCGATCCGGCTTCCAGTGCCGCTCCAAGCCGGCACGGACTTCGGACACGCGGTACTCGGCGGGGCTCACATTCGGCGCGTGACCAGGCTGGCGAGCCACGGCGACAGACGCACGAGGGCGCGCAGCAGCGTCGACTTGCCGACGTGGATCTCGCTTCGCTCCGCCCGCAGCCCGCGGACGATCGCCTCGGCGACGGCGGCCGGGCTCAGCTTGCCGCGCCCGCGCCCGCGGGTCATCGCGGTGTCGACCAGGGGCGGCAGGACCTCGACCACGCGGACGCCCGGAGCCGCGTCCGCGAGCTGCCAGCGCAGCGTCCGGGTGAACGCCCGCAGCCCGGCCTTGGTCGCGCAGTAGACCGGGGCGCTGGCCTTGGGCGAGAGGGCCAGGCCGCTGGTGACCTGGACGATCGCGGCGTTGGGGCGGCCGCGCAGCTGGGGCAGCAGGGCCTCGGTGAGCAGCATGGGCGCGGTGAGGTTGATGGTGACCTCGTCGGCGATGGCGCGGCGCTGCTGCGGGTCGGTGAAGTCCATGCGCTGCTGAACGCCGGCGTTGTTGACGAGCACGTCGATGGGGCCGTTGGCCGCGGCCGCGTCCGCGAGCAGGCGCGGGTGTTGGGCCGGGTCGGACAGGTCGCAGGTCATCGCCGCCGCCTCGGGTCCGAGGCGCTCGGCGGCCGCCTTGGCTCGGGCCTCGGAGCGGCCACACACGGACACGCGCGCGCCTTCTCGCAGCAGGCGCTCGGCGAGGGCCAGGCCGATGCCCGCGGTCCCGCCGGTGATCAGCACGTGGAGTCCGTCGAGCTTCATCGCGGACCTCCGCGCGCCTCGACCCCAGTGGTCGCGGCTGCGACCTCGCGGTAGGCCGAGGGCGGCACGTCGCACAGGCTCCGGAAGGTGCGCGCGAAGTGGGCCTGGTCGGCAAAGCCGACGCAAAACGCGATCTCGGACAGCTCGAGCGGCGTCGAGGTGAGCAGGGTCTGGGCCGCGTCGACGCGGGTCTGGTGCACGACCTTCGAAAAGCGCGTGCCCTCGCCCTGGAGCGCGCGCTGGAGCGAGCGCGCCGACATCCCGAGGGCTCGGGCCGCGTCCTGGACCGTCCACGAGGCGAGCAGGTCGCGGCGCAGCAGGGCCGCCAGCCGGGCATGGGCGGCATCCGGCGCGGACTCGTCGTTTGCAACCTCGATGGGCAGAGGCTGCGCGGGCGCGCGGAGCTGGAGCGCGAGGGTGTGGGTGTCGCTCGGGAGCGCGGCGTCGCGGGGAGCCGGGCTCGGGCCGTGGACGACGAAGGGGGCCGCCGCGTCCGCGGTGGGCAGGGCGGCCTCGATGTCCTCGAAGCCGGCGCTCTCCATGAGGGCGACGAACAGCCCCCAGACGAAGAGATCGTTGACCGCCACGATGGCGCCGCCGTCCACGGCGACGTGGCGCAGGGTCAGGCGCACGAGCTCGCCGCTGCGCTCGCAGGCCAGGAGCTCGGTGCGGTTGCGGGAGTGACCAAAGCGCTCGAGCCGGAGCCAGCGCTCGACGATCGCCTCGGGCTCGGGGGTCTGGAGCAGCGCGCGGATGACCGGCTGCTGCTCGAGGGCGCGGAGCTCCCGGCCGAGGGCGACGACGGCGGGCCACCCGGCGGCCTCGGCCACGGCCTCGAGCAGGGAGACCTTGTCGAAGCGGTCGAGGCCGTCGAGATCCAGGCTTGGAAAGCGCGCGGCGGCGGCCGAGCGAACCACGGCCGTGAGGGCCTGGCTCGTCATCGTGCCCTGCGCGGGCGTCGTCGGTGCGGGTGTGCGTGGCATCGGCCGAGATCGAAGGTAAATCCTGGGCCGAAGCGGCGCTTGAACGATCGCGCCAAAGTCACGGAGCCGGCGCTTAGTTTTCGTCCGCCGCCATCTGGTCGAGGAGGCCGTGCATGCGCTCGCGGGCGGCCTCTTCGGCGATGGTCGCGGTGCCGTCGAGGGAGCCCAGGTCGACGTTGGACAGGCCCACGGCCATGGCGAAGGCCTGGCGGTGGAAGGCCTCGACGGTAAGCGCCGCGTAGTCGTCGTCGTCGAGCTCGATGGCTTCGCCGTCGGCATCGACCTCGCGGACCGGGCCGGCGCCTTCGCCCGCCTCGGTGCCGGGCTCGGGCGGGGTGCTGGCGCAGCTGAGCACGCCGCCCTCGGGGGCGAGCAGGCAGACCTCGACGCTGCGCTCGGAGCCCTGCACGGCCACGCGAAAGCCCGGCGAGTTCCCGGCGCCGCCCCAGTCGAAGCGGGGCGAGTCGTCGAGCAGGTCGACGACGCGCTGGGCCACGGGGCCGCTGGCTTCGATGTCGAGGGTCGCGGGCAGGGCCAGGCCGCGGCGGCGGATGATGCCCGCGTCGCGCTGCATGGCCGAGGCGAGCAGGCCGAGGGCCTCGCGCTCCTTGCCGAGCTCGAGGGCCGCCTCGGCGGCGACGGCCTCGACCCGAGCGCGCAGCAGGGACTCGAACTCGGGCAGGCTCTCGAGGGCGGACTCGGCCCGGCTCAGGGCCTCGCGCTCGCGCCCGCGGGCCAGGGCGATCTCGGCCTCGAGGGCGTCGAGGTAGGGCTCGAGGGCGCCGCCGCCCGTCGCCGACAGGGGCTCGCCGACCTTGCCCCCGGCCTCGACCGCGCGCACGTCGTCGAGGACCACGGACACGACCCCGGGGCCGAGGATGTCGACGAGGTCGCCGAGCAGCCAGGTGGGCACGGGCTCGAGGCCGCCCGCGACGTAGGGCCGGAAGGTCCGGCGCAGCACGTCGTCGTCGTGGAGCACCCCGCGGATGCGCTCGGCGTCGGCCCAGTCCTGCATGCGCCGGCGGGCCTGTTCGGTGCGGATGTCGAGGGCCTCGGCGGTCCCCGACCACACGGCGCGCTCGGCCTCGGCCTCGGCGTGGCTGCGACGCAGGGCGACGCGCAGCAGGGCGTGGGCGCCGAGGGTCTGCTCCTTGGACGAGGTCGTCAACCCGCGGCGGTCGGGGTTGGCGATGGCCCGGTCGATGACCCGCAGCCCGGTCTCGGTCTCGCCCGCGACGAGCAGCAGGGTCGCGAACGCAGCGTCGGTCTCGCCCCGGGCCTGCTCGCGCAGGTTGGGCGGCTGCTTGCGCCGCCACGCCTGCATCTCGCGCAGGGCCTCGACGGCGTCGCTGCCCCGGCCCTGGTCGGTGTAGAAGCGGACCAGCAGGCGCCAGGGGTTGGCGGGGGTGAACTCGATGCGCGCCGCGCCGGCCTTGGCCAGGCGCTCGGCCTCGTCGGGTCGCAGCACGCTCATGGCCGCGAGCGCGGCGTTGTAGGCGTGGACCGTGGTCGAGCTGAGCTCGTCGGGGCGCGAGAAGGGGTCGTCGCCCTTGGCCACCTCGGCGGCGTGATCGTAGGCCTCGAGGCAGGCGGCGAAGCGCTCGGTCCGGGTGCCGGCCTCGCCCTCGATGGCGCACAGGGCGTTGCGGCCCAGGGAGCGCTGGAAGGCGTCGCGGCTCTTGGTCGCCTTCTCGGCGTACTCGCGCGCCTCCTCGAACTCGCCGCTGAGCATCAGCGGCCAGGCGTGCTCGGCCGTCAGCCGCGGGTCGTAGAGGGAGTCGTGGTAGTCGAGCAGGTCGAGCTGGTACTCGTGGCGCTCGAGCTCGCCGGCGCAGGCCTGGGCGGCGTAGAGGATGTCGCGGTGGAGCAGCCAGGGGGTGCTCTGGACGTTGGTGACGTTGGGGCTGTGTTTGCGCTCGTAGAGCTCGCGGGCCTTGCCGAGCTCGCGCATGGCCCGGGGCAGGGAGGCCTCGGCGCGGCGCAGCACCTGGCCGAGGATGTAGTGGCCGACGATGGAGTCGGGGTCGTCCTCGAGCAGCGCCTCGACCTTGCGCCGGGCGGTGAGCAGCTTGTCCTCGTGGTAGAGCACCCAGACCTCGTCCTCGGCCGGCGTGCGCTGGAAGTCCTTCGCGGCGCCCAGGGCCACGGGCGCGCCAGGTGCAGGGCCGCCGCTGGGCGGGGCGGCGAGGACCAGGGCGCCGAGGCCGACGGAGCCGACCAGCGCGCCCAAGCCCGCGCCGACGAAGCGGGCGCGGCGGAGCTCCCGGGCGCCTCGCTCGACGCCGAACAGGCGCGCGAGGGCGGCCTGGCGGCGGAGCTCCCAGCGGGCGCGCCACGCCTTCACGGCTGGCCTCCGAGCGCTCGGACGACGCGGATCATGGCTTCGCCTCCGCTTGGGAGACCAGGGCGTCCAGCTCGCGCTCGAGCTCCAGCTCGCCCTGGCGCAGGGGCTCGAAGGCGAGCACCGAGCCGAGCATCCACGCCAGGCCAAAGCCGACCACGTGGATCACATGGTTGAGCCACGCCCGCTCCCCCTCGAGCATCATCGTGCCCATGCCGAGCATGTGGAACTGCTTCTCGAGCTCGATGAGGGTGAAGCCCGCGAGGAAGCTGCCCAGCCACACCGCGCGGATCACCGGATCGCGAAACTGCGCCGCCTTGGTCTCGAGGGTGCCCGAGCCAAAGCGGTAGCCGAGCCACACCAGGCCCAGCCCGGCGGGCATGGCCAACAACTTGAAAAATTGTGCGTTGAGCTCCCCGGCCAGGCTGCCGTCGCTGGGCGCCCGGACCAGGTAGCGCAGCGGCCCGCCCTCGAGCGCCCGCCAGTACTCGGGGTCGAGCTCGTGGAGGGTGTCGGTCGCAAAGCGCAGCGCGCCGATGAGCACCAGCGCCGCGGCCACGGCCACCGAGACGCGGCCGGCCCGGAGCCGGGCGCGGTCGTCGGAGACGCGGGGCGTGGCGGGCTTCACGACGCATCCATTTACCGTTGGAGGCTGAGCCGGGCCAGGCGCTCGAGGGCGTCGGCCTTGCACTCGTGGATGACCGCGGCCATGCCCTCGGCCCCGGGGGCGAGCTCGAGGCGGTGGCCGAACACCAGGGTGCTGAGCACGTCGACGTCGTCGGCGCTGACGTAGGTGCGCTGCTGGGTGAGCGCCCGGGCCTGGAGCGCGGGGATCATCAGGACCAGCGAGCGCGTCGACACGCCCTGGAGCACCTGCTCGTGCTGGCGCGTGGCGTTGGCGATGTCGACCAGGGCCTCGCGGATGGCGTCGGCGACGAAGACCTGATCCTCGACGACCTCGCGGGCGTGGACGATCTCCGTGCGCGTGACCCGGGGCAGGTCCTTCCCGGCGCCCGAGCGCCGGCTCTTGATGCTCGCCAGCACGTCGAGCTCCGAGGCCCGGTCGATGTGGCGCATGACGATCTTGAACAGGAAACGATCGAGCTGGGCGCTGGGCAGGGGGAAGGTGCCGGCCAGATCCAGCGGGTTTTGGGTCGCGATGACGAAGAACAGCTCGTCGAGCTGACGGGTGCGGTTGTCGACGGTGACCTGCTTCTCCGCCATGGCCTCGAGCAGGGCCGACTGGACCTTGGGCGAGGTCCGGTTGATCTCGTCGGCGAGCACGACGTGGGCGAAGATCGGGCCCGGGCGGAAGAAGAAGCGGTTGGTATTGGGGTCGAAGATGGTCGTGCCCGTGACGTCGCTGGGCAGCAGGTCCGGCGTGAACTGGATGCGCCGGATGGTCACGATGCCGTCGTGGGGCTGGTCGTCGATGATGCAGTCGCCCAGGGCCTTGGCCAGGGTCGTCTTGCCCGAGCCGGGGTAGTCCTCGAGCAGCACGTGGCCGTCGGCCAAGAGCGCGACGATGATCATCTCGATGACCTCGTCGCGTCCGCGCACGGCCAGGCGCAGGCGATCGCGCAGGCGCTGGACCACGGACACGGCGCCCTCGACCGTGTCGATGGGGGGTGCGAGGGTGTGGGTGATGTGCTCGCTCTGGTCGAGCTCGCGGTGGGCATCGGGACCGACGCCAGCGCCAGCACCAGCACCAGCACCAGTACCCAGGCCCGAGTCGGGTGCGTCGAGGTTGGCCGCTGGGGCCACGGAGGGAGCGGGGGAGAGGTCGGCGGTCGTCACGGTGATGGTCGCGGCCATGCGAGAGTGCCTTGGGGCGAGCGGTGGCTGCTCGGGGAAAGTAGCAGGTGGGGGCGGAGGGGGCACCCGGACGAACATCCAGGCAAATCCGCGAGCGGGGCGTTCCCGCGGGCTGGGGCGCCTCCTCACACACGCACGGGGTCACCGCTCGATTCCCGGCGCCTGCTACCATGACCCCGCCATTTCGGCGCGATCGCCATGGATCCCTCGACGCGAAACCTGCTCTTTCTCCTGGCCGCGCCCTTGAGCCTCGCCTGCTCCGAGGACGAGCTGCCCCCGATCCCGACCCCCGGCAACGAGGGCGCCGAGGTGGGCACGGCCGACGAGGCCGAGGGCAGCACGGACGCGGGGACCGACGCGGGGACGGGGGGGTCCACGGACATGGGGACCGACGCGGGGACGGGCGGGACCGACATGGGCACGGGCGGGACCGACATGGGCACGACCGGCGGGGCCGACATGGGGTCCACTGGCGGGACCGACATGGGCACGGGATCGACCGGTTCGACGGGGGACGGCTCGAGCGACGACAACGACGGCGTGGGTGTGGCCGACACCGACGAGCCCGCGTACAGCGACGCCTGCCCGCCCTACGCCGAGCTCGTCTCCGAGTGCTACGGGAGCCAGTACTTCGGGGAGTCCCTCGACGAGTGCAACCTCAGCTTTGGCTACTACGCCCAGTATGGCGAGGCCTGTGGGGCGGCCTTCGAGGAGTACATGGCCTGCCTCTCGGCCCTCGACTGCGTCGGCCTCGAGACGCCCCTGGACTGCCAGCCGCTGCTGGCCAAGAACCAACCGGCCTGCCAGCCCTGACGCCGAGAGGGTGAGTGAGTTCGAGCGTGCGCGTTCACGGCCGTAGCAGTCCGTGGCTCCATGCTGGTAAGAAGGGTCATGGGTCGACGCGCACTCCCCCTCCTCGCTCTGGGTCTCGTCGGCAGCCTCGCTTGTGATCCGGGGCCAGGCTCGGCGAGCCCGGGGGAGGGCGCGGGCGAGGGCGGCTCGTCCAAGCCCAGCGCGTGCGCGCCCACCATGATCGCGGCCTTTCGAGACCAGCGCCTGAGCCAGTCGAGCGCCGACCTCGAGAGCTTGGCGTCGAGCTACGCCGAGGCGCGCGGCGGCCTCGAGCGCGAGTGCGAGTCGGGCTGCGCCGTGGCCTGCACCGAGCTCGGGCGGACCCACGCGGACCTCGAGCAGGCCCAGATCCTGCTCGGGCGCGCCTGCGAGCTCGGCTCGCCCACGGCCTGCGGCCTGCGCCTGGGCGCCTCGCCCGAGGAGGCCAAGGCCAGCTGCGAAGCCGGGGAATTCCTCGCCTGCCCCGTCGCCGACGCGCCGAGCTCGAGCGCCGTGGCCCAGGCTGCCTGCGCCGACCACGACGTGCGCGGGTGCGCGTCCGCGGCCTGGTTGGCCTGCGCCGCTGGAAGTTGCGACGAGCGGGCCCTGGGCTGGGCCGACGAGGCCCTCGTCCTCGCCCCGACCGCGTCCGTGGTCTCGACCTTCGCCGCCAGCTACTGCGCCGCGGGCCAGGGCGAGCGCGCCGACGAGGTCGCCGAGGCCATGTGCAGCGCGGGCGTGGGCGAGGCCTGCGGTCGGCGCTGCGTCCAGGCCTACGCCGCGCCCGTGTTCGTCGCCGAGGGCCAGCTCGAGCTCGCCAAGGAGCTCGTCGTGCTCATCGAGCTCCAGAGCGCGAGCGACCCGAGCTGGACCCTGGCCATGGGCCTGATGTCCGCCGAGGCGCTCGAGGGCTACGCCGAGATCCTGCGCCGGTTCACGCCGAAGCCCTCGGAGCCCGGGGCGGCCGCGAAGATCGATCCGGCTTTGCGCGAGCAGTTCCCGACCCTCGTCGCCGCCATCGAGCGGGCCCCCCAGCTCGACGCCAAGAAGGTCCGCTACTGGTTGAAGCGCTTGCCCGACATGACCGAGGAGCAGCGGACCAACTTGCTGAGCAGCTTGCGCAAGCAGTGGTGGATGATCGCCGAGGACGGCGCGACCTCGCCGGCGGACTACGTGGCCCAGACCATCGCGGGGGCTGGGCTGCTGGTGCCGGGCTGAGCCTCTTTGTAGCTCGTTAGCGCGCCCGAAGAGCCGTCGTCGGGTCCAACACTCCAAGCACGCGTCGCCAGCGCGGAATGGACAGCGGGAGCTCGGCGCGAATGTCGCGCAGGCCCTTCTCCCAGACTTGGGGGTCGAACTCGGGGCGCTCGCCGAGTTCCCGGCGCGGGTCCCCAAAGCGCGCGGCGACGTGCATGGAGGTCAGCCCGGCGAGGCTCGGGACCTGCTTGGCGACGCGGCGGGCGAAGGCCTCGCGGGTCTCGCCGTAGGCCCGGGTCAGGCCGGCGTCGGTGAGCCGATCGACGACGGCGCGGTAGCTGACCGCGGGCAGCTTGCGCTGCCGGGCGAAGCGGGGCGCGACGCGGCGCCAGATCTTGACCAGGTAGAGCCAGGCCAGGAAGAGCACGATGAAGTTGAGCACGGCCAGGCCCAGGTCGCGGCCGAAGCTGCGCCGCTCGACGGGGCCCTCGGCGCGCTCGCCCTCTTCGTCGGTCTCGTTGCGGGCCATGTCGCCGAGCAGATCGGTGAGGTCCTCGGCGATGGGCTGCCCCGGCGGGTCGAGGTTCTCGGCCGCCGAGATGTCGAGGATCACCCAGCCGACGCCGTCGAGGTAGAGCTCCGGCCAGGCGTGGGCGTCTCCGCCCCGGATCACGATGGTCGAGCCGCGGCGCTGATCCTCGGTGACCATGTAGCCCGTGCCCACGCGGGCCGGGATGCCGAGGCTGCGCCACATGAACACCGCGGCGTGGGCAAAGTGCACGCAGTAGCCGATGCGGTTGCCGAACAGGAAGTCGGCGGTGGGGTCGGGCACGCCCGCGTGGCGCTCGGCCGTGGAGTAGGTCAGCTGCTCGTCCATCCACAGCTTGACGGCGAGGGCCTCGACGAAGGGATCGCCGCGGCGGGACTCGGGCAGCTCGGCGATGATCTCCTGGGCGAGCTCGCCAAAGCGCGGGTCGTCGGACGGCCGGGTGTAGAACTCGAGCTGCGCGTCGGTCCACTCGGGGTTGCCCGCGTCGCGCCCGGCGAGCTGCTCTGGCTCCCAAGCAGGGGCTAGGGAGACGACGCTGTAGGCCCTCAAAAAGCGCGCCGGGTTGGGGTTGGGCTCGGGCTTCATCGCGGTCGCGGACTCGAGCGCGAAGGGCTGGGCGTGCTTGGCGAGGAGCACGACCTCGGTGTGGACCTGGGTCAGCAGCTCGTCGGCGAGGGCCTCGCTGGGGGGCAGCTCGGCGACGTCCACGGGCCGCGCGGGGAAGCGGCGCACGATGTCGCGGTCGACGTCCGGGCGGCGCGGGGCGAGGAGGCGTGAGCCGTTGAAGTGGGACCAGGCGTCCTGGCGGAAGTAGTAGGACTGCATCGGCGGGCTGTAGTCGTCGCCGAGCAGGACCACGGCCATGGGCGCGGGCGCGGTGCCCTCGGAGAACTCGCCGTCGAGCTGGGGCTGCTCGGACTGGTCCTCCTGCTCGGACTGTCCGCCGCCGCCTTGCTGCTCTTGTTGCTGCTGCTGCTCGCCCTGTTGTTGCTCGCCCTGCTGCTGCTGGCCGCCCTGTTGCTGCTCGCCCTGCTGCTGCTCGCCCTGTTGCTGCTGCTGTTCGCCGCCCTGCTGCTGCTCTTGCTGCTGACCCTGGCCGCCGCCCTGCTCTTGTTGCTGCTGGCCGCCCTGCTGCTCTTGCTGCTGCTGGCCCTGGCCGCCGCCTTGCTCTTGCTGCTGTTGCTGGCCGCCACCGCCGCCTTGTTGCTCGGATTTGTCGGGCTTTTGACCCTGGCCGCCCTGGGCGTCGTCGGGGTCGGGCTCCTCAGCTCCGGGTCCGCGGCCGCCGCCCTCGGTGGGCTTGGGAGGGTCGCCCATCTGCGACTCCGTCAGGCCCAGGTCGCTGTTGGCTTGGGGCTCGGGCAGGCCCTCGAGGGACAAGAGGCTGAGCTCGAGGAAGACGACCACGGCGATGCCGGCCAGCGAGGCCAGGCTGACGCGGCGCTCGGACTCGGCGATGAGCAGGCCGGCGAGGACCAGGACCGCGACCGCGCCCACGCTCAAGAGCACGTCGGCGGGATCGTAGCCGTGCTGCCACGCCCAGTCGGACAGCCACAGGGGTCGGGCGATGACGCCGTCGCGGTGGGTCGCGAACATCGCGGCCACGCTCGCGCCGACGGCCGCGACCTCGAGCCCGACGAGGGCGGGGTGGCGCGCCGCGAGGGTCCGCAGCCCGCCCACGGCGGTCAGGCTGATCACGAAAAAGCGCAGCAGGGAGCTGAGGTTGAGGGCCGCGCCGGGGCCGACGAGGGCGGGGATGATGCGCCAGTGGGTGATGCGGTCGGCGGCCCACCACGCGAGGGCGCAGCCCGCCGCGAGGCCGAGGAGCACGGTGATCAGTCGGCTCGAGGTCCGCGCGAGCAGCTCACCGAGGGCGACGCCAGCGACGGCTCCGAGCATGACCGCGACCAGGCCCGAGCCCGTGGCCATGCCCCAGGCCAGGGCGAGGCCGGCCATGGCCATGGCGCCGGCGCGGATCGGGTGGCGGGCGAGGCGGACGACGCCGAGCACCCGCTCGCCGAAGGTCCGGGGCGGCTTGGCGGGGGCGCGCTTGCCCGAGGCCTGCTGCTCGAGGCGCTCGAGCTCCCGCTCCCAGTCTTGCTGTCGCCAACGCTTCGCCATGGGATGTCCTACGCCGCTCGCCTTCGATCTTCGGCCATGGCCGTGAGCTGCCCGCCCGCGAACACGCGCCCGGCCTGGCGGTCGACGACGACGACCCGGCCGACCTTGGACAGGGCGGCCACGACCTTGGCGAGCTCTTCGGTGGTCACGCGGTCTTGGGTCTCGACGCGCTCGTCCTCGGCGGGGGCTTTGGTCTGCGCCTGGCGCCGGAGCTGGGGCTTGCGCTCGCGCAGGGCCAGGCGGGCCAGCCAGTTGCGCGGCCGGGCGCGCTCGATGCCGTCGGTGCCGACGACGAATTCGATCTGCCCGCGCAGGCCTCCGCGGCCACAGGCGCCGTCGTGTCCCGCGCACTGGTTGACGACGGCGTCGAGCCACGGCCCAGGCCGGCCGGGGACGAACACGACGGCTCGACCCATGCCGCCCTGGCTGCGCCGCCGCAAGAACTCGCCCAGCCCCCGGCCGCCGCGCTCGGTGCCGCTGACCGTCGCCGAGCGGGCGAGCAGATCGACGGCCTGGTCCTTGCGCGTGGCGTCGTCGTGGCTGCCGTCGGCGCCGAGCACCCACTCGCTGCCCAGGGCGCCGCGCTCGATGGCCAGGCGCGCGGCCCCGGCCGCGGGCTCGTCGGCGGGCCCGGCCACGAGGTAGGCGCAGGTCTGGCGGATCGGGCTCAGCGCGCGCTCGGGGGAGCGCACGACGAGCTGGCGGGTGCGCGCGAACACCTTCCACAGCACGAAGCGGATCGGGTCGCCGGGGGCGTAGTGGCGCAGGTCGTAGAGCTCGCCCTCCATGGGGCCCTCGGGGTGGGAGATGTCCTCGCCGCCGGCCATGCCGCGGACGACCTCGACGCGGTCGAGGCGACCGACGGAGGGCACGAAGCGGACCTTGCGGTGCTCGGTCAGGCGCAGGCGGATCTGGGTCAGGCCGAAGATGTCGCCGACCTCGAGCTCGCGGACGACCTTGGCGACCTGGCCGCGGCGGGCCGCGAGCACCTTCTCGCGCAGCCGCCCGCCTTGAGCCTCGACGCGGACCTCGGCCTCGGGCTCGAGCCAGGCCAGCGGATGTCCAGAAGGCAGCCGCGCAGGCGCGGCAGCCAAAAGCCCGTGGCGACGGCGTAGCCGCACTCGACGTCGATGCTGCGCGCGCCCTGCTCGCCCTCGTCTCCGGGCGCGCCGCCGGAGCGATCGGTGCGTCGGTGCCAGCGCCAGGTCAGCACCGCGGCGAGGATGGTGGTCAGCATGGCGACGGCGCCGACGCCCAGGCCCGCGGCGCCGAGGACCAAGAGCACGAGGTCGAGGCGGCCGAGGCCGAAGCCGAAGAAGGCCCACGCGCAGCCGCCGAGCACGAGCACGCCCAGGGGCGTCAGCGGGATCGGGCCCATGGCCCGGGTCGCGAGCTCACCCGCGCGCCGGAGCCCGCGGGCCAGCTTGGGCCAGCGCGCCCGCTTGGCCAGCGCGCGGGGTTTGGTCTTGGCCTCAGCTGCGGAAGCCACAGCCCCCTCCTTCTTCCTCGGGCGGGTAAAAGGGCGGCGGGACCACGGCCACCCGGGGCGCCGTGTCGACCTCGTCGCCGTCGAGGCAGGCGACCCGGCGGAACACCACCGGCTCGTTCACCGCCCGGCCGCCGTCGTTGTTGACGGTCTGGAACTCGAGGATCTCCGGGTCGATGACCCCGGTGAAGTGGTCGAGGTTGTAGCCCATGTCCCAGGTGCCGCAGGGCACGTCGTCGACGCGGTAGTTGCCCACGCCCCCGAAGTTGACGGTCTGGTCGTGGACGTTGCCCTGGGCGTCCATGGAGATGACGTAGTGCAGGTCGCCGCGGCAGGCCGGCGGGGAGCTCTCGTGGGCCTCGGCGATCCAGCTTTGGTTGGTGATCGTGCCCTCGAACTCTTCGCTGCCCTCGGCGACGCGGCGCATCTCGAGGGTGAAGATGGTCCAGTCGAGGTAGATCTTGTCGTAGCTGTGGGACTTCCACACGCCGGCGACGGGGTCTTGGCAGGTCGCCGGCGGGGGCAGGCGCGCGCGCTGCTCGGCGACGGTCGAGGCCCGGGCGGGGCGCTGGCCTGGGGCCCAGCTGGCGACCACGAAGGCCCCGAGGGCCGCACACCCGGCGAGGGAGCGTCGCCGGACACGGACCTGCCGAGGAGGTCGCCCAGGGGGCCGCTGGCGGGGCGTGCTCGTCGCGTTCGTCGCCGTCATCGTGCTGGGGTGGGGGTCCGTGCCCGAGGGCGGTCCTGCCACGCTAGCACGGCTGTCGCGGCAGATCTCGCGCCCACGCGGGCGCTCGAGGGCCCCTCGACCCGCCCAAGTGGGCCACGCTCGGGGGCGGCGGCTGTAGGATGGCGGGAACAAGACGGCGACCGGCCCACTCCAACGCGCGAGCTGACGCTTCGCTTCCCGACCCGTGCCCCCCTCCAAGCTCCCTCCTGGCTACGGCCCCCGCGACCACAAGCGCGCCATCTCGTGGCTCCTGGACTGGGGCGCGGGCATCTTGATCGCCATCGTGCTCACGGCGATCGGGGCCGGACTGACCAACTACGCCCTCGACCCCGGCTTCGACGCCCTCGGGCCCCTGGTGGCCGTGGGCACGGTGTGCTGGCTGCTCGGCTCGGCCCTGGGCGTGTGGCTCTCGGCCGGACGCCCGCTCTCGGCCAAGCGGCTGATCTTCGCGACGCTCGCCGTGCTCGTGGGCTCGGGGCTGTTGCTCAGCCCGCAGCTGTTCGCCCTCGACGCCTACGCCGTGCGAGCCGGGACGACCATCGCCGCGATGATCCTCGCGCCCGTGTTTGCGATCCTCGGCCACGGCTTCGCGGGTGGCGAGGAAGATTGAGCGGAGCCCAGAGCGCGCGCTGGCGGGCTATGCTGGGGCATGGCCCGCCGCGCTCGCCTCCCGTCGATCTGCGCGGCCCTGTCCGTGCTCGCGTCCGCGCCGCTGTCGAGCGCGTGCGTGAAGGGGCAGGCACGCTCGACGAGCCAGCCCGAGGAAGGGGCGGGGACGGAGTAGGGGGAAGGCGAGGGCGCGTGCGGGGCCCAGATCGAAGGCGAGGGGAAGTGCGGGGAGACCCGCTGCGGCGGCTACCGGTTCGTGCGCGACGGCTTCCCGGGGCGCTCGGACGACTGACCCTCGCGCGGCCGCCCTACTGCGGGTTGACCTGCTCGAGGCTGAAGCCGGTCATGTCGCTGTAGGTGTAGGCCCCGACCAAACCACCCACGGACTCGATGTCGTGGGTGTCCGGGTCGACGCGGTAGGCCGTGTCGCCGCCCTTGGGGATGGACCATACGTAGCCGTGGAAGTCGATGGCGATCCCCCACATCAGCCCCTCGGGCATGGCGATGGTGTCGACGATCTCGAGGGTGTCGGTGTCGACGGCGTAGAGGGCGTCGTCGATGCCCTTCCACAGCCGGCCCTGGTCGTCGATCATGCAGCCGCCGGTGTGGCCGTAAAAGCCCTGCCAGTCCTCGATGAGGCTGGTGTCGAAGACCGAGCTCATGGCGTCGAAGCGCATGACGTGGCGGTTGCACAGGAACACCCGGTCGTCGCTGTCGATGGCGATGCCGTAGACGTGCTCGGGCTCGTCGTAGAGCTCGTAGCTGAAGTCCTCGCGGTCGACGCGGACCATCTGGTTCTCGTAGATCTGCGCGAGCCACAGGTTGTCCTCGCTGTCGACCACGGCCCCGTAGGCGCCGTGGCCCAGGGGCAGGCTGAGCTCCGGGATGGCGACGGTCTGGATCGTCGTGCCGTCGTCGCCGTCGAGGAGGCGGACCTCGACGGAGCCGTCGGCCGAGGTGTTGCCGCCGACCCACAGCTGCGGCGTCTCCCACAGGCAGTTGTTGTCGTCCCACACGCTCGCGGTCCAGGCGACGGCGCGCATGTTGGTGTAGGGCATGGGCGCGTGCCAGGCCCGGCACTCCTCGTCGTCCCAGGCGACCACGTCGTTGGGCCCGGCCGAGGTCTGCACGCCGGGGGTGCCGTTGGTGTCGGGGCAGGTCATCGAGTTGCCGATGATCTTGGTGACCCCGCCGGTGCGCGCGGCCACGGCCATGTCGCCCTGCTGGTTGACCGAGGTCCGCGAGGGCGAGCCGCCGCCGCCGGGCAGCACCTGGTAGCGGCCGACCTCGACGAGGGCCTGGGTGTCGATCTTGGACACCGTGCCCTCGTTGGAGTTGGCGATCCAGATGAAGGACTGGATGTTGCCGCCCAGGGGCGGCTGGCAGCCCTCGTCGGCGACGTCGAGCTTGATGCCGGTGTCCTCCTCGGTCGTGTCCTCCTCGGTGCTCGTGTCGGTCGAGGTGTCGGCGGTGGTCGTGTCGTCCGCGGTCTCGGTGCCCGCGTCGGTCGAGCCCTCGGTGGTCGTGGTGTCGGCGGTGGTCGTGTCGTCCGCGGTGGTCTCGGCCGTCTCCGAGCCGCTGCCGGAGCTGCCCTCCTCGCCCGTGCTCGCGTCGCTCGAGTCGCTGCCGGCGTCCGTGTCCGCGGACTCGTCGACCTCGTCGTTGCCTTCCTCGGCGCTGCTGTCTCCGCACGCGGCGAGCGAGAGCGACAAGGTCGCGGCGCTCAGCAGGGCGAGGGAGGCGGGAACACGCGCGCTGTCAAAATAACGGGAGAACACCTGGATATCGTAGCAGGACCCCCACCGCCGCGGGGGAGCTATCTTGCACGAGCGCCCGCCATGAACGACATCAACGCCTACCTCGAGAGGGTGTTCGCGCCCCATGCCGTGCCTGCGGCGATCGCTCGCGCGGCGGTCTTCGCCTTTGTCGACGACGACCGCATCTACCCCTTCGACGACTGCAACTTCGCAGAGCCCGGCGAGGACAGCCTCGAGACTTGGGCCGGGACGCCCGAGAGCGCGGCGGCGATGCGCGAGCAGCTGTTCATCTGGTTGCAGGGCAGCAGCGGCTGCCTGTACGGCTTTTGGTCCCACGACGGCCGCCCGATGCTCGACGCGCCGATCGTCTACCTCGACGACGAGGGCGACGGGAACGGGGTGATCGCCAACGGCCTCGACGAGTTCCTGGCCATCGCGGCCCACGGGTTTTCGCGCATCACTCCGCGGGGCTTCGAACCCGAGCTCGACGAGCTCGAGGGAGAGGCGGCGGAGGCCTTCTTCACGGCGCGTGGCATCGAGCCCGCGCCCGATCCTGCGCGCGTCGTCCAGGCAGCCCGCGCCGCCCACCCGGACTTCGACGCCTGGCTCGGCGCGAAGCTGGGTTAGGGCCGCCGCGCTCGAGCTTCGAAGGCCGCGATGGCTTCGTCCGGGTCGGCGCCGCTTTGGCGCAGCAAGCCCCGCACGGGCGCGCACAGGCGCTCGAGCAGCTGGGTCAGGGGGCTCGCGTCGGCGAGGGCGAGCGCGTCGATGCGCCGCTGGGCGTCGGCGCGGGCCTCGAGCATGCGGTAGACGCAGTAGGACGCCGCCCCGCAGGCGAACACCAGGGCCTGGGCCTCGCGCAGGGCCTCGGGGTCGCTCGACGCCTCGACGAGGTCCGCGAAGCGCTCGCGCTGGGGGTGGGGGGCCGTCAGCGCGTAGTGCAGCACCAGGTTGTTGCGCGGTCGGGACCAGTCGGGGCTCGCCGGGGTAGCGAGGGCGTCGCCGAGGTCATCGCCGATCTGGATCAGCCGACCCAGGGGCAGCCCGAGCTCGGCGATGGCGTCGGCGAGCTCGCGCGTGGCCCCGCCACAGCGCGCGCCGAGGGCGAGGGCGCAGCCGAACAAGGGCGGGGTCTTCATGTCGACGATGCGCCAGTAGGCCTCCTCGTCGGCGCAGCTCGCGAGGTCCTCGGCCTGGGCCTTCGCCGTGGCCATGGCCATGACCGCGAGGCGGCCCTGGAGCTCGGCCTCGACGCCCGCTGGCAGCTCGGCCTCGGCGAGGGCGCGGTGGCTGGCCGCCGAAAAGCCCAGCGCGAGGTTGGCCGCGCGACCGACACCGATCGGGTGGTGGAGGCCGCGGGGATCCTCGTCGAGCAGATCGTCGACGAGGTGGATGGCCGCGAGCTGGGCGAAGATCGCCGCGGCGGCGGGCAGCGCCGCGGTGGGGGGAGCCCCGACCGCGGCGCACGCGAGGGGCGCGTAGTCCCAGCACGGCAGGCTCGAGGGCGCGACGGAGCGATCGATGAACGCGCGCATGTCCGGGTAGCTCACGGCCTCGGGCATGGCGAGGAGGAGGGATCGAATCGCCTGCAGCGCCATCGCGCGCTCAGCTTTCGAGGGCCGGGGACGGGCTCCAGGGCTGCCAGCCCTCGACGGCCTCGAGGGCGTTGCGCAGGTCTGGGGTCCACTGCTGCCAGCCCATGGCCTCGACGGTGCTGCGCGGGTCTCCGCTCCACGGCTCCCAGCCCACGCTCTCGCAGGTGCGGGAGCCGACGGGCTCGGCCGCGTGGCGGTGCTCGCAGATGCCACGCAGGGCGCGGGTGAGCGCGTCGCCTCCTTCAGCCTCGATGCAGGATTGGTGGAAAGACTGGATGTCCATGCTCGGATACTCCGGATCGTCGCGGTCATCGGGGTGAGACTCGCCTTCGGTGACCGCGTCGAAGGCGAGCGCGCAGGCGCAGGCCCCATCGGCCCGAATCCGCGCGCCCATTGAAGTCGACGTGACCCCGCGCTGACAAGCTGGAGCGGGGTCGGGCCTGGCTCCCCGCCCGGGGCCGGGTGGGGCGTTGGCGCCGACCGAGTTCGCCCCATCGCGGGGCATGGGAGGTTCAGGGCAGCCAGCCCATGGGGTCGTCGGCCTGCTCCTCCTGCCCGCGGATCACGTTGCGCCGCTGGGTGGCGATGGCCGCCCGGGTGTCCTCGGCGAGCAGGGGAGGGATGCGCAGCTTGTGGGCGGCGCCCTCGAGCAAGATGCCGCCGGTGAGCAGGTCGCTGCGGACGCGGCGGATGTTGCGGAAGGCCAGGCGCTCGCCCTTGCCGAGCATGTCCAGGGTGATCACCGAGTTGTCGGTGACCATGACGTAGCGGCGGCTGTACCACTCGCGGGCGAGCAGCAAGGCCGCCGGCGCGAGGGTGGGCACGAGCGGCTTCCACAGCTCCTCGAGGGGCTGGGACCACAGCTGGGGCGCGAACGCGGTGGCCAGGGCCAGGACGACGAGGCCAGCGGCGAGCACCCAGGCCACCGGTCGCCAGGCGATGGCTTCTTTCGCGTTCCACCAGACCACGGGCTCGCCGACGCGCAGCAGCTGGCTCAGACCAAAGGGCACGGTGCCCGGGGACTCGGGCGCGCCGGGGGCGAGGCGGCGACCCTTGCTCGACGCGGGCGCGCTCGAGACCACCTCGGCGTCGACGACGGCCTCGCGGTCCTCCGGGGCCGGCATCAGGCGCAGCTGGGGCCGGGCTGGTTTGGGTTCGCCGCTCACGACGGGGGAGTGTCCTCGCTGGCTTCGAGCACGTCGAGGGCCGGGCCGCTGCGCCAGCTGAGCTCGTCGGCGCGCGCGCCCAGGCGGCGCAGGCTGTGGTCGAGGACGACGAGCGCGGCCATGGCCTCGACCATGGGCACGGCCCGCGGCAGCACGCAGGGATCGTGGCGGCCCTTGCTGGGCACGAAGTCGATCTCGCGGCCGTCGCGGGTGGCGGTCTGCTGGGTCTTGAAGATCGTCGCCGTGGGTTTGAAGGCCACGGCGAAGCGGATGGTCTCGCCGTTGCTGATGCCGCCTTGGATGCCGCCGCTGTGGTTGGTGGCCGCGCGGACCTGGCCGTCGCGGACGCGGAAGGGATCGTTGTGGGTCGAGCCGCGCATGGTCGTGGCCGCGAAGCCCTCACCCACTTCGAAGCCCCGGGTCGCCGGGAGGCTCATCATGGCGTGGGCGAGCTCGGCGGTGAGCTTGTCGAAGACCGGTTCGCCCAGGCCCGGGGGGACGTTACGGACCACGCAGCGGACCACGCCGCCGAGCGAGTCCCCGTCCTTGCGGGCGGCTCGAATCGCGGCCTCCATGGCCGTCGCCGCCTCGGGGTCGGGGCAGCGGACCGGGCTTTGATCGACCTGCGCGCGATCGACGGTGGACTCGTTGACGCTGTTCCGGTTCAGGCTCAGCTCGGCGATGCGCTCGACCCACGCGATCACCTCGACACCGAGGCGGGCACGGAGCAAGTCTTCAGCCAGGGCCCCCGCCGCCACGCGGGCGACCGTCTCCCGCGCCGATGAGCGCCCGCCGCCCGCGACGGCTCGCCGACCAAAGCGGGCGTCGTAGGTGAAATCTGCGTGGCTGGGGCGATACAGCTGGGCGAGATCTGCATAGTGGCCACTCTTGTAGTCCTTGTTGCGGACCAGAAACGCGATGGGTGTTCCCAGGGTCATACCCGTCTCGGGGTCCACGCCCGACAGCAGCTCGCACGCGTCGGCTTCCTTGCGCTGGGTCGTCAATGCGGATTGCCCGGGGCGCCGCCTCGCCAATTGCGCCGCGATGGCCTCGGCCGGAAAACGGTGCCCTGCGGGGCATCCGTCGATGATCGCGCCCAAACCCCCGCCGTGGGACTCGCCGAAGGTCGTGACGCGGAAGCGTTCGCCGAAGGTGTTGCCAGCCATGAATTGATCGCCCGATCGTCCCGATTCGATTCGGTCGGCACCTTACTCGCAATGGACCGAGGGGGCGATGCCCTCTCGGTCGGAGGGTGGTGACTTCGACCCATGCAGTCAGACGCACAGTTCGGCTTGGCGGCCGGCTGATGCGCGATTTAGCGCGAATTATGCCAAATCCGCTGTACGGGCGTCCCTGTGCCAAGGTAGAGGTCACAGTGCGTACGCGACGCCACTTGACTAGGCGGACATTTCGAGAAATTGATGTAGAGGTAGTCACCTACTTGGCAGACCGCACTTGGGCGGCGCGAAGTGGACTATGGCGGCGAAGACATGAAGCGTTTCACTTGCGTATCGATGGGCCTGTTGGCTCTGAGCATTCTTCCTCTCGGCTGCACTGGCGACGACACGGTGAGCGCTTCGGCCAGCGCCGACGAGGACGGGGAGAGCGACACCGCGGCGGATGAGGTCGGCTCCACGGACACCGACCCCGACGAAGCCGGCAGCTCGGACTCGAGCACGGACGAGGCCACCGAGGACACCACCGACACGACGGAGGAGTCGACGGAGGAGACCACCGAGGAGTCGACGGAGGAGACCACCGAGGGCTCCACGGAAGAGACCACCACCGAAGACGACACCACGGACACCGAGACCGACACCGGCGGCAGCCCCCTCGACGAGATCCCCGAGGAGGAGTGGGAGCCCGTGCCCAACCCCGACGGCGTGCCTCAGCCCCTCCCGGGCGTCTACACGGACCTGGGCCCGGCCGATCCCAACGACTCCTTCCGGGCGCTGATGGCCCTCGACGTGCGCGACCGCGAGGGCCTCGACGCCTTCTTGTTCGACGTCAGCGATCCGCTCAGCAGCATCTACGGCCAGTACCTGACCTGGGACGAGCTCGTCGAGCACCACCTGCCAGAGCAGGACACCGTCGAGCTGCTCGAGGCCTGGCTCGAGTTCGAGGGGCTCAGCGTCAACTGGGTCACCACCTCGGGCATGTACACCCACTTCTCGGGGCTCGTCGGCCAGTTCAACGAGGCCTTCGACACCGAGCTGCGCCTTTGCGAGCGCACGAACCCGCAGATCGGCCAGCCGCCCTTCATCGTCTACTGCACGACGGACTCGATGACCCTGCCGGCCTTCGTCGCCGGCATCAGCCCCGGCGTCATCACCTGTGACCTGCCGGCGGAGGAGGGCTCGCTGCCCAACGAGATCGGGGACATCATCGCCGATCCGCCGGACAACCTCAGCTGGGGCCTGCACCCCGAGCGCGTGGCCAACATCTACGACGTCACGCCGCTCTACGACATGGGCTACGACGGCTCGGGCCAGGCCATCGCGGTGATGACCGGCTCGCGCCCGCACACCAAGTGGATGCAGACCTTCTGGCAGAGCTTCGGCATCGTGCGCCCCAACCCCATCGTGGTCGAGATGCTCGAGCCCGCGGTGTTCCGCGGCATCGAGGCGACCCTCAACCCCGCGTGGGCCGGGGCCATGGCGCCGGGCGCCGAGATCATCCAGTACGCCGCGCCGGACACCCGCAACACCTCGTCGCTGTGGGCCTTCAACGAGGCCATGTACCGCATGCCCGTCGACGGGGCCAAGGTGCTGACCACCTCGCTGGCGCACCGCGAGGACGCCGAGCCCAAGCTCGTGCGCGAGTCCTACGACGTCTCGGCGGCGATCGGCTCGGCCCAGGGCCTGACCCTGCTCAGCGCCGGCGGCAACTCGGGCGAGACCGACACGCCCGGATCGAGCCCCTACATGACCGCCGTCGGCGGCACGCGGGTCTACTCGACCAACCAGGGCGTGGTCCAGGACGAGGTCGCGTGGAGCGAGTCGGGCTCGGGCGAGACCCTGTCCTTCCCCATGCCCCCGTGGCAGGTCGAGGTCGCGGGTGACCTCGCAACCAACGCCATGACCGTGGACCTGGCCCTCGCCGCCGCGCCCTTCATCGGCTCGGCCTACTGGATCTACTGGGTCGGCGACTGGGAGCTCTACGGCGGCACCAGCTTCGCCACGCCGACCTTCTCGGGCATGGCCGCGGTCATGAACGAGTACCGCGAGGACAACGGCATGGAGCCCCTGGGCTTCTTCAACCCGAAGCTCTACTACTCGACGCAGGCCCAGAGCCAGGGCTTCCGCGACATCACCACGGGCGCCACGGACGACTGGGCCGCGGGCGCCGGCTGGGACGTGCCGACCGGTTGGGGCGCCCCGATCGTCGACGAGCTCGCGCAGATCCTGCCCTGAGCCGTCTGCCTGCACGACGAGAGCGTCCCTGTCGGGGCGCTCTCGTTTTTGGTTGGGTCAAGGCGTCTCGTCGAGGGCGTCGAGGCGCTCTCGGGCGAGCGCGGCCTGCTGCTCGTGCTCGGCCTTGGCCTCGCGGTGGTGGTCCGCGAGGCGAAACAGCAGGTCGGGGACGTCGGGGTGATCGACGTCGAGCTCGGCGAGGAGCTCGGTCAGGAACGCGATCTGCTCGGCGCGGATCTCTGCGGAGGTGCAGCTGCGGCACTTTCGAAAGCGCCGGCCGGGCTCTTCGAACAGGCGCTCGGCCGCTCTGGCTCGGGCGCGGTGAGCCTGCTCGAGGCGGCGCGCGAGGGCGTCCTCGGTCACGGTCGGCGTCCTTCGAGCGGGGCGAGGGTAGGGGACGTCGTCGGAGGACAGGTCGCCGGCCGGGGAGGCCGCGAGCAGCGAGAGCGCGAGGGAGAGGCCGAGCACGCTCGAGCAAACGAGGCTGGCGGAGAGTCGGTGTACGACTCGTTTCGATGGGGCTGTGCGCGAGTGGGCTCGAGTTTGCGATCGTCGGAGGTGTGGCTGCGGTCATGCACGGCTCCGCACGGATGACCCTCGACCTGGACGTCATCATGGAGTTCTCTGTCCCCAACCTCGAGCGGCTGCTCGAGGCTCTGAGACCACACGACCCGCGCCATGCGACCAGGCCGGAGCTGTCGGTGGGAGGCCTTTGGCCATCCTTGCCGGGTCATCGAACTCAGCGCGCTCATCGAGGTCAAGCGTCGCGCTGGACGGCGCAAGGACATCGAGGTCGTCCACGAGCTCGAAGCGATCCGGGAGCGGCTGGAGTCTGAGGCTTAGCCCGCTCGCAGGCTCAGCGCGGCCCGTCGTGGACGCAGCGGACGCGTCGCTTGCTCTCGGGCTTTTGCCGGCGCTTGAAGCCGGCCGGGTCGAGGACCTCGGGGCCGGGCTCTTCGGCGTCGAGGTCCCAGGTGTCGATCCACCGCCGCGCGGGGGTGAGCTCGGGGTGGCGCAGCAGCTCGCCGCGCAGCTCGATCTCCGTGGGCAGGCGGAAGTTGCCGGGGTCCTCGGCGGAGAGCATCAAGCACGCGTCGATGGCCTCCTCCCACTCGTAGAGCTCGGCCACGCCCTGACACTCGCCGTCCTCGTCGAGCACCATGCCCATGTCGCAGGCCTGCCACACGAGGTTGGGGCCGTAGGCCATGAGCTCCTCGTCGCTTGGACCGCAACCACCGCTCGCGCCCGCGAGCAGGGCGAGGCTGAGGAGGAGCTGCGGGAGGCGGCGGGGCACGGCGGGCAGCATGATACGCGGCTCATGGGTGACGACAAGGCCGCGTCAGGCGGTCGCGTCGCGCCCGAGGAAGAGGTTGGCGAGGCTGCGCACGGCCGGGGCGGTGGGGCGGCCTGCGGCGAGCATCACCGCCGGCTCCGAGGGCGGGCTCGGGTAGACCACCGGGAGCACGACCAGGCGGCCCATGGCGGCGTAGCGATCGAGCACCGAGCGCGGGCCGAGCACGATCATGTCCGAGGTCTCGGCGAGGCTCACGAGCACCTCGTAGTTGTCGCAGCGGATGTCCGCCGTGGGTGCGGTGCCGAGCAGGGGCGCGAGCTGGTCCTCGGCGAAGCGCCGCATGCGAGCGGGCGGGGTGGCGCCGGCGCGGGGGTAGGCGAGGAGGTGGGCGAGCGTCGGGGTCTCGGAGCCGAGCAAGGGGTGCTCGGGACGCACGGCGCCCGCGAGGGGATCGGGGCCCAGGGCCTCGACCTCGAGCTCCGCGTCGTCGACGACTTGCTGCTCCCGATCGGAGACGATCAAGTGGAGCTCGCCCTCGACCAGGGCCGGGGCGAGCTCGGTGGTCGAGCCGACCTGGATCACCAGGCGCACCGTCGGGAAGCGCTCTCGAAAGCGCGCGAGCACGTCGGGCATGGGGCCCAGGGCGACGACGGGACCCACGCCCAGGCGAATCTCCTCGAGCTGCCCGTCGCGGAACAGCGCAGCCTCGCGCTGGAGATCGTCGGCGGCGCGGACCAGGGCCCGCGCGCGGGCGAGGACCTTGGCGTGCAGGGCGTTGGGGGCGAGGCGCCGGCCGCTGCGGTCGAACAGCGGGGTCCCGAGGCCGTCCTCGAGGGACGCGATGGACTTGGTGAGCGCGGACTGGCTGAGGTGGATGGCCCGGGCCGCGGCCTGGAGCGTGCCGTGGGCGTCGAGGGCGAGCAGGTGGCGGAGGTGGCGGAGCTCGAACCCAGCCAAAGTATTCTTGTTATTCATGTTTTGGTGACAAAATACCACTTGTAGGCATGGCTTGGCCGGCCCAAGCTGAGGCGTGGCGTTGAACTACCGAGCTGTCATCGTGGGGGTGGGCCTGAGCTTCGCCATCGCCGAGGTGCTGGCCGATCGGGTCCGCGGCCGCACGGGCTCCCAGCTCGCCTTCGACGTGGTCTCGGGGGGCGCGGTGGGCTTCGTGGTCGGCCCCCTCGTCACGGTGGCCGCGAGCTTGCTCCTCGACGCCGTGACGCCCGGGAGCCGCGACGCCCTCGCCCACCTTCCCGCGTGGGCGATGGTCGCGATGCTGCTGCTCGGCGACGACCTCACCCAGTACTGGTGGCACCGCGCCTGCCACAGCGTCCCCTGGCTCTACACCCTGCACCGGGCGCACCACAGCGCGCCCTACATGAGCGTCTCGATCGTCTACCGCAACAACCTACTGTACTACGCGCTGATGCCCGGGCTGTGGATCGCCGGGGCCCTGGTCCACCTCGGCTTTGGCAGCGTCTACGCCGTCTACATCATCGTCAAGCTCACGGTGATCATCGGCGCCCACTCGAGCCTGCGCTGGGACGCGCCGCTGTACCGGGTTCGGGCGCTGCGGCCGGTGATGTGGGTGGTCGAGCGGGTGCTCTCGACGCCCTCGACCCACGCCATGCACCACGGGCTGCACGCGGACGACGGCGTCACCCACTACAAGGGCAACTACGGCAACCTGCTCTTTTTCTGGGACGTGCTGTTTGGGACCGCGCGCATCACCAGGCGCTACCCCGAGGCCTTTGGCATCGAAGGGCTGCGCCCGCAGTCCCACGCGACGGAGCTGGCCTGGCCCTTCGTCCCGCTGCAGCCCGAGGAGGAGGCGGCGGGGGAGCTGGGGCAGACGAGCTCGGTCGGGTAGCCACGCCACGCCATGCCAGCCGGGTCGTGAACGCTCGGGCAGGAAATGCGGACGCTCGGTAGGTGGGGGCGGGCTAGGATCCAAGGGTTCGCCAGCTCGCCATGGACCTCCTCAGCGACATCCTGCGGGTCATCCCGCTGCACGGGACCCTCTACTTCCGGGCCGAGCTCGGCTCGCCCTTTGGCCTCGCGGTGCCTCGCAACGAGGGCGCGGCTCGCTTCCACATCGCGCTGGAGGGCGAGTGCACCCTCGAGCTGGGCGAGGGCGAGGGCGTGCGCCTGCGTCGGGGAGAGCTGGCCCTGGTGCCCCACGGGGCGCGCCACCACCTCGTCGACGCCCCCGCGCGCTCCGTGGTCGAGCTCGAGGCGGCCCTGGCCGCGAGCGGCTGGACCGGCGCCGGGCCCTTTCGCTACGGCGGGCCTGGGGCGCGGACGACCCTGGTCTGCGGACACTTCGCGTTCCCCCCGGGCGTGCTCCACCCGCTCCTCGACGCCCTCCCGAGGGTGCTGCACTTCGGCGCGGACGCGGGCCACGACTTTCGCTGGCTCGACGACGTCATGCGCTACATCGGCGAGGAGGCCGGCGGAGACCGGGCGGGGCGGGAGGCCGTGCTCAGCCGCTTGGCCGAGATCCTGTTCATCCACATGCTCCGAGCCTACGTCGAGAGCTGCGAGGAGGACTCGGCCGAGAACGTGCTCGCCGCCATCGCCGACCCGCAGCTCGGCCGGGCCCTGACCCTGATCCACGAGCGGCCGGCTCAAAAGTGGAGCTTGCAGGCCCTGGCCCAGGGCGCCGGCATGAGCCGGACCCTGTTCGCCGAGCGCTTCGCCGCCTGCGTCCAGCTGACGCCCATGCAGTACCTGACCCGCTGGCGCATCGAGCTGGCCAAGGCGCAGCTGCGCCAGTCCGAGCGCTCCGTCGCCGAGGTCGCCGACTCCGTCGGGTACCTGTCCGAGGCCGCCTTCGGCCGGGCCTTCAAGCGCCTCGTCGGGGTCGGGCCGGGGGGCTACCGGGCGAGCTGGCAGCGCGACGGGGCGGGCGTGCGCGCCTGAGTGCGGCGGTTCAGGGGAAGGCAGGCGGGCCGCCGCCGGCGTTGATCAGGTGGTTGCAGGTGTCGAAGCTGCAGGTGCTCTCGCCCAGCTCCCCGCTCCAGTCCGCGTACACGACGTTGACGTAGTAGACCTGCCCCGGCGTCAGCGGGCACGAGCCCAGCTCGACGTTCGAGGCCCCGGGCAGGTGCCAGGGGATGCGGTTGCCCGGGGAGTAGCGGCGGCACAGCGGGTCCACGGCTTCGAACTCCCCGCAGGTCGTCGACAGCGTGAAGGTCGCGTGGGTCGGGACTCCCCCGACGCCGCTCTCGCCCCACTCGAAGCGCCCGCGCAGCTGGTCCGGCGCGGCGGTGCTGGTGTCGAAGCGCAGCGCCTTGTAGTGGTCGCGGGCGACGAACAGGCGCTGGGGGACGCCCGAGACCCCCCACATGCCGGGCCAGGCGACGTCGTTGCTCGGGTCGGCGTCGACGTTCTCGGCGTAGAGTTGGGCGAAGTCCGTCTGCGAGTCGTCGCGGGCGACGCGGGTGCCGGGCAGGACGCTGGGGCAGCCGGCGGGCTCGCCCCCGCTCTCGTCGGCGCTCTCGCCCTCGCTCTCGCTCTTGCTGGACTCCTCACTGGAGCTTTCGCCCTCGCTGGAGCTTTCGCCCTCGCCCTCGTCGGAGCCCTCGCCGTCATCAGCGTCCGCGTCAGCCTCGGACCCCGTCGACGCTTCATCGCCGCCGGCGTCGGTGAGCCAGCCAAAGGCCGGATCGCGCCCCGTGGTCTCCGGCGCGCACGCCAGCAGGCCCGCGCACGCCAGCGCCGCTCTTCGTCGAAGTCGCATGCCCCCACCTTCCCCGGGCTCGCGCGCCTCGACCAGGCTCGAGCGTCCGGAGTTCGAGCCCGAGCGTCCATGACCACAAAGCGCATAGTTTCGAGTAACCGCCGAGAAAATCACTGCGTAGCTCGGGGCATGTTACGAGTCACCTCCACCCTCATGTTGTCGCTCTTCGTGGCGTCCAGCGCAGCGTGCATCGACGAGGCCCCCGAGCTCGACCCGGACGGCTGGGAAGAGCTCGATCTGGTCCGCGCCGGGCCGAGCGACGGCCTCGACGAGTGCGTCGAGTCCTGCGCCGCCGATCAGGTCGCCTGCGAGCTCGAGGACGCCCTCGCCTGCGTCTACCAGGAGCCCAGCTGCGGGGCCGACTGCGACGGCTTCTTCGACTTTTGCGTGTTCATCTGCGAGGACCACTTCGGGGATCCGGGGACCAACGGGGCCGGCAACGGGACCGGCAGCGGGACCACGAACGGGGCCGGCAGCGGGACCGGGAAGCCCGCCCCCGACGAGGCCGCCCAGGGGAGCGGGCTGCAGTGACCGGGCCCGCCCTCTCGGGCAGGCCGCCGGCGTCGAGCATGGGGCACGGACGCTGGGCAATGGTCATGTTTCGTGCCCAGGGCATATGCAAAAGCATGCACAAAGCCATCGCTCCGACCCTCTCTCTCATCGGCCTCACCCTGACCGGCACCCTCGCCTGCGACCCCGAGGCGACGAGCCGCGACTTCGAGGACCCCCGCGCCTTCGCGGACCCCGAGCCCCTGCCCCCGCCGCCGGGGGTCGACGAGGGGGCGCTCACCCAGCTCGGCTACTGGCAGGGGAGCTTCGAGATCGAGCTGCGCAACGACACGCCCACGCAGTGGTTCAGCCCTTGCCTGTGCGCCCTGCACCACCCCTGGGTCGATGTCTTCGCCGACGGCAAGGTGCCCAGCACGGGCGCGGCGACCTTCGCCGAGGACGGCTTCAACGGGGTGTTCGCGGAGGAGCTGCGCGCGGACCCCAACGTCTACGCCGTGCTCGAGTGCGCGCCGGGGCTGACCGCGCCCGGTGAGACCCGGACCGAGAGCCTGTCCGGCCCCGCGTGGGCGCGGCTGAGCTGCGCGGCCATGCCCGTGACCACCAACGACGTGCTGACCACCGTCGGCGGGGCGCCGCTCCCCCACGCCCTCGGCGACAGCGTCGACCTGGCCAGCGTCGAGTGGGACATCGGCTCGGAGGAGGACAACTACTCCCCGGACTCCATCCCCCTCGACAGCGTCAACCTCCAAGACGGCGCGCCCGCGGTGCTCAGCTTCTTCAGCCGCGCCTTCGCCCAGGACGGGGTCGTGACCGCCGAGGGCAGCATGGAGGTGTTCGAGGTCTACGAGGGCAGCGCCGACTTCCCCGCCGAGGACTACGGCTGGGAGGGCTCGGCCTCGACCTGGACGGTGACCCGCGTCGAGTAGTCGGGGCGCTCGCCCATGACGTCCGAGCGGCGTCTCGCAGACGGCCCGAGTCGTCGGCGGGGCGCCGCTCGACGATCGCGTGACCGTCGAGGGCGCCCGCTTCGAACGCAGGGTCATGACTCCCGGACGCCCGCGCATGGTGGGCGCAGGTTCGCTGCCTAGATTGAAGGTATGTCGACTCGAACGATCCACAGCCTGCTCGTCGCCGCCGCGGCGTTGACGGGCGCCTGCGCAGCCTCATCTCCAGACTCCGAGGGGGGTGGAGAAGCTTCGGCCCAGACCGAGGCCGAGACCCACGCCGCAGAGACCTCGGCCTGCTCGCGCTACGGCGGGCCCGGCGAGGTCGGCGGGGTGGTCAGCGAGCACATCGTGCCGGCGCTGACCGGCGACTGCCGCGTCTCCGCGATGTTCACGAGCCTCCCCGAGCCGGCCCAGGTCCACCTCGTCGAGTGCCTGACCATCCAGGTCCAGGAGCTGTTCGCGTGCGAGGGGGCCAGCTACGCCGGGGCCGAGGACTCCACGGGGGCGCTGTGTCGGGACATGGTCAGCGCGCACGCGGGCCTGGGCATCACCAACGGGGACTTCGACGCGGTCATCGAGGACATCGTCGCGGGCCTGCAGGCGGCCGGGATCAGCCAGGCGGACATCGACGCCGTCGCGCCGGCGGTGCTCTCGACGCGCGCGGACATGGTCGAGGTCCAGACCGACGCGCTCTCGAACTCCTCTTGCGGCTGAGCCTGGAGCCGCCGCCGACCCGAGCATGGACCGTAGACATGAACGACATCATCAATGACGACATCAACCTGGGGTCCGAGGACAGGGCGAGGGCGCTGCTCCCCGTGGCCGTCGACCAGGCCTGCGCCGAGGTCAAGCCCACCCTCGAGGCCATCGAGCGGCAGCTGGGCTTCGCGCCCAACCTCCACCGGGTCCTCGCCCACGCGCCCCCGGCCCTCGACAGCTACGTGCAGCTCACCAAGCTGTTCGCGCGCACGAGCCTGTCGCCCGTCGAGCGCGAGGTCGTGCTGATCGCCGCGAGCCGCCAAAACGCGTGCGGCTACTGCGTCGCCGCGCACAGCATGCTCGCCGAGGGCGCGGGCATGGCGATCGAGGACCTCGCGGCGCTGCGCCGGGGCGAGCCGCTCGCGGACCC
Organism: Plesiocystis pacifica SIR-1; assembly: GCF_000170895.1. Taxonomy (GTDB): domain Bacteria; phylum Myxococcota_A; class Polyangia; order Nannocystales; family Nannocystaceae; genus Plesiocystis; species Plesiocystis pacifica. Next base: position 20,979 of record NZ_ABCS01000062.1, on the reverse strand, counting down.
GCGGCTCGGGGCGCTCGCGGCCTTGGCCGGCGAGCTGGTGAGCGGAGGGGGCAAGGCGAGCGCCGAGACCCTCGCGGCCTTCGAGGCCGCGGGCTACACTCGGGCCCAGGCCCTGGAGGTCGTCGTGGGCCTCGCGCTCAAGACCCTGAGCAACTTCAGCGTGCACCTCGCGGAGATCCCCCTCGACGCGGCCTCCGCCTCCTGGGCGCTCCCCGAGGAGTGAGCCCGACCGGACCCGAGCCCCATGTCCGAACCGTCGAAGCTGCTGGCCGAGATCCGCCGCTGCACTCTGTGCGAGGGCTTGCCCCTGGGCCCGCGGCCGATCGTGCAGCTCGACGCGCGCGCGCGGATCTTGATCGCCGGTCAGGCCCCAGGCCGGCTCACCCACGCCAAGGGCGTCCCCTTCGACGACCCCAGCGGCGAGCGGCTGCGAGACTGGCTGGGGGTCGACCGCGCGACCTTCTACGACGCGAGCAAGTTCGCCGTCGTGCCCATGGGCTTTTGCTTCCCGGGCAGCGGCAAGTCGGGGGACCTTCCGCCCCGGCCCGAGTGCGCCGAGCGTTGGCGCGAGCCCGTGCTCGAGGCCTTGCCCGCCGTCGCGCTGACCCTGGTGCTCGGGCGCCACGCGATGGCCTGGCACCTCGGGCTCGAGCGGCGCGCGACGCTGACCTCGGTCGTCGAGGGCTGGCGCGCGCGCTGGCCCGAGCACCTGCCGCTGCCGCACCCGAGCCCGCGCAACCGCCGGTGGTTTGCCAACAACCCCTGGTTCGAGGCTGAGGTCCTGCCGGTGCTGCGCGGGCGCGTGGCCGAGCTCTTGGGCTCGGGCTGAGGCTCAGAGGCTCTCGGCGATCATCTGAATCTCGGCGAGGAGCTCCTCGCCCGTGAGGTTCTCGAAGCCGCCGCCGATGCCGTGGCTGGTGACGAACACGACCTCCATCGTCTCGCGCACGACGACCATGTCGAAGCCCTTGCCGTTGCCGAAGGGCGAGTCCATGAAGGCCTCCGCCGTCGGGGCGGTCTGCCCGTCGCCGACGCACCAGCCGAGCTCGCTGCCCTGGCTGTCCATGAAGTTCCGGCAGCTCTGAGCGGTGCCGGGGGTTCCGAAGCCGTCTTGCGCGAGGATCCAGATGACCTCCGCGCCGGCGTCCACGATCTGCTGCTCAACTTGCACGACCGAACCGGTGTGCTGCACGCAGCCCGGTCACCAAGCGGGTACGGAGATGAACACGAGTAAGTCGTGGATGCTCCAGTCGATGACCGCGTCCGTGTCGCAGGGGACCTCTTCGAGGTCGAGGGCGGCCGTGGTCCCGTCGGCGCGGATGGCCTCGGACCAGCTGTAGGGCCACAGGACCTCGTTGAGGGCCATGGGCTCGACGGCGCCGTCCGGGTAGGCGCAGCTCATGCCGGTGGTCTCGGTGGTGCCGTCGTCGGTGGTGGTGTCGGTGCTGGACTCGGTGGTGCCGTCGTCGGTGGTGGTGTCGGTGCTGGACTCGGTGGTGCCGGCGTCGGAGCTCGAGCCCGAGTCCGACTCCGTGTCCGTCGAGGTCGTCCCGGCGCTGTCCGAGCTCGACTCCGTGTCCATGGCGCTGGTGCCCGTGTCCGCCGCGAGCTCGTCGCCGCCGCCGCCGTCGTCGGTGCAGCCCGTGCCAGCGAGGGCCAGGGCCAGACCGCCGACGAGGAGCCGCCCGATCCGTGGTGAGTGTTCAGTTGTTCGCATTTACAGTGTCTCCGCGATCATTTCGATCTGCGCGAGCAAATCGGACCCGGAGATGTTGTCGTTACCGCCTGGCGTCCCGTGACTGGTCGAGAACTCGATGACCATGGACTCCCGGGGCACGATGATGTCGAAGCCCCGCATCTGGCTGAAGGGCGAATTGTCGAAGGTGCCCGCCGTCGGCATGGTCTCCCCGTCGCCCACGCACCAGCCGAGCTGGCTGCCCTGCGCGTCCATGAAGTCGCGGCAGGCCTGGGCCGTGCCGGGTTGGAAGAGGGCGTTGGCCTCGAGCACCCAGATGATCTCGGCGCCCGCGTCGACGATCTGCTGCTCCACTTGCACGACCGAACCGGCGTGCTGAACGCAGGCCGGTCACCAAGCGGGGATGGAGATGAACACGAGTAAGTCGTGGATGCTCCAGTCGATGGCCTCGTCGTCGGCGCAGGGGGCCTTGGCGAGATCGAGGAAGGCCACGGTGCCGTCGGCTCGCACGGCGCCGGGCCAGCTGTAGGGCGACATCACGGCGTCGAGGGCCATGGGCTCGACGGCCCCCTCGGGGTAGGTGCAGGCTACGCCGGTGTCGGTGTCGGTGTCGGTGCCGGTCTCGGCGTCGGTGCCCGTCTCGTCCGAGCTCGAGCCCGAGCTGTCCGTCGCCGTCGACTCCTCGCTGTCTTCGGTCATCCCGACTTCGTCCATGCCCTCGTCGCCGCCGGAGTCGGCGCAGGCGAGGGAGAAGGCCGCGACGAGGGACAGCGCGACGCGCCGGCCACTAGCGTGAACACCATGCTTGCCCATCGGGGCGACGGTACACCACTGGCGGGTCGCCTGGCGGGCCACCTGGCTCATTCCTCGGGTGGGACGATCGCCACCGGGAGGTGCGAGCCGGCCGCTAGCCCCATGCCCGTGCTCGCCGTCCACAGCCGCTCGGCGGTGCTCAGCTGCCGCGAGCCGCACACGATCATGCAGCCGTCGAGGCGCCGGGCGGTGGCGATGAGCTCGTAGACCACGGGCCCAGAGATCACCTTCTGTTCGCCCTCGAGGCCATTTTTGTCGCACCACTGGGCCAGCGTCTCCTGGCTGCGGCCCATGTGTTGCTCGTGCAGGTCGACCCAGGCGCTCTCGGGCACGTAGGGCAGGCCCATGGGGACGCTCAGGGCGATGGCTTGGATGTAGACGACGGGGCGATCGATGGCTTTGCCGAGCTGCATCGCGTAGCGGGCCGCGGCCAGGCTCGCGGGCTCGGGTGTCACGGCGCACACGATCGGCCCGGCGCCGAGGTGCGCGGGCTGGAGGTCGGGGGGCACCACGAACACGGGGGACTCGGCGCGGCGCAGGAGCCGACGGCAGATGCGGCCGAGGCGGACGAGGGCCCGCTCCTCACCTCCCGCGCGGCGACCGACGATGAGCCCGGTGACGGTGCTGAGTCCGCCGCTGACGGCGAGGGCCCGGACGACGTCCGTGGTCACGAGGGCGTGGACGTGCTGGTAGTGCTCGCGGACCCCCAGGGACTCGAGGGCGGCCTCGGCCGCGCGCCGGGCCCGGTCGACGAGCTGAACCCGCGCGCCCGAGTCGGGGAGCTCGAGCAAGCTCGCGTCGACGAGGTGCACGCCGTCGAGGTGGATGGAGGGGTCGCGCTCGTGCAGCCAGGCGGCGAAGCGGGCGGCGCCGTGGCTTCGCGGGCGGAGATCGAGGCCCACCCTCCAGCGAGGAGCGTCGTCGTGGCCGAGGGCGGGGGAGGTCGGGAGCGTGTCGTCGGACATGGGCCACTGACACCCTAGTCCGACGCAGCATCTGCGTGGATCGCAATCTCTACGGTCGAAGGCGCAAGGGGGCGCAGGTCCTGCCGGCACCGTCAGAGCAGCGCATCCCAAAAGTCGCACTGCTCGGTGCGCAGCCCGGCGCCCTCGATGATCGGGTCGTCGAGGTCGAGGTAGGGATCCGCGCCGTCGTAGGCCGGCCCCTCGAACACCCCCGTCGCCGCGAACTCGACCCACCGAGCCTGCATGGCCTCGCTCAGCGCCACGTCCGAGGGCAGGCTCGGGTAGTTGATGCCCTCGAAGATGCTGAAGTTGTCGAACAGGTAGAGGAGCTCGAGGCCGTGGAAGGCGTAGGCGGGGGTGTCCGGGGGGACGAAGTAGCCGTCGTAGGCGAACTGGTAGCGCCAGGTCGGCGCGCCGCCGGCGAAGCTGGCCTCGGCGCCCCGGCGGGCCGAGCAGATGAACTTCAGGTCCGTGGTCAGCTGGGCGTACATCTCGCTAGGGCTGGGGTAGTCGGCGAAGGGGTAGGCGGCGAGGACCTGGGGCGCGAGCGCGGAGAAGGTCGCGTCGATCAGCGCGGTGACCTGGGCCTCGGTGAGCCCCGGGGGGACGTCCCGGAAGGTCTCGTCGCGGTTGCTGCCGATGACCAGGGGCGTCCCGGGGGTGCCGGCGGCCATGGCCTCGAGGGGCGACGCGGGCAGCACGACGCCGTCGACGTGGGGGCCCCAGCCGCGGCCGAGGGCGGCGACGCTCGGATAGCCCGTGGGCTCGAGCAAGGCGAGCTCCTCGGGGGGCAGGGCGCGCAGGCAGGCGACGACCTCCTCGGGCGTGCCCGTACAGCCCGCGCTCGCGGCCAGCTCCTCGGCGTTGGGGTCGACGGCCGCCCGGGTCGGCGGCGAGCAGGCGCCGCTTTGGACCAGGGCCGCGCTGAACAGGCCCTGGGCGGCGGGGGTGGTGATCAGCGCGCAGGTGTTGACGGCGCCCGCGGACTCGCCGAACACCAGCACGCGCTCCGGGTCCCCGCCGAAGGCCGCGATGTTGGCCTGCACCCACTCGAGGGCCGCGATCTGATCCTGGAGCCCGTAGTTGCCCGAGACCCCGTCGGGGCTCTCGGCGTCGAGGCCCGGGTGGGCGAGGTTGCCCAGGGCGCCCAGGCGGTAGTTGAGGGTCACGACCACGACCTCCTGGGTGTGCGACAAGGGCGTGCCCTCGTAGAGCGGCTCGACGGCGCTGCCGATGGCGTTGCCGCCCCCGTGGATGAACACCATCACCGGCAGGTCCGCGCCCACGCAGGCCTGGGGCGTCCACACGTTGAGCTGCAGGCAGTCCTCCTCGCCCTCGGTCCCGCTGCCCTCGGCGTCGAGGGGCTGGACGCACTTGGGCCCGCGGGTGAACGCGACGAGGGGCTCGTCCCAGGGCTCGGGGGGCTGGGGCGGGGCGAAGCGCAGCGGGCCCACGGGCGGCGCCGCGTAGGGGATGCCCCAGTAGCGCAGGCCCTGGCCGTCGACGGCGTCGCGGCCCTCGACGAGGCCGAGGGTGGTCTCGACCTGGAAGGGATCGGGGTCCTCGCCGCAGGGTTGGCCCGGCCCCGTCGACTCCTCGCCTTCGGTCTCGGTCTCGGTTTCAGTTTCAGTTTCAGTTTCAGTTTCAGTCCCGGTTTCAGTCCCGGTCTCGGTCCCGGTCTCGGTCTCGGTCTCCGTCTCCGGCTCTCCCGTCGAGTCCTCGCTCGAGTCTCCAGCCTCGTCATCCGTCCCGGGGGTCTCGCCGCCGGTTCGCTCGGGTTCGCTCGTGTCCGGGCAGGCGCTCGCAAACACGAGGGCGAGGGCGAGGATGGGTACTCTGGGTTTGGGCGTGGCAGCCATGTCGTCATGGTAGCGCGACCGGCCTCGGAGCCCAGGGAACCATGGCGTGGGTGCTAGTTTTGGGCGCTCGCCATGCACGCCGTCCAAAACATCCGTTGTCGAAATCGAGGCTGGTTCGTGATGAATTTCGTCGTCGCCAACCCCGAGCGCAGCTCCCACCGCACCCACAATTTTGCCATCGGTCGGTCGGGGGTCATCGACCTCGCCGCCACGACCTTCGCGACCGGCGTCGAGGTCTGGCCCGTCGTCAAGGCGGTGCTCGGCGAGCGCGAGGCCGCGGGGGAGCGCCTGCGCTTCGAGATGAACGGCCGGACCGCGGTGTTCGAGGTCCGCGGGACGACCCTCGATGTCGAGGTTCGCTTCGTCGGCGTCGACGAGGCCGAGGACGGCCCGCGCCCCGATGCCTTCCCCGCGGACATCCCCGTCGCGCCGCTGCCCTACGAGAACTGGGACGGGACGATCACGGCCGCGCACCCGTGGACCTGCGCCCCGCGGAGCGCCCAGGAGGTCGCGCAGGTCTGCAACTGGGCCAAGGTCGCGGGTTTCTCCGTCCGGCCCCGCGGCATCATGCACAACTGGTCGCCGCTGACCATCGCCCAGCGGGCCGACAGCGACCCCAAGCTGATGCTGGTCGACACTACCAAGTTCCTCAACGCCATGGCCATGGTCGACGGGCGCCGGGTCCGGGTCGGCACCGGCGCGACCATGGGCGAGCTGCTCGCCTTCCTCGAGGGCGAGGGCCTGGGCTTCGTGCACACGCCCGCGCCGGGTCACCTGAGCGTGGGCGGGGTGCTGGCCATCAACGGCCACGGCACGGCGATCCCCAACCGCAAGGAGAAGGGCCAGGACCGCCGCAACTTCGGCTCGATGAGCAACCGCATCGTCGAGCTCGAGATCGTCGGCACGGACCCCGAGGCCGACAACCCGGGCGTCTACGGCGTGCACACCGTCCGCCGCCAGGCCGCCGAGGCGCGCGCGCTGATGACCCACCTCGGCGGCGCCTTCGTGACCTCCGCAGTGCTCGAGGCCGTGCCCAACTACACCATGCGCTGCCGCAGCTACACCAACATCCCGGCGGCCAAGCTGTTCGCCGAGCCCCCGGCGCAGAACGTCATCCCGCGGCGCAGCTGCGCCGACTTCCTCGAGCGCAGCGGCCGGATCGAGGTGATCTGGTTCCCCTTTTCGACCAAGCCCTGGCTCAAGGTCTGGAGCGTCGCCGAGACCAAGCCCGAGGCCTCGCGGGAGGTCACCGGTCCCAACAACTACCCCTTCTCCGACAACATGCCCGACATCGTCACCGATCTGCTCAAGCTGATCACGGCGATCCCCGGGACGGCCGTGCAGCTCGGGAAGCTCATGGCCGAGCTCACCGGCCAGGGCCTCGACGGCAAGGATCCTCTAGGCCGCGACGCCTACCCCGTGTCCCGGGACATCTGGGGCCCGTCGAAGAACACCCTGCTCTACGTCAAGGACACCACGGTGCGGGTCACGGCCAACGGCTACGCCGTGCTCATGCGGCGCGAGGACATGCAGCAGGCGATCCACGACTTTAGCGAGCGCTTCAACGAGATGCTCGAGGAGTACGCCGGGCGCGGGCAGTACCCCGTCAACCAGCCCCTCGAGATCCGCGTCACCGGCATCGACGAGGCCTGGGAGGGGGCCCCGCCCGAGCAGCGCCCGACCCTCTCGGGCCTGTCCGCCGACGCCGACACCCGCGAGCACGGCTTCGACGTCGCCCTGTGGCTCGACGTGCTCACCCTCCCGGGCACTGCCCACGCCGACGCCTTCTACACCGAGCTCGAGGCGTGGATGAGCGAGCGCTTCGAGGCGCCCCACGCCCGGGTGATCGCCGAGTGGTCGAAGGGCTGGGCTTATACGCAGGATGGCCCGTGGCGCAACGCGGGCTTCATCGACGCGAACCGCCGGGAGCTGTCGTGCGGTCGGCCCGAGGACGACACCTGGGCCTGGGCGGCGAAGACCCTGGCTGGACGCGACGCCTGCGGGCTGTTCCGGACGCCGCTGATCTCGACATTGTTCGAGTACGACGACTAGAGCTTGCGCAGCTGGGCGATGATGGCGTTGGTGCCCGCGCGGGTGAACAGCGCCTTGAGCTCGCCCTCGAGGGCCTCGGGGGTGAGGCAGGTCGACTCCGAGGGCAGGGGCTCGCTGGCGTCGCCCGGCCGGTCGAAGAGCGTCACGGGATAGCCGATGCGGTCGAGGCTGGCTCGGAACAACAGGAAGTGGTAGTCCGCGCGCCGAGCGAGCAGGTAAAAGTCGTAGCGCAGGTCCTCGCCGTCGCGGTGGCTGCGGAGCTCGGCGGAGACCGTACCGGCCGTCAGCCCCTCGAGCTCGGCCGCAGCTGCGCGAAGGATGTCTCCCGGGGAGTCGTCGGGCGTGGACGAGCCGGGGTTGGTGGGCCAAAAGCGGGGCGCTGAAATCATCATGGGTGGCTGCTCCAGATTGTTGGATCGAGCTCGAACGCGAGCGGAAGGTGGTCGGACAGTGCCGGCTTGCGGGCGCGAGCGCTCACCAAGTCTAGCTCGCCCACGCGATCGACGACGCGCACATGATTGAGAAAACCGGCCAGCTCTCCGCGGATCAACAGCTGATCGGGAACGTGCCAGAAGCAACCTGCCGGACCGTCGTTGTCCACGAAGAAGGTCCCGGCCGATCGCCGAGGAGACTCCAGCATGGGTTGTAGAGCGTTCGAGTCGTCGTGCTGACGGCGTTGAGACCGTCGATGTCGAGCATCGCCACAGCGAAGGGATCCATGTTGAAGTCGCCCAGGATGATCGTCCGGGTATTCCCGGCAGCATGTTCGAGGTCCTCGATGAACTCTCGACACCGCTGAGCCCGCTTCCTCGCGCGAGCCTGCTCACCGCGGTCGCGGAGGGGCGATTGAAGGTGGACGGTGACCAGGTTGAGGCTGCTGCGCGTGCGCGGGGCGGCGAGTTCGTAGGCCGAGTAGTGGCTCCCCTGGCCCAGAGCCCGGACGCTCAGCGCGGTCTCGCGGTAGTGCGTCTCGAGTCCGCGGGCGCTCGGCATCGGGTCGGCGCGCTCGAAGCCCTCGAGCCGCGCGCCATCTTCGGGGGACTCGGCGAGGACGAGAAGGTCCGGCTGAAGGCCCGAGACGAGCCCGGGGAGGAGCTCCAGCGCCCTGGTCTCCCGCTTGCCCTTCGTCCCCAGGTTCCAAGAGATCCCGCGCACGAAATCAACGTGTCACGGGTCTCATAGACCCCGCGTCACACCATCAGCCCGAGAACTTGTAGCCCGAGCCGTCGTCGACCTCGTCGGTCTCGGTTCCGCGGACCTGCTCGCCGAGCGCGCTCAGCCGGGCCTCGAGGACCTCGACGCGGGCGGTGAACTCGCGCACGACCTCGTCGAGGGCCTCCCGGGTCTGGCGCTCGAAGCTCAGGGCAATCTCCAACTCGACGACGCGGGCCTCGAGGTCCGCCTGCTTCGGCTCGTCCGTGCTCGACATGGGCGGAGCTTGCCACGCTTTCGACAGTTTTTTGGGGCGCGGCGGCGGCCGGGGCATAGCGGATGCGTGCGCGCGCGCTCTGCTCGGCTGTCTCCCGTCCTCGGCCTCCTCTTCCTGGGGGGGCTCGGGCTCGCTCCGTTGACGGGCTGCGACTTCTTTCAGGAGCTCGAGAGCGTCGACGAGGGGGCGGACGACGGAGGCACCGACGAGGGCACGGACGGGGGCGACGACGAGGCGGAGGACGAGGCCGGCGACGACGGCGGCCCTTGCTCGCTGCTCGACGAGCACTGCTCGGACCAGGACACCCTCGAGCACTGCAACCCCGAGTCCGGGGTGCTCGAGACCATCTCGTGCCTCGAGCAGTGCGGCTCGCAGCTGATGAACTTCACCTGCACGCCCACGGAGACCTTCCAGCACGCGTGCTGGTGCGTCACCCCCGGGACCATCAAGCTGCTGAGCTGCTCGCAGCTCGAGACCTGCATCGGCGAGTGCGGCGATCCAAACTCGGCCTGCGCCGCGAACTGCTTCACCGACACCACGCCCGTGACCACGCGCCTGCTCGGCGAGCTCTACTCCTGCGCCGACCGGGCCTGCGACCCGCTGTGCGCCGAGGACCCGGCGCAGTGCGGCGTGTGCCTGATCGCCGCGCGGGCCGGGGTCTACGGCGACTGCAGCCTCGAGCGGACCGTGTGCGACGACGACGACACGGACGAGCCGAGCTGGCCCTGAGCCATGGTCGAGCGTACGACGCACTCGCGGGCCGAGATCGAGGCGCGAATCGAAGCCGCCTTCGGGGGCGCGACGATGCCGCGCACGGCGGCAGAGCTGACCACTGGTGGCATCGATGGGCCCTACGTGGTGAAGCACTTCCTCGGTCGGAGCAGGGGCGAGATGGAGGCGCAGCTCCTCGCTGGCCTGCACATGGAGGACTTCCGCTACATGACGCCGCAGGCCGTGGCCTACTACCTGCCGGCGGCGCTGCGGCGCATGCTGAGCGAGCCCGACGACGCGGAGCTGTGGATCTTTTTGTCGAGCTGCGTGCGCGACCAGCTCGGGGTGACGTGGTTGAGCGCGGAGCAGCGCCGGGCCCTCGCCGACTGGGCGCGCTTCATGTCCGCGGCCTTCGAGGTCCTCGGCGGCTTCGACGGCGAGACGGCGCAGGCCCTCGCGCTGGCGGCCGAGGCCTCTCCCTAGCTAGCCTTGCGAGCGCGTCGGTCGAGGAGCTGGGTGAAGCTGGGCCCGATGCGCTCGGGGTTCACGGCGCTGAGGTGCTCGGCCAAAAAGCGCAGCGCCTCGTCGGGGCTGTTGGTGATCTTGTTGGGGTAGCCGGGAGGGGCGAGCCAAAACAGGGCGCTGAGCACCCCGCGGACCAGGGGCGAGCGGGTCGCGACGCAAAAGGCCGCGGTGGTCCGGGTCAGCTTCTCTTCCTGCTCTTTGAGCACGCCCGCGATCTGCCGGCGCCGGGGCGAGTCCATCGCGGCGATGTCGGGGACGTAGTAGAGCACCGCGATCCGCTGGCTCATGGGGCGGTCGACGATGTCCGCCTCGAACTGGGCCATGAACTTCTCGAAGCTCTGATCGCTGACTTGCGGACCAAAGTAGACGCACTGGGTGCGCAGGTAGTGCGCGATGAACCAGTCGTCGCCGTCGACCAACGAGTCGGGTTCGACGATCCTCACCATGGCCCCATCATCGGCCCTGGCGCGGCGCAGATCCAGCCCGAGTCCAAAGCTCGACCGAGCGCGCAGCTGCGCGCGGAAAGCGAGGGGGCGAAGGCGAGCCTCGCTGTTGCGCGCAGCCCGAAGGGAAGGGGCTGCGCATGAATTCACAGCCCCTCCCCTTTCGCCGTCGTGGACGACGCCACGCCGTCAACGAATCCACGCCCCCGCTTGGGGGGCGACCACGAGCCTTCTCCAAGGGACGAACTCCATTGCCCACCAAGCCAAAGAGGAGGAGCGGAGCGACGAAGCGCCCCCGGTCCCAGCCGGCTGTGGGGGCAAAACCACGCCCCCGCTTGGGGGGGCGACCACGAGCCTTCTCCAAGGCACGAACTTCATTGCCCACCAAGCCAAAGAGGAGGAGCGGAGCGACGAAGCGCCCCCGGTCCCAGCCGGCTGTGGGGGCAAAACAGAGGTCAGCTCTCGGCTTCGTGGAGATCGCCGTAGAGCTCGCGCAAGAGCGCAGCCTCGGGATCGATCTCGGCGACGTGGTCGCTGCCGAAGTAGGCCCACCAGGGGGAAGGTCCGGTCGGCAGGGACGGTGTCGTGCCGCTCAGGGTGATCCCGGCGGCTTCCATCCAGGGGCTGGCGAGGGCGCTCGGATCGCCGACTTCTTCGAAGTCCTCCTGGCCGAGGTTGCGGATCCGCGGGACGGGGACGGGCTGGGGTCGGGCCCGAAGCATCCAGGTGTTGCGGAACAAGTCGAGGCTCAGGTGGACGAGCTCGCCCAGCTGCGCGAACGCGATGGGCGGGAGCAGGAGGTGCGGGGCTTCGAGGGTCAGCTCGGTGTCGATGTAGTTGGGCGGGCGCGTCTCGTCGTTCCAGCACGCGGCGAAGTTGACCGGGCTCAGGGCGGTGTCGCTGAGCACGTGGATCTTGTCGCCCTCGACGACGAAGCGGTCCAGGTCGAGGTAGAGCTGTTCGCCAAGGGCGAGCAGGGGCGCCCCGCGGATGCGACGTCGGGCGAAGCCCTGGGCGCGCTCGTAGAGGTCGATGGTCTCGTCGTGGCGGGTGGCGTCCCAGGCTGGCCAGGTGTGGAAGGGGCAGCACAGCTCGGGGGCGGGGGTCTCGGCGGGGGGGAAGAGCGGGTCGAGGAGGGCGTCGTCGCTCGGGAGCAGGGGCGCTTCGGCGCACGCTCGGGCGTCGGCCAGGCGAGCGGCGATGGCCTCGGCCGGGTCGGTCTCCCCGCCGAGTTCGAAGACCTCGCGCTCGCACAGCTTGCGGAAGCAGCCGAGGCCCAGGGCGTCGCCCAGCCGCTCGTCGTTGGTGGTGTCTTCGGGGCGCGGCACGACCCGCGCGTTGAGCAGGTCGAGGATCGCCACGGCCGCGCACTCGCGCAGGCTCGCGGCCTTCTTGGTGAAGTAGTAGTCGTGGCCGTTGGTCACGAACTCGAGGCCCCGAAAGCGCTTGTGCACGTAGGGCTCGACGGCCTCGCGCGACTGCGCGGCGGCCTCGCGCACGCCCCAGTGGGCTCGCGCGGCCCGGTCGTAGCGCGCCGCGGCGTGGCGCTGGAGCTCCGGGGCGAACACGCTCTCGCCGTCGAGGTAGCAGGCCTTGGAGAACAGCGCGGCGATGCTCTGGCGGTGCTCGACGACTTCGCCCTGCAGCTCGAAGATCAGCTCGGTGCGCAGGAAGACCTTGTCGCCCGCGTCGAAGGGGGCGCCCGCGTGGGGGCGATCTTGGGGGAAGAGCACGCAGTCGAAGGCCTCGAGCGCGCGCAGCTCGATGGGCCCGGCGGGGTCCTCGATGTCCAGCGTGGCCGGGCCGGCCTCGGTGGCGCCCCCGCGCAGGTAGAGCAGCAGGGTGTAGCGCGAGACCTGGCGCTGGTTGGGGTCGTAGTAGGGCGTGTCGACGTGGCGCGTGAAGGGGGCGTCCCCGGGCCGGAAGCGGTTGCAGCGGAACACCGGGTTGAGGTGGGTGAAGCCCTGGGCCCAGGCCGGGGGTAGGGCGTCGCGCAGGGCCTGGGTCAGCGCGGCGGCGAGGCTGGCCGAGTGGAAGATGAAGCGCTCGCCGCCCCGGGAGCCGGCGTTGAAGGGCGGGCGGTAGAGGCCGAGGGTGTCCAGGCGTGTGAGCGCGGCGAGGGCCGAGTCGGGGGCGTGGAGGCGGTAGAGGTAGGCGCTCGCGGACCGGGCCGCGCCGCAGCGCCGGACCTTGGCGAGGCGCATGGGCTCGCCGAGCTGGGGCTCGAGCAGGGCGTCGAGGGGGACGATGTTCTCGAAGCTGCGGAAGCTGAACTCCTCGGGGTCGACGAACACGGCCGCGAGCTCGGGGGCGGCGGGCGAGGGCCGGGCGCAGCGGGGCCGCAGGGCCTCGGGGAGCTCGGCGAGCTGGACGAAGCGCACGCTCTGGTGCCGGGCCGTGGGGTGGGGCGCGAGGGACAGGCCGTCGATGCAGCCGAGCTCCCCGGGGGCGAGCTCGACGGCGGCCGCGACCTTGCGCAGGCGCGCGCGCTGGTCGGGGCTGCCCTCGGACCCGGCCGCGCACAGCTCGAAGAACCAGTCGCGCAGCTCGTCGCCCACGCGCCGGCGCTGGTCGGGGGGCAGCTCGGCGAAGGCCAGGGCCTGGGCGAAGGCGGGGTCGCGGACGGAGGGCAGCGTCGGATCGGTCATGGCGGATCTCAGACAGGGGCAGAGGCGGGGGCGAGGCCATGGGCGACGCCGGCCCACAGCCGGCGGATGGCGACGGGGAGCTGGCTCGCGCGACCGAGGGCCTGGGCGCCCGCGGGGCCGAGGTCGCGCTGGTAGGCGAGCAGGCGCTCGAGCTTGGCGACGCGCGGGGAGTCGGCGATCACGGCCGCGCCTTCGGGGCCGAGGGGGTTGTCGCGCAGGTCGAGGCGGCGCAGGGGCGCACGGGCGTCGCTCGGGCCCGCGCCGAGCAGGGCCCGGAGACCCCGGGCGCCGACGCGGTTGCGCTGCAGGCTCCAGTCGTCGACGGCGCTCAGGGCATCGGCGGTAGCGAGGCGCTCGAGGCCCGCGTCGCCGATGCACGCGTAGCGCAGGTCGAGGGCGCGCAAGTTGGCCAGGCTCTCGGTCTGGGCCAGGCGCGCGATCGCCGACTTGCCCAGGGGCGAATACTCGACGGCCAGGCGCGCCAGCCTGCGCAGGTCGAGGCGACACAGGCTGTCGAGGCGGTCGAGGGCGAGGGCCTGGGGCAACCACTCCTCGTCGTAGTCGTAGTCCTCGGGCTGGGCGAGGTGTGAGCTGGGGTCGTGGATGCGCAGGGTCCCGAGCAGCGTGGCGGCCGGGTGGGCGAGGAGCTCGGCGAGGGCCTGGAGGTTCACCGGGGTCAGGGCCATCGACAGGCTCAGGACGAAGCCGTGGCGCTGCTCGAGCTGGACCGGGCGGATCTCGACGTCGCTCCAGTCGACGACGTCGTCGTCCCCGTCGACTTCGTGGGGCCCGTCGAAGACCGGCAGCGGCCGCTCGGCGAGCCTGGCCTCGACGCGGGCGAGCTGCTCGGCGAAGGCCGCGGCCACCACGGGGTCGTGGGGCGCGGCGAGGCGGCGGTGGTGGAGGGCGATCAGCTGCCCGCGGGGGTCGCCGCGATCGTTGAGGGCGTCGGCGTAGACTTGCCAGGTCGCCGCGTCGTTGGGGTCGACGCGCAGGGCCTGCTCGAGGGCGAGGGCGTGGTCGGCTCGGGGCATGGAGACCCGGGATTGTCGCACGCCACGGGCGCGGTCTGCTTCGCCGCCGCCGCCGCGGGTGATACAACCGCGGGCCATGGCCAGGCGCGGCATCCCCTTCGGTAAGCGACCGGGCGCCCCCGGGGGTCGCGGCGGTCCGGGCAGCTCGGGCGGAGGCGAGCGCGGGGGCGGCCGACGCCCGCGGGTGTTCGCCGTGTCCGAGGCCGTCGAGCTCGCCCACCGAACCCTCGAGCAACACATCGCCGGGCTGTGGGTCGAGGGCGAGGTCTCCAACCTCGTGCTCCCGCGCAGCGGCCACGCCTACTTCACCCTCAAGGACGGTCGGGGGGCCTTGCCCACGGCGATGTGGGCGACCAGCGTTCGTCGGCTCCGCTTTCGCCTGCAAGAGGGGCAGCGCCTGCGCGTGTTCGGCCGCATGGGCATCTACGCCGCCCAGGGACGCTTTCAGCTCTACGCCGAGCGGGCCGAGCCGGTGGGCGTCGGCGAGCTCGCCCTGGCCCTCGAGCAGCTCAAGCGCAAGCTCCACGACGAGGGCCTGTTCGCCGAGGCTCGCAAGCGGCCGCTGCCTGCGTGGCCCCGGGGCATCGGCGTGGTCACCAGCCCCAACGGCGCGGCCGTGCACGACATCATCAAGGTCGTCCGTCGGCGCATGCCCACGCCCATCTTGCTCTCCCCGGCCAAGGTCCAGGGCCCCGAGGCGCCCTACGAGCTCATCGCCGCGTTGCGCCTGCTGGCCCGGGCTGCCGAGGCGCGAGACATCGAGGTGATCATCCTGGGCCGGGGCGGGGGCTCCATGGAGGACCTGTGGGCCTTCAACCACGAGGGCCTGGCGCGGGCCGTGGTCGACTGCCCGGTGCCCGTGGTCTCGGCCGTGGGCCACGAGGTCGACGTGACCGTGTGCGATCTGGTCGCCGATCGCCGGGCCGCCACGCCCTCGCAGGCGGGCGAGCTCGTCGTCCCCGATCGCCGCGAGCTCGCGGCCCGCTTCGACGAGTACCAGCGCCGCATGGTCCGCAACATCGAGCGGCGGACCGTGGACCTGGGCGCGCGCTTGCACGGGGGCTCGCGCCGGCTCGAGCGCTGGGGTCGGAGCTGGGTCCGGGAGCAGCGCGGCCAGCTCGAGCACAGCCACGCGCGCTTGCTCGTCGAGGTTCGCGGCGCCCTCGAGGCCGACCGCCGCCGCCACCGGGCCCTCGCCGAGCGCCTCGCCGCCGTCGATCCCCGGGTCCGCGTCGCCCAGCAGCGCCGCGCCCTCCACGAGCTCGAGCGCCGATTGATCCGGGCCGGGCGCTCGATGACCGCCGAGCTGCGCCCGCGCCTGGCTCGGGCCGCCGGCAAGCTCGACGCCCTCTCGCCCCTGGCGGTGCTCGGCCGCGGCTACGCCCTGGCCCGGGACGAGGGCGGCCGGGTGATCCGCAAGGCCAGCGAGGTCGAGGTCGGCGACGCCGTCTCGCTGCGCCTGAGCGAGGGCCAGCTGTCCGTCGAGGTCCGCTCCAAGGCTGGGGCGGTCGACCCATGAGCGAGATCCTGCCCCAGGCCTTCGGCGTGTTCGGAGACCCCATCGCCCACTCGCGCTCGCCGGCCATGCACGGGGCGGCCTTCGCCACCCTCGGTCTGCCGCACCGCTACCTGCCCTTCCACGTCGTGCCCGGGCAGCTCGAGGCGGCGATCCGCGGCGCCGCGGCCCTCGGCTTCGGCGGCGTCAACCTGACCGTCCCGCACAAGCGCGCCGCTTTGGCGATCTGCGACCAGCTCGCCCCCGAGGCCGCGCGCGTCGGAGCCGTCAACACCCTGCGCTTCGACCCCGAGCTCGGCGTCGTCGGCCACAACACCGACGGGGTGGGCTTTGTCGCCGGCCTCGCCCAGCTCCCCGGTCCGCCCCTCGATCAGCTGCGCCGCGCCGTCGTGCTCGGCTCCGGCGGCGCCTCCCGGGCCATCGTCGACGCCCTCCTCGCCCACGCCCCGCAGCTCGAGCTGCGCTGGGTCAGCCGCAGGCCCGAGGGCCTCGCCGAGCGCTTCCCGAGCTTCGCCGATCGCATCCAACCGACGAGCTGGGCGGCCCTCGAGCTCGACGCCCAGCTGCTGGTCAACACCACCATCGTCGGCCTCGCCGAGGGCCCCGCGGACTTCCCGGTGCCCCTGGAGCTCGACGCGCTGACGGCGGACGCCCGCGTCGTCGACATCGTCTACCCCGCGCCCGAACACGGCCTGCTCGCCCAGGCGCGCGCGCGCGGGCTCCCCGGCCAAGACGGCCTGCCCATGCTCTTGTGGCAGGGCGTCCGCGCCCTCGAGCTGTGGCTGCAACGCGAACTGCCCACGACCGCGGTGGCGGCCATGGGCAGGGCGATCGGAATCCAGGGCTAGGCTAGACGGCCTCGAGCACGCTCGCCGAGAAGGTGTCGTCGAGCATCACGTAGGCGCAGGTCGGCCTGGGCCGGGCGCCGAGCTTCTTCTTCTCGAGCTCCGCCGTGAACGCGAGGTTGAGCGAGGCCGAGCCGAGGGCGTGGGCCCGCTCGACGGTGCGGAACAGGGCCTGCTTGTAGACCTTGTGGCTGCGCACGATGGCCTTGTCGAAGCCGACGATGAGCGCCGAGTAGCGCGTGGGCCCGACGTAGCTGAACATCACCGCCACGGTCCCGCGCTGGGGCTCGTCCGTGAGCCGAAAGCGCAGCACGTCGAAGTCTGCGTGGCGCGCCATGGCCGCGAACACGGCGTAAGGCAAGCGGAACACGTTGATCTGCAGGCCGCCGGCGTGGACCTGGCAGTAGAGCTCGTAGCAGCGGCGCAGCTCGGCCTCGTCGAGGGGCGCGGCGGGATCCTCATCGCCGACCAGGACCTCGAAGCGCTCTTCGTGGGCGATGGCCTCCTTGCGCACGTTGTAGCGGTACTTGGAGCTCAGCCGCGAGAGGTAGTCCTGGCGGTCGGCCCAGCGCAGGTCGTCGATGACCATCATGTCGGGCAGGCCGAACTCGAAGTAGCCCAGCTCGAGCATGCGCCGCTCGAGGGCCTTGTCCGCGCCGCGGGGGAAGTCGCGCAGGAACACCTGGGTCGCGCCGCACTCCTCCTTGACGGTCTGCAGCAGGCCCGTCAGCTCCGACAGGGCCTCGGCCCAGCGGGGGTGCTCGCGGTCGAGGAAGAGGTGCTCGCCCACGCTCAGCGGCGAGCCCAGGACCACGGCCTTGGACACGAGGAAGTCTGGGTCCCCGCCAGCGCGGATCGCCTCGACCTTCTCGGACACCTCGACCTTGGCGAACATGTCCTCCTTGACCAGGCCGACGACGTAGTGGGCCGCGAGCACCAGCGCGCCCTGCTCGTCCTCGATCTCGACGTAGCGAAAGTCGAGGTGCTCGCGGGGCGCGTCGGGGTTGGCGAAGGCCTGCTCGAGCTCGAGCAAGGTCGCCACGCTCATGGGCCCGCGGTCGGCGAAGCGCTGGTCCCAGCGCCCCTGCTGGTCGGGGGTCAGCTCGGCGATGCTGTCGAAGCTGCGGATCTTCAAGGCGTTGGCGGTCGGCTCCTCGACGCGCTCGATGGGCGCTTGCAGGGTCCGGTCGAGGCCGCAGAAGCGAAAGTCCTTCTTGAAGCGCTCCTCAGTCTGCCCCTCCTCGGCCAGGGCCAGGGGGTAGTGGTGGCGCAGGCGCTCGAGCATGGACCGGATGTCGGCCTTGGACAGCTCGCGGTTGATGGTGAAGCGCACCCCGCCGTTGCGCATGGGCACGGCCGGGAACACGCCCGTGTTGCAGTAAAAGCCCTCGGCCTTCATGCGGTGGACGATGTTGTAGACGATGCGCGGCAAGCCGGCGGGGACGAAGAAGAGCGGGGCCCCGGACACGCCGATCTGCGGGAGCCCGAGCTCGTCCATGGTCTGCTGGCAATAGGCGACCTTGTCGGCGAGCTCGGCCTGCATCACCGGCAGCGCCTCGGACAGGTGGAGCTTGGCCGAGGCGACGGCGGCCCCGAGCATGGGCGGCTGGATGGGCCCGGAGAAGATCAGCGTGGGCCCGCAGTTGCGGATGCGCTGGCGCATGGCCTCGTTGGGCAGGACCAGGGCCCCGCCGGCGGCCGCGAAGGACTTGTTGAGCGAGACCGCGACGACCATGCGCTCGTGCTGCTCGCGGGGTTGCCCGTCGGGGCCCAGCGGCATCTGGCTCAGGGCGTAGCCGCGCCCGAACTTGCCGGCCCAGCCGACGCCGTGGGCGTCGTCGATGTAGCAGTGGAACTGCTCGTGGCGATCGAGCAGCTCGAGCAGCTTGGCCATCGGCGCGCAGTCGCCGTACATCGAGTAGACGCCGTCGGCGAGGTACCAGATGTGCCGCTTCTTGGCCTTGAGCTGGAGAAGCTTGCGCTCGAGGGCGTCCATGCGGTTGTGGCGGACCACGTGGGTCTCGACCCCGCGGGCCTTGAGCAGCTGCGCCGCGGTCTGGACGCTGGCGTGGACCTGCTGGTCGAGGATGACGGCGTCGTCGTCCCCGACGATGACTGGCAGCGAGGACTGGTGCCCGAGGGTCGTCGTCGCCGTGGCGATCACGGGACGGTTGAACATCTCGCCGAGCAGGGTCTCGAGCTCCTCGTAGAGGCCCAGGGACATGAAGGTCCGCGACGAGGAGAACTGCGTGCCGTAGCGCTGGACCGCGTCGACGACCCCCGCCGTCAGAGCGGGGTGCCGCTCGAGGGCGAGGTAGCTGCACGAACCGAAGTGGATGAGGTCCTGGCCTTCGACCCGAATCTGCCGCCCGTCGAGGCGCTCGTTCGAGGTGTGGAGCTGGCCGAGCCTCCGCTCTGCGCCGTCGCTGATGACCTGATCGAGGGTGTCGAAGAAGTTGTGCGTGGCAGCCATGACATCCAGGAAGTGCCGAGCCGTAAGCGCTTTCATTCACGGCGCCGTGCATTTCGGATGTGGGAGAAGACATCCGCATTTTCGGGAACGGATCGGTTGGTTCCGCATGCGAGCCAAGCAGTGCGGGTCCCGCAAAACCGCCTCCTGGGCCAGGTGGCTGACTGTCAACGGCGACAGGTAGGTGCATGTAGGATAGCGGCGTTCGCAGCTCGTTTCGGTTTTGTCCGCTTTTTTGCGCCGCAGATCCGGACCCGATAAAGCCTGAACACCGACCCTCCCCGCGAGCTGCGCGGAACCCACCCCAAACCCCACAGAGGAACCAAAAATGGCTCACTTCGAACTCGACGACGCCTTCAACGACCAGGCCAAGATCAAGGTGATCGGCGTGGGCGGTGCTGGCGGCAACGCGGTCAACACGATGATCGCGTCCAAGGTCCCCGGCGTCGACTTCATCGCCGCGAACACCGACGTGCAGGCCCTCGAGCGCAACCAGGCGCCGACCTGCCTGCAGCTCGGGCGCCGCGTCACCCGAGGCCTCGGCGCCGGTGCCAACCCCGAGCGCGGGCGCGAGGCAGCGCTCGAGAGCGTCAACGAGATCGGCGAACTGCTCGAGGGCGCCGACATGGTCTTCGTCACCGCCGGCATGGGCGGCGGCACCGGCACGGGCGCGGCCCCGATCATCGCCCAGGTCGCCCGCGAGTGCGGAGCGCTGACCGTCGGCGTCGTCACCAAGCCCTTCTCCTTCGAGGGCCGCCGGCGCATGAAGTTCGCCGAGATGGGCATCGAGCGCCTCGAGCAGGCCGTCGACACGCTCATCACCATCCCCAACGATCGCTTGCTGCACGTCACCTCGGCGAACAGCACGCTGATGGACGCCTTTTGCCTCGCGGACGAGGTGCTCCAGCACGCCACCCAGGGCGTCTCGGATCTCATCACCATCCCGGGCATCATCAACGTCGACTTCGCCGACGTGCGCACGATCATGGCCAGCCAGGGCCGCGCGCTCATGGGCATGGGCGTCGGCGCCGACGAGGGCCGTGCCGTCGCCGCGGCGCAGCAGGCCATCAACAGCCCGCTGCTCGAGGACGTCACCATCCAGGGCGCCAAGGGCATCCTGATGAACATCACCTCCGGGCCCAACCTGCGCCTGCACGAGGTCGAGGAGGCCGCCTCGCTGATCATGGAAGCGGCCCACGAGGACTGCAACATCATCTTCGGCGCCGTCGTCGATCCGAACATGGGCGAGGCCCTGCGGATCACCGTCATCGCCACCGGCTTCGACCAGCACGAGCCCGAGGAGGAGCTGCTCGGCAACGCCATCGCGGCCCACGCCAACCGGGCCCGCCGCCAGTCCCAGCAGCTCAACATGGTCTTGCCCGGCATGGGCGGCATGAACATGGGCCAGGGCCAGCAGCAACAGCGCGGCCACGCCCCGCAGTCGTCCAACTGCCCGCCGGTGCTCGGCGCCAGCTTGCAGCGCAAGCAGCAGCAAAAGCCCGCCGCGCCGCCCAAGATCAACCCCATGTTCGGCGGTCAGCCCCACGCCTCTCAGCAGGCCCCCGTCGCCGGCGGTCACGGCCACGGGCGCGGACACATGGGCGGCCACGCCCAGCACGGCGGCCACGCCCAGCACGGCGGCCACGCGCCCATGCCCACCCAGGGCCAACCCATTCCCCACGGCACCGCGCAGCCCCAGGAGTCCGGGCACTACCAGCGCGGGGCTGGACCCGGCGCCAGCATGACCAGCGGCGGCGCTGGCATGAGCGGCGGCTGGAGCCGCAGCGACATCGGCAACGGCAGCGACCGCGAAGTCCCGGCCTTCCTGCGCCGGCGCAACGAGGGCGACGGCTACGTCCGCTGAGCCCTCCCGACGCGGCCCGACTCGAGCGCGACTCGGGCTGCGTTCCGACAACTGAATTCCGCTCTACTTGACTTGGATTTTCCTCGTGGGGTCTCCCCTGCGAGCTCTA
>NZ_ABCS01000063.1 GCF_000170895.1 Plesiocystis pacifica SIR-1 | reverse complement strand
CCCCCACGCGTGTGAACGACTGGACTGGACTGGATCGGCGCTTCGCCTAGGCGAGCTCGAGCAGGCCGCGGCGGATGGCCTGGACGACGGCCTGGGTCCGCGAGCGCGCGTCGAGCTTGTCGAGCAGCGCGTCGACGTGGAACTTGACCGTGTGCGCCGAGATGCCCAGGCGCTCGCCGATGTTGCGGTTGGACAGGCCGTCGGCGAGGAGCTCGAGGACCTCGCGCTCGCGGGGCGTGAGCAGGTTGTTCTCGGGGGCGCTCGCGGGCTTGTTGGCCACGCGCGGCTCGGGCTTGGCCGGGGCGGGCGTGGGCGCGGGGCTGGCCTCGGGCTCTTCGCCGGGGGACCAGCTGGCCACGAGGGCGTCGCTGGGATCCTCGTCGAGGACGACCAGGCCGAGCTCGGCGGCGAGCACCGAGGCGCGCAGGCGCTGGGTGCCGGCATCGCGGGCGACGAGGGCCCGGACGCCGACGGCGAGCAGGGGCAGGGGATCGACGCCGTCGGGCAAGAGCGCGACGAGGGCAGGGGGCTCACCTTGGACGCTGGCCTCATCGGCGGCGGCGGGCAGGCGCGGCAGCCCGTCCTCTTCCTCGATGGTGTGCGCGTCCCAAATGAGCACGCGAGCCTGGCCGGGGTCATCGACGACGGCGAGCTCGCGGGCAGCGGTGAGGCGAGTGTGGACGGAGGCCTTGACCTTTGGATCGTCGCTGACGATGGCCACCGGGATCGCGGTCAGCGAGGTGGGGGTCAGGGCGGGGGCTTGGGCCAAGGCGGCGTGACGATCGAACATGAGCGGTCTCCTGGATGGGGTGCCAGAGAGTTCGTCTGGGCGACTCTCAAAGTTGCACGCTTCAGAAGAAAGCTGACAAAAGCTGTTCTCTTCCAGCGAATTTGGGTCTAAATCACGGGTCCGAGGATTTTTTTGAGCGGCGTCAACCGCGACACCCTCACCTGAACGCATCCTTGGGAGCGATTCGGGTCCTCGCCAGCGCAGGATCACGCGTGCCACACCAATTCAAGGCCCGGTGCCAGCGAAAAGTTTCAGCGGGCGCCAAAAACAAAGCCCGGCGGACGCCGGGCTGGAGTGGTGGATGCACCACGTGTGATGGAGCGCCTAGGTGCGCAAGATGCCACCGGCCCAGGTCAGCCCGGTGCCAAAAGCCGCCAGCGCGACGTTGGTGCCCTCGGGCATGCGCCCGGCCTCGCGCGCCTCGTGGATGGCCACGGGGATCGAGGCCGCCGACATGTTGCCGTAGCGGTCGACGATCGAGAACATCCGCTCCTTGGGCACCTTCAGCCGGGTGCGGCAGGCCTCCATGATGCGCATGTTGGCCTGGTGGGGGATGAGCAGGCCGATGTCCTCGGTCTTCAGCCCCGCGTCGGCGACGGCCTGGACCCCGGCGGAGGTCATGGCCCGGACGGCGTGCTTGAACACCGCGTTGCCCTGCATGGCGACGGTGTGCAGCTGCTTGGCGACGGTCTCCTCGGTGGCGGGCATCTGGGTGCCGCCGGCGGGCTGATAGAGGATCGGGGCGAGGGTCCCGTCGGCGCCCCAGTTCGAGGACACCAGGCCGCGGTCCTCGTCCGTGGCCTCGATGATCATCGCGCCCGCGCCGTCTCCGAACAGCACGCAGGTGGTCCGGTCCTTCCAGTTGACCACCTTGCTCATGACCTCGGCGCCGACGACCGCCATGCGCTTGCACGAGCCGGCGGTCAGCATGCACGCGGCGACCTCGAGGGCGTAGAGGAAGCCGCTGCAGCCCGCGGCCACGTCGAAGGCCGGCTTGCCCTTGATGTCGAGGCGCTGCTGCACCCAGCAGGCCGTCGACGGGAACATGGTGTCGGCCGAGGAGGTCGCGACGATCAGGGCGTCGAGCTCACCGGGCTCGATGCCCGCCTGCTCGCAGGCGCTGCGCAAGGCGGCCGCGCCGAGGGTCGACGAAGAGGTCTCGTCGTCGGCGATGCGCCGCTCCTTGATGCCCGTACGATCGGTAATCCACTCGTCCGAGGTATCGACCATCTTCTCGAGGTCCGCATTGGTCAGCACTTTTTCGGGGAAGGCCGTACCGGTTGCGAGAATCTTGAATCGCTTCACTTGGTCCACCTCGGCGCACGCGTTCGTGCGCCCACTCGAGGATATACGCAAGTGCCGTCGTCGTTGGCTAGCAGAGCCTCGGGCTTGGACTCACGCGAGGCGCTTCGCGACGCGTGCGATTCGTGCAGGCGACGAGCCGGTACACGCCGTCGCGCAGGGGCGTTCACGGGCCGCTTTTCGCCCTGGCTGAGCCTATCTCGAAGATGCGGCATCGTTGCCCGAGGTGCCCTCGAGGGACGGCGAGTTTCGTTCACGCTGCGGGGTGCAGCGTGCTTCGTCGGGAGAACGCACTTCACTCGAAGATCGTCGATTCAAAGCGCGCGAGATGCCCATAGCGAGCGAATCCAGTTCGCGTGTCCCGAGCCGAAACAACACGGCGGGGAGGCTCGTAGGCTCACCCGTGCCGACCCTCGACGTGTGGTGGAGCTGGGCCCTCGCGGGCCTCGGCGTGGCGGTGGGCCTGGGCGTCTGGGTTCACTACTTTTGGCGCGTTTCCCAAGAGCGCGTCCCCGTGCGCCCGGTCGGCCACGCGGCGGCCATGGTGTTCGCGGGACTGGCCGGCTTGGCGGCCGTGCTCGCGGGCCTGTCCGCGCCGAACCTCGCGTGGGGCCTGCCGTGGCTCGCGCTGGCGCTGGCGCCCGTGTCCGTGGGCAACGCGGCCTTCTTTTTGTGGTTGCTGACCCAGGCGCCGACCCCCGACACGCAGCCGGCCGTCGCGGTGGGCGATCCCTTGCCGGCCTTTGCCGCGACCACCCACGACGGCCGGGCCTTCTCCAGCGCCGAGCTCGAGGGTGATCGCGTGCTGATCAAGTTCTTCCGCGGTCACTGGTGACCCTACTGCTCCGCCGAGTTGCGGCGGTTCGTGGCCATGCAGCCCCACTTCGACAGCCTCGGCGTGCGCGTGGTCGCCCTGTCCCGGGACCCCGTCGATAAGGCGGCCAGGCACTTCGCAGAGGATCGCCTCGACCCGATCACGCTGCTGAGCGACGCCGAGCTGACGGTCATCCGCCGCTTCGGCCTCGAGCACCAAAAGGCGCTGACCGTCACCTCGCCGATGTTCCGCCTGTTCGGCCTGCCGCTCGGCATCCCCCGGGGCTTCGAGAGCATGGCGATCCCGACGACGATCCTCGTCGACGAGCGCGGGGTCATCCAATGGATCGATCAGGCCAGCGACTACCGCCTGCGCAGCGACCAGGCCCGGGTCGACGCCGCCCTGGCCGAGGCCTTCGGCGGCGCGCCTACTTCTTCTTGACCGACTTTTTCTTCTTGGTCTTGCTGCCCTTGCCCTTGCTGTAGGACGAGGCCTTGTACTTCTTGCTGTACTTCTTGCGCTCGGCGGCGGAGCTGCGCGCGTCCTCGATGGAGCTCGCGGCCTCCTCGAGGTCGCTCAGCTGCGAGTCGAGCATCTCGCGGACCTCCTCGCTCTCGGCCTCGTCGCGCAGGGCCTCGAAGTCCGTGCTCGCGCTCTCGAGCAGGCGCTGGGCCTCGGCGAAGTCGCCCTGGTCCACGGCCACGCTCGCGGCCTGAATGTGGCGCGCCGCGGCGACCTCGGCCGCGCGGACGGTGACCTCGGTGCGCTCGGAGGCCCGGGCCTGGGCCGCGTCGTGGGCGACGAGCACGGTGGCCGGGACGGCGAGGCTGCGCATGGGCGCGGGGCCGCCCTCCGTGGCGCCGGTGACCAGGCGGTAGCGGACCTCGACCTCGCCCAGCTCGACGCGCTCGCCGGGGGCCCAGCCGCGCACCTGCTCGGGGTCGAGGCGCAGGTTGACGACGATCTCCCGGGACTGGCCCGCGCCCAGAAAGCCCACGCGGATGGTCGTGTCGCTGCCCGCGACGGTCTGGGTGTAGCCGTAGACCTCGGTCACGTCGGTCCCAGGCAGGGTCGCAAACACGGAGTCGACCTCCGAGGCGACCGTCGCGGTCAGGCCCGCGAGCTCGTCCCCGAGCATGGCGGGGATGGACTCGGCGTCTTCGATGAAGTGGTAGCGCCCGCCGCCCTCGTCGGCGATGCGGGTCATGAGGTCCTCGTTGTAGTCGAGGCCCATGCCGAGGGTCGAGACGCTCACGCCCCCGCCGAAGTGCTCGGCGACCCGGCCCCCGATGACCTCGGGGCGGGTCTCGCCGACGTTGGCGATGCCGTCGGACAGCAAGATCACGTGGCGGAGGCGGTCGTGGCGAGCCTCGGTGCGGGTCTGGGGGCCGAAGGGCTCGGGGGCGGCGAGGCGCTGCAGGCCCATGAACAGCGCCGGGCCCAGGGCCGTGGTGCCGCCGACTTGGATGTCGAGGAGCTGGCGGCGCAGGACTTCGATGCCGTCGTCGTCCACGCGCTGGAGGTTGCTCAGGGGCGTGACGGTGTCGTCGTAGCTGATCAGCGTGACCCGGTCCTGCTCGTCGAGGCGGTTGACCAGGTCGAGGCCCGCCTGCTTGGCGAAGCGCAGCTTGTCGCCGCCCATGCTGCCGGAGCGGTCGAGGACGATGGCCAGGTCCAGGCCCGGGCGCGGGCCCTGCCCCGCCTCGTCGTCGGCGGACAGGCGGATGATCGCCGGCATCTCGAAGGGCTGGCCGGCGTCCTCGGCCACGTGCACGTAGCCGTACTGGCTGATGAACTCGAGGTGGACCGGGCCGTCGTGGGCGCGGACGAACTCGCCGAGGCTGTCGGGGCGCTGGGGCGCTTTGGTCTCGGGTTCTTCGGCCGCGCCGGGCTGAGCGTCGGCCTCGGGCTCGGGCTCGGCGAGGGTCAGCGTGGCGCCCTGGCCCGAGTCGGGTCCTTGGGTGTCGATGGGCGCGGCGTTGGTCGGGGTGCAGGCACACAGCCCGACGAGCGCGGCGAGGGAGGTCAGGGGAGCGCGGGGAGAGGGAGCGGCCACGGCCGAGGTCAACGGACTGTGCTCGGCTTCGGTTTGCACCGTCGGCAGATCGTCAGCGACGTGCGGGCGTGCTGACGAAGTGTCAGGGGCGTTCGCTCCACCCCGTCGAGCTGTCGGGAGCCCGCCGCGCCGGCGCCTGCGGCAGCGCGAAAAAGTGAGTGATGTCGACGACAAAGGCGGGCGCGTGGGCGGGGAACATGGCTTGCAAATCAGGTCCTGCGATGACCGCATCCAGCCGCAAGCGATACAAGACCACCTTCGTCCCCTGGTTCGCCGCCATCGTGCTCGGCGCGACGGCCCACGCCGGCTGGCTCATCCACGAGCTGCGCGATCACGGGGCCGAGCCCGAGCGAGAGGGCGAGGTGCTCGAAGCGAGCGCGACCGCGAAGGTCGAGATCGAGCTGCGGGGGGCGAGCCCCGAGCTGCCGACCGCGTCCACCGAGGCCGAGCTGGCCTGGGGTCCGCCGCCCCGCCAGCGGGTGCGCGCGGGCGGTTGTCAGCAGGTCCTCCGGCCTCCAGAGGACGGCATGGACGCGCTCGACGACACCTTCGCGCCGTGGATCGAGCAGCGCGCTCGCTACCACTACCAGGTCGATCGGCGCCTGCTCGACGGCCTGTCCGTGGCGGACTTCGAGGTCGTCGACGAGCCCAGCGCGGGCGACGAGTTCGACTGGCTGCTCGGTCCCGAGGGCGAGCGCGCGATCATCGAGCTGCGCAACATCCGGGCCGGGACGCCGCTGTTCGCCCTCGGCCTGCGCTCGGGCGATCGCGTGCGCTACGTGAGCCACTGGTCGGGGCGCGTGCGCGAGGGCGTCGAGGTTGGCGTCGAGCGCCGCGGTCGCGCCATCGAGCTGGTCTACGAGGTGGTCTGATCCGCCCACTTGGGGGGCGCCCTGACGAGGGCCGTGCGACCATGCCCGCTCGTCCATGAGCCGCGCCGTCACGCTGATCATCGTGTTGTCGATCTGGGCCCTGTTCCACCTGTGGGTGGCGCGGCGGTTGATCCTGCGGGGGACCGAGTACCCGGTGTGGGCGCGGCGGACCATCGCCGGGGCGGTGGTGGCCATCTACCTCGTGCCGATCCTCGGCTTCCTCGGGCCGCGCATGGGCCTGTTCGACGCCCACCGCGGCGTGTTGCCGTGGGTGGCCTTCGTGTTCATGGGCGTGGGGACCTTGCTGGTCGCGCTGACCATCGCCGTCGACGTGCCGCGGATGATCGCCCAGGCCTCGCTGGCGGTGCGCCGCTATTTGTTCGAGCGCCGCAAGGCCGACGCCGCCGAAGCGGCCGCGGCCAGCGAGGCGCCGAGCTCCATGGATCGCCGGCGCTTTTTCGCCGACGTGGCCAACTACGGCATCGTCGGCGGGGCCGTGGGGCTGAGCTCGGTGGGCTTCGCCGCGGCCCGCCGTGTGCCGCGGGTCGTCGAGGTGGACGTGGCGATCGCCGACCTGCACCCGGACCTCGAGGGCCTGCGCATCGCCCAGCTCAGCGACGTACACGTCGGGCCGACGATCCGCGGGACCTGGCTGGACCAGGTCGTCGAGGCGACCAACGCCCTCGCCCCCGACCTGGTCGCGCTGACCGGAGACTTCGTCGACGGCTTCGTCGAGCAGCTCGGCCCGGAGCTCGGCGGCCTCGGGCGCCTCGAGGCGACCCACGGGGTGTTCTTCGTGACCGGCAACCACGAGTATTACTGGGACGGCCCGGCGTGGTGCGAGCACGTGGCGAGCCTCGGGCCGACGGTGCTGATCAACGAGCACCGCATCGTCGAGCGCGGGGCCGCGCGGCTGCTCGTGGCGGGGGTGCCCGACTTGCACGTCGAGCGCCACGTGCCCAAGCTGCGCTCGGACCCCGCGGCCGCGAAGGCCGACGCCCCCGCCCACGACCTCTCGCTGCTCCTGGCCCACCAGCCGCGCAGCATCTACGCCGCCGCCGAGGCCGGCTTCGACCTTCAGCTCAGCGGCCACACCCACGCGGGCCAGTACTTCCCGGGGAGCCTGCTGATCTACCTGGCCCAACCCTACGTGCGGGGCTTGTCGCGCCACGGCGACTCGCAGATCTACGTGAGCGCGGGGACGGGCTACTGGGGTCCGCCCAACCGCGCGGGCTCGCCCTCGGAGATCACCTTGCTGCGCCTGGTCCGGGCCTGAGCTCGTAACGGGTCGCCGAGGTCCGCGTAGGATGGGCCATGCGAGCGATCTGGAAGGGCAAAGTCTTGGCCGAGAGCGACGACACCGTGGTCGTCGAGGGCAACCACTACTTCCCGCGGGCGTCCCTCGACGCGTCGGCCTTCGAGCCCAGCGAGACCCACACCGTGTGTGGTTGGAAGGGCACGGCGAGCTACCTGACCGCGGTCGTGGACGGCGAGCGCAACGTCGACGCGGCGTGGTTTTATCCCGAGGCCAAGGAGGCCGCCAAGCACATCGAGGGGCGGGTCGCGTTCTGGCGCGGGGTTCAGGTCAGCGAGTAGGCTCGACGCGATGGCCACGACCTACGAGCTCCTCTACTGGCCCGTGCTCCCCGGGCGCGGCGAGTTCCCCCGGTTGATCTTCGAGGACGCCGGGGTCGCCTACGTCGACGTCGGGCGCCTGCCCGAGGAGCAGGGCGGGGGCTTCGAGGCGATCCGCGGGGGCATGGGCGGGCAGGGCGAGGGCTTCCCGGTGTTCGCTCCGCCGATGTTGATCGTCGAGGAGGACGGCCGCCGCGAGCGCATCGCTCAGATGCCCAACATCTGCCACTTCCTCGGCGTGCGCTTTGGCCTGGCTCCGGAGGGCGCGCTCGCCCAGGCCCAGGCGCTGACCTTGATGTTGACCGTCGCGGACGTGACCACCGAGCTCCACGACTGCCACCATCCCCTCGGCAAGGGGCTCTACTACGAGGACCAAAAGGAAGCGGCGGTCGAGCACACCACGGCCTTCGTCCGCGGGCGCCTGCCTCGCTGGCTGCGCTACTTCGAGGCCGTGCTCGAGCGCGGCGACGGGGCGCACTGCATCGGCGGGCGGCACAGCTACGTCGACCTGGCGCTCTTTCAGCTGCTCGAGGGCATCGCGTGGGCGCTGCCGACCGCCTTCGCGCACCACATGGCCGACGCGCCCAAGCTCGCGGCCTTGCGCGAGCGGGTCGCCAAGCGCGAGCGGGTCGCCGCCTACCTGGCCTCGCCCCGGCGCCTGGCCTTCAACGAGCACGGCATCTTTCGGCGCTACCCCGAGCTGGACATCGCGCCAGAGGACTGAGGCGCCTGCTAACATGGCGCGATGCTGCGCCGCGCATGGATGAGCCGCGTCTGCTTTGTTGGGGTCGCGCTGGGGCTGGTCGCCGGCTGCAGCGGCGGGGAGCCCGAGCAGCCGCCCAAGGCGAGCACGGGGCTGGAGACCCCGCCGGCGCCGTCAGAGCTCGCCGAGGCCTCGCTGCCCGAGTCGGGCTGGGTTCGCGTGCCCTGGTCGACGACCCTGTTCACGGCGCCGAGCGAGGCGGCGACCCGCTTCACCATCGCGGGCCCGGACGCGCCGACGGGGCCGGACGTGGGTCCGCGGATCCGCGTGCTCGGCCAGGCCGAGGGCGCCGCGGGCTGGTGGACGGTCGAGCTCGGGAGCTCGCGCGAGACCCCGAACAACTATGAAGTTCCCGGCGCCCAGCTCTACCTCCTGGAGGCCTTCGTGCCGGCCGGGACGGGCGTGGCCGTGCCGGCGCCTGCAGCCGGTGAGCTCCCCGAGCCGCCCGAGACCTCGTCGGAGATCTTCGACGGCCTTGACGGGAACCTCCCGCCGGGCGTGGTCCGGCCGACGGAGGTCGAGGAGGAGCGGCAGATCCCCGCGGGGACGCGCGCGCGCTGGCCCGACGGACGCCCGGCGGGGAGGGCTGCCCTCGTGCACGAGTACTGGACGCCGGGGCGCGCCGTCACGGTCGCGCCGGCCACCGAGGGCGAGGCCCCGCTGGAGCTGAGCTGCTTCACGGCCAGGTTTGGTCCCAAGGGGGGCGGCTCGGGGGAGCTGTGCTTTGCCAAGCAGGCGGTCGTGGCCACGGTGACCGGAGGCGAGAGCGTGTGGGGGGAGCTCATGAAGGGGCCGGACCTCGACGGCAGCGTGTCGATCGGGCACGGGGGCCTCGGCGTGCACGGGGTGGGTCCTTCGAACACGGGGCCGAACTACGGGTCCGGGCTCGGCACGATCGGGATGGGCAACTCGGGGAGCTACGGCGAGGCCGGCCGCGAAGGCGACGCGCCCGCGGACAAGCAGGCCAGCTTTCGCCTGAAGAAGCTCGAGGTCGAGGGCGGCGTCAACGAGGAGGCCGCCAAGCGCCTGCTCCGAAGTCACACCCGGGACTGGCTGGTGTGCCACGTCAACGCCCTCGGGCAGGTCGAGGGCGAGACCTTCACCCTCGAGCTGAAGCTCACCGGCGGCTCCGTGCTCGCCGTCGAGGCCAAGGGCGGCGGCGACCCCGAGGTGCTCGCGTGCCTGCTGCCGCGGGTCAAAAAGAAGTGGCGCTTCATCGGCGAGGGCCTGGGCGCGGTCCGGGTGACCGGCGAGATCGTGCTTCGCTGACACCTGCGCGCCTGGCGGAAGCCGCGAAGATGGCCGCAGCGGGGTCGATTGGCCCAAATCTCGCGGCTGTGGCCGGCCCGCAGACGTCAGCGTTGCCGCCGCTATACTCCGCGCCATGCCGGCTCGAAAGACCCTCCGCATCGTGGCCCTCGGCGTGGGCGTCGTGCTGCTCGGACTCGGCGCGGCCGCGTGGTCGCTGTGGCCCGAGGTCGAGGAGATCCCCGAGGAGCTCGAGGCCATCGAGGCCGAGGTCAGCATCCCGAACCTCGAGCTGCCCGCCCAGGGGCCCATGGAGGCCGTGCGCCTCGGCGACCTGCAGGGCAAGAAGGTCGTGCTGCTCATCGAGGGGCGCGAGAGCATGAGCGGCGGCGAGGGCAAGCTGATCCACCGCGCCATGCACCGCTGGCAGATGCCCGAGGACGTGGTGGTCTACTCCGTGGGCGACGCCCCGGCGGGGGCGGTGGTGATGCGCAGCAAGATCGAGCGCGAGTTCGTCGGCCCGATGCGCGCCGAGATGCGCTGGCCGATCTACATCGACTACGGCGGCGCCCTGACCACGGCCTTCAACTTGCCCAAGGGGCACCTGGGCCTGGTCGTGCTCGACGAGCAGGGCGAGGTCGCGATGCGCCACGCCGGCGACCTCGACGAGGCCGCGCTGGCCGAGCTGGGGACCTTGCTGGGGGCGAAGGAGCCCGAGCCGGGCCCGCCCGCGCCGGCTTTTTCCGTGGGCGGGCTCGACGACGCGGGCTGCCGCGAGCGCGACTGCGTGCTCGTGTTCCTCGATCGCAAGGTCGCCCGCAGCGAGATCCCCGGGCTCGAGGACGGCGGCTTCGAGGGGGACATGCAGGAGTCCTTCGAGCAGATCGCCAAGCCCTCGGTGCGCCTGGCTCGGCTGCTGACCGCGGACTGGGGGCCGGACGAGCGCGCAAAGATCGGCGGCGTGGTCATCGGCGAGGCGGACGGCTGGGAGGTCGAGGGCTGGCCGCTCGTGGCCCCCGACGCCGAAGGGGCCGCGGAGGCCCGGGCGGCCTTCGAGGTGGGCGAGGAGGCCGGGATGGTCGTGCTCGCCGACGGGGGCCGGGTGAGCATGGCCGAGCGCGGGCTCATCCCCTTTTGGAAGATGATGCTCGCCGCTGACATCCTGGGCGTGGAGCCCAAGGAGTACGGCGAGGGCAAGGGCAAGGGCGAGGACGAGGGCGACTGAGCCCCGCTCGTCCAGGTTCTCAATCGAAGCGCAGATCGTCGATGCGCAGCTCGAGGGGCCCGGCCTTGGTGGCGCCCACGAACAGCGCCGTGGCGTCCCAGAGCTCCACGCCAAAGTCCGCGAACTCGAGCTCGACGCGGGTCCACGCCTCGGGGTCGTCTCCGAGCTCGAAGCTCTGGGTCGCGCCCATGCCCCCGCGGTGCTGGGTGAACAGCATCACGGCGTAGCGGCCGGGGGCGCCCCGGGCCCAAAAGCTCAGCTTGGTGAAGGAGCTGAGGTTGGCGGGTTTTTGGATCACCCAGCTCGCGCCGGCCCAAGCCGGCGCGCCTTCGGGCTGGACGACCTCGCCGCGCATGTCGAGGGCGCCCATGCTGCCCTCGGCGCCCTTCATGCGCCGGAGGGTCACCGTCGAGCTCCCGCCCATGAGCTGGTCCGTGGACGGGCTCCACGCGCCAAAGCGGGCGTTCAGGCCGTCGCGGTCGCCGTCATCCTCGAAGTCCGAGACCAGGCCCGACTCGCTGCCGGGGGGCGGCGGGGCCTCTTGGAAGGCGCGGAGCGTGGCGCGGCGCTCGGCGACGGCCTCGCGGCGGGCGTCGAGGTCGACGGCATGCCCGGCCTTCCAGACCCCGACGACCGCGCGCGCGGCCGCGATGTCAGCCAGCGGATCGCCCTCGACCAGGACCAGGTCCGCGCGCAGGCCCGCCTGGACGCGGCCGCGGTCGTCGAGGCCAAAGCGCCGCGCCGGGACCTCCGTGGCGCTGCGCAGGGCGGCGATGGGCTCGAGGCCAGCTTGGACCCACAGCGCCAGCTCGACGTGCATGCCCAGGCCGTGCTCGAGGCCGAAGTTGGGCGCGTCGGTGCTCGCCAGCAAGTCGACGCCGGCCTCGTGGAGGCGGCGCAGGTTGGCATCGAGGGCGCCGCAGTCGAGGCCGCTGCCCGCCATCCCGCGCACGCCCTCGCGCATGGCGATCACGCGCTGGGGATCGGCGAGCTCGAGCAGGGCCTCGTCCTCGAGCAGCGCGACGATGTGGGGGTCCGCGCAGGCCATGTGCATGACCGCGAGGGTGTCCGTGACGAAGGCCTGGCGCTCGACGGCCAGGTCGAGGAAGGCCTGATCGGCCTCGGCGTCGAAGAACAGGTGCGCCAGGCCGTCCGCCCCCGCGCTCAGGGCCGTGCGCGCGGCCTCGAGGTCGGAGACGTGGACCACCGCGCGCAGGCCCGCGGCGTGGGCGGCCTCGATGAGGGCGGTCAGCGTGGCCTCGTCGAGGACGGCGAAGGGGCGGCCGACGGCGTGCCCGTCGTCGTAGATGATCTTGATCCAGTCGACGCCCGCGTCGACGCGGTCGCGCGTCCAGCCCTCGACCTCGCCGACCGAGGACACCGTGGGGATCTCGACGCCGTACTCCGTCCCGTGGCCCCCCGGCGGCGTGGCGCAGACCCCCGCCGAGCGCAGGTCCGCGTGGTCGAGGAGCCGCC
Source organism: Plesiocystis pacifica SIR-1 (assembly GCF_000170895.1). Lineage (GTDB taxonomy): Bacteria > Myxococcota_A > Polyangia > Nannocystales > Nannocystaceae > Plesiocystis > Plesiocystis pacifica. The sequence goes on along the minus strand of NZ_ABCS01000063.1, from coordinate 49,488 downwards.
CCTTGGCCTGCTGGCGCTTGATCATGGTCATGGAGCGCTCGGACATGAACTGGTCGAGCTCGGTGGTCACGCCCAGGACCATGGCGCGCTGGAGGTCGGCCGCGCTGGTGACGTGGACGTGGGCGTCGATGAGCCCGGGCATCAAGGTCATGGCGCCGGCCTTGCCGTCGATGCGCTGGACGCCGGCGGCCTCGGGCGCCTCGGGCAGCAGGGCCTCGCCGACGTGGCGGATGGTCTCGCCCTCGACGACCACGTCCTGGATCCCGAGGTCGCGCTCACCGTCGAACACGCGCACGTCGTCGAACACCAGGGCCGGCCCCTCGACGCGGTAGGGGAGCGCCGGGCCGCTGTCTTTGGGCGCCTCGGAGGGCTTGTCGCACGCGAGGGCGCCGAGCAGTGGGGCGAGCACCCAGAGGGTCGAGGGCTTCGTCATCCCGCGCAGACTAGCAGCGCCCCGTGGCTCTCCCGGTCTTCGGGCTCGGTCGTGGACGACAACGCCCCGCCTTCCCGACCCTCTCAGCCCCTCAACCTTGGCTACGGTCGAGCACGCAAAAAGCGTGCACGCCCTCGTCGGCCTTGGCGACGGCTTCGGGCAGGTAGACGGCGCGAGAGAACACGTAGACGTGATCCTTGCCCGTGCCGTGCTTGCGGGCGAGGGTCGCGGACCAGTAGCGCTCCTCGCCCAGCATTCGAGCCTTGCGCAGGGCCTTGAGCTCGTTGAGGGTCGGCATTCGCCAGCCGCGGACGCCCTGGAAGCGCTTGTTCCGGCACAGGTTCGCGGCGCTCATCCAGGTCGAGGGGCCCTCGTCGGGGGCGATGACGAGGAGGTTGAGGGACTGGAGCTCGCCCTTGGCGATGGCGGCCGCGAGCACGTCGGCGTCTTCGCTGCTGGGGGCGGGCGCGGGCTCGGGCTGCTCGAGGGCGGCCGTCTCCTCCGCGTCGGCGGGCTCGGCTGTGTCCTCGGCTTGGGCGGGCTCGGCCTCGGCCGCTCCCGAGCTGTCGGACTCGTCGGAGCCCGCGGCCTCGCCGGCTTGTATCGCGGCGCCGTCTTCCGTCGCGGCGGGCTCGTCCGCGCCCGAGTCCGACTCGTTCGGCACTTCCTCGGTCTTGGTCGTCAGCGCCTTGCCCGGCGCCTTGTCATCTCCGGCCACCGTGGGGGGGGCGCCCTGTTTGGCGCGCGGCTGCGCGGCGGCGCCCGAGCGCGTGGTTTCGGTGTCCGAGTCGTCCCCGCCCAGGTCCGGACCGATGAGGGCGAACACGGCGAGCAGCAAGAAGGCGATGCCCGCGAAGCCAGCGATGAACCAGCTTCCGCTGCCGCGCCGCTCTCGGGCGAGGCGGCGCTTGGCCTGCTCGATGCGCGGGCGCTTGGGCGCGTCGGGGAGCTTGTCTCGCGCGGCGCGGGCGGCCTCGAGCTTGTCGCGGCGCTCGGCGAGCTTGGCCTCGAGGGTCTCGGAGGCTTCCTTGGCGCGGGCGCGCTCTTTGCGATTGCGGACGGTCACGCGCTGCGTCGGCGGGGGCTCGGCGTCGGTCCCGATCGCGTCGATGGTGGTGACGCCGACGACGTCGCGCAGGCGGAGGATGCTCGACTCGCTCGCGCCGGTCTGGATCGCCCCCCGACTCATGCTCTCGTCGGACTGGTTGCGCTGGGCCATGGCGATGGCCGAGTTGATCGCCTCGACCATGCGCAGCGGCTCCTCGGGATCGAGGGACAGGCCGATGAGCGCGTGGCGAGGGCCCTTGCGCGCGTTGTGGATGCCGACCAGGCGGCGGTACTCGGCGTTGCCCAGGGCCGCGCTCTGGCAGATCACGAACACGCACGCGCCGGCCTCTTCGTCGATCGCCGAGCCGAGCAGGAAGGGATCCTCCGCGACGCCTTCAACCAAATTCGTCCACACGCCCTCGGACTCGAGGCGTTCGACGACGGGTTGGATGAGAGCGGTGTCCGCCCGTGCACAACACAGGGTCACCGCGATGTCCTGGCCTGCGGGGAACATGCTGGGACGCGCTGTCAGAAACATATACCGAATCTCGACGAGTGCACACGCAGGTTGAGGTCCGTCGTGCTTTGTACTTTTCGCCAGTGCTCACATGCGAGATCTCGACAGTTTGCGGTGCGGCCCCGCCCGTCGGTTCGTCCGCAGCGCTGGAATTGACGAGCGCCGCGGAGGCTCGACCTGCGCGCGCCATTCCACGCACCCTGCGCTCGGGCCGGCCGCTGGGTGGGCATGCATCGTCGACCCCGAGCGGGTGACCGGTGTTCCCAACCCGCGTCGCAGGCCGCGTCGGTGGGCCCTCAGCTGGCGTCGCCGCGACCTTTGCTGGGATTGGTGAGGTCTGAAACAATGGCTCCATCGTGCCGCGACCGCCCAAATCTCGAGCCTTCGACCCAACCACCTTGACGGTCGGCATGCTCGGCAGCTGGGAGGGACTCGACCCCTGGGAGGCGCAGGAGCTGTTCGGCGTGGTCGTGCGCCAGCAGTGCTTCGAGAGCCTCTATCGCCGGGTCGAGGGCGAGCTGCGCCATGACCCACGATTCCTCGCGCAGCCCGTGCGAATGGAGACCATGGGGCTCAACGGCAAGCCGCGCTACACCACGCGCCTGGCCGAGGGCCTGCGCTTCTCCGACGGGCGCCCGGTCCAGCCGGAGGACGTCGCGCGCTCGCTGGGCCGGGTCGCGACCCTGCGCGAGGTCACGCGCATCAAGGCGGCGGGCTCGGGGCGGGTGCAGTTCTCGACCCTCGTCGACGACGTCGACATCGAATTTCAGCTCGCGCAGATCTGGAGCATCATCGGCAAGCGAGGCGCGGGCTTTTGGGTCGGCACCGGGCCCTACATGATCGCCGAGGAGAGCCAGGGCGCGAGCGGTGAGGTGTTGATCCTGACCCGCAACCCCCACTGGGAGCCGGGCGATCGCCGCAAGCCGACCATCGAGCGCATCGCCTTCCGGGTCTACCCCGTCGACGAGCGCGGGCGACCGACGGCGCTGCGCGAGGCCGTCGAGTCTGGGGAGGTCGACTTCACCCTGATGCTCCCCCGCGACGTCGCCAAGGGCCTGCAGGGCGTGCGCAAGGTCTACCAGCCCGGGCAGAGCACGGCCTTTTTGTCGTTCAACTGCGAGCGTCGATCCTTGCGCAACGCCGCGGTCCGGCGGGCGCTGTCGTCGGCCATCGACCCCTGGCAGGTCGCGCGGGTGTGCCACGACAACCCGGCGGCCTTCGCCGCCCGCGGGGTGCTGCCGCCGGCGATGGCCCCGACCGAGCGCAGCTTGCCCAAGTACGGCGCCGAGACGGCGGCCGCGGCCCTCGCCGAGATCCCCGACCGACCCACGCGCCTGAAGATGCTGACGGTGTGGGGGCCGCGGCCTTACCTCCCCGCGCCGGCAGAGGTCGCGGCGGTGCTCGTCGAGCAGTTCGAGGCCGTCGGCGTGAAGGTCGAGGTCGAACGAGCGGCGAGCCCCCAGGCCTTCTTCGAGGCGGTCCGGCGCGGCCACCACGACCTCATCTTGTCGGGGCACATCGCCGAGAACCCCGACCCCGTCGACTTCCTCGCGGCCTTGCTCTCGTCCAAGCGCAGCGCCGCCGTCGACGCGGCGATGGCCAGCTCGACCAACATCGGCCGCTTCCGCGACCCGGACATGGATCGCGCCCTGGCTCGGGCGCGCGCTGACGCGACGCAGATCGCCGGGGTCAACCAGCGCTTCGAGGAGTGCTGCCCCCTCGTCCCGCTGATGTACGGCGCGAGCGTGGCCGTGCACGGCTGGCACGTCCGCGACTTCGATCTGGGCGCCCAGGGGATCCCCTACTTCGCGGACCTGTCCATCGGCTAGGTCCGCGAAGCCTGGGGGGTCGCGATCAGGGCGCGGGCGGGGGGCACTCCATGGTGTTCGAGTCCTCGGCCGTACACAGGAAGTCGCAGTCCGGGATCCCGCAGGGGTAGCAGCAGTGCAGCCCCGTCGCGCAGGGCTCTTGCAGGCCGGGGTCGCAGGTGTCGCCCTCGACGGGGCGCCCGACGGAGGTCAGGTGGAGGCGGTAGCCGAAGGTGCTCTCGATCTCGGGCAGGCAGTCCCGGTGGCCCCCCGTCACCTGGAAGGCGCGGTCGACCCACATGCGCAGCTCGGGGACGGGCACGGGCAAGTTGTCGAAGGTGATCTCGCCGTAGTCGCTGTCGCCGACCTCGAGCTCCTGGCCCTCGAAGCTCACGCCGAGGGTCTCCGCGGCGAGGAACAGGCAGCCGTCGTCGTGGGGCTCGCAGGCGTCGACGGGGGCCAGCCCCCAGGGCAGCGGGAAGTAGGCGTCGTCGGGCGCCAGGGTCCCGCCGTAGATCACAAAGCGGCTCGCGTCGCGCTCGGGGTAGTCGATGCGCATCCAGGTCTCGGCGGTCATGCTCGTGTGCAGCCACAGGGCGACGGGATCGCCGACCGTGCCGAGGGGCTCGATCGCGGGGCTGCCCGACATCGAGAGCTCGAGGGTGCCGCTGAAGCAGTCGAGCACGAGCTGGAGCCCGTCGTCCTCGTTGACCTCGGCGATGGTGCAGCCCTCGTCGAGGGTGGTCTGCCCGACGGACTGCCCGTCGAGGCCGATCTCGAACTGGAACAGGCCGTCGTCGACGGGGACGCAGCCCTCGCCACCGCCGGTCGTGGTGTCCTCCGTGCTCGCGTCCTCTTCTGTGCTGGCGTCTTCTTCGCTGCTGTCGGTGTCCGTGGTCTCGCCGTCCTCGGTCCCGTCGGTGCCCGTGCTCGCGTCGTCTTCGCTGGTGTCCGTGGTGGCGTCGTCCTCGCTCGCGTCGGTCGTGTCCTGGCCGTCGCTGGCGTCGTCGCCACCCACGGGCGGGTAGCCGACGACGCAGGCGGCTCCCACGAGCGCGGTGGCGAAGGCGAGACCGTAGGTCGGTGTCCTCATGTTCATGCTTGGCTAGTTCGCTTTCCGGGCGTCGTGCCCTCGGCTCAGCCATGTCCAGCTTGGTCGGCTTTCGTCATCCGCGCTTCGAGCTCGGGGCAGGCGTGGAGCATGCGGTCGACGAGCGGCGAGCTCGGGCGGCGCTCGATGAAGCTGCGGGCGCGCGTCGTCGCGGCGTCGAGTTGGCCGCGCTCGCAGTCCGCGAGGGTCCACAGCAGCTCGCGCTCGTCGGCCAGCAAGCCCTCGGGGAACTCGCGGGCGTGGGCCTCGAGCCGCTCGATGACGGCGCGGGGTCCCTCGGCCGCGCGGGCGGCCTCGATGAGCGCGAGCTCGGCCGCGACCGCGTCCGCGTTGGCCGAGGTGCCCGAGTCCTCCGGGGCCGTTCGCGGCGGCGTGCTTGCCTTCGCGTTTCCATGGACCGAGGCGGGCGGCCGTTCGGACTCATCGGCGACGGGCTGGCTCGATGGGGCGGCGTCGACGGGCGCCTCGGTGGGCGTCAAAGCGGGAGCCGTGGCGGGTGGCGGGGCCTCGGCGCGGGCGCTCCGGGCCGGGCTCGGAGCGGGCGAGGGGCCCAGCAAGACCGCGCCGAGGCGCAGGGCGCCGAGGCCCAGGGCTGTGAGCGTCGCGGTCGCGAGGACGATCTTCGCCGCGTAGAGGGGCCCCGCTCCTGCCCCGCCGCTCCCGGCTCCGCCCTGGGGTCCGGCCCCGTCCGAGCCCCCGCCGTCAGGCGTCCCGCCCACGGTGGCCTCGAGCTGGGCGAGGATCCGATCCTCGGCGCCCATCCGGGGCTCTCGACGCGCCCGCAAGAGCTCCACGCTGCGCGTCATTCGGGCTTCGATTCGTGGGTCGTGCTCAGCCATGGGACCTCCGGTTGCGGGCGAGATCGCCGTCGAGCTCGGCGAGGGCCGCGGCGACGTGGGCCCGGGCCTTGCGCAAGCGCGACGCGATCGTGTTGGGGCTGGCGTCGACGAGCTCGGCGATCTCGCGCGCGCTCATGCCTTCGATCTCCGTGAGCACGAAGGCCGTGCGTGGCCCTGGGTCGAGCCCTGCGAGCGCCGCCTCGATGGTGCGCAGGAGCTCGCGGTCTTCGATGCGTCCCTCGAGGGCGGGGTCTCTGGGCTCGGGCAGCGCCTCGATCTTGCGCTGGTGGCGGGCGCTCCGGCGGCGGTGGTTGGAGGCGACGCGGCGGGCGATGCCGTAGAGCCACGACCGCGGCGAGCGGCCGTCCCAGTCGGCGAGGCGCCGGTGGACCACGACGAACACGTCCTGGACCGCGTCCTCGACCTGGTGCTCGGGCACGCCGAAGTGCAGCTGCAGGCGCCAGACAAAGGCGAACTGCGCGCGGTAGAGCGCCTTGAACTCGTCGCTGAGGGCGCTAGCCGCTGGGGTGCCGCGGGCCATCAGGCCAACCATGCCCGGCTCGGCGGAGATTCGTCATGGGGGGCTCAGGGAAAACGCACATCGACCGCGACGAGGCCCCGGGCGCCCACGGGGGCGAGGCGTTGGACGACGAGCTCGTTGATGCGAAAGCCCCCGCGGACGAGGCTGATCGGGGCGGCGAGGTCGAAGCCCACGGCGACGCGCGGGGAGGCGACCCAGCGCAGGCCGGCGCCCGGCGTCAGGGTGACCCAGGGCAGCGCGGCCTCGCGCGGGTCGGGGGTCGGGTCCACGCCGACGCCCCGCGTGGCTCCAGCCTCGACGCCGGCGCACAGCGGGAACTCCAGGGTCCGCCAGCTGGGCACGCCGCAGCCGTGGGCGCCGACGAGGAAGCTGTCGAAGCGGACCCGGTTGTCGCTGGGGCCGACGCTGGCTGCGAGCTCCCTGGGCGGCATCCACAGGCCGAGCAGGTCCACGCGCCAGCGCCCGCTCGCCAGCGCCAGGTCGAGGCCGAGCTGGGTCGTTGCCGCGTCGACGGGACCGAGGCCGCCGCCGATGCGCACGCCGACGCTGCCGCCCAGCGGGCTCGGGCCGCGGGCGTCGCCGGAGCGGGGAGGCCGTCGACGCTCGCGCGGTGGGGGCTCTCGAGCTGGTTCGAGCGTGGTTGGTTCTACGGGCAGCTCGAGCGCTGGCTTGGGTTCGGGTGCGAGGGCTGGCTCTGGCTCGGGGACGAGCTTGGGTTTTTGGACGGGCGCCGGCGCTGGCGGATCTTCGCGGGCGTCGAGGGGGCCGACGTGTTCGGCCGTCTCGACGGGATCCAGGGCGACCGCGATGACCAGCGTGGCCGCGCGGGTCAAGGAGCCGCAGTCGGGGCCCTGGAAGCTGCGCGCGTCTCGATCGTCCCCGCGCGCGAACGCGAGCTGGACCTCGTAGCCCCCATCGGGAAGGGCCTCGAGGGCCCCCGTGACCCGCAGCTGCTCGGGCAGCGCCTCGGCGACGGCGGGCGGCACGAGCAGCGCCGGCATCATCGCCTGGAGCCCTTCGACGACGACCTCGCGGCCGGGGCACTCAGCGGCGCTCGACCAGTCGAGGGCGAGCATCGGAGCCTCCGCATCGCCCGCATCGCCGCGCTCCAAAGGCGCGGGCGAGCCGAGCCCGAGCGCGAAAGTAGCGAGGAGGAGCACGCACGCGGCTTAGCGCGCTGTCTCCGCCCTCGCAAGCGCTAGCCTCGCAGGAGCTACCCCGGTTGAGATTACACAGCTTCGCGCCCGAGCGGCCTGAGGGACCGGCCTATCCCCAGGTCTGCTCGGCGAGGCGGCGCGCCTCGGGTCCACCCATGAACACCACGCTCGAGCCCGCTTCGAGGCGCAGGTCGTCGTGGGGGTGGAAGGTCCACGAGTCGGCCTGGGCGTCGCGTACGGCGACGATCAGCACGCCCTCGAGGTCGTCGCGGCGCAGCTCGCCGATGCTCCGGCCGAGGGCCTTGGCGCCCTCGACCATGGGCACCTCTTCGACGCGCAGGCGCTTGTCCTTGTCGCGCAGCATGGTGTCGAGGAAGGACACGGCGTCGGGGCGGATCAGCTCCGAGACCAGGCGCAGGCCGCCGATCATGTTGGGCGAGACGACGGCGTCGGCCCCCGCGCGGCGCAGCTTCTGGGCCACGCGCAGGTCGGTGCAGTGGGCGACGATGCGCAAGCTCGAGTGGAGCATGTGCGCGGTCACGGTGATCAGCAGGTTGTCCTTGTCGCCGGCCTCGGCCGCGCACAGGCCCCGGGCGCGGTGGATGCCGGCGCGCTCGAGCACCGCGTCGTCGGTCGCGTCGCCGATGACCACCGGGCAGTCGATCTCGAGCTCCTCGAGCATGCTCCGGGCCGCGACCTCGTCGTCGGCCACGAGCAGGAAGGGGCGCTCGGTCGCCTCGAGCTCGAGCAGCATGTGGCGGGCCGTCGGCCCCGCGCCGCAGATGATGAAGTGCTTGTCGATGGCGTTGATGGAGCGCCGCATCTTTCGCCTCCAGAGGATCCGGTCGAGGTTGCCCTCGACGATGAAGGCCGTGAGGTTCGAAAAAAAGTACACGAAGCTGCCCACGCCCACGACCAGCAGGGCCATGGTGAACAGCCGCCCGCCGGTGCCGAGGTCGATGATCTCCCCGTAGCCGACGGTCGTCAGGGTGATCATGGTCATGTAGACCGCGTCGACGAAGGTCGCGTCGCGGCCGCCCATGATCGCGTAGCCGACCACCCCGATGCCGAACACCAGGGCGATCAGCCCGAAGGCGCGGGCGAGCCCCTGGCTCTGCTCGTCGAGGTGCTTGTTGTCGAGGGTCGGCATGCCCGGCGCCCGGGCATTGTACGGCGCCCCGCTCCGAGTCAGCTCCGGCGGATGTAGACGCGCCCTGGTCGGCGGGCAGCGAGCGCGGGGACCTGGGTCTGGGCCGGCGTGGCCGCGGGGGGCAGGGCGACGGCGCAGGGCTCGAGCACGATCGGGGTCATGTCGAGGGAGAAGCTCGGCAGGCCGTGCTCGCGGCGGCTCGGCGGGCAGTGGAGCAGCTTCGAGGTCACCCCGGAGTAGAGCCGGACGGTGTCCATGCCGGCGCGGGCGGGGCTTGGGCGAGGCGCGGCGACGCGGGGGCGAGGGGGCGCGTCGAAGCGCTGGGTGGTCGCGCCGCGGGAGCGCCTGGACTGGGCGCCCTGGGCCGCGCGGGCCCGGGCGAGTTGATCGTCGAAGTCGTCCGCAGCCCCGAGCTCGAGACCGCTGCGGCGCAGCAGGAGCAGGGCGAAGACCGCGAGCAGCGCGGTGATGACCAACATCGAGGGGAGCAGCGACTCGACGGCTTCGAGCATCGCTGGGCAGATGTGCAAGACAGGTGCCGAGCGCCCAGCTGTGGCGTATTGAAGCTCAAGGCCGACAGAGCGACGTTCAGGCGCGGTGGGGGGCGCGCGTTCGCTCGCGAAGGGCGCGGGGTGGCGAGAGCTCTCGCCAGCGCCTGGCTCCAAGGTGGCTGCGGTGGTCGAAGGTGCAGTCCGGCGTGGCCTGCCGATTTCGCGTCATTGGCAAGCATGGCTCGCATTCGAAGGGCAGCGGTGTGTCGATGGGAATGCTCCCTGGAATCATCATAGAGCGAGCGGGCAATTGGCAAAACTCGTGGTAGGCAATGAGTATGAAATTTCGAGCGACGGCATGGATGCTGGGCGTCGCGGGTTGGGCAGCAGGAGGCTGCACCATGACGAACCCGGACTTCTCCTACCAGGAGCTGGCGGGGGAAGACGCGGTCGCGGAGGGCTCCGAAGAGCGCGGAGACGAGGGCGAGGGGCGGATGAGATGGGCCCGGGCGCGGAGCAGGGCGCGAGCCCTGCGCGAGCTTCGAGCTCCAGTGCGTGCTCACGCAGGTCGCCGACCTGAGCCTCGAGCCCGGCGTGCTCGAGGGCCAGCGCTGCCAAAAGCCGGACTGCACGGGCTGCGGCGAGGTCGAGATCGAGTTCGGCTCGACCAACCTCGGCCCCTGCGTCGACTACCTCGAGCTGATCCCGGTCGTGCTCGCCGGCCAGAACATGACCGAGCTGTGCTTCGAGCTCGAGGGCAAGACCGTCATCGATGAGGACGACGACGACTGCTACTACGAGGCCGCGGCGCTGTCTTTGAACCAACCGGACAACGGTCCGATCTTCGCGGGCAGCAACAGCGAGTCGACGTGGAGATCGGGACGGACCCGTGGATCTTCCTGCTCGGCCAGGCCCGGGAGCTCCCCAGCTGCGGCGGCCCGCCCGAGGAGAGCTTGTCCTGGGCCATGGTCCGCCTGCTCAACCCCTGAGCGAAGCCCGAACGAAAAAGGGGAGCCCCCCTCGGGCTCCCCTTCGCGTTGGTCAGTCGGGCAGGGCGCCTAGCTCTGCTGCTCGACGGCCGCGGCCGCGACCTCGCCCAGGACCCGCTGGAAGCGCTTGGCGGCGCCGGCGGGGTCGGGCACGGAGCCCTCGGACAGGGCCGCCAGATCGTGGAGCAGCTCGAGCCACTCGGGCAGGCGCGGGTCGTCCTTGTTCTGCTCGGCCAGGGTGTTCGCGGCCTTGACGATGCTGTGCTCGGGGTTGAGCTCGAGGATGCGCGGCGAGTTGCCCATGCCGCCCATGCCGGGCTGGGCCATGCGAAGGATGCGCTCCATGTTGCGGCTCATCCCGCCGGCGGCGTCGACCAGGCACGAGGGCGAGTCGACCAGGCGCTTGGACGCCCGGACGTCGCGCAGGCGCTCGCCGAACACGACCTTGCCCAGGTTGAGCAGGGGATCGATGGGCGAAGCCTCGCGCTCGTCCTTCTTGGCCTCGTCGGCGTCCTCGGAGTCCTCGTCCTTGGCGTCGTCGTCTTTGTCGTCCTCGTCGGCCGCGTCCTCGAGCTCGCCCTGGGTCACGCTGCGGAAGGACTTGCCCTCGTACTCGGCGAGGCTCTGGAGCACCCACTCGTCGACGGCGTCGCTCATCAGCAGGACGTCCTGGCCCTTGGCGTTGACGGCCTCGAGGTGCGGGCTGTTGCGCAGGGCGGCCTCGTCGGGCCCGGCGATGTACCAGATCGACTTTTGATCCTCGGGCATGGCCTCGACGTAGGCCTTCAGCGAGACCAGGTCCTCGCCCTTGGCGACGCTGCGCCAGCGCAGCAGCTCGATGAGGTCCTTGCGCTGGCTGCTGTCGGTGTGCAGCCCCTCCTTGATGACCGGGCCGAACTCCTTCCACAGCTTGGCGTAGGTCTCGGCCTCGTCGCTGGCGAGCTCGGCGAGCAGCTTGAGGGCCTTGCGGGTCAGCTGGCGGCGGATCGCCGACAGCGACTTGTGCTCCTGGAGCATCTCGCGGGACACGTTCAGGGGCAGGTCCTCGGAGTCGACCACGCCCCGGATGAAGCGCAGGTACTGCGGGAGCAGGCTGTCGCAGTTCTCCATCACCAGCACGCGGCGGGCGTAGAGCTGCAGGGACTTGCGGTCCTCCTGGAACAGGTCCGCGGGCGCGCGGCCGGGGACGAAGAGCAGGGCGTGGAACTGGATGGGCGCGTCGGCGGAGTAGTGGAGCTTGCCGAAGGGCTCGTCGCCGGGGAGCACGAAGCCGCCCATGACGTGCTTGTAGAACTCCTGGTAGTCCTCGTCTTCGAGCTCCGAGGGGCTCTTGGCCCAGATCGCCGACGCGGCGTTGATCTGCTTGGGCTCGGGATCCTTGTCCTCCCCCTCGGCGTCGACGATGCGCAGCTTGATGGGGTGGATGACGTAGTTGCTGTAGCGCTTGATCAGGTTCTGCAGGCGCCAGCGGTCGAGGAACTCCTTGGCCTCGCCCTTGAGGGTGATCTCGATGGAGGTGCCGCGGGCCTCGCGGGTGCCGGGCTCGACGGCGTAGCGGCCGTCGCCCTTGCTGCGCCAGATGATCGGCTCGCTCCCGGGCTTGCCCGAGCGGGTGTGGACCGAGACCTCCTCGGCGACCATGAAGGCCGAGTAGAAGCCGACGCCGAACTGGCCGATGAGGTTGACCTCGCCGGCCTCGCTGAGCTCGCCCTTGGCCTTCGCCTCCTGGATCTGCTTGAGGTAGGCCAGGGTGCCCGAGTGGGCGATGGTGCCGAGGTTCTGGCCCGCCTCTTCGCGGGTCATGCCGATGCCCGTGTCCTCGATGGTGAGGGTGTTGGCCTGGGCGTTGGCGGTGATCAGGATGTGCGGCTCGAGCTCCTTGCCGCCGAGCTCGCTGTCGACCAGGGCCTGGTAGCGGGCCTTGTCGAGGGCGTCGGCGGCGTTGGAGATCAGCTCGCGGAGGAAGATCTCGCTGTTGGTGTAGAGCGAGTTGGTGACGAGGTTCAGCAGCGCGGCGACCTCGGCCTTGAACTCATGGGTTTCGCTACTCACTGGGGTCTCTCCGTTGGACAATCGATTGGCGGGAGCGAGGGTAGAGGGGCGCGCAACCTAAAGTCGTTCGCCCCTGGGTCAACCCGCCCCAGCGTGTGAGGTGAGACAGTGAGGTGGCCCTCGTTGTCCAACCAAAACGAAGAGACCGGCCCACTTGGGACCGGTCTCGTCGTGGACCTCGCTCAGCTCAGATGAAGCTGGGGAGCTTGGGGCCCTGGTTGGCGTTCAGCCGGCGGTGCCACAGCTGGCCGCCGACGAAGCCCTCGGGACCGACGATGTGGTCGGTGAGCCGGGCGGTGACCTTGAAGCCGAGGTTGGCGATGATCTGCTGGCTGGGCAGCAGGTCCGCGGCGATCAGCGAGAACACGCTGGCGGTCTCGCGGCGCAGGAGCTCGTCGAGGAGGACCTGGGCGAGGAACTCGAGCACGGCCGGGTCGGTGTCCTTGGCGGCCCGCGGCGGGGTCATGATGTCGACCTTGGCGTGCCCGAAGGAGGAGTCCGTCTCGGCGCCGACCCAAAAGTCATGCTTGCCCTGCTTGCCGTGGACCGCGATGTCCGGGTGGAACATGCCGCGGCGGAAGGGCGCGTAGAGGGCGGGGCTGGCGTAGTCCTCGGCGACCTTGGACAGCCGGGCGACGTCCTCGACGATCTCCACGCTGAGGCCCCGGGGCTTGGTCAGGTTGGGCGACTTGGCCGAGAGGTTCGGCGCGGTCAGCTTGGGCGCGCCACCTTGGATGGGATCTCCGTCCTCGGTGTAGACCCGGCTCATCACGTAGGCGTCAGCCGTGCGGAAGTAGCCGGGGATCGCCCCCTCGCGGGAGAAGCCGACGCTGCGCCAGCTCTTGGAGTCCTGCTTCTCCACGACGGTGAACACCTTCTTGAGGCCCTCGGAGCGCGCGATGCGGTCGAAGAAGTCTCGCTTTTGCTGGTAGTTCCCGACGCGGTAGTCAAACACGCGAAGGTTGAGGTGCGGGCGGTTCAAGAGGAAGCAGAAGTCGATATCGCCGCGGCGATAGTAGTGCTCCTCGACCGGACCTGCAGGCGCAGTCGCCTGGACGGCCTGATTTGCCATGTGCTCTCCGTGGATGGGGTGGGCGCCCGACGGGTGTTCCGTGCGGTGAGTGGGCGCAGGTTCGTTCTCGACCAAATTTTGGCGAGACTGTCAAGGTGGATCGTTCGACGTTCGAGTCAAATGACCCTGTCTCGAGGGAGGGGTCCCCGAAGACCGAGGGGTGTCGTGGAGGGCGGCGAATCTCGCGCCGATCCCTCTGTGGTTCCGTGGCTGGCTCAGCCTCCCACTGTCCTGCGTCCAAAATCGCGCCAGGAGCTCGTTTGGGAGCGTTTCCCCAGTCCTTTGATGCGGCCGTTGGCCGGCGTTCTAGCACTACCATTGGCCATTTACGAACACAAGGTGTGTGTGCGATCTTTGGCCGCCGCACGCCTGGCGCAGGTCCCGTCGAATGTGCGCGAGCAACATGGGCTGGGGAACACGACACCACCGAGCGAGCGTCCACAGCGGCGTGAGCTGTCTAGTCCGAGCACCGGGAGTGAGCCAACGTCGGTCTTTGGACCGCGGCTCGGTCTTTGGAACGCCGACCTTGCTCGTGGGCGTGTTCGTCCTGGCCAGCGCGGGCTGCCGGCCTACCCATCCGCCCAGTGCGGGCTGTGGCAAGGACACGGACTGCAAGGGGGATCGCATCTGCGCCGAGGGCAGCTGCGTCGCGCCAGCGGCCGACGCCGAGGCGAGCGAGGCCGTCGCCGAGCCCGTCCCGGTGGCGCCAGCGAGCGCCGGCCAGGGCGAGCGCTGGTTTCGGGGCGGCCCGGGCCACGCGGGCGCGACCACGGCCGTCGGGCCCAAGACCGAGCCGAGCGAGCGATGGCGCGTGGACCTGGGCGCGGTGGTGTTCGCCACGCCGACCCTCGTGACGCTGCCTGGAGCAGGAGGCGAGGGCGACGCTGGGCGTGAGCTGGCCTTTGTCGGCAACCACGCCGGGCGCTTCGTGGGCGTGACCGTGGGCGGCCCCGAGCAGCCCGGCGGGGAGCTGGTCTTCGACCTCGACCTGGGCGGGCGCGTGTGGGGCACGGCGGCCCTGGCGGAGACCCGAGACAGCGCGCGGCTCTACGTCGGCACCGACGCCGACACCCTCTTCGCCCTCGATCCGAGCGCCAAGGGCGAGGCCGCCGTGGTCTGGAGCAAGGTCCTGGGCAACTGCGAGAACACGCGCTCGCCGGGCCCCGAGGGGGCGCGCTGCGACGTCGACGGTGGGCCCACGGTCGGTCCCGACGGCGATCTCTTCGTGGGCGCCGACGGGGTCTACCGGCTCTCGCCCACGGGGGAGGAGCGCTGGCACTGGCCGCCCCGGGAGGAGAAGGAGCGGCCCAAGCACGTGTTCTCGACCCCGGTGCTGAGCGCCGACGGGCAGCTGAGCTTCGGCGATCAAGACGGCCACGTCACCAGCCTCGACGCGGCCACGGGAGCGCAGCGCTGGCGCTACTCCGTGCGCGCGGACGTGGACGGCTCGGGGGTGCTGGGCGCCGACGGGGCGCTGTTCATCGGGGCCGACGACGGGCGCATCTACTCGCTGCGCTCCGACGGCAGCCTGCGCTGGAGCTTCGTCGCCCAGCGAGACATCCGCTCGAGCCTGGGCATCGCCGCCGACGGCACGGTCTACGCGACCAGCTTCGACGCCAACCTCTACTCGCTCGCGGCCAGCGGCGAGGTCAACTGGGTCCTACCCACGGGCGGGGTCGTCCACTCGTCGCCGGTCGTCGACGGCGACGGCACCATCTACTTCGGCTCCCAGGACGACCACCTCTACGCGGTCTCGGCCGAGGGCGAGGTGCTGTGGGCCGTCGACGTGGGCGCGGACATCGACAGCTCCGTGGCGATCACGAAGCAGGGCTGGATCGTGATCGGCTGCGACGACGGAAGCCTGCGCGCCTTCGGTTGATGGGGCTCGGCTTCGCCGCGGGGCTGCGCGGGGATGCGCCGGGCGCACAGGCCGCGCTTGCCCGCGACCGCTCCTCGTGCCACGTTGCGCGGCGTTTCATATGAGTGAAAATCAAAGCATCCATGCTGTCTTGCACGTCAACCCCGGGGGCTATGGCTTCGCGCAGCCCCTGAGCGGTGACGAAAAGCGCAGCGTGTTCATCCCGCCTGGATATCTGCGGGGGGCGCTCGACGGGGACGAGATTGAAGTCGTCGCCTGGGAGAGCGAAAAGGGGCTCGAGGGCCGGATCGAGGCCATCGTGACCCGCAAGCGCACGCGCATCGTCGGCGTGCTCGTCGAGTTTGGTGGTGGTTGGATCCTGGAGGTCGACGACCCGCGGATCATCTGGCCCGTGGTCTGCGTGGCCGGCCCCAAGGGCAGGAAGGGCAGCAAGGCCCCCCGCCCGGACATGCCGGGCATGGTCGTCGTCGCCAACATCGTCAACTATCCCGGCTCCCGCGACCCCGAGATCGAGGTCCAGGTCGAGCGCGTGCTCGGTGAGCCCGGGGCCCTCGAGACCGAGGTCCAAAAGATCCTGATCGACCGCCGCATCGAGGACTTCTTCGACCCCAAGGTCCTGGCCGAGGCCGCCGAGGTGCCCGAGATCGTCCTCGACGAGGACCTGGAGAACCGGGCCGACCTGCGCGGCCTGGCGTTCATGACCATCGACCCCCCCGACGCCCGGGACTTCGACGACGCCGTGTGCGTCGAGCTCCTCGGCGAGGACCCCCAGACCGCGGACTATCGCCTGCACGTGGCCGTGGCCGACGTGTCCCACTACGTGCAAGAGGGCACGGCCATCGACGAAGAGGCCCAGCGGCGCTGCTTCTCGACCTACCTCCCCGATCGCTCCATCCCCATGCTGCCGCCGGAGCTGAGCTCGCACATGTGCTCGCTGGTGCCCAAGCGCGACCGCCTGGCCATGGTCACGAGCATGCGCGTGAACGCGGCGGGGCAGACCTCGGAGCACGAGGTCCGCGCGGCGATCATTCACAGCCGCCGGCGCTTGACCTACGCCGAGGTCGCCGAGGAGCTCGAGGGCGCGGAGCAGCTGGGCAAGAAGGCCCGCGGGCGGGTGTTCGCGCTGCGGGCCTGCTCGGACCGGCTGCGCAACGCTCGGATGCGCCGCGGGGCCATCGAGCTCGACCTGGCCGAGGCCAAGGTGGTGCTCGAGGAGGACGACCGCACGCGGATCCGCGACGTGGTCAAGAGCCGGTCGAGCAAGTCCATGGCCCGGGCCTACAACCTCATCGAGGAGATGATGATCGCGGCCAACGAGGCCGTGGGCGCCCTGGCCGTCGAGCACGGCCTGCCCGCGGTGTTCCGCGTCCACGACCTGCCCGACGAGGAGAAGCTGACCACGCTGACGCAGGCGGCCCACATCCTCGGGACCAAGGCCGACCCCGAGCGGCTGCGCACGCCCCGGGGCGCCCAGAAGTTCCTCAAGCGCCTCGACGGCAAGAGCTTCGCGTCCGCCCTCAACATGCTCATGCTCCGGGCCATGGCCCAGGCCCAGTACGCCGTCGAGAACGTCGGCCACTTCGCCCTCGCGTCCCCGGCCTACGTCCACTTCACCAGCCCGATCCGCCGCTACCCCGACCTGATCTCGCACCGCGTGCTCAAGGCCTGGGTGGCCAAGAAGGGCGGCCCGGCCGGGCCCAAGGCCGTGCTCCCGCGCATGCCCGGGCGCGAGGCGAGCGAGGCCCAGGCGCTGCGCTCGAGCGAGCGCGAGCGCGAGATCAGCGGGGCCGAGCGCGAGACCCAGAACCTGTTCGCCGCGCTGTTCATGCGCGACCGCATCGGCGACCGCTTCGACGGCCGGGTGTCGGGCATGTCCCAGTTCGGCCTGTTCGTGCAGATCGAGAGCCCCTACGTCGACGGCATGGTCAAGGTCGCGGACCTCGAGAAGGACCGCAAGGAGCCCTACTACCGCGACGAGACCGGGGTGCGCATGGTCGGCGAGAAGAGCGGCAAGGTCATCACCGTGGGCGATCGCGTGGTCGTCGACCTGGTCGACGTGTCCGTGGGCCGGCGGCAGATCGACCTCTACCTCATCGACGTGCTGGGCTCCTGAGCGCGTCGACGCGGCGGGCGTACCAGCGGGCGTCGAGGTCGAGGCCCGCGCGCTGGCTCAGCTCGGTCAAGCTTCGCCAGCGGGCGGCGTGATCGAGGCCCCCTCCGTGGGCCGCGTCGAGCTTGCGCAGGCACACCGGGCACAGGCGCAGGGGCAGGTCGTCCACGCCCTGGAGGCTCTGGGTCGGGTTCATGACGCAGGCGAAGTGGACGCAGTGGCGCAGGCCAAGCAGGTGGCTGAGCTCGTGGCTGAGCACGCGCAGGGTGCGGGTGAGGATCAGGCGCTGGAAGGCCCGCGGGCGGTGGTCGACGCCCTGGGCGAAGCCGGGGTCGTAGCGCAGCAGGCTGTGCACGGCCACGCCGGTGTCGGGGTCGGCGTAGCCGTAGACCCAGCGGGCTCCGTCGGCGAACAGGTCCTCGTGGGTCAGGGCCATGAGCCGGCCGCAGCCCGAGGGGACCCGAGCCTCGAGGTGGGCGAGCAAGCTCGCGGCGTCGATCTGGCGCAGGCCGTCGAGCTCGCGGTGGGGCAGGCGCTGGAGCGCCTCGTCGGACATCGCGGGGAGCAGGCGCACGGGCACGCCCAGCCAGCGCGAGGCCCACTCGCCCAGGCGCTCGAGGGGCGGGCTGCGCACGAGGTAGAGCCGGTCCTGGGCGGCGACGAGGCCGTGGGGGAACTCGCCGATCGGCAGCAGGGCGACGGTCTCGCGGCCGGGTTCGATGGCGGGCGGCGACTCGGCCAGGAAGTCGTCGAAGCTCTGGGGCGGCTCGTCGCCCATGGGCAGGGCCATGGGCGCGGGGTCGTGGCCGCCGGGATCGAAGGGATCGAAGGGGCTGGGCTCGCCCGCCGGGTGGGCCTTGACGGGGAGCTCCTCGAGGGGCGTCGGGCTGTCTTTGGTCTCGGCCGTCGTGGCCGCAGGCGCGTCCTCGCACGCGCTCGCCAGCGCCAGCAGGGGGAGACTCAGGAAGCCGCGGCGCTGCATGCCTTCCCCAGTGTGCGCCCGGCGAGGGAGGTTCCGCTAGAGGTCCTCGCGCCGCGCCCAGCCGCGCTTGTCGACGCTGCGGACGTCCTCGACGGGCCCGAGCTCGTCGAGGTAGCGGGTCAGGCGGGCGAGCTCGCGGTCGTCGGGCTCGCCCATGAAGGGGTGGATGGGCACGAGGTTGGCGTAGCTGCGCTCGAGGCCCCGGGGCTTGTCGTCGACGAACAGGATCGAGGCCTCGTCGAAGCCCGTGCTCGACAGCTTGCGGATGTCCTTGACCCAATAGCGCCGGCCCCGATCGGGGTCGCGCAGGGCCGTGCACCGGCCGCGGCTGTAGATGAAGGCGAGGCGCGCGGGGTCGACGAGCATGGACGCGACGCCGCGGGCGTAGTCCGAGGTCGCCACGGTCCACAGGCCGACGCCGGCGAAGCGGGCGAGCACGTGGCGCAGGAACTCGGCCAGGCCCGGGCGCAGCCACACGCGGTAGGAGCCGAGGCGGCGGTGCGGGGGCCAGGGGAGCTCGCCCTGGGAGGGGCCGCGGGCGTGGATCAAGGTCTCGTCGAGGTCGAGGACGAGGAGCTTGGACCACCGAGCCTCGGGCGGCGCCTCGTTCACGGCGGCGCCTCGTTCATGGCGGCGCCTCGAAGCTGTAGACCCAGCGCAGGCTCGACGCGATGGCCTCGCCCTCGGGGGTCATGGCCGGCTCGAACTCGGCGTGCAGCAGGGCGTCGTGGGCGAGGGCGTCGCACTCGGGGTCGAGGCTCTGGCGGACGACCACGTCGGTCACGCTGCCGAAGGCGTCGACCTCGACGTGGAGCAGGACCGTGCCCGAGACCCCGCGCTCGACGCTCGCCGGGCACACGTAGGTGGGGATGGCGATGGGCGTGGGCAGGGGGGTCCAGTCGAGGGGGTAGGGGGTGACGGGCGCGGGGTCGGGGCTGGGGAGCGCAGGCTCGGGAGTCTGGGCCTGGACCTGGGGCTCGGTCTCCGCGGCCGCCAGGGTGCAGCAGCGGCCCCCGAGGCAGCGCTCGCTGTCCGCCGGCGTGCACACCACCGCGCCGCGGACCCACACGCTCTCCGTCGTCCGGCAGGTGCTCGTCGCCCGGCAGCCCGAGAAGGACACGTTGTCGTCCCCGGCCTGCTTGCAGCACAGCTCGCTGTGCCCGTCGACGGGCTCGGACGCGTCGCCCGAGGCTCGGCAGCCCATGCTCAGGGCGAGGGCGAGGGCGCCGCCGAGGGCGATGCTCCCCGCGCGTCCTCGACCCTTCCCTGCCCGGACCATCTCGACGCTCAGAACTCGACGGCGAGGCCGAGCAGGTAGGTGTCGTCCCCGACGACCATGGACGTGTCGGAGCCGAAGCCGTCGAGGCGGGAGAACTGCCACTCGCCGAACAAGTAGGTGTGGTTGATGCCCACGGCGCGGTCGAGCTCGAGGCCGGCGGCGCGCTCGATGAAGTCCAGGCGCAGCATCAGGCCGAGGTTGGCCTGCCAGCCCCAGGTCCCGCCGCGGCTGTCCTCGCCGGCCTCGTTGGTGGTGCGGTCGTTGCGGGCGCCCTTGGTGGCGATCCAAAACCCGTAGCCCACGCCGCCGCGGGCGTAGGGGACCAGGGGCACGCGCCAGCGGTCGGCCATGAGCTCGAAGCGGTAGCCGAGCAGCAAGGTGACGGGGATGACGCTGAACGCGGCCGAGTCCGCGCTGCTGCGGATCGTGGTCGCGTCGGCCGCGGGCTCGGTGATGATCGCGTCGGCGGTGTCGCGGAAGAAGCCGACCGTGGTCCCGATCGACAGCGGGCCGGCGAGGTCGACGAACTGCCACTCGAAGCCGAGCACGGAGTACAGGCCCTGCTTGGGCTGGTCGATGGCCACGCCCATGTCGTCGGTCTCGCCGAACACGGTCGCGTAAGGCCCCAGGCCCGAGCCGGCGCGCTGGTCGACGTTGGGCAGGTAGGGCCCAAACTTGATCTCGACGGCGAAGCGCTGGGGCGACTCCTCGCGGCCCTGGAACTCGCGCTCGCCGAGGTCGTCGGCCTCGTCGGACTCGCGGGCGAGGGCGTCGTCGTTGGGGGCGGGGCGCTGGCGGCTCTGGTCGTAGTCCACGTCGCCGCTGGGCGGGGTCTCCTCGGCGTACTGGATGTCCGCCGGGGGCGGGGTCTCCTCGGCGTACTGCAGACCCTCGGCGGGGTCCTCGGACTCGCCGTAGGGCAGCACGGGGTCGTAGCGCTCGTCGACGGGGGGCTCGGCGGGGCCCTCGACGCCCTCGGCGGGGGTCTCGGGCGGCGGCGGTGCCTCGCCCTCTTCGGCGGGGCCTTCCGGGCTCGCCTCTCCCTCGGGCTCGGTCGCGGGCTCGGTCGGCGGGGGAGGGGGCGGGGCCGCGAAGCAGAGCGTCGCGGCCAGGTGCGCAGCGATCAGGCTCATGCGCGCCTCCGCCGACGCAGGGCCAGGCCCGAGAGCCCCGTCAGGCCCAGGAGCCCAAACAGCCCGAGCAGCCAGCCCTGACCGTTTTGGTCTGGCGCCTCGACGACGCTGCAGGTCCAGCCTTCGCCGCACACGCCGGGTTGGTTTTCACACTCCTCCCACAGCCCGTTGGTCGGGACGGGCGTGGCCGTGAGCGCGGCGTCGGGGTGCACCGGGTTGCCGTAGGCGTCGTAGGCGACGACGAGGAACTGGTAGGTCTTGCCGTTCTCGAGGCCCTCGATGCGCGCCCGCTGGGTCGTGTTGGCGAGGTGCTCGGAGCACACGTAGCTCCAGTCGAGGTCGAAGATCGGGTCGGGCGGCTCGACGCAGAACTGGCCGTCGCAGACCAGGTCGCCGTTGCACTCGCCGTTGTCGCAAAAGCAGCCCAGCTCGCCGTCGTTGCCGCTGCAGCCCTCGTCCACGCACGAGCCGTCGAGGCACAGCAGCCCGTCGTCGCAGACGTCCCCGTCCGCGCACTCGCAGCCTTGGGTCCCGAGCTCGCAGTCGGAGGTGTCGGTGCCGTCGGTCGTGTCCGTACCGTCGGTCGTATCCGTGCCGTCGGTCGTGTCCGTGCCGTCGGTCGTGTCCGTACCGTCGGTCGTGTCCGTACCGTCGGTCGTATCGGTGCCGGTGTCCGTGGTGTCCTCGGTGCCGGTGTCCGTCTCGGTCTCGCCGCCGTCCGTGGTCCCGCCGCCCTCGGGGTCGTAGTCTGGCCCGAAGGGCCCGCCGGGGCACAGGTTCGCCTGGTTGAAGTAGATCTGGCCGAGGACGAGGTCGTCGACGGCGGGGTTGGGCGGGTTCACGCCGTTGTCGATGGGCTCGCCGTTCTCGTCGGCGCACAGCACCCGGTAGCCCGCGACGTCGGCCGTGGCCTGGTTGTCCCAGGTGATCTCGACGGCGCTGTCGCCCGCCTCGACGGAGAAGTTGGCCGGCGGGGTCAGGGGCGGGATGTAGTCGAAGTTGATGCCCTGGGGCGTGTCGGAGTTTTGGGTGTTGATGTTGACGGTGCCGTCGATGAAGAACTGCCCGGTGTTGCACTCATTGACGCCCGAGCACACCCAGATGCCGCCCTGGCCCTCCGCGGCCTCGCAGCCGCCGACGGGCACGGCGGTCGCGATGGACTGCTCCGCCTCGGCGCCGTAGGCCAGCCAGACCGGATCGAAGAGGTACTCGGGGCCGGTCTGGAAGGACTGGGGCAAGGTCGCGACCAGCTGGGCGCAGGGGGCGAACTGACCGATGCCCATGAGCGCCTGGGCCATGCTGCACTGCTGCCCGACGAAGACCTGGATCTGCTCGCTGTCGATGCTGTTCCCGGCCAGGCTGACCCGCGCGATGATCGACTGCCCGCACTCGCAGCGCGCCTGCCCGAAGAACTGCTGCATGTCCTGGGGCTGCATCTGCCGCGAGCGGTTGCCGTACTCGTCGGTCAGGAAGTAGGTGATCTGGAAGTCCTCGGCCGTGGGCGGGGCGGCCAGGGCCGCGCTCGGGCTGGCGGTGAGCGCGAGGGCGCCCACGACCAGGGCTGGGGCCAGGGCGAGGCCGCTGCCGAGGAGGCGGGCGGAGGTCAGAGGCGTCGCGCCCGGGCGGCGCGCCGATCGAAGAGCCGATGGCGACATCGTCGGGGGATTATGCAACGCAGGTGCCAGCCCGCCCAGGCCGGGATTGTGGTTGGAGCTCACTGCGCTGACGGCCCTCGGGGGCGCCTGGTGGGGCAAATCGACGGGATCGCCGCGTCTGGATGGACGGGCAGCCCGTCGCGCTGTCAGCGGGATCCCGAGGCTGTGCCACTTTGTCAACGCGGCCGCGGTCCTGCCCGCGTCGGTGGCGTACTCGGGCTGCCTGGCCCGGAGACGGACCGGCCAGGTCCTGGCGGCTGGGTGAGAGTGCGGGCGTCAGTAGATGAAGGGGATCATCCGGAACTTGGCGATCTTCGTGTACTGCACCCACAGCTCGCCGTACTTGGCCGCGCAGCGCTGCTCGTCCCGCCACGCGCGGTGCGGGAGCAGGCAGCACAGCCACAGCGGCAGGAGGTAGGGCACGATCGAGCTCAAGCCGGTGCACAGGGCGAAGGACATGTAGACCATGATCTCGCCGGTGTAGTTGAGCTTGCGGCCGATGCCCCACCAGCCGGAGATCAGCAGGCGGTCGCCGATGGTCTCGGCGGGCTTGCCCCAGATCTTCACGCTGCGGTCCTTCTTGAACCGATTCTTCTGGGCGTTGGACTCGCGGAAGATCCACAGCCCGACGACGTGCAGCGCGGCGATCAGCGCGACCCGGCTCCAGGGCATGGGCTCGGTCTGGTTGAGCACCCACCAGCCGCCGATGCAGTAGAAGAAGGGCACGAGCACGAGGTCGCCCCACAGCAGCATGAAGCCGAATTTTTCGGCGATCACGTCCCACATCGAGAGCACGTTGTCCTCGAGCCAGTAGTGGGAGAAGAGGTAGCCCCACCAAAACACCTGGTAGGCGATCATCTGCGGGGTCAGGTGGCCGAGGGCCTCGTACTGGGCGACGGCGAAGGCGACGTTGAGCACGCCCAGGCCGATGAGCGAGGGCTGGTAGGCGAACACCTTGAGGTCCACGCCCCACAGCGAGGGGTTGAGCTCGATGCCCAGCCACAGCCGCGAGAGCGGGCCGTGCTCGCGCAGCTCGGCATCGTCCTCGCCGGCCTTGGCCGCCTCGGCGAGCTTGCGCTTGCCCGCGCGGAACATCAGCGCGAGCCAGGCCAGGGTGATCAGGTTGGCGGCGACGAGCAGCGACCAAAACTCGCGCAGCAGCGGCGTGAGCGACCAGCCGAGGCGGTGCAGCACGACGAAGATCAGCATGTGCGTGGCCACGAACAGGGCCATGCCGTTCATCTTGTAGGTCAGCCGCTTGCCGCCCTGGCCCGTCGACGCGGGCAGGGGCTGCCCCTGGACCCTGGGCCCGGGCAGGAACTTGGTCAGCAAGAACAAGAGCACGATGAAGCCGCCGTAGGCCGCCAGGCCAAAGAGCACGCCCTCGAGGGTCACGGGTTCGCGGAGACCGTCCACGGCGCGATGATGGCCAAGTCGGTGCGGGCGCCCAAGCGGCTCGGCCTCGCTGCGTGATCTGGAACTCAGCTCGGCGTGACGGGGTCCTGCGCGGGGCCCGAGACCCGATCCCGACCTCAAATACTGGGGAAGCAGGGCGTTCTCGCCCTGTGCTCACGTACAGTGATTTCAGCGACCCCGCCGGGCTTTAACCCAGATTCCTGGCAAATCTCGCCCGAGGGGTCGGGGTCGCCTACACTCGAAGGCATGCGGACTTGGATTGCGAATGGACGGCGGCTCGTGGCACTTGCCGGCGTGGCGGGAGTGGGGGCTCTCGCGGCTGGGTGCGGGCCGGTGGGCCCGGCGAACCTCGAGGGGTTCGGCGACGACGACTTTGGTGACGAGCTCGACCCGGTCGAGCCCGACACGGAGACGGACACCACCGACGACTGGGAGGAAGAGGAGGACGCGGACTGGGGCGAGGAGGAGACCAGCGGGGGCGAGTGCATCAACGTCAGCCTCGGCGACGACTTCGAGCTGTACTGGAGCGACTACGTCGACGAGAGCTCCGGCGACGAGTTCCAGGCGATCTGCGGGCCCAACGGCAACGACTACGGCATCGTGTGGCGGGCCCCGGTCGGCGGCTTCTACGAGCTGGGCTTCTTCGCCGAGACCGAGATGGACCTGCACATCCTCGAGGGCAACGGCTGCGACAACGCGGTCCTCGGCTGCGTCGACTCGGTGTTCGGCGGCGGGGACGTGGTCGAGTTCGAGGAGGGGCAGTTCTACACCTTCGTCGTCGACGAGAGCTCGGGGCCGGGCTTCTTCGAGCTCTACGCCTTCTTCATCGGCGGCCCGGACCCGGACCCCGATCCCGACCCGGGCGACTGCCCCGACGGGGAGATCGGCGCCTTCCCCTTCGAGATCTTCGGCTCGACCGTCGGCGGCGGGAACAACTTCGGCTCGGACTGCAGCGGCTGGGACGCGCCCGACCGCACCTTCCTGTTCACCGCGCCCTTCACCGGGACCTTCGAATTCGACACCGCAGGCTCGAACTACGACACCGTGCTCTACGCCCTCGACGGGGTGTGCAACGGGCCGCATATCGACTGCAACGACGACTGGGAGGACCTCCAGTCGCGCATCATCATCGACCTCGAGGAGGGCCAGACCATCACCCTGGTCGTCGACGGCTACGGGACCTCGCAGGGCGACTTCGTGCTCACCGGGCAAAGCGACGACGAGCCGCCGCCGCCGCCTCCTCCGCCGCCGCCGACCCTGTGCGACGACGCCACGGTGATGCCCGCGGGGGTGCCCTCGGGCGTGACCTGGAGCTCCTTCCTCGAGGACGGGGACGTCTTCAACCAGTGCAGCCCCTTCCCCTCCGAGCGCGTGTTCAGCTGGAGCGCGCCCGAGGCGGGCAGCTACGAATTCAGCGTGTCCGGCGGGGTCAACCCCTCGGCGCTGGCCGTGCTCGGGGCGGACTGCGACTCGGCCAACGCCGAGTGCATCGACGACCAGGGCAACATCGTGCGCTCCCTGGCCGCGGGCGAGGAGGTGTTCCTGATCGCCGAGTGGGTGCCCGAGACGCCGGACACCATCAACGTCAGCGTCGACGTCGAGGGCGGCAGCCCCGACCCGGATCCCGACCCCGGCTGCGGCCAGGCCATCCCGGAGGGGGTGCCCACGAGCTTCTCGGGGACGACCGGGGGCCAGGGCAACGAGCACGAGGGCAGCTGCACCAACAACCCCTCGCCCGAGGCTGAGCTGTGGTGGACCGCGCCCGCCGACGGGAGCTACCTGATCTCCCTCGAGGGCTCGGCCTACGACACCTTGATGTACATCCGCGACGGGGGCTGCGAAGGTCCGGAGCTGGTGTGCAACGACGACACCGAAGAGGAGCTGTGGTCGTCGGCGGTGCTCGAGCTGAGCGCCGGGCAGGTCATCTCGATCTTCGTCGACGGCTTCAACGGCTCGGGCAGCTACGAGCTGAACATCACGGCGATTTGACGACGCGCAGCCCGAGCTCTCTTCGACGACGCGCGCGCGGCCTTCGACGCCCTGGCGGCCGAGGCCCACGGGCAAGCTGCCCACACGGGCAAGCTGGTCGTCGGCGCGGCGGCCTGGGCCTGAGCGCTATTCTTCGGTCGACAGGGAGTCGCCCTTGGTGATGTCGAACTTGGGCTTTTGGTTGGGGTCGCAGCCCTTGTCGAAGCCCTCGGCGTCGAACTCGGACTCGAGGTCGCCGACCTCTTCTTTCTTCTTGCCCTCGGGGGTGTGCTTGGCCTTGATGGTCACGGTGTGCTCGCCGGCCCGGGCGGGGGAGCAGTAGCTGAGCAGGTAGTAGCTGCGGGTCAGCTTCTCGATGCGCTCGCCGATGCTCTCGAAGGCGGTCTGGATCTCGCCGCTGTCCTTGGCCAGGGCCGTGCCCGACTTGCCGATCTTTTGCAGGTCGCCCTCGCTGAGCTCGGCGCCCAGGCCGATGGCGAAGACCTCGTAGGGCGTGTCCTTGACCGCGCTGAGCATCTCGTCCTCGGACACCCGCGAGGCCCGGTCGGTGCCGTCGGTGAACACCACGAGGGTGCCCAGGCGCAGGGGGTTCTTGGCCTTCTCGAGGCCCTCGTCGAGGACCTCGAGGCCCTGGACGATGGCGCCGTTGAGGTTGGTGCTCTTGTCCTTGGGCTGGAAGCCGGCGAGGGAGTTGGCCCGGGCCTCGGCGGCGCCCTCGGAGCCGGTGAAGTCGCTGATCTTGTGGATCTTCTCCTCGCCGTCGAAGGCGTAGATGGCGACCTTGTTGTTGCTCTCGACCTCGCTGGTGAACAGCAGGGCGGCCTCGGTGACCTTGGTCGCGTCGTCCGAGTCGACCACCGAGCCGCTCATGTCGATGAGCAGCAGGGTGTAGTGGGAGGCGGCGACCTCGGGGTTGAGGATGGTCTGCTGGCTCTCGAGCACGGACACGAGCTCGCCGTCCTCGTAGATCTCGAATTGCTCGGCCGTCATCCCGCCGACGGGCTCGCCCTTGCCGTCTTCGACCTTGAAGTACACGGCGACGTTGCTGGGCTTGTCGGCGGCGGTTTGGATCTGAGTCAGGGCCAGGCCGCAGCCGGTCAGGCCCAGGGTCGCGGAGGCCGCGATGGACAGGGACAGCGCGCTGTGAAGGAGGCGAGAGCTCGGCATCGCGGGGAGCATAGCGAACGCACCGTGCGCGCGGGATCCCCAATGCGCGCTGCTGCGAAAAGGGTAGTCTCAGCTACGCTAGGAGGCCCTGTGTGGGCGCGCCGATACACCCGAGCAGGAGCGGCGCGCAGCCCTTTCCAGCTAGGATCGAGGCATGAGTCGGTCCCACGCCACGCTCACCTTCGCCATGCTGTTTGCGACCGCCTGCGCGGCGGGGACCAGCGACCAGGAGACCTTCATGTCCGTGTCCGTCGACGACGACGAGGCCGGCACGGAGGACACGGAGACGGCGGGCACGGAGGTCGGCGAGGAGAGCACGGAGACCGGGACCGCGGGCGAGACGGACACGAGCACGGAGTCGGAGTCGGAGTCCGAGTCGGAGTCGACGGGCGCGGAGACCACCGAAGGCTCGACGGAGGGGACCTCCACCGAGGGCAGCACGGAGACCGGCGAGCCGGAGTGCACGCGCTCGCGCTACCGCTACTCGTTCAACAACGGAAGCTGGGAGGAGGTCCCCCTGAGCCAGGTGTGGACCGGGGCCAACGCGCCGCCGTGCAGCGTCGAGCCCCGCGGGGTCACCTACTTCGAGGAGTGGGACCAGCTGTTCGTATTCGGCGCCGACGACATGTTCTATCACCGCATCCAGGGCCAGTGGCAGACCCCGGAGCCGATGTCCGACAGCTTCGGCGTGATCGCGGGCCTCGACATCGACGACGCCGCGATGGTGCCGGAGATCAGCCCGCAGGAGCCGGCCCGGATCAACTTCTCCAAGCGACCGTTCAACTACATCTACGAGGTCTACGAGAACGGCAGCGCGGTCTACATGCAGACCATGGAGGTCGCGGACGCCCAGCCCCCTGGGGCGCCGCTGGCGAGCGTCGATCGCAACTGGGACGTGGCCTGGGCCGATCCGGCGCTCATCGGCCAGGATCCGGAGTGGCTGATCATCTACCTCCACCTCGACAACGACATGCTCTACCGCTTTGACGCGGGCTTCCAATGGATGAGCTGGCCGGAGCTCAGCAACCCGATCTTCACGGGGGACTCGAGCGAGCCCGACCCGGACGGGCTCGAGAGCGGGTGGGGGACTCGCTTCCCGCGGCAGGCCTTCTTTGTCGGCCCCTCGGGGCTCTGAGTTCTGCTCTACCCCCGCAGGCATCGGAGGACCGGGGCGCTTGTCGCTATCCGCTCCTCCGCTTTGGCTTGGTGGGCGATGGAGTTCGTGCCTCCAAGAGGGCGTGTGGTCGCCCCGCGCGAGCGGGGCGTGGATTTGTTGACAGCCTCCAAGTCCTTGGGGGCCCACCCTCGAAGACGGGCGTTGACTCGCGGAGCCCCGCGAACCTAAATTGGTGATCGTTTCCTCCGGGGGACTCGTCCATGCCGATCCAGTGCGATGTCCGTGGGTTCCCGTCTGGGGAGCCATACCTGTACGTGTCTGGCTCTGGCCGGCTCGCGGTCAGCGAGTGCGAGACCCTCGTCCGGCACGTCCGACTCCCGGAGTTCAGCGGCAAGCCCAAGATCTTGTCGTTCACGGCCAAGGGCACCGAATACCCCTCGGACGTCCGCAAGTACTTTCGCACGGTGACCTTCGAGTACCAGGCGTGGGCCAGCGTCGTCGACAGCGTGGTCGTCCGCGCGACCATCAACGTGTTGATGCGGATGGCGCCCGCCGGCCTCAACTTCAAGATGTTCGAGGACCCGGACGAGGCCTTCGCCTGGCTCGAGGCCGAGCCGTCGGCGGACGCGTCGTTTTAGCCCGCTCAGCAGGCTCTGCCCCCACAGGCGCCCCCGGTGCGGAGACGCTTGCGGGGGCAAGGCAGGCTCAGGGCGTGTCGGGGAAGAACTTCTCGTTCTTCTCCGCCATCTCGCGCAGCAGGTCGGGCGCGGCGTAGCGGTCGCCGTGGGCCTTGGCGAGGGCGTCGAGCTCGGTGACCACGGCGCGCAGGTCCTGGCGGTCGAGCCAGCCGAAGGGCCCGCCGGTGTTGGGCGCGAAGCCGATGCCGAAGATGGCCCCGACCTCGCCGTCGCGGGCGTTGCGGAGCACGCCACTGGCGAGGCACTGCACCGACTGCACGGCCTGGATGAGCATCAGCCGGCGGGCGAGGTAGTCGACCCCGGTGCGCTCGGGGGTGGTCTTGGCCAGCCCCTTCAGCCCGGACCACAGGCCCTTGCGGCGCCCGTCTTTGTAGACGTAAAAGCCCGCGCCGCCGGCCTTGCCGGGGCGCCCGTGGTCCTCGACGAGGGCGCGGATGAGATCCATGGCCGCGCCCTCGATGGTGGCCTCGCCGAGGTAGACCTTGCCCTGCTCGCTGGCCTTGAGGCCCAGGGTCAGGGTGACCTCGTCGAAGACCTGCAGGGGCGGGACGACCATGCCGGCCGAGCGCGCGGCCCACTCGACGAGCACGGGGTCGTGGCCCTCGGCGACCAGGCTCGCGCCCTCCATGATGTAGCTGGAGAACACCCGGCTGGTGAAGAAGGCGTAGCCGTCGTTGACGACGATGGGCAGCTTCTTGATGCGCCGGCAAAAGTCCAGGCAGCGGGCCAGGGTCCGCTCGCTGGTCTCGGGGCCCACGACGATCTCGAGCAGGGGCATGACCTCGACGGGCGAGAAGTAGTGCAGGCCGATGAAGCGGTCGGCGTGGGCCGAGACCTTGGCCAGGTCGCCGATCGGGATCGCCGAGGTGTTCGAGGCCCAGATGCCGTCCGCGCTGAGGGTCGGCTCGGTCTCCCTGGTGACCCGGTGCTTGAGGTCGAGGTTCTCGAACACGGCCTCGATGATGAGGTCGGTGCCCCCGTTGTCCGAGAGCGCGCTGAGCTCCAAGCTGGGCGTGAGCCGGTCGCGGATCGCCTGGCGGCCCGCGTCGTCGAGGTGGCGCTTGCGCTTGCGCAGCTGCGCCTCGAAGTGGGCGACGCCCTTGTCGAGGGCCTCTTGGTTGATGTCCTTGAGCACCACCTGGTAGCCCGCGTCGGCGCAGATGTAGGCCAAGCCGGCGCCCATCATGCCCGCGCCGAGGATGGCCACGCGCTCGATGCCGGCGGCGTCGCCCTCGGCCAGCTTGGGCAGCCCCTCGTGCTTGAGGGCGGCCTGGCGCGAGAACCACAGCGTGCGGATCATGTCCTTGCTCTGGTCGCCGACGACCAGGCCCGTGAAGTAGCGGGCCTCGACCTCGAGGGCGCGATCGAAGGCGAGGCTGAGCCCCTCTTGGATCGCGCTCAGGGCCGCCTCGGGGGCGACGAAGACCCCGGCGGTCTTCTTGCGCAGCATCGCCGACGCGGCCATGAACATGTTGCGCGCGTCGGGCGAGCCCGGCCGCGGGCCGCTGAGGGTGCCGCGGAATTTCTTCTCGTCCCAGGGCTGCTTGGCCTTGGGGTTGTCGGCGATCCACTGGGCCGCCGCGGGCAGCAGGGCGTCCTGGTCGGCGACCAGGGCGTCGACCAGGCCGGCCTTCTTGGCCTTGGGCGCGCGGAACTCCTTGCCCTGCAAGATGGCCTCGACGGCGGGCTGGATGCCGATCAGCCGGGGCAGGCGCTGGGTCCCGCCGCCGCCGGGGAGCAGGCCGAGCTGGACCTCGGGCAGGCCGAACTTGATCTTGGGGCTGTCCACGGCGACGCGGTGGTGGCAGGCCAGGGCCAGCTCGTAGCCGCCGCCGAGGGCGGTGCCGTTGAGGGCCGCGACCACGGGCACGCCCGCGGTCTCGATGGCTCGGTAGAGCTGGCTGAGGCTGCGGGTCGCGGCGAACACCTCGGCGGCGTCGCGCATCGCGTAGATCTTGTCGATGTCCGCGCCGGCGCAAAAGTCCTTGTGCGCCGAGGTGACGATGATGCCCTTTAGCCCTTCGCGGGGGCTGTCCTTGGGGCCCGTGGCCCAGGCCAGGGCGTCGCGCAGGCCCTCGCCGAAGGTGTCGTTGATGACGTTGACCTTGGGCATGGCCAGGGTCAGCGTGGCGATCCCCGTGGCGGGGTCGAAGCTCCCGCGGACCGCGGGGTTTTGGTGGCTTTGAAGCTCAGTCATGACGGTCTCCAATGTCTCCGCGGCCGCTCAGACGCGCTCGATGATGGTGGCCACGCCCATGCCCCCGCCAATGCACAGGGTCACGAGGCCGACGTTTTTGTCCTGCTCCTCGAGGGCGTCGAGCAAGGTGCCCAGGAGCATGCAGCCCGTCGCGCCCAGGGGGTGGCCCAGGGCGATGGCGCCGCCGTTGACGTTGACCTTGGCCGGGTCGATGTCGAACTCCTGCATGTAGGCCATGGGCACGGCGGCGAAGGCCTCGTTGACCTCGAAGAGATCGATGTCGCCGATCTCCATGCCGGCGCGCTCGAGGATCTTGCGGGTCACGGGGATGGGGCCGTCGAGCATGATCATCGGCTCGGAGCCGATGGTCGCCACGGCGCGGATCTTGGCCCGCGCCTTCAGCCCGAGGGCCTCGCCCTTGGCCTTGGAGCCGAACAAGATCGCCGCCGCGCCGTCGACGATGCCGGACGAGTTGCCGGCGTGGTGGACGTGGTCGATGCGCTCGACGCCGGGGTAGACGGGCTTGGTCAGGTGGTCGAGGCCGAACTGCTTGCCGATCATCTCGAAGGCCGGCTCGAGCTTGGCCAGGCCGGCCATGTCGGTGCCGGGCCGGGGGTACTCGTCGCGCTCGAGCACGGGCAGGCCGTTGCGGTCGACGACGGGGACCACGGACTTGGCGAAGGCGTCGCGCTCCATGGCGGCGGCGCACTTTCGTTGGCTGTCGACGGCGAAGGCGTCGACGTCCTCGCGGCCGAAGCCGCGGGTGGTGGCGAGCAGATCGGCGGAGATGCCCTGGGGTACGGAGCCGACCTCCCACTGGGTCTGGGGGTCCCAGATCGCGCCGCCGTCGCTGCCCATGGGCACCCGCGACATGCTCTCGACGCCCGCGCCGATGACCAGATCTTCGAAGCCAGCGGCGACTCGGGCCGCGGCCTGGTTGCAGGCCTCGAGGCCCGAGGCGCAAAAGCGGTTGAGGGTCACGCCTGAGGTCTCCTGGGCGTAGCCGGCCGTGAGCGCGGCGAAGCGAGCGATGCACGCCCCCTGCTCGCTGGTCTGCGTCACGCAGCCGGCGATGACGTCGTCGACGTGGCTGGTGTCGAGCGCGTTGCGATCGCGCAGGGCCCGGAGGGTGGTGGCGAGCAGGTCCACGGGGCGGACGGTGTAGAGGCTGCCGCTGGCCTTGCCCTTGCCTCGGGGCGTGCGTACGGCGTCGAAGATCATGGCTTCGGACACGACTGAACTCCTTGTTGGTGCGGCCAGGCGCGCAGGCGCGGGGCCGGGTGGGAGCAAAATGCTAAGCACGCTCAGCTTTTCCCGCAAGCAGCCTTGCCAGGCGGGCGCGGGGCCGGCAAGCTGCCCGCCATGGCCTCCCGCGCCCAGATTGCCCTGCGCCGCAAGCAGGCGGACGCTGCGCTCGAGCTCTCGCGCATCAACCGAGAGATGGAGCGCCACGTGCAACAGCTGCTCGCGCAGGAGCGGCTCAAGGACGTGACGCCGGCGCAGGCGAACGCGCTGATGATCCTCTTCCAGGAGAAGGCCCCGCTGACGGCGCGGCAGCTCGCGCGGCAGATGAACCTGTCCGAGGTGACCGTCGGCCGCTTCATCCGCGCGCTCGAGGCCGCGGGCTGGGTCAAGCGCGCGGCCGATCCCCGCGACACCCGGGCGATCCTCGTGCGCCCGTCCAAGAAGGCCTACCGGGCCTTCCCGCGCTTCCTCAACGTCAGCAACGGCCTGCTCGACGTCGCCTTCGCCGGGTTCACCAAAAAAGAGGTCGAGCAGCTCGGGAAGCTCGTGGAGCGGGTCCGCTCCAACGTCGTCATCGAGACCTGAAGCGCAGGCGCAGGGCCTCGTCCTCGAGGCGGGCGGCGATGGCCTGGGCGCGCGCGCGGGCTTGCCTGGCGTCGCCGTGCTGGTGGCGGGCCTCGAGGGTCGCCGCGAGCAGGTTCAGGGCCATGGCGCGCATGCGCAGGGAGCCGCTGTCGCCGGCCGCCCGCACGCTGGCGAGGGCGTGGCGGCGGGCGGCCTCCCCCTCGCCGAGGTGCAGGTGCGTCCAGCCCATGCCGTTGTGTCGGCGGCAGCGGGCGAAGGGCGGCCCGTCCTCGGGGATGCTCTGGTAGAGGACCAGGGCCACGTGGTGGACCGGGCGGCCGTGGCCCTTGGGCGGCTTGTTGAGCGGGTAGGCGCGCTGGTCGATGAGCCGGGCGAACAGGCAGGCGTAGTCCTCGGGGGCGTCGCGCTCGAGGGCCTCGCGGTGTTCGTCGAGCAGGGCGCTGGCGCGCTCGAGGGCCTCGCCCGCGCGCACGGGGTGGCGGCGGGCGTAGACGAAGGCCTCGACCAGGGCGAGCTCGACGCGGGCGGTGGGCTCGCAGCGGGCGTCGAGCAGGGCGGCCTGCTCGAGCAGGGCCGCGGCGCCCTCGGGGTCTCGGCGGCGCAGGGCCAAGCTGGTCTGGCCGAGCAGGATCCACACCCGCTCCGGCCCCTCGCTCAGCGGCGGGCGGTCCCAGGGCCGGAGCAGCTCCTGGGCCAGCGGCACGGGGAGGTCGGTGAAGCGCGTGTGGTACTGGCCCATCCAGCGCACGCGATCGCTGACCGCCCCGGGCAGGCCAAAGCAGCGCAGGGCTCGGTCCCCCCACACGCCGCCGGGCCTGGACCCGCGCTCGCGCAGCCTCCGGAGCCCCCGCTCGACGCTGCCCTGGTCCTCGGCGTGGTTGCGGCGCTCGCACAGGTGGGCCGCGAGGGCGGCCAGGGAGCCGCGCTCGGCGATGAGCGCGTCGACGTAGTCGCGCCAGTCGAAGGGGGCGGCCGAGGGGCCTTCAGTGTGGGCTGGCGGGCCGGGTTCGACCGGCGGGCTGGACCTGTCCGGCTTTTTGTCCGAGCGTGTCATCGACAGCCGCGTCACACCCGACTCCATTGATTGGAGTGACAGACATGACTACCCGAGATTACCTCGTCATCGATCTGGAGGCGACCTGCGACGACGCGGGCGCCGTGCCGCGGCGCGAGATGGAGATCATCGAGATCGGCGCGGTCCTGGTCGACGGCCAGACCCTGTGCCCCAAGCGGGAGTTCCAGCGCTTCGTCCGACCGCTCCGTCACCGGACGCTGACGCCCTTTTGCCGCCAGCTGACCTCGATCACCCAGGCCGAGGTCGACGGCGCGGCGACCTTCCCCGAGGTGATCGCCGAGCTGCGCGCGTTCATGTACGACGACGGCGGCCGCCCCCGGTTTTGTTCGTGGGGCGCTTACGACCGCGGCCAGTTCGAACAGGACGCGCGCTTTCATGGCGTGGCCCTGCCGTTCACGGATCACCTCAACCTCAAGGCCGGGTTCTCGCGGGTGCTGGGGACGCGCAAGCGCTACGGCATGGCGGGGGCGCTCCGGCGCCTGGGCCTGCCCCTCGAGGGCACCCACCACCGGGGCATCGACGACGCGCGCAACATCGCGAAGATCCTGCCCTTCATCGTGGGCGCGCAGCCGATTCCGGCCCCGGGCGAGGCCCCAGGGCAGCGACGCTCGGTCAGTCGAGGGGCTGACCGTAGCGCTCGGCGAGGGCGTAAGCGCCGGCGGTGAGCTCGTCGACGCTCTGGGCCGTGCTCGGGTCGATGCCCGGGAAGGCGAGCAGCCACCGCATCGAGTCGTCGATGTTGTGGAACACTTTTTGGGGCACGGCCGAGCGGGTCACGAGCTGGATGCCGGTGACCACCGAGCGGAAGAAGCTGGCCCGCAGGCCGCCGGCCTCGACGACCATCGCCGAGCCCAGGGTGTAGCCCTCGAACTCGGCGAGGTTGCGCTCGCCGGCCTTGCGGGCGTCTTCCTTGACCGCGAGGCTCAATCCCGCGCGGATGATGCTGGTGACCACGCAGTGCTCGTACTCGCCGACGACCTCGCGCTGGACCTCGCTGAGCTGCGCGAGGTCGTCCGCGATGACGTCGCGGCCCCAGACGACGACCACGAGGGCGCGATCACGGGCGACGCAAAAGTTCGTGCTCTCTCGGCGGACTTCCATGACGGGCGGGTGAGGTCGGAAAGGAGGCAATCCCACGGGGGAACAGGCGACGCGGCCTTCGAAGAACCCCCCGCGCGGGGGGTGGTGCTGCCCGCCAAGTTTCCACCGCGTCGGGACTGGGGTCAAACCAAAGTCGCAGCCTTTGGGCGCGAGTTTCCTTGGAGCGTGACCCGTACCCCGTGATAGAAAAGCTCCGTGGTTCGCGCTCGCGGGCCCCAACCCTCGCGAATGGAACGGACTGTGCGTATTCAAATTTGGCCGACTGTGCTGTGTGTCGCGTTGTGTGCCGCTTGCGGGCACAAGCCGCTGAAGAACGATCCCAACGCCTCCGTTCCCCTCAGGCAGAACCCCGAGTGGGAAAATTGGAGTCACAACCTCGTTCACCCGCCGCTGCAGTCCGGGAAAAACTACTATTTTTCGCCGACCAAGCTCGAGGAGCTCCAGCGGATCCTCGGTGAGCGCCCCGAGGGCGTGCACGTCCGGGTGTCCGGCCAGCGCCACTCTCAGCCGGGCCTGGTCGTCAACGAGGCCCGGGCCGAGGACCTGGCCGGGGCGGACACCTGGCTGATCGACTTGTCGTGCTACGCCGACCTGGGCGGCGGGGACGAGAACATCGTCCTCGACCGGGAGAGGCTGCGTGTCACCGTCAACGCGGGCGTGCGCGAGGACGCCCTCGACGCCTTCTTGGTCGAGAACGACCTGATGCTCGAGACCGTGACCGCCGGCGGCTTCTTCAGCCTCGGGGGCATGACCGCCGTCGACGTGCACGGGGCCACGGTCGCCTCGGGCATCTTCGCCGAGACGGCGGTGGCCTTCACCGTGGTCGGCCCCGATGGCTCGGTCACCACCTACGACCTCGACTCCCCCGCGGTCGGCGACTACTCGCCCATGCAGTTCGCGCGGGTGTCCCTCGGGGCCCTGGGGGTGGTGACCTCGGTGACCATCGAGGTCCAAGAGCGCCCCTACGCGACCTCGTTGGTGTTCGGCCGCGAGACCCACGATCTGCACAAACGCGAGGACTTCGTCGCGACCTACAGCGAGCTGCTGACCACCCACGACCGCATCGAGTCGTTCTACAACCCCTACTCGCGCAAGTTCATGGCGCTGTACTGGGACGTCGTCGACGACCCCAAGAAGAAGAAAAAGAACAAGGGCTACGAGGTCGCGTCGGCCTGCACCTACGCCGAGAACGAGCTGTGGGGGGCGCCCTACGAGGGCGAGTTCCTCGAGGCGGTGGCCGAGGCCGTCGAGGAGAAGGCCCAGCTCGCGGGCAGCGAGGCCGAGGCCTCGGTGCTCATCGACGGCGCGATGGAGGTCATCGTCATGCAGACCGACCACGCCGACCGCAAGCACCGCGAGCTGTGGCTCTCGGCGGCGGCGCGGGTGATGTTCATGTCCTACTTCATCGAGCTGCCGAACATCGACGACGAGGGGCTGAGCCGGGCCTGGGCGGGGCTCGACGCCGTCAACCAGCGCATGGCCGAGTCCAAGGACTTCCTGCTCGCGGCGCCCATGGAGTTTCGCTTCATCCGCGGCGGCGACACGGCGATGGCCGGGACCTACTCGACCAACGAGGACTCGCTGTTCATCAACCTCGACATGATCGGCTTCGTCGCCGCCGTGCCCTCGGAGGCCTACCCGCCCGAGCTGCTGGAGTTCTTCGCCGACATCGAGCGGGTCTGGGTCGAGCTCGGCGGCTTCCCGCACAACGGCAAGATGTACGGCTTTTACGACCCGGCGAGCGCCGAGGGCTACTCGGCGGCCTTCAACCCGGCCTTCCTGACCGACCTGGCCCAGCGCCGGGGCGATCGCCTCGACGCCTTCGAGCAGTTCCGGGCCGCCCGGGACCCCGAGGGCGTGTTTTGCAACCCCTACCTCGAGGCGCTGACCCTGTGCCGGCAGGCCGCCCCGGCGGTCGAGGCGGTACCGGCCGAGGCGGTACCGGCCGAGGCCGCGCCAGCCGAGGACGCCCCAGCCGAAGCCGCGCCCGCCGAGGGCTAGGCCGCTCACCCTTGTCCGCGAGTCCGAGCATGTCTGACCACGACGAGCTGACCCCCCTCCTCGCCCGCCCCGAGCTGCTGTTGTCGCGGCGCTCCGCCGTCGTCGGCGTGGCCGCGACGACCGTGCTCAGCGCGGGGACCATGGGCTGCAAGCCCTGCTTCTCCCCGGTCCGGCCCAAGCCCCCGACGACCCAAAAGCCGGGGCCGCGGACCATCACGGTCCGGCTGACCATCCGCGAGGGCAAGTTCCGC
Organism: Plesiocystis pacifica SIR-1; assembly: GCF_000170895.1. Taxonomy (GTDB): domain Bacteria; phylum Myxococcota_A; class Polyangia; order Nannocystales; family Nannocystaceae; genus Plesiocystis; species Plesiocystis pacifica. The sequence goes on along the minus strand of NZ_ABCS01000063.1, from coordinate 12,401 downwards.
GAGCTGCGGGCGCTGCTCGACGGGGACCTCGATCCCTTCGAGGTCCCCGCCGCCGGCATCCACTACGCGCGGCTGTTCACCACCGACCAGCGCTCGCTGTTCGTCATGGTCATCTACGACCGCTACGAGCAGTCGATCCGCATGCTCTCGGACAACGCCGCCGGCGTCGATCCCATCTTCGAGCTGTGCGAGGGCTACCCCCCCGGCGGAGCCGCGGACACGCCCGCGCTCAACCAGTGGATCTGGGACAACAAGATCTGCGTCGAGCTCTACTACCGGGCCTACAACGAGTCGCAGCCGGTCATCCGCGACGCCCTGACCTTGCGCGAGAACTTCCTGACCTTCCTGCAGCGCAGCCAGGGCGAGACCGGGGCGGAGCTGCGGGCGCTCTACGAGCCGTTTTGGAACGACCCGCACCTGGTCGTGATGCTGCCCAAGCTCGCGCTCCAGCGTCAGGGCCAAAAGGCGGCGGACCTCGACGTGACCTCGAAGACCCTGCTGCGCATGGAGCCGATCGTCGGGAAGGGCCGGGTCAACCCCTTCACCCTGCTCGCGCGGGTCAAGCCCGGCGAGCTGCGCAAGGTCCAACGGACCCTGCGCCTGGGCACCTGGGCGACCATCGACCTGGGCCTGCGCCCGCTCGAGAACCTGCCGACCCTGCACTTCGCCCGGGTCAGCATCATCAACGGCGACCAGATGCTGTTCGCCAGCGTCTACGACGGCGACTTCATCCAGTACGTCGAGGACTTCGGCACGCGCATCGCCAAGGAGATCGACCAGGTGTTCGGGGCCTGCATCGGCTACCCCCTCGCCGGCTCCCAGGACGTGGCCCAGTTCAAGGACTTCCTGCGCAGCCACGAGCTCCAGACCAACGCCTTCGGCGGCTCCTACCTCAACCACACCCTGCTCGAGATCCAGTCCAGCCTCGCCCTCGCGGACGAGCTGGAGTGCTTCCGCAAGCGCGTCGACCCCGACGATCCCAAGCTGCGCAAGAAGCTCGATCGCTTCCTCTACGAGAATCAGCTGCTGCTGACCTGACCCCAGAGCGAGACCAGACCCATGCTCGAGCTAGCTCAAGTCCAGAGCAACGTCCTGCGGGGCTTTCGCCAAGGCGAGGCGCCCAAGTTCGTCCAGTACCTCTTCCTCCAGTTCGCCAGCGACCGCGCGTGCCGGGCGTTGATCGACGCCCTCTACCCCCTGGTCACCAGCTGCGAGGCCTACGACCAGGCGCGCAGCGGGGCCAAGCAAGACCCGGCCAAGGTCGGCCCGTGCCCCGTCGCCGTGCTCAACATCGGGCTCAGCTACGCCTGCCTCGAGCTGCTCGGGCTCGGGGGCAACGCCCGCGCCCTCGACGAGCGCGATCACGAGGCCACGGGCGCCATCGAGGCCTTCAAGTGCGGCATGCTCGAGCGCGCCGAGTCGATCCTCGGCGACCGGGGCCCCAGCGCCCCCGAGCACTGGGAGTCCGGCTACCGCGAGCGCCTGCACGCGGTCATCAGCCTCGCCAGCGGGGACCGGGGCAGCCTCGACACCCTGCGCGGAGAGGTGGATCAGCGCCTGGCCAACACGGCCGGGGTGGCGCTGGTGTTCGAGGAGCGGGGCCAGCACTTCGACGCCCCCCTCGAGGGCAAGGAGCACTTCGGCTACACCGACGGCATCGCCCAGCCCGCGGTGCTCGGCTCGGGGCTCGAGTCCTTCCCCGGCGACGGGACCCCGGGCAAGCGCCGGGGCTGGTCGCCGCTGCAGCCGGGGGAGTTCGTGCTCGGGCACATCGACGAGTCGGGCCAGGTGCAGTTCGGCTCGCAGCTGTTCAAGAACGGCAGCTTCATGGTGTTCCGCAAGCTCGCCCAGCACGTCGCGCGCTTCCACGAGTACACCGCCGAGGTCGGGCGCCAGCGCGGCGAGTCGGCGGAGTTCGTCGGCTCCAAGATGATCGGGCGCTGGCCCAGCGGCGCGCCCCTGGTGCTCTCGCCGCGCAAGGACAACGAGCGCCTGGCCGCCAACCCCAAGCGCAACAACGACTTCCGCTACACCGACGACAAGGACGGGACGGCCTGCCCCTTCGGCGCGCACATCCGCCGCAACAACCCCCGCGACGACCCGAGCGGGCCGCTGACCTCGCAGACCAAGCTGCACCGGATCATCCGCCGGGCCACGCCCTACGGGCCCTTCCTGCCCGCCGGCCAGGCCGACGACGGCCAGGACCGGGGCATCTTGTTCGTGGTCATCAACGCCGACATCTCCCGGCAGTTCGAGTTCGTGCAGCAAAACTGGGTCGACGAGGTGCTGTCCTCGACGCACCTGACCATCCCCGAGGACCGCGACCCGCTCATCGCCACGCAGACCGCGGGGGCCAAGTTCCTCATCCCCTCGGGCAAGCGCAACGAGGCGCCGGTGATCGCCTGGAAGCTGCCGACCTTCGTGACCACCAAGGGCGGGGCCTACTTCCTGCTGCCCAGCATCGACGCGCTCTACGACATCGCCAAGAGCATCGAGTGGGACCAAGAGGGGGGCGAGTGCGAGAGCGGCCAGCCCGACGAGAACGGCGGCGATGGTTGCGAGAAGTCCCCCGCTCCAGCGCCCGAGCCGAGCGGCGCTCCGGGCTAGCCAAAGCTCAAAACCCGCGCGCGGAGAGGGGCTCGTCCCCTCGCGTTTGGACGAGCTCGGCGAGCGTCACGCTCAGGCCGCGCATCACGGCGCTCCCGAGCCGCGGGCGCCGGCGAATGATGCGTCCGAGCTGCCGCCCGTCGAGGACCAAGATCTGGGCCTTGCCGTGGCCGATCAGCGTCCCAGGGCAGGTCGCGGGCTGGAAGAGCGCGCTGATGCCCATGCACTCCCCTGGGCCGAGGCGCCGCGAGCTCTCGCCTACCGTCCACCCGAGCTTGCCCTCGAGCACGACGACCATGCGATCGACCCGTCCACCCTCCTCGAACACGACCTCGTCATTGGCCACCTTCCGGACCTGGCCGGCGGAGACAAGCGAGAGCATCCCCGCGGTCGATAGCCGAGAGAATGGCTCCGCGGCGCGCAGGTAGTCGGCAGCGCTTCGGGCGCTCAGCTTGACGCCCCGAGGACGGACGACGACGACGCTGGAGTTGTCCCGGCCGCCCGCAGCGTTCGCCGCTTCGATCAGTTGATCTGCGAGCCGTCCGCCCTGGTCGAGTCGCGCGAGCACCCACTGGGGCTCTCGCATGACGGGGTTGACCCCGTCGGTCGTCAACACCAGGACGTCCCCGTGGACGAGCTCGAACTCGAGGGTATCCACGACCACGAGAGGCTGCTCTCCGACCGTGCGCGTCAGCGTGTGGGCGAAGGTATGGCTCTCGACCTCACCGCGGTCGATCAGCCCCCGCCGGGCGAACTCCGCGGCGAGGGTGTGATCGGTCGACAGCTGGTCGACTCGCCCGTCCCGGACCAGGTACAGCCGACTGTCCCCGACGTGCGCCATCGCTGCGCTGTCCTCGTCGATCACCACGAGGGTCAGGGTCGAGAGCATGCCCCGCAGGCGAGGGCTGCTCTCGGCTCGCTGGTAGACCGCGCGGCAGGCCGCCTCGACCGCGCCCTGGGCGGCCTCGACCAGGCTGAGCTCTGGGTTGGCGCGCCAGGCCCGAATGAACTCAGCCGCGGAGTCGACCGCGAGCCGCGAGGCCACCTCGCCCGCTGCCCGACCGCCCACGCCGTCCGCGACGGCGTAGAAGCCGAGCTCGTCGAGGAGCAGGAGGCTGTCTTCGTTGTTGCCCCGCACTCGACCAACGTCGGTGCGTCCGTTGCTCGTCGCCTTGGTCATGGAACTGTCCGCGCGTCGTTCAGGTGTAGGCCGTCAGGGATCCCTCGATGCCCAGGTGCAGGATGCGTGAGCCGGTCTGGTTCACCGGGTGCGTCGAGCGCCCGATGACGACCCCATCGTCCGGGGCCCGATACTCGGCGAGCCGCTCGCCAAAGATGTCGTGCACGCGCGCGACGAGCTCCCCGGCGCGCACGCGGTCGGCCAGCTTGGGGTAGACGGTCAGCACGCCGCCGACTTGGGTGTACATCCAGTACGAGCGCGCGCAGATCACCGGCTCCCGCGCGTGCTGGCGCTCGTTGGCCGCGATCATCTCCAAGTGCGCGAGGACGTTCATGACCCCCGCGGTGCTGTCGTGGATCAGCTCGGCCTGGAAGGCGTTGGGGTTGCCGACCTCGACGGTGATCGACTTCACGCCGAGGTCCATGGCCGCCCCGCGCAGCGTCCCGTCGCCCGCGGTGTTGTGCAAGATGATCTGCGGGTGCTGGCAACGGGCCATCCACCGCGAGTCGGGGTCGGTGAGGTCGGCCCGGACGTAGAGGGTGTTGACGCGCCCGAAGCTCGCCGTGTGTAGATCGATGAGGTAGTCGAGGTGCGGGATCACCCGCGTCACGAAGCGGTGGGCGTAGACTTGAGCGTTGGTCCCGTCGGCCTTGCCCGGCATGGTCCGGTTGAGGTCGGCCCCGTCGTTGAAGGAGCGCGTGTTGTTGAGGTAGCCCGGCACGTTGACGACGGGGACGCAGACCAACGTGCCCCGGAGCGCCTCGGGCTTCACCGCCGCGATCACCTCTTGGATCACGCGCATGCCGTTGAGCTCGTTGCCGTGGACCGCGGCCGTCAGACCGACGACGGGCCCCGCTTCGACCCCGCGGATGATGACGACCGGGACGCTGATGAGCCCGCCGAGCCCGTTGCCGACCATCGACACCCGGAGCTTGGTTGACGTCCCCGGCTCGAACTGGGCGAGGTCGAAGGATTCGACGACCTCGATTTGATGCTGACGATGGTTGGGGGCGGGCATGCTCTACTCGGTCTTGGCGGGGGGCTCGCGGGGGATGAAGCGCGGGTCGTTGGGCCGCGCCGGGATGCCCAGGTGGAGGATCCGCGCGCCGGTCTCCGCGACCGGGTTGATGCTGTGACCGATCACGACCCCGTCGTGAGGCGCGTGGTAGTCACGGATGAGGTCCCCGAAGGGGGTCGACAGCCGCGCGATGAGCTGCCCTTCCTCGACCGTCTCCGTGACCTGGGGGAAGACCTCGAGCAGGCCGCCCCGATCGGTGTAGATCCAAGACGAGCGATCGCACAGAACGGGCGGCGCCCCTGGGTTGATGGCGCGGTTGCGGGTCATCTTGTGGTGGGTCAGCACCGCCCGCAGCCCGGTCAGCGAGCGCTTGATGAAGTCGCGGTGGAAGCGGCCCGGGTTGCCGATCTCCAGGGTGATCGCCGGGATCCCCAGCTCGCCAGCGGCCCCGCGCAGGGTCCGGTCCGAGGGCGGGTTGTGGACGATGATCTGCGGGCGCTGGAGGTAGGCCATGCGCGCGCTCTCGGCCTGGGTCATGTCCGCGCGGACGTAGAGCGAATTGACCCGCCCAAAGCTCGCCGTGTGCAGGTCGATGAGTAGATCGAACTTCTCCACGATCCGCTCCATCACCCGACTGACGTAGACCGAGGCCGCGTTGCCGTTGGGCCGGCCCGGGAACATGTGGTTGAGGTCCCAGTGCTCGAAGTAGCGCTCGTGATTGAGGTAGCCGGGGACGTTGACGACGATGACCCCGACGACCGTCCCCCGCAGCGTCTTCGGATCCAGGCGACTGAACAGGCGCTGGATGACGGGGATGCCGTTGAGCTCGTTGCCGTGCAGGGCCGCGGTCAGGCCAAACACGGGCCCTGGTCGCTCGCCCCGGGCGACGAGCACGGGCAGCTGGATGGGGCGCGAGAGGCCGTCGTGGGCGACCTCGACGAGCAAGCGCGCGATCCGTCCGCGCGGGATTTGGTCGGGCTCGAGGGCCTCGACGACTTGGGCTAATTCTCCGTTCGACATGCTTATCCCTCTTACTTCACGATCTCGCCGATCAGGGCTTCGTCGTCGTTGAGCGAGCGAAACAGGCGACGCCGGAGCGTGCCCTTGGAGCTCATCAGGCGCTTGGCCATGCGGTCGATGGCGACGGCGGCGAGCACGGACTGGATGTAGGCCTCGATCAGGCTGTCGAGGCCCAGGCCCAGGCTGTTGAAGTCCTTGCGGTCGACCAGCAGCAGGCGGTTGGTGTCGCTGCCCCAGCCCCCGTCCTCGGCGCGGACCGACAGGTTCGTGCCCAGCATGTCCCAGCTCGAGTACTCGCCCAGGCTGTTGACCAGGGGGCGACGCGCGCGGCGAGCGTAGAGCACCAGGGGCCGGTAGCCGTCCGCCCCGCCGCTGACCATCACGCGCAGGTCGGCGACGTAGGACATCCGGCGCTTGTTGGGGATGGTGCCGACGTGGAACAGCCGGCCCTGCGGCGTCGTCGAGCTCCAGTTGGAGTTTCCGATCAGGCTCTGGACGACGAAGCGGTCGTAGCGGTGCTCGAGCTTGGTGAAGGCCGCGAGCTCCTCGGGCGAGGTGATCGTGTACACGCCCTGGCCGGCGTTGGCGTAGGGGACCTTGATGACCGCCAGGCCCCCGAGCTTGGCGACCCACAGCGGCACCTCGGCCAGGGACACGTCCCAGTGGGTCTCGGGCGTGTAGATGCGCAGCCCCGTGGGCGCGAGCTCGGCGTTGTAGAACTCGTAGGCCTTGGCGCCGATCGACTTGTTGCGGCCGCCGGCCAGGCAGGAGATCACCGGGTTCAAGATCTGCGTCTTGGTGTGGACGGGGATGCGGTTCCAGGGTCGCTGGGTCACGTAGCGGAACGCGCTCCGGATCGGCCGCCACTCGTCCTGGTCGTCGCGGATCTCGAGCACCCCGTCGACGAAGCGCGCCCGCGGGTTCTCGGCGCCGTCGGGGAACTCGACGAGGTGCACGGGCTCGTCGGCGAGGTCGGCGAGCGCCGAGGCGTAGCCCGAGGCCTCCATCAAGTTCTTGTCGTAGATGACCGCGAGGCCGCCCTCGAGCCCCCGGCGCTTCTTGCTGAGCATCGGCATGAAGCAGCGCTTGAGGTTGATGCTGTAGGAGCCCTGCTCCTCGTTCTCCTCGTAGAGCGGCATGGACTTTTGCCCCGAGGGGCAGGAGTTGGTCTCGATCACGACCATCTTCCGGTTGCCGCCCTCGGTCGTGACGTGCAGCAGGTCGCTGCCGGCCCAGCGGAAGTAGCGGGGCTGGTAGGCCAGGATGTCGCTGAGCGCGAGGGGGTCGACGCGCGGGTTGAGGTGGCAGTAGCGCGTCACGATGCGATCGTTGCCGAGGCTGAGGAAAAAGCGCGCCATGGGGTGGATCTGCGCGTTGAGGACGCGCGGGTAGAAGTGGCGCACCGACTCGAAGCTGCCGGGGGCGAGGCGCTCGTAGCTCGGGTCGCGCGCGGTCTTGGGCCCCGCGCCTGCCTGGGTGTTGTCGAAGTTCTGCATGGTCTCGCTCTCGTCTGCGTCTGCCGGGTCAGGTCGGGTTCGCTACTGCGGACTCGAAGAAGTCCAAGATGGGCGCGATGAAGTCGACGCCGAAGAAGGTGCTCGCGTCGCCGATGCCGCCCGCGGAGAATACGTTGATCTCGATGATCTTGTCGCCGATGATGTCGAGGCCGCACAGCGCCAGACCGTCGGCCGCGAGCAAGGGCGCCGCCGCCTCGACCACGGCGCGAAGCTTGGGCGTGTACTCGGCGGGCTCCGGGACCGCGCCGACATGCACGTTGCTGCGAAAGTCCGTGGACTTGGGGACCCGGCGGACCGCGGCCACGTGGCCGTCGACGGTCAGCGCGGCCCCGTCGAGGACGATCACCCGCGTGTCGCCCTCGACGGCCTCGGGCACGAACTCCTGGGCCATGGCCAGGCCGCCGCGCAGCAGGACCTCCATGATCTGGTTGAGGTTCGGCTCGTCCCCCCGGACCTGGAACACGTCCGTGCCGCGGGTGCCGACGAGGGGCTTGAGGATGGACTTGCCCGGGTTGTCCTCGACGAAGCGGCGGATCTTCGCGCCGTCACGGGTGACGATGGTCCGGGGGCGCAGGTGCTCGGGGAGGCGGCTCGCGTAGAGCTTGGAGGTCGCCCGGCGCAGGCTGTCCGCGTCGTTGAGGACGACCACGCCGTGGTGCAGCGAGGCGAAGGCCAGCAGGTCGAGCAGGCTCGAGTAGATCGGGCCGCTGAGACCCCGGGCGGGGTTGGTGCGGACGACCACCAGGTCCCCGGCGCCCAAGATGAGCTCGTCCCGACGGGTCCGCGCGCCGCTGGGGTCGACGTGGGAGACGTGGGCGTGGATGCGCGCGTCCACGTCGAGGCTGAGGTCGCTCGCGCCCGCGACGGTCACGCGGTGACCGCGGGCGGCCATGCGCGCCAGCATCATGGTCGTGGTCTGGCTCGGATCGAGCTCGCTGGGGTCGTTGACGACAAAGAGACAGTTCACTGGAGCTCCGTTCGTTGCACGCACTGAGCCGAGCTTGTCACGGAAGGGTGCAGCTTCGCGCGAATTTATCGTCCACGAAGCGCGGGTGAGGGGCTCAGGCACGAGACCACCTGAACGCTGCACCCATTCGCGCCGCAGGAGGCTCTGACACCGTGAAAGGAGGCGTCGGAGTCGACTTTTGCGGCGGCCGGACGACCCACGGGGGTCGGGACCGGCCGTCGCCTTTTGTGGCTCACTTTTTAGCCTCAGCCGTGCACCCTTCCCCTTTGCCGAGGGCTCAAGACCAACAGGATGCGCATCGCCTTCGTCCACAACCTCAAGACCCGCGAGACCGAAGCCCAGGCGGAGTTCGACAGCCCTGAGACCGTCGTCGCCATCGCCACGATGCTGCGCGATCTGGGCCACCAGGTCGGGCTGTTCGACATGTCGAACGAGCTCGGTCAGGCGGTGGCCGAGCTCGAGCGCTACGCGCCAGACCTGGTGCTCAACACGGCCGAGGGCCAGGGCGGGCCCCTGCGCGAGGCGCTGTTTCCCGCGCTGTTCGAGGAGCTCGGCCTCGCCTACACCGGCTCCGGTCCGACCACCTGCGCCCTGACTCTGGACAAGCATCGCACCAAGGAGGTCGTGGCGGCGCTGGGCGTACCCACGCCGCGCTCGTTCTTGATCGAGGACTACACCGAGCTCGCGGACATCCCGGCGTCGAGCTGGCCGATCCCGGCCATCATCAAGCCCAACTTCGAAGGGAGCTCCAAGGGGGTCTCGGGGCACTCCATCGCCCATGACCCCAGGGAGGTTCCCCTGCTCGTGTCGAGGCTCTTGGCGCGCTTTGAGGCGGGCGTGCTCGTAGAGGCCTTCGTCCCTGGCCGGGACGTCACCGTCCCCTGGCTCGAGGTCGTCGGCGCCTTGCCGGCCGCCGAGTACAGCTTTGGCGACGCCCCCGTGGACGCGCAGCAGATCTACGACTACGAGCTCAAGCAAGACGGCGGCGCCGTCCAGGTCCAAACCCCCGCCAAGCTCGCGCCCGCGCTGGCGCGCAAGCTCGCCCGCATGTCCGAGCGGATCGTCGCGGCCCTGAACGTCCGTGACCTCGCGCGCCTCGACTTTCGGATCACCCCCAGCGGCGAGCCTTACTTCCTGGAGATCAACGCGCTGCCGAGCCTCGAGCCCGGCGCGAGCATCTACGAGAGCGCGGCGCTGGCCGGCTTGAGTCAACCGGACATGGTCCTGGGGTCCGTGATCGCCAGCGCCGTCCGACGCCAACCAGTCACCCGTTCGCCCCAGCCTTCGCGCCCTCGCCGGCCCCGCGTGGGGCTCATCTACAACCTCCGCCGCGTCGACCCGCGGCGAGGCGACGACAGCGAGGCCGAGTTCGACTCGCGAGAGACCGTCGACGCGCTCGCCGACGCCCTGGGCCAGCTCGGGCTCGACGTCGTGGAGCTCGAGGCGACCCCGGACCTGGTCCACACCCTGCCGAGGGCCAAGCTGGCCCTCGCCTTCAACATCGCGGAGGGCAGCCGCGGGCGGTGCCGCGAGCTCATCGTGCCCGCGCTGCTCGAGCTCCTCGGCGTGCCCTACACGGGCTCGGACGCCGTCGCCATGGCCCTGACCCTCGACAAGTCGCTGGCCAAGGCTGCGGTCGCCGCGGCGGGCCTGCGGACGCCGAGCTGGGCCGTGTTGCGCCGCGGCAGCGACCCGCTGCCGACCGGCCTTCGCTATCCGCTGTTCCTCAAGCCCATCGCCGAGGGCAGCTCCAAGGGTATCGATGATGGGGCGGTCGTCCTCGACGAGCGCTCGCTCCGGACGCGAGCCTGGGCTCTGCTCGCGCGCTACCATCAGCCAGTGCTCGTGGAGGAGTACCTGCCAGGGCGCGAGTTCACGGTCGGCATCGTCGAGGCCCTCCACCCCGCCGTGCTCGCGCCCATGGAGATCATCCACGACGACTCGGACAGCCACGCGTTCTATGGCTTCGAGTCCAAGCTCTCGGCGGACGCGGGGGTCCGCTACCAGGCGCCGGCCCAGGTCGACGCAGACCTCGACGATGCCTTGCGGAGCGCGGCTCAGGCGGCCTTTCGGGCCCTCGGCTGCCGCGACGTCGCGCGCATCGATCTGCGCCTAGACGCCGCCGGGGAGGCGCACTTCATCGAGTGCAACCCCTTGCCCGGGCTCAGCCCAGGGTGGTCGGACCTGTGCATGATCGCGGCGGCCGAAGGCATCGACTACGCGGGCTTGGTCGCGGGCCTCGTGGCGCCCGCCCTGGCCCGAGCCGGTCACAGCCTCCCTTCACTCGGAGGCTCGGGACGTGCCCGCGTCAACTGACTCGAGCGCGCGGAAGCGGGCCAAGCGGACGCGCGCGCGCGACCTCGGCATCCACATCGGGGTCTACCCGCGGGGACGCTTCAACGCCATCACCGACGTGCCCGGGGTCCGCGTGGGTCACTCCACGCTGATCTCCGGGGACGTGGCCGCTGAGCCCGGGGGCGGGCCCGTGCGCACCGGCGTCACGGCGATCTTCCCCCACCGCGGGAACATCTACACGCACCGCGTGATCGGCTCGGGTCACGTGCTCAACGGCGCGGGCGAGCTCGCGGGGCTGACCCAGCTGATGGAGTGGGGGTTGATCGAGACGCCGATCTTGCTGACCAACACCCTCGCCGTCGGCACCTGCTCCGAGGCCGTGATGCGCTGGATGGTCGAGCGCAACCCTCGGCTGGGGACGGAGCAAGACGTCATCATCCCCCTCGTGGGCGAGTGCGACGACTCTTGGCTCAACGACATCCGCGGTCGACACATTCACCACGCGCACGTGTTCGAGGCCCTCGACACGGCCCGCGGCGGGAGCGTGGCCGAGGGCAGCGTCGGCGGCGGTACGGGGATGATCACCTGCGACTTCAAGGCTGGGATCGGGACCTCCTCGCGCAAGCTCCCCGTCGGGGAGGGCGGCTACGTCGTCGGCGCCCTGGTCATGAGCAACTTCGGGCGCCGCGAGGACCTGCGCGTCGACGGGGTGCCGGTAGGCCGCGCGCTCTCGCCCGAGTTCGCCACGGGGTCTTTCCATGACCGCGAGAGCCTGTACGGCAGCATCATCGTGGTGATCGCCACCAACGCGCCCTTGTTGGCGCAACAGCTCACCCGCGTCTGCAAGCGCGCGGCGCTGGGCGTGGGGCGGGTGGGCTCCTACGCGGCCCACGGCTCTGGCGAGATCATCCTCGGCTTCTCGACGGCGAACCTGATCCCGCGTCAGCCCAAGGGCATGACCTTCAAGATCGAGGCGCTCCTCGACCAGCGCATCGACGCGCTCTACCGGGCGACCATCGAAGTGACGGAAGAGGCCATCATCAACGCGCTGTGTGCCGGTCGAACGATGACCGGGCGTGCGGGGCATGTCGTGCCAGGCATGCCCCTCGAGCGCGTCCGGTCCCTCGTACGCGACTCCCGCCGCCTCCCCGAGCTACAGCGCAGCTGAGGCTGTACGCTCCACTCGGACACGGAGGCATGTCGATGCAAGATATCTGGAACCGCGAGCTCTTCTCACTCGGAGCGCAGACCGTGACGGCGGGGACGCTCATCTCGCTGTCGCTCTACCTCGTCACCGTCGCCGTCTTCGCCTACCTCGTCCGGCGCAAGCTCGTGTTCCGCGTGCTCCGGCGGACCCGGGTCGACGTCGGGGTCCAGTACGCGACGGCGCGCATCATGGCCTACGCCATCTGGATCGTGGGCATGCTGGCGGTCCTCCCGTGGATCGGGCTCGAGTTCAAGAGCGTGCTCGTGGCCCTCGGCGCCGTCGGTGTCGGCGTCGGGCTGGGCCTCCAGAACCTCGCGGACAACTTCGTCAGCGGCATCGTGCTGCTGTTCGAGCGCCCCGTGAAGGTCGGGGATCGCATCGAGCTCGCGGACAATACCCAGGGGCAGGTCGTCGACATCCAGGCCCGCGCGACGGTGGTCCGGACCAACGAGAACGTCGACGTGCTCGTGCCCAACTCCGAGCTGGTCAGCCAGCGCGTCATCAACCTCAGCCACCAGAGCCGCCTCGTCCGCTTCCGCTTCCCGATCGGGGTCGCCTACTCGAGCGACGTAGAGCAGGTCCGCGAGGCG
>NZ_ABCS01000064.1 GCF_000170895.1 Plesiocystis pacifica SIR-1 | reverse complement strand
CGGACACCCAGTACTAGTGCCCTGTCTCAGTGATAACTTCCAAAAGTCCGGTCACTTGGTTAGCCGTCCATGGACTCGAGTGGTCCGCTGACCGAAGCGCTTGACGGAGTCGAGGATCTCGTCAGCAGTCTTAGTCCACTTGAAAGGGCCGTACTCCTCGTTGTGGACCTCGATGTACTCGCAGATGGCTTTGCGAAGCGCAGGCACACTGGTGAAGGTTCCACGTTTGAGCGCGCGCTCGGTCAGAAGCCCGAAGAAGCGCTCGACGAGGTTGAGCCATGACGAGTAGGTCGGCGTGAAGTGAAGCTGGAAGCGAGGATGGCGGACGAGCCATCGCCGTACTTCGGGAGCCTTGTGGGCCGAGAGGTTGTCGAGGACGATATGGACCTCGAGTCCGTCCTCGACGTGCTTGTCGAGCGTCCTGAGAAAGTCAACGAAGTCCTTGGCTCGGTGCCGCTTCTTGGTCCGCGCGATGACTTCGCCGGTTGCGACATTGAGCGCGGCGAACAAGTCGAGGGTGCCGTGGCGCAGGTAGTTGTGTGTCTGCCGCTCGGGCATGCCGAAGTCCATCGGCAGCACGGGCTGAGCACGCTCTAGCGCTTGGATCTGCGGCTTCTCGTCGACCGCGAGGACGATCGCATTCTCGGGCGGGTTCATGTAGAGTCCGACGATGTCGCGGACTTTTTCGACGAACTGTGGGTCGTTCGAAAACTTGAATGTCCGCACGATATGAGGCTGAAGGCCGAACGCACGCCAGATTCGGCTAACGGTTGACCGGCTCATACCTGCTTGCTTCGCCATCTCCCGTGTACTCCAATGGGTCCGGCCCTTCGGCTTCGTCTCGAGAGTCTTGACGACGACCTCTTCGACGTCCTCATCCGAGAAGGTCCGAGGGGCTCCGACGCGAGGCTCGTTGAGCAGACCCTCCGCGCGCTTTTCGATGAAGCGCCTACGCCACTTACCGACAGTCTTGCCCGAAGTCCGAAGCCTCCTGCCAACGTCGACGTTGGAGTGCCCCTCGGCGCAGGCAAGAATGATCTTCGCTCGGTGGGCCAGTTCACGGTTCGTTCGAGCCCGGCGTGCAAAACGCTCGAGCTGCTCGCGCTCTTCTTCGGTCAGCTTCAACTCAGCCTTCGGGCGTCCCGTGCGTGCCATGTTCAGGCTTAGATCACAGGCGCTCGACTTTTGGAAGCTTTTTCAGAGACAGGGCACTAGCCCCGCATGCTGGTCTCGGCGTAGGCCGCGTGGGCGCGGAGGAACTCGGCCTCGTCCTCGTCCTCGATCTCCGCATAGACGATGTTGAGGAAGGTGTAGGCCGACGACGCGAGCAGGGTCAGCGCCCCGGGGTCGCTGGCGTAGCTCGCCAGCACCGCGCCAAACAGGGCGTGCTCGGTGTTCAGCCGCGGGCCGTCCTCGGTCCGGGCGAACAAGGGCGCGCGCCGGCCCCCGTCGGCGTGCAGCTCGAGGGACTCGAGGTGGCGCTCGGAGATCAAGCCCGTGCGCTTGCCCCGGACCAGGCGCAGCTCGGCGCGCAGGGCCTCGAGCAAGAGCGCCTCGGGGGTCGGCGGCTCGGCCTGACGACGGCCTCGCTTGCCCTTGCCTTTGCTCTTTTGGGCGCGCTCGGCCTTGCGCTTGGCCTCCTTGGCCGCCGCCTGCTCCCGCGCCCGCTCTTTGGCCTGCTCGCGCTGGCGCTTGGCCTCCTTGGCCGCCGCCTCCCGGGCCTGCCGCTTGCGCTTGGCCTCGCGCTGGCGGGCGCGCTCGAGCTCCCGGCGGCGCTCGGCCTCGTAGCGCTCGCGCTGCTCACGACGGCGCTTGGCCTCCTCGCGTCGACGCTCGGCCTCCCGCGCCTCCCGGGCCCGCTGCTCGGCCATCTCCTCGGCCGAGGGCCCGCGCCACAGCTCGAGCTCGGCGAGCTCGATGGGCCGCTCCCGCGCCGCGGTCTCGGCCGAGATCCACCGGCCGTTGCTGAGCTCGAGCAGGGGCAGGTCGAGGCAGCGGGCGTAGAGCTCCTGGTCGGTGTTCGCCGGGCCCTTCCGCTTCTTGACCCGGCGCTGGTAGGCCCTGCCCTCGCGCATGTGCAGGCGCAGGAACAGGTCGCGCAGGGTCCGACGCGTCGCGGCGAAGCGCCGGCGCCCGGGGGAGTCGATGGGCGGCGAGTCGAGCAGCTCGCGGTAGCCCTCGGCCAACCCCACCCACAGCTCGAAGGCGCGTGCGGCCAGGGTGCGCCGCTGCAGCTTGGTCCAGGTCGCGCGCTTCCAGTCCTCGTCGATGTGGATGGCCTTCGCCGACGCCGACCAGATCGAGCCGCACGCCGGGAGGTTGCCGGGCAGCTCGACGACCTGGACCCGCTTGCCGTCCTCGCCCACGGCGATGACGTTGCGCCCGGGGACGATGGCCAGCCAACCGCGCAGCCCCGCCTCTTCGACGGCCAGCTCGGCCAGCGCCTCGCGGGGCGGCTCGAGGGCCAGCTCCGCCGCGTTTTGCTTGCGCATCGCCGCCGCCCGGCGCCGAGCCAAGACCGCGCTCAGATCCACGGTCCGCCCAAACAGGGCGCGCAGGCACGGCTCGATGTCCGGCCGCTCGAGGACGACCACCGGGCCGTCGGGGAGCTCCTGGCTGACGCGATACTCGAGGGTCTGGATGGGCCCCGCGGCCGCGGCCTCGGCCAGCTCGTCGGCGGACCAGGGCCGCCGCGCCCCGGGGAAGGCCGGCAACGCGGCGAGGGCCTCGAAGCGTCGACGGTCGCGGCTGGACTTGGAGCGGTAGCTGCCCGAGCCCGGGGGCCAGCGACGCAGCAGCCGACGGACCAGGGCCGCCGCGTTGGCCCGCTCGGTCTTGGCCAGCTCGTCGTAGGTCAGCGCCAGCGAGTCGATCAGCTTGGTCTGCCACCCGCGCACGAGCTCGACGATGCGCCGGTAGTCGTCCTGGCTCGGGGCGTCGTGCTCGTCGTTGAGCTCGAGGTCGTCGATCTCGATGGCCACGCTGAGCGGGACCAGGTCCTCTTGGAGCGTGAAGGTCGAGACCTCGCGGCCCTCGGTGTAGACGCAGACCTCGGTCCGGGTCTGGCGCTCGTCCCAGACCAGCCCGACCTCGCCGCGCACCGCCGGCCACGGCCCGAGCTTGCCGAGGCGGCCGTCGATGGGCAGCACGTTGAGGGTCCTGCGCCGCGGCACGCTGCGGTCGTGGACCCGAGCCCGGCGCTCGAACTTGGACCGCCCCTCGAGCCAGTCCGAGACCTCGTCGAGGGCGCGGACGTCGAAGATGCGCTCGAGCAAGCGCAGCTCGACGGCGCTCAGGGCCACGATCGCAAAGTCGACCGTCGGCGGGTCGCGCATGATGAAGGTGTCGGACACCCAGGCCAGGGGCTCGTCGCTGGCGACGTGGTCGATGATCTGGCTCAGGCTCCAGCGCCGCTGACGCTCGCAGCGGCCGTTGACGAAGCCGCGCAGCACGGGCAGCTCGAGGATCCGCGCGGTCGCCGGGACCAGGCCCTGACGCAGCAGCGCGAGGGCCCGCTCCTCGGGGCTGACCCGCGCCGTCGGGCGCTTGAGGGCCGCCTCGATCGCCGCGGCGCCCGGGGTCTCCCCGCCCTCGCTGCGCTTGCGCAGGCGCTTGGCCACGCGCTCGAGGTCCCGCTCGGGGTAGCGCTCGAGCAGGGCGAGCAAGGCCATGAGCTCGGCGCACGCGGCCTCGAGGCCCCGCTCGCGGCGCAGCTCCAGGAACAGGCGATGCAGGCCGCCCCGACCCAGGACCAGGGCGGGGACCATGAGCGCCAGCCACCACTCGCACTCCACCGCGTCCTGGGGCGAGGCGCTCAGGCGCCCGCACAGCTTCTCGACCAGCTCGACGAGGGCCCCAAACACCGGCACGCGCAGGCCCCCCGCGTCGTGGAGGCCGGACCAGTCCTCGCGCACCCGCAGCAGCCCGGTCTGGGTGTGGTGCAGGTCGCCCTGGATCCACATGCGCAGGCCCGGCAGGGGCATGACCAGGTCGAAGCTCGCCAGCTCGCGCCCGGCGATGACCACCGACACGGCCATGTCGCCGCGCACGGCGGACTCGAGGTCGAAGCGGCGCAGCCCGAGCGCGCCCGGGATCGCCCCCTGCCCCGCGCTGCCCCCCGCGCCCTCTCGCGCCACGGCGAAGGGGACCTCGATCAACGTGCTGCCGAGCGTCGGCGTGGTCGAAGGTCGGTCCAGGAACGCCTGCCGCCGACGCAGAGCCGTCAGCTGGGGCAGGAAGGACTCGAGGGACCTGTCGCCGACCAGCGGGCGCAGCTGCTCGCGCTCGGCCTTGGTCAGGATCACCACGGGGTGCTCGATGGAGGCCGCCATGGACGCGGTCATCACCGCGCCATCCGGGAGCCAGGCCACGCGCCGGCCCGCCTCGCGCTCGGCCACCAGCTCCGCGACGCTGACGAAGCCCTCGCGCCCGCGCTCGAGCTTGCGGAACAAGGGCACGTGGGCCAGCGGGTGGTAGTCCTCGGGCGCGCCCCCGAGCTTCCAGTCTGGCCGGGTGGCGAGGTCGCGGCTGCGCGACAGGGAGCGCCGCGCCTGGCTGCGGCTGAGCCCGAAGGCGTCGAGGAAGGCGCGCTCGTAGTCCGACTCGGCCGCGCGCTCGATGTAGAGCTGGAGCAGCTTGCGGATCTCGGCGGGGACGGACTGGCCGCGAAAGCTCGCGGCGAGCTTGGCCACGGCCGCCTCGATACCCGCGAGCACGGCGACGAGCGCCCGGCCCAGGTCCAGATCCGGCTCGGCGCGATCGTAGGTCGGCGCGGGCACCAGGCGGGTCGAGACCACGGCGCGCATGCCCGGCAGCCCCTCCTCGAGGGTGATCTCGTCGAGCAGGCAGCCCTGGGTCACCAGCCGGACCCAGCTGTCGCCGCTGCCGGGCAAAAAGCCGACCTCGCCACGGATCGCGTGGCCGGCGACTCCTCGCCCCTTTTCTTGCCCCTCCTCTTTGCGCGCGGGCAGGCTGCCCTCGATGGCGTGGGTGACCCAGTAGCGCACGTCCGGGAGCTCCGCGAAGTGGGTCCGGGACATGAACTCGAGGCGCTTGAGCTGGCGCGCCTGCTCCCGGGCGAGGACCTCGGTGTAGTCGTCGCACTGCGAGCCGAACATGTGCTCGAGCAGGCGCTCGGTCTCGCCGTCGGCGTAGACCACGAAGGGCACGTCGAGGGGCGCGAACTCGAAGTCTTGGCTGGAAAAGCGCACCGGCCAGCGCGAGCGGATCAGGGCCTCGGTGCTCAGCGCCTTGGCGCCCACGGCCGGCCAGATCGGCGCGCGGGCGATGGCCGCGAACAGCTCGTCGCTGTCGAGGAGCTTGCGCAGCTGCGAGCGCCGGTAGCCCCGGCGCCGCCACCAATCGAAGCAGGCCGCCTCCAACCACTCGGGCGGATCGACGCCCGCGCTCCCGTCGACCCACGCGCTGACCAGGCGGGCGAGGAGCTGATCGTGGGCCTCGACCACGGCGCCGAGCACCGCCTCGAAGGCGTCGTCGCGCAGCAGCCGGGTCTGGGACACGTCGCGGCGCAGGGGCCGGGCGTCGACCAGGGCGCCGAAGCCCTCGACGCAGCCGTCGAGCTCCTCGGTCTCCACGGACACGCCGTTGGCCAGGAGGTGGACCTTGGGCGGGGCCAGCTCGCGGGTGCCCTCGACGCACAGGCCCAGGTAGACCTCGCCGACGACCTCGCCGTCGAGCACGACGGGCGCCCGCTGGACCGCCCCGGCGCTGTCTCGGCCGCGGACGAAGGCCTGGGGATCGGAGATGCGATCGCCGTTGATGCTCACCGGCGTCCGCGACCACCGGCAGGCCTCGCGCAGGATCGTGGCCTCGGCGATGTTGCCCCGCATGTGGCGGAAGAACTCGATCACCAGCCCGGGCCGGAAGCGATCGCGGACGTGGATGTGGGTCCCGGGCTCGGCCCCGCTGAGCGCCTCGACGCGGTCCTCGGCGTCCGGGCGCAGCTCGAGCAGGGTGCCCTCGCCGTCGCCGCCCACGCTCTGGACCCGCAGCCAGCGCGGGTTGAGGGCCATGGCCGAGTTGACCGCGAAGGCCAGCTGCTGGGCGGCGCGCAGGGACTCGAGGGCCTCCGCGGCGACCTCGGCCGGGTCCACGAACAGCGCCCCGTAGATGTTCTCGAGCCAGCTCTGGTCGAAGGGCTCGGCGGAAAAGCGCAGGTGCACGTCGTCGCTGTCGATCTCGAAGGCCAGCGCCTCGGCCCCGGCCAGGACCGCGGCCTCGACGAGCAAGAGCACGTAGTCCCGGGGGTTGGCCAGCTGGTACTGGCGCAGCTTCTCCCGCGCCTTCTCGGCGTCGATGCTAAAGCCGCCGCGTCCCTCGACCTCGCCCGCGCCGAGCAGGTCCGCCATCAGCTCGCTCATGGCGTCACCTCCCGCGCCCCGGCCGAGCGGACCCGTCGGCGTTCTCGGGCCGCGTGGGTCGCGACCAGCAGGGCTTCGTCGGTCTCCGCGTCGAGCTGCCTGCCCAGGAAGAAGGCCTTGACCGCCATGTAGGCCCCGAGCTCGGGCTCGTCGACGGCCAGGGCGGCGATGGTCCGCACGCTCGGGTGGTCGGCGTTGAGGACCACGACCCGGCGGCTGGCGAACAGGCCGCGGCCGAGCTCGCCGCAGTCCTCGCTCCGGGTCAGCTCGCCGAACTGCGCCTGGGTAATCGCCACGGCCTCGCGGACCGCGGACCCGGCGTAGTCGAGGTGACCCAGGCGGACCCCGCCGACCTTGGCCCCCCAGGTGTCGAGCAAGCGCGCGACCTGGGCGGCGAGGATCTGCCAGCGCTGGGCCTCCTCGCTGTTCCGGGGCGGCAGCGCCGTGCACCAGGCCTCGACGTCGACGACCGTGGGCGCGACGCGCTCGAGCAGGGCCCGCCCCGCCGCGTACGCGGCCGCCCACGCAGGCGAGCTCCCCTTGCCCTTGTCCTCCCGCACCCGCGGCAGCCAGACCACCAGGTGGCCCTCGGCCTCGAGCTTGACCGTCAGCTCCGAGCGCCGCGTCGCAACCACGACCTCGCGCTTGGCCGGGCGGCGCAGGTCTTCGAGAGTCCAGGTCTGCCCGCCAGGGCTGACGAACACCGGCATGGCCGCGCAACCTTCGGCGAGCTTGGCCGGGGACTTCTCGTGGACCGCCGCGCAGCGCCACAAGTAGGCGAGCACCCACGCGTCGTCCTCGGACAGCTCCGGCAGCGCCGCCGCGGACGGCCCCGTCGCGCCCGCGCGCTTGACCACGGCGTCGCGCAGGGCCTCGAACACCGCCGCGCACAGCTTGGTCGCCACGAGCTCGCGGACCGAGCGCATGAGCCGCTCGAAGCCCGCCTCGCGGATGACGTCGTCGCGGGTCAGGGTGTGCTCGAGCTTGGGCGAGTCGGCCTTGAACGCGACCCCGGGGATCATCTCCTGCTCGCACAGGGTCAGGCCGCGGTTGTAAAAGCCCGCGAAGCTGGCCCCGTCGTCGCGGTGGCCGACGATGATGTGCTCGCCGTCGACGAGCTTGGCCTCCGCCGAGATCGGCACGTCGAGGGCGAAGGGCTCGTTGATCAGCTCGCCCTCGACCCGCACGTCGCCGCGGACGTGGCGGCACCAGTAGGCGATGACCTCCGCGGCCCGCTCGCGGAAGCGGTTGAAGGCCCGGCGATCCATCTGCTTGAAGATGCGGATCTGCGTGCCCTCGACGGGCTGGTCGAGGCGCACGAGCTGAAAGCGGCGGCGCTCGTCGAACACGATGCGCCAGTGCTCGCCGGCCCGCCCGGTGTCGATGCACACCGCCTCGGGCTCGATCGCAAACACCGACACGAAGCCGATGCCGAACTTGCCGATCTTGGTCCGGTCGCCGTCCTTGCTCGACGAGAACAGCCGGGTCAGGCGGGTGTCGATGATCTCGCGGTTCATGCCCGCGCCCCAGTCGTTGACGTGGACCACGAGCTTCCCGCCCTCGTGGACGAAGTCGATCTCGACCTCCTGCGAGCCTGCGTCCAGCGAGTTTTGAATCAGCTCGCGGAAGAAGGCCATCGAGTCCGAGAACTGATTGACGAGGCGATCGAGGGCGTCGTCGACGGACAGGGGTTCGGGCTTGGCCACGGCCGGCCCAGACTAAACCGCGGGCCCGCGGGATCGCCAGGCGTCCCCGAGGGCTGCGCTAAAGACCCGTGCGCGCCCAGGTCTCGGCTTCGCTGCGGCTGGAGAAGGCCTTCATGGCCTGCCCGGCGGCGAGCGACATCGTGGCCACGACGACGTGGTAGAGGCGGTTGTCGGTCACGATCGCCACGCGGACCACTTGGTCGCGCCAGCGCTTGTTCCAGTCGACGAAGGCGTGGCGAGCGTCCAGGTCGTAGCCGCCCATCTCGGAGCAGTCGAGGATCACCGTCGCCAGGCCGACGCTGGCGATCTGCTCCCCGAGGGTCCCGAGGGTCTCGTCGAGCTGGGCCCGGGTCAGGTGCCCGTCGAGCTTGACGACGAAGGGCTCCGCGCTCAGGCGCATGCCCGATTGCGACGCCGACGCGATTGTGGCTCGAAGACCCATGACTCATGGATGGCGTACGCCGCCACAATCCACAAGTTCCACGCAAGCTTTGCCCGTGACCCTGAACACGGGCGCCCGCGGGGGTACTCAGAGGGTCGGCCAAAACGAGTTTTGCCCGACCCTCTGCCTATTTTAGCCGTCGTGGACGACGCCACGCCCTCCCTGCCCCACGTCCACGACTCAGAGACTGTGAGTAAATCACAGTCTCTGACTATTTTAGCCGTCGTGGACGACGCCACGCCCTCCCTGCCCCACGTCCACGACTCAGAGACTGTGAGTAAATCACAGTCTCTGACTATTTTAGCCGTCGTGGACGACGCCACGCCCTCCCTGCCCCACGTCCACGACTCAGCTGGGCCGCTCCCCCCACCACGCGCGCGCTTCACGACGCAGCCCCTCGCGCACGTCGACCAGCTCGCGGTCCTGGCCCGGCGCGTTCAAGATGGCGTCAAAGCCCGCGTCGAAGTCCTCGCACACCGTCGTGGGCGCCCTGGCCCGGGCCATCATCAGGACCGCCGACATGAACACGCGGACGGTCCGCCCGGCGATGCCGTCGATGTCGATGACCACGGCGTTGGCCCGGGTGTGCGGGTCGTAGCGGCGAAACTGGGCCTTGGCCCGCTCGCGGTTGTCGGCGTCGGGAGAGACCAGCGCGCCGACGCTGCGCAGCAGCGCCAGGGTGCACAGGCCCGCGGGGTAGCGCTCGACGGTCTCGTCGAGATAGCGGTCGACCAGATCCATGTCCCGGCGCATGGGCTGGTCGGACCACGCGAAGATCACCAGCGGCCCGCAACGACCGACGCGCAGCGAGCTCGTTTGTGCGAGCTCCTCCAAATATCCAGTGGAGGGCCCGCCAGCGCCGTCCCTAGCGCTCACCGCTCCAGCGTAGCGGATCGACCCCCCGCGCCGCGACCGACTTTGGATCAACTCGCGGAACGGGCGCGGACCAGACCCCGGGCGTGCCAGCCCTCGACGACGTCGGAGACCGCCCCGCGCAGCTCCTGGGACAGCTCCAAGCCGTCGAGCAGGCCCTCGACCTCGGGCTCTTCCCCCGCGCGCACCCGCCCGTAGACCGCCGACAAGCGCATGCCCAGGCGCAGGAGCTCGAGCGCCGCTGGGATGTCCCCCTCGGCGTCGAGGTCCTTGGTCACCCAGCCCCCGTCGTCGACGTGGCGGTGGTGCTCGACCCGCCCCTCGCGCTCGAGCTGCTCGAGCACCACCGGCGGAAAGCGCAGGTCGAGCTGACCCCCCCGGTGGATGTGGCCGATCTCCCGACCCCCACCGCAAAAGAAGCCCAGCGCGTTGCCCCGGGTCTTGGCCACGTGCAGACCCGGGAGCGCGCTCGCCCCATCGACGAAGCGATCGAGCACCGCGGACACGTCCGCGCGCACGGCGATGAGCGACTCCGAGGCGCGGGGCACCGCCGCGCTCACGGCCACGGCCTCGCCCGCCCGCAGCGGCGAGTCCTCTTCGTGGACCGCCTCGGCGCCCTGGTAGAGGTCCCGCGCCCAGAAGTTGGCGATCAGGGCGGTCAGCACCGTGGCCGTCGCCACGCCCGCGAAGATGCCGGCCAGGTCCGCGATCTGGCTGCCCACGTAGGCCAGGGGGATGGCCAGCAACAAGCTGCGCATGGCCGAGATCAGCGTCGAGCGCACGGCCCGATCGATGGCGTTGAAGGTCGCGCTGACCACACTGACGACGGCGTGAGCCCCGTAGGTCGCCGGGATGATCCAAAAGAACAGCCCGAGCACCTCGTGGACCTCCGGGTCGTCGGAGAACAAGCCCGCCATGGTGTCGCCGAGCAGCAGCAGGAACACCCACGCCCCCGCGCCCCACAGCAGCACGAAGCGCCGGCAGATCTTGAGCGCCTCGGCCACCCGGTCCTTGTGGTGCGCCCCCCAGTTTTGCCCGATGAAGGGGGTCAGCGCCGCGCTCAGGGCCATGGGGGCGATGAGCACCAGGCCCTCGAGGCGCGAGCCCACGCCCCAGGCTGCGATCGCGGCCTTGCCCTGGGTGGCGATGAGGGCCGTGAGCGCGCCGGTGGCCACGGGCGCGAGCATGTTGGTCGCCGCCGCCGGGATGCCGACGCTGAGGATCGAGCGCCACGAGTCCATGAGCTCCGCGCGGGTCGGCCAGTGCAGGTCGAGCATGTTCAGCCGCGGGCCCAGGACCCACAGCGCGGCGATCAGCGTGGTGACCCGAGCGCACAAGGTGGCGATGGCGGCCCCGCGCAGGCCCATGGCCGGGACCGGGCCCCAGCCGAAGATGAAGATCGGGTCGAGGATGCCGTTGACGATCGCAGCGCCCATCATGATGAACATCGGCGTGCGCGCGTCCCCGGTCGCCCGGATCGCCCCGGAGCCGAGCATCGGGATGACCAGGAAGGCCGCGCCCGCGAACCACACCGTCATGTACTCGAGCACCAGCTCGAGGATCGGCCCCTCGGCTCCGAGCAGGCCGAACACCACGCGCTGGGTCAGCAGGCCCAGGCCCGAGAGGGTCGCGACCATGGCCAGGGCCAGACCCAGCGCATGGGTGGTCAGGCGTCGGACCTTGCGCTCGTCTCCGCCCCCGATCGCCCGGGCGATGGCCGAGGTCGTGCCCACGCCCAGGCCCATGGTCGCGCTCATCACCACCATGATGATCGGGAAGGTGAAGCTGATCGCCGCGAGCTCGTCGGTGCCGAGCTGGCCCACGTAGTAGGTGTCGACGAGGTTCAGGGCGATCAGAAACACGATCCCCAGAGACATGGGCGCCGCCAGGCTGGTCAGCGCCTTGCGGATGTCCCCCTCCACGAGGGTGGCTCGGGGAGCCTTGGGGGCGCCGGGGGTAGTCATCGCGTTGGCAGTGTACGCCGCCCCGCCTGGGAGGTTGCCGGGAACGGAAACTCGACGTCTCCACGGCCCCGCTACGCCGCCACGACCGCGCGACCAGGCCAGAACCTGCCTCGGCCCCAAGCACGAGTGGCGAAACCCTCGACCGTGGTGTCCACCTACATCGAGCTCAACTTTTTTTCGGGGCCGTGGGCCCGGCCATGGGCACCAGTGAGGGCGGGGTTGCCGCTCTTCAAGATTGGGCCTTCGGATGACCGATGCGCACCGTGATCCTGTTCGAAGAGCGCAGCGCCCGGGCGAATATCGTCCCGGCCAAGACCTGCTTTCGCGCCCAGAACAGCGTCGCCAAGAGCAGCCACTCCTGGGAGCCTTTGTTATGTTGCAGGGGTGAAGGCTGACGATAGCGCGCTGCTCGAGGCCTGGCGCGGGGGAGACCGGACGGCGGCGGGGGAGCTGCTGTCCCGCCACTTTCGCAGCCTCTATCTGTTCTTCGCCACCAAGGTCGGGCAGCAGCACGAGGTCGAAGATCTGGTCCAGCGCAGCTTCACGGGCGCCCTCGAGGGCGTCGCGCGCTACCGCGGCGAGGCCAACGTCAAGACCTGGCTGCTGTCCATCGCGCGCAACGTCCTGCGCCAGTGGGCCTACGAGCGCAGCCGCCAGCGTCGGCGCGAAGCCCCGATCGGCGACAGCTCCGTGGCCGATCTCGGGGCCGGGATCAGCACGGCCTTCGAGCTCGCGCGGGAGCAGCGGCTGCTCGTCGCGGGTCTGCAGCGCCTGCCCCTCGACTCCCAGATGATCCTCGAGCTCTACTACTGGGAGAAGCTCAAGGCCCGCGAGCTCGCGGTGGTGTTCGAGGCCCCCGAGGGGACGATCCGCGGGCGCCTGCGCAAGGCCAAGGATCTGCTCGAGGTCGAGCTGGGTACGCTCGCGCGCTCGGGAGAGGAGCTGAGCTCCGTGCTCGAGGGCCTCGAGACCTGGGCGCAGGCCATCGCGGAGCAGGTCCCGCGCTGAGAGGGAGCTGGGGTGTCCGCCGAGGGTCGGTTCGGGCTCAGCCGCAGTCGTCGGTCTTCTTCTTGACGATGAGCGTGGGGTCGTCGGTGTCGGCGAACCAGTACGTGACCTGCTCGCACTCATTCTCTGTGTTAATCACCTGGGCCATGCCTCCCGCGGCGATCGTAGCGATGGAGGTGTCGGACTGATCGTAGAGCTGAACATCATCGGGCCCGCAGTTGACCAGGTAGAGCTGGTCGTCTGCCGTCCTCGTCGGCGCGAAGGGGATCCCCGCGAGGCGGCTGGCGGAGTCGGTGCCGGCGGCGGCGGCACAACCCTCGAGGCGCTCGAAGCGGACCACGGGCTGGGTGGTGTCCGCGACACGGACAGAGCGTCGATCAGAGTCGGGGGTGCTCTCCTCATCCTCCGAGAAGCCAACGAAGATGGCGTTCTCGGGCAGGATGTAGCTCGCCGTCTCGTTCGGCCGAATCACCACTCCCGAGGACCTCCAGTCATAGTTGGAGTCGTAGTCCGAGGGGCACAGCAGATAGGGAGAGCGGTACTCGTCTGAGTCACCTGTGTCACCTGCGTAGGTGCCCGTGACGCCATCAAAGAGGAGCGCGTACCACAGGTGGTAGGTCGGAGCGCTCGTGCTCTCCGAGGCGTTGGTGATGGTGATGGTGCGATTCTCGTAGACGGACACGTAGCTGCGGATCGCACGCTTGTCCTCTTGGCAGGCGTTGTAGATACACTCGAGTCCGGAGTCGCACTCGCTGGTCGCCTGACACTCACAACCGAAGCCTTTATTAGTGGCCGAACAGTCGCCAGAGGCCATGCACAGGCCGGCGTTGCACTCGAGGTTCGCATCATCGCACGAGTCGGAATCGCGGCAGGGGCAGCCCGGGGCCCCGGCAACGCAGTCGTTGAGGCGCTCGATGCCCGTGCAGTTGAGGGTGATGCTGTTTCCGAGCGGGTTCCCTTCTGCGATTTTAGTTGTGCTGCCCAGGTCTGAGTAGTTCTTGCCCTCGTCTCCCGAGTATTGAACCAGGATCGAGTCCATCGATGTGCCAAAGGCGATCCATATCTTGTTATCACTGGAGACTGTCTTTTTGACAATTGCGCCTGTGGCATTCCCACTACTATCGATCTCCTTGAGCTTGAGCAGCAGAGGATTATCACTATCATCACTCTCATTGGTCACGTAGCCGATCCCAAAACGATAGTTTGGGTTGGGCTCTGCTTCGAAGGTGAGGTTGTTGATGTCGGGGCCGGTGATGCTCCCGAGGTAGGCGAGAGAGGTGAGATCCTCGCTGAGATCGGCGCAGGTGCGAAACACACCGTCGGCGACCTCGCTCGCAGCATCGAAGGCGCACGAGCCTTCGTCGTCACCGCTAGCGTCGGCGCAGGCGAGGGGCGTGAGCGCCAAGGTCGCAATGACGAGGGGGAGCTTGGTCATGGGGAGCTTGGTCATGGGGAGTTCCTGTTCAGCAGTCGAGCTCGCTCGCGCTTCAATCAAAAATATCGCGCGAGCCAAGCTTGGATCTCGTTCTCCTTTCCGGGTAGGTCGAGGGCTCCGAACTGCGCGCTTGCAGATTCCGCCAGGTTTTGGGCCTGAGGCCGTCGCTCGAGCCCGAGCTCGGCGCGGGCGAGGAGCCAGGTGGCGTCGGCGAGCTCGAGGGGGTTGTTGCCGTGGCGCTCGAGGTTGGCGCGGGCGCGGGCGAGTTCGCGCTGCGCGGCGTCGAGCTGACCGAGGGCGAGGTAGGTCGCGCCCAGGGCCTTGCGGGGCACGTCGAGGGCCGCGCGCTCGGGCGTGCCCGTGCCCTCGAGCTGAGCGACGGCGCGCTCGAGCATGGCGCGGGCCTCGAGGACCCGGCCGTCATGGAGCAGGGCCTCGCCCAGGTTGGCCTGGAGGAGGGCGAGATCTTCGTCGGACTGGTGCTGGTGCTGGGCGAGCTCGAGGGCGAGGCCAAATGCGGTCGCGGCGGCGGCGAAGTCCCGTTCGTAAAAGGCGGCGCTGGCCAGGGCCGTCTGGGTGATGAAGCGGTCGCGGTCGAGGACGCCGAAGCGCTGTCGCAGCACGCGATCTGCGGCCTCGGCGTGGGTCCGAGAGCTCTCGAAGCGGCCCTGGATGATCTCGACGTTGGCGAGGAGGATGTGCGTATCGGCGATCCCGCGGCAGTCGGGCCCGAACTCCGCGGCGTAGGCGTCCAGGGCCAGCTGCGCGGCGTGGGTCGCCTCCTCATGCTTGCCTGCGTCCATCGCATCCTGGGCGTCGCCGTAGTGTTTGTCGCCCTGGGCTTGGACCCCGACTTCGAGGGGGGTTCGTCGCTCGAGCTCCAGGGCCGAGCGACGAGCAGCGTCCGCGCCGGGGCGGTCGTCGAGGGCGACGAGGGCCAGGGCGAGGTTGCGCAGGACTCGGGCGCGGAGTCCGTCGTTGCTGGGTCCACTGCGGGCGAGCTCCTCGCTCGCGGCCTGAAAATCGCGGGCGGCGGCCTGGTGGTCCTCCTTGAGGAAGGCGACGCGACCCCGGGCGACCAGGGCCCGCGCGTAGACTCGAGGTTGGCCGCGGAGCTTGGCGGCGAGCTCCATGGAGCGCTGGGCGCTCCACTGGGCCGCGTCGACGTCGAGCTCGAGCTCGAGCTCGATGTCGGCCTTGCGGCGCCAGGCTGCGGCGAGCAGGGCGGGGTCGTCGAGCTCTGCGGCGAGATCGATGAGCGCGCCCGCGTAGCGGTGGGCGTCCTCGGCCTTGCCGGCCGTGGTCGTGAGGGCGGTGAGGGTCTCCAGGGCGTAGGCTCGGAGGGCCGGGACGTCGAGGGCCTCGATCGAGGCGAGGGTGTCCTCGGCCGCGGCGATGCGCGCTTCGAAGGAGACCGGCTTGGCTCCGATGCGCAGGTCCACGAGCCGCGCTCGCAGCTGGGCGGCCTGCTCCGCGGTCTCTGGGTCCAAGGTGGGCTGGGCGCGAGCCTCGAGCAGGGAGGGGGAGAGGCAGGTCTGCGGATCTTGGATGTGTCGAAAGGGGTCGGCGCGCAGGGGCTCGCCGCCCTCGAGGGCGATGAGCACGACCTCGAGCTCGACGAGGGAGTTGTCGAGGCAGGCGCGGCGGCGATCGAGGGTCTCTGGGGAGCGGGTCTGCTCGACGTGGACCTCCTCGCAGCTGCGCTGGGCCGCGCCTCGCCAGCGCCCGCTCCAGTCGTCGAGGAGGGGGGCCATGACAGCGGCGGCCCCAGGCTCGAGGCCAGCGAGGAGGGCCGCCCGCCGCTCGGCGCTCAGGGTTCGCTCGAGGGCGGCGTCGGTGCGCGAGCAAGGGACGGGGGTGGGCGCTTGGCTCGTGAGGGTGGTCCCCGCGACGAGGCCCGCCGCCAGGGTCAGGCCGAGGGCCGCGGCGCCCAGCCACAGGCCCCGCCGGCTCTCGAGCTGAGCGAGGAGCGGACCCATGCTCGGGTAGCGCCGCGTGGGCTCGGGATCCAAGCCCCGAGTCAGGGCGCGTCGAACCCTCGGGCTCATGAGCCCGCGTGCTGCACCCGTTGGCGGGACCGGGGGGTGAGCTTGGGGGCGTTCACCGGTGAGCGCCTCCCACACGGAGACGCAGTAGGCGTACTGATCGGCCAAGGCGTCGACGCGCTGCCGGGCCCGCTGCTCTGGGGCCGCGTAGGCGAAGGTGCCCACGAAGGCGCCTGTCTCGGTGGGCGACGCCTCTTCCTCCGAGGCGCGCCGAAGCGCGGGCTCGGTCGAGGGAAGCTGGCCTTCGCGGCCGTCGACGCTGCGGACCAGGCCGAAGTCGATGAGGCGCACGCGCCCGTCCTCGCCGAGCAAGACGTTGTCGGGTTTGACGTCGCGGTGCACGAGGCCGCGCTGGTGGACGCTCTCGAGCCCGCGCCCCGCGGCGATCCAGTGGCGGAGCACGGCGCGGGGCTCGGGGTCCTGGGCGCTCCACTCGCGCATGGTCTGCCCGGGCACGTACTCCATGGCGATCCACACCCGGCCCTCGTGGGAGCCGACGTCGTAGACCGCGATCACGTTGGGGTGGGAGAGCCTCGCCAGACTCTGAGCTTCGCCGAGCAGGCGCGGATCCCCGCGGTCGGGGTCGAGGTCACTGCGCAGGAACTTGAGGGCGACCAGACGTTGAAGCTGCTCGTCATGGGCCAGCCACACCGAGCCCATGCCCCCGCGTCCGAGCTCCCGCTCGAGGACGAAGCGACCGATCCGCACGGCCTGGGGGGCCTCGCCCAGGAGCTTGGCGAGGACCCTCCGCTTGGCGAGGGCGAGGGGCAGGCCCCCGGTGGGGGCCTCGCCGATGGGGTTGGAGTCCTCGCTCATTCCGGGCAGCGGCGCAGGGAGATCAGGGGATCGCTGCTCTCTCCCGCGATGTTCTGAGCCCGCGAGCGAGAGCCTTGGTGGCTTCAGACGATACGCGATGGTCGAGGACCATCGCGGCAAAAATAGGTCTTTGTGCGGGATGTTTCATCCGAAATCGGAAAAGAGTCGTTCTTTGGTGTCAGTTGGCCAGAAACCCACATCGACAGGAGGAGTCAGTATCCTTCGATTTTCTTCGATCGTTTTTGGGTCGGTCTCGACCAAGGGGGCATGCAAATCGTAGCCAAACGCTCCGCCTCCTTCCTCGCCCTCCTCAGCTGCTCCATGCTCAGCCTCGCCGCGCCCGGCTGCGAGACCGAGGGCTACGAGAGCGCCCTCGACGTGACCATGCGTGACACGGGGCCCAACGTCCGCGGTGGCTACGTCGACTTCGGCGACTTCGCTGCGGGCACGGTCTGCAAGACCGAGAGTTTCGAGTCCCTTGGAGCGGGTTCCGGCCCGCTCCGGGCTCTGGTCCACGTCGACCACCGCGGCTACGCTCAAGAGCAAGACCGCGACGCGACCACGGCCTGGGTCCGGTGGCTGACCGAGGATGAGATCAAGATCTGCGTGCGCGAGACCAGCCACTCGTTCGAGAACGGCGACGGCGGCTCCCACATCGACGGCCTCGGCGTCAACTACCGGGTCTTTCGCCAAGACTCGGTCACCCAGGCCAGCCGCGCGAGCGGACGGAAGAACGGTCGGACGATGACCGGCGACGCGCGGGACTGCGGCTGGGTCGACTTTGGCAAGGACTTCGGCGAAGTCCCGGAGCTCCACGCGACCGTCTTTGGGGCCAACGCGGCCGACAACACCAACGTCCACCCCAGCGGCACCAACGTCATGGACCGCGGGGTGACGGTCTGGATGGAGAAGGTCGAGTCTGACCGCGCCAAGATCTGCGCGCGGGCGACCTCTGTCGACCCCGGAGACGACACCGAGCTCAACTACGCCATCGACTGGTTCGCCTACCTCTCGGGGACCAACCCCCAGCCGGGCTCGGTCTACGACAGCGGGACCTGGACGCCGCCGGGCGTCGACGTGCACGGGTGGATCGACAACGGCGAGACCTGCGTCCCCCAGACCTTCGCCACCGACTTCAACACCACCCCCGACGTGTTCGTCTCCATCGACCACGTCGCCTACTCGGGCCACGACGCCATGACCACCTGGATCGAGGACCTCGACACGGAGGGCTTTGATCTGTGCTTTAGCGAGCTCGCCACGCCGGGCACGCCTGGCAGCAATGACGACTCGGTCCACCGCGCCGATCTGCGCCTGACCTGGACCGCGATCGAGTCCTGAGCTCGGTGCTGGCCTGGGCAGGCCCGGGCGAGTCCTTGACGGCTCCGGAGGTCTCGACGAGGCCCCGGACGCTGTCGACCACGGGCAGGCCGGGGTCCGCCTCGCGCCAAGGGGCGAGGACTCGGCGACGCTTGGCGAGGGCCAGACCCAGAGCATGGGTCCGCCGCCACGACCGCGCGGCCAGCCCAGAACCAGCCTTGATCCCCAGCGCGAGTTGCGAAACCATCGATCGCGGTGTCCGCCTACATCGAGCTCAACTTCCGGGCCGTGGGCCCCGTGGCGCACGAACGAGCCGCCGAGCGCCTCGACGCCATCCCCGGCGTCGACGTCATCTTCGACCACACCCACCCCCTCGGCCTCCTCCAGCGCCGACGCCTGTTGGTCGAAGAGTGGGCCTGCCGGATCCTCGTGTGCGCCCAGGACACCCAAGACTCGCGGGCGCCGGACGAGCGCGTCGCCGACGAGTTCGACCCCTACCGCACCGTACAGATCGGCGGCGTGAAGCACCGCGTCCCCCGGGAGCTGCGCGCGCTCATCGACGCCCTCGACGCCAAGTACCGCCTGGTCGAGTCGGGCTGGCTGCGCTTTTCGACCCGCTACTACGAGGCCGAGATCCTCGAGCCCTTCACCGATCAACTGCGCGAGCAGCTCGAGGGCAAGACCGGCCACAAGCTCGAGCTCCGCGGCGGTCGCCTGCACGGCCGGGTCAAGGGCGCCGTCCCGACCATCCACACCTTGACCGGGGTGCTCCGGCGCTCGGGGCTGGTCCACTCCGACGCCCTGCTGGTCGGCTACGACTGATCGCGACGCCATCACTCGACAGTCGAGGCCGCCCAAACCACGGCGTCACGCAGACGCGAACGTGACCTCGACGCAGGAGTCCTTCGACCGGATGGGGCGATGGCGCGCGCGCTTTGCGTATTTTTTGAGGGTGGTGTGACAGATAGCCCCCACGGGCGCGAGCCTGCGTGCTAGGGGTGCGCGATGCCCGACAATGTGACCCCTCCCCCAGCCCCTGCTCGCCCCAACATCCTGCTGATCATGGTCGATCAGATGCGATTCCCTCGCTTCGCCTACGGCGAGCAGGGTGGCTTTGTCGACCCCCTCAAGCAGATCTTTGGCTTCCAGGGCCACGCCCACGACAGCAACGCGTTCAAAGACTTCTTCCCTGGGCTGTGGGCTCTGCGCGACAACGCCGTCGTGCTCCGCAACCACCGCATCGCCTCCTCGGCCTGCGTGCCCAGCCGGACCGTGGTGTTCAGCGGTCAGTACGGGACCATCACCAAGGCCACGCAGACCGACGGAGTGCTCAAGAACGGCGCGGACCGGAAGTTCCCCTGGCTCGGCCCCGACGACTTCCCGACCCTCGGCGACTGGATGCGCGCCAACGGCTACACCAGCCACTACTTCGGCAAGTGGCACGTATCCGGCGAGGCGACCACGGACCTCGAGGGCTACGGCTTCTCGGACTGGGAGCTGAGCTACCCCGACCCCCACGGCACCCTGCCCAACAACCTCGGCCACTACCGCGACTACCAGTTCGCCGACATCGTGACCTCCTTCCTGCGCCGCCGCGGCCTGGGCATCCCCTACTGCGTCCAGCACGCGGCCCACAACGTCGCCGAGGCGACCAAGCGCGAGCGCGACGACGTCGAGGAGCCCCAGGATCCGCCCGCGCCCTGGTTCGCCGTCGCCTCGTTCACCAACCCCCACGACATCGGCAGCTTCCCGATCCCCCGGGCGGTCTACGACGCCGACGTCGAAGGCGCGCCCTACACCCTCGCCGTGCCCCCCAAGGGCGCCAAGGGCACGCTGCCCAAGGGCGGGACCATGGCCATCGACCTCAACCCCCTCGGCTTCCCGCAAAACAACGCCGACGTCCCGCCGACCTGGGACGAGAAGCTGCGCAACAAGCCCAGCTGCCAGCTCGACTACGTCTACAAGTGGGGCCTGGCGCTCATGTCCAAGGCCGGGCTGAACGCCGCGACCTCCGTGGACAACCCCGGGACCAAGCGCGAGCAGCTCGCCCGCGCCGTGAAGGTGACCCTGGCGAGCAACGCCTCGGGCATGCCGCTGGCCCTGACCGACAACCCCGAGCTCGCCTGCCGGGCCTTCATCCAATACTACGCCTACGCGATCCAGCAGGTCGATCAGCACATCGACAGGGTCCTGCGCGCCCTCGACGAATCGGGCCAGGCGGACAACACCATCGTGATCTTCGCCCCGGACCACGGCGAGTACGCGGGCGCCCACAACAAGATGTCGGAGAAGTGGCACTCCGCCTACGAGGAGTTCACCCACGTGCCCGTCGTCGTCCGCTTCCCCGACTCCCTCCACGTCGTGCCCGGGGGCACGCGCCAGGTCGACGAGCTGACCAGCCACGCCGACTTGCTGCCGACGATCCTCGGCCTCGCCGGCGTCAAGGGCCCCGCGCTGAAGGCGACCCTCGCCCAGCTGCGCCGCACCCACGACAAGAGCTACATGCCCGTGGGCTCGGACCTCAGCGAGCTGCTCTACGGCCGCGCCGCGAGGGCCCAGGACCCCGAGACCGGGCGGCCCCGCGAGGGCGTGCTGTTCATGACCCACGACACGATCACCGCGCCCCTCGACGGCGAGACCGAGACCGACCTCGACGACGAGAGCGTGCCGCTGAGCGCCTACGACGTGTTCCTCGCCGCCGTCGACGAGCTGCGCAAGGGTCGCGAGGACTGGCCCGACGAGGTCGAAGACATCGCGCCCGGCGAGGTCTGCCAGCCCTGCCTGGTCAACGCCGTGGTGTCCCGCGACAACTGGAAGCTCGTCCGCTACCACGCCCCCGCCGACCAGGCCCCCGGGGTCCCCGACCAGTACGAGCTCTACGACCTCGACCGCGACCCCACGGAGGAGCACAACCTGCTCGTGTTCAACGGCGAGTTCCCGACCCCGGCGCCGCTGCAGTCGCTGCCGGAGGAGCACCACCCGCGGGTCGACATCGCCCAGAAGGCCGAGGCGATGATGGCCCTGCTGCGCGAGCTCGAGCAGCGCATGCTCGTCGAGCCCGTCAGGGCCGAGCCCACCTGAGCGAAGGTCCGCTCCTCGAAGCTCCAGCTCGAGGCGGAGGCGGCCGTGCTCGTGCTTGTGGGCTCCGCCTCGCTGAGGCACCCTCCGCCGCATGGCCGCCCCCTCCGCCTGGTCCGTGCCCCAGCTGACCTACGGCATCACGCCGCCCAAGGTCTCGATGGCCGAGCCGCGGCGGCGAAGCGTCGCCGCCGCGCAGAGCGAGCGCATCCGGTCCCTGCCCGTCGACGCCCTCGTGGTCTACGACCTCCAGGACGAGTCGAGCCGCACGGACGTCGAGCGCCCCTTCCCCTTCATGCGAGCCATCGACCCCCTCGACTACGCCCTCGACTACCTCGAGGTCCCCCAGCCCAAGGTGGTCTACCGCTCGGTCTCGGGCCACGACGCCGCGTCCCTCGGCGCGTGGCTGGAGCGCCTGCGCAGCGCGGGCGGGGCGACGGTGCTCGTCGGGGCGCCCTCGCGCAGCCAGTCCGTCAGCCTGCGGCTCAGCGACGCCTACGCCGTCCACGAGGCGCGCAGCCCCGACCTGCCCCTGGGCGGTGTGCTCATCGCCGAGCGCCACGCCGCCCGCGGGAACGAAGACCAACGCTGTCTGCGCAAGGTCGAGCGCGGATGCAGCTTCTTCATCAGCCAGGCCGTGTACTCCGTCATCGCGAGCAAGAACTTGCTGAGCGATCTGGTCTACCGCTGCCAGGACGAGGGCCGCGAGGTCCCGCCCATCTTGCTGACCCTGACCCCCTGCGGGTCCAAGAAGACCCTCGACTTCCTCGCCTGGCTCGGTGTCGAGGTCCCCCGCTGGCTGCAAAACGAGCTCGCCCACGCCAAGGACATCCTCTCGACCTCCATCGAGACCAGCGTCGCCGCCTTCGAAGAGCTCCACGACTTCGCCGCCCAAAAGGGCATCCGCCTCGGCTGCAACGTCGAGAGCGTGTCCATCCGACGCGCCGAAATCGACGCATCGGTCGAGCTGGTCGAGCGCGTCGCGAAGA
This sequence comes from Plesiocystis pacifica SIR-1, assembly GCF_000170895.1. GTDB lineage: Bacteria > Myxococcota_A > Polyangia > Nannocystales > Nannocystaceae > Plesiocystis > Plesiocystis pacifica. The sequence continues at coordinate 36,300 of NZ_ABCS01000064.1, read as the reverse complement.
TTCTGGGGCGCTAGCAGGACATCGGAGAAGTCCTCACGACACCTCGCTTGGTCTTTTCGCCGAGCTCTTTGTCGCCAAAACTTGCGGTGGGATCCCACTGCGAGCGCCGAATGACAACGCCAGCGAGTTCCCCAGATGTGCCCTGGGTCGTGGGCTCAAACCGATCGGCGCTCCAGCCCCCCGTCCCCGAGACGGGCTTGCCCGCTCACAGGACCGAGAGGTCGGGCACCGCCTGCCTCCACGGCGACGCTTGGATCTGACACACCCGTGTGGCACTGTTTGCTATGGCCCACGTGCCCGGAGGTGCTGGTCGGAGTGCGGTCGAGACCGTCGCGGATACCGGCAAAGCAACCGTGTACCTGGAGGACGAGTGGCTGATCCGCACGGTCTACAAGCCTGGGGTGACCATCGAGCTCGAGGACGCCGAGACCGAGATCGGGATCTATCGAGGCCTCACGGAAAACAGAACCCTCGCCATCGTCATCGACCTGCGCGCGATGAAGACCGCGACCTCGGACGCCCGCGCCCGTTACGCCAGCGACGAAGACGCCGACATGGTGTGCGCGACGGCGCTGCTCACCGGCTCGGCGGTCAGCCGCGTCATCGGCAACTTCTACCTGACCTTGAACAAGCCCGCGAGCCCGACGAAGCTGTTCACCAGCGAGGCCCTCGCCGTCGAGTGGCTCAGAGAAATGCACCGCGGATGAGCGAGAGCGCCGACCAGGAGCTCGGGCCGAGGCTGGACGCGGTCCTCGACGTCATCATGGACATCGCCAACGGCGACGTGGAGGCGCGCTGCGAGCAGTCCGACCGCGGCGACATCCTCGACGCCCTCGCGTGCGGCGTGAACATCCTGGCCGAGGAGATCGGCAAGCGCCTCGACACCATCACCCGCCTCGGCGACGAGCTCGCCGCCGAAAAAGAGCAGGTCATCGCCGTCCAGGGCGACACCATCCGCAAGCTCTCGAGCCCCGCCATTCGCCTGCTGCCCGGTGTCGTCGTCATACCGCTCATCGGAGCCATCGACACCGCGCGGGCCCAAGACATCATCGAGACCCTGCTCGACTCGATCGTGCAGATGCGCGCGAGGGTAGCGATCCTCGACATCACCGGCGTCGCCGACATGGACAGCAAGGTCGGCGAGCACCTGCTCCGGGCTGTCCGCACCAGCCGCATGCTCGGGACCCAGGTCATCGTGTGCGGGATATCGCCGGCCAACGCCCTGGCGCTCCTGGAGACCAACGTGGAGCTCGAAGACGTGCTCGTCGCCGGCTCCCTCGAGCAAGGCCTGCACGCGGCACTGGCCGCGACCGGGCGACGCATCGTCGACGCCTAGTCAGCTAGTCAGCTAGCTAGGACCGCGGCGGGTGCTGGCGGATGAAGGCCGCCGCCTCCGACCCGCGATCGCACAGCCGGACCAGCTCGCCCCACGGCCGCCCCTCGCTCATGGCTCGCAGCAGCGGCCAGACCGGGAGCTTGTGGGTCCAGTGGTCCACGCCCAGCAACACCATGGGGCTCATGACCTCGCAGGTCACGTAGTGGTTTTGGCAGGCGTCCATGAACACCTCCTGGATCGTCCCCGCCGAGCCCGGGGCGTAGACCACTCCGTACTTGGCGATGGCCAGCAGCCCGTCTTCGCGCACGCTGTTGGCGAAGTACTTGGCCACGTGGCTGGCGAACATGTTGGTCGGCTCGTGGCCATAGAACCAAGTCGGGATCGCCAGGCTCTCGGCGCTGTCCCGCGGAGGCCAGCGCCGCCGCACCTCCAGGGCGAACTCGAGGTAGGCGTGCGCCCGATAGTCGGTCTCGTTGGCCAGCAGCTCGAGGGCCTGGTCGAGGGCGCCGTCGTCAAAGGGCGCGAAGTAAGCCCCGAGGTTGCTCGCCTCCATCGCCCCGGGCCCTCCCCCCGTTGCGATGAAGAAGCCGTCGCGGGTCAGGGTCCGGGCCATGCGAGCCACGTCCGCGAAGATCGGCTGATCCCGGCGCATCGCGTGGCCGCCCATGACCGCGACCACCCGCCGCTCCTCGCCCTCAGCCGGGTGCAAGAGATCGTAGACCGCGTCCTCGATGGCGTGGTCGTGGAGCCGCATCGCGAGCGCCTCCATGATCGCCACGGGCACCCCGGCCTCGCGCCGCTTGGTGAAGTAGCGGTAGATGGCGCTGTCCCGAGCGTCCGTCCAAAACGAGCCCTCGCGCCCAGGATCGAAGCCCTCGTAGAGCTCCTCGACGGTGTAGAGCCCGCTGCGGTAGGGGCGAAAGGGCAGCGCCATGCCCTCGCTCAGCGGCGGGAACAGGTCCGCGCCGGTGCGGTAGAGGTGGGCGATGGTCTGGGCGTCGAGGGTGCAGCCCAAAAAGGCCGCGCCCGCGCCCTCGATGCCCTGCAAGAGCGCGGCGTGGGGGCGCAGATCGAGCTCCTGGATCGCCTGCCCGCGGAGGTGACCGTGGGCCCGCACAAAAGCCAGGAGCGCCGCTTCCGAGTCGATCTCGTGGTGAACCATCCGCGGCCAGGCTAGCACTGGGCGAGGCGGTCACGCAGCCGCGCGACGAGGGCGTCGAGATCGGCGACCTGGTCCACGCCATGGCGCGCGCACACGATGTCCACGTTGCCCTTGCGCCAATACCCCCTCGGGCCAGCAGACGATCGCACGGCCCGCGCGCGCGTACAGGCCGAGCTCCAGCAGGGAGATCGGCGCCTTGGTGTCCGGCGCGAAGTAAAAAGCGATCCGGTCCGCCGAGTCCAGGCCGTCGAGCTCCCACTCGACCTGCCCGCGGAACTTGGGCTCGTCGATGGCCTGGCGCCAGCTCGCGTCCCACTCGCGCCGGCGCGGGTTGAGGACGAGCAAGTCGGGGACGTCCGCCAGGGCGACGCCGACCCGCGCCTGCCAATCCTCCAAAAAGTCCCTCCCCCCTCGACCACTCGTGACCAGAGTCAGGGCGCGCTCAAGTCCAGCGGCGGATGGCCGCGACGATGAGCAGGCGCGAGGGCGTGCGGACGTGGCCCAGGCTGACCTCCACGGGGAAGACCGTCCCGTCCCGGTGCTGAGCTTCGAGGGGCAGGCCGCTGGCCATGGGTCGGACCGCGGGATCACGGACGAAGCCGGCGACGTGGCCCTGGTGGCGCGCGCGGGAGGCCGCGGGCACGAGCGTCTCGATGGGCGCGCCGATCAGCTCCTCGCGCGGGTAGCCGAACAGGCGCTCGAGCTGGGCGTTGACCCGCACGATGACGCCCTGAGCGTCGGCGACACAGGTCGCATCAGGGGCGCACTCGACCAGGCCGCGGGCCTCGGCCTCGGACTCACGCCGCGTGGTGACGTCGCGGCCGACGAGGTAGAGCTCGGACTGGCTGGGCAGCGCCCGGGCGGACCAGTCGACCCACCGGGTCGCCCCCCCGGCGTCGGGCATGCGGGCCTCGAAGCTGGCCTGCCCCCCGCTCGCGCGCAGCTCGGCGAGGGTCGCCCGGACGGCCTCGCGGTCGCGGGGGTCCAGGCGCGCGAGGAAGGGCGCCCCTGGGCCGCGCTCGGCCGCGCCGACGCCGAGGGCCTCGGCCCACGCGGCGTTGGTCTGGATCAGCGCGTCGCTCGAGTCGACGAGGGCGAGCAGGTCGAGGGAGAGATCGAAAAAGCGCTCGCGCTCGGCCTCGTCCCGGCGGCGCTCGGCGAGGGCCCGCAGCCAGCCCTGCACCACCTCGGCCAGCTCGGCCGCCGAGCCCGGACGATCGCTGAGGTCCTTGGCCAGGCCGCGCAGGCACAGGGCCTCGAGGGCCTCGGGCACGTCGTGGGTGAGCTCGCTGGGCGGCAGGGGCGGCTCGTGGAGCACGGCGTGCATCACCGCGACGGCGCTGTCCCCCGAAAAGGGCGGGCCGCCGGTGAGGATGGCGTAGAGGATCGCCGAGAGGCCGTAGACGTCGGTCTGAGGCCCGAGCTGATCGATGGCCCCGCGCGCCTGCTCCGGGGCCATGTAGGCCGGCGTGCCCAGGCGCTCGCCCTGCATGGTCTGGAGCGGGCTGGTCATCGACTCGGAGGCTTCCCCCGTCGCCGCCTCGCCGCCCTCGTCCCTGTCCGCGACCTCGCTCTCGATCTCGACCACCTCCGCGGCGGCGATGCGCTTGGCCAGGCCCCAGTCCAGGACCACGACCTCGCCGTAGTCCCCGATCATGATGTTCTCGCCCTTGAGGTCGCGGTGGATGATGCCCCGCGAGTGGGCGAAGGCCACGGTCTTGCACACGCTCACGAAGGCGCCGAGCAGGTCCACGAAGGCGCCAGCGATCAGCGGCTGGGCCTCGCGCATGCGCGTGTCGTGGAAGTCCGCGATGACCTCCCGCAAGGTTCGGCCGCGAACGAAGCGCATGGTGTAAAAGCTGCGCGAGCCGTCGGGCGCGGCGTTGAAGTCGTAGACCGGGACGACCCCTGGGTGCGCGAGCTGGCCGGTGATCTTGGCCTCGCGCATGAACCGGGCGCGGTTGCTGCCCGCGTCGCGATCGTCGCGCAGCCGCTTGAGCGCGACCTCCCGCTCGAGCACCTCGTCGAAGGCGCGCCAGACCTCGCCGATGCCCCCCGACGAGTGCAGCCCGCGGAGCTCGAGGCGCTCGCGGACCGACACGCCGCTGCCCTCCGGGACGAAGCGCAGCGGGCCCAGGCGCGAGCCCACGAGGGTCGGGCGCCCGTAGCCGAGCCCGGCCGCGGGGGTGGCGTCCAGCCCCGCCGACGAGGCGATCAGCGTGACCGTGTCGCCCTCGACGAGCCCGCCCCCGCCGACCTCGGGGACCACGAGAGAAGGGCGCAGGGGAGGCTCGGTCAGGCGCTCGACGAGGGCGGCGTGGGCCTCGGCGTCCAGCCAACCGCGCTCGATCAGGATCGCGTCCACGTCGCGCGCGCCGTCGGCCGCCCACAGCAGGCAGGCCTGGGAGAACTGCGCCCCCTCGATGAGGCCGTACTCGAGGGCGAGCGCGGCGATGCGCAGGCCGTTGTCTGGGGTCCCCGTCAAGGTGTCGAGCATAGCGGAGAGCGAGCGCCAGCCTCCCCGCATGATTTACCCGCCGGGCGCCTCAACGTCGCCGTCCTTGCGACGACCTCCGAGCTCGCCGCGAGCGAGGGCTCGGCGCTCGCCAGCGCGCCTCATCGTCGTCGTCGCGGGTCCAGCCGAGCGCCTCGACGACAGCCTCGAGCTGCTCTCGACGCACCCCAACGAGCCCCGCGAGCTTCGCCCCCTCCCGCCCGTCGAGCCCGACCCCAGCCCCGCCGTCGAGGCGCGCGAGCTCGCCGAGCAGGCGCTCGATCATGTCCGCGCGGATCGCCCGATCGCCGAGCACGGGGTAGCCCAGGGCCGTGTAGGCCCCCGCGTCGACCTCGGGGTTGGGCGCGAAGGACACGGCCCCGCCCGGCGGCGCGGGCACGGACACGCCCTTGGGGAGCGCCGCGGAGCACAGCGCCGCGCGCTGGCGCAAGGCCGGCGCGCGCAGCAGCTTGGGCGCCCAGATCAAGCGCTCGCCCACGCGGACGCCGAGGCTCTCGAGGCGCTTGCGATCGCGGCCGTCGAGGCGGCGCAGCTGGGCCTCTGCGGCGCTCCGGTGGATCGTGCCGAGGCCCTGCTCGAGCTGGTAGACGAGACCCCGCGCGTCGCTCGACAGCGCGTCCGCGGCCCCCGAACGCAGCGCGCCGAGCAGGCGCGTGACGGCGTCGCGGGTCCACGCGACCAGGCGCCGCTGCACCCGAGCGCGCGCGCCCGCGCCGAGCGCTTCGCCCACGAGCAGGGAGACCTCCGGGCGCAGCAGGTCGACGCCGCGGCCGAGGCGGGCCAGCTCAGGCGCGTCTTCGCTGTCCTCGAGGTCGACGATCCACCCGCCCTCGCGCAGGGCGAAGCGCTCGTGCGGCGCCTCGACGAGGGCCTGGACCCACGCGTCGTCCCGGACAGCTCCCGACGCGTCCGACCCGGCGCTCGGGCGCAGATCGAGCTCGAGCAGCTTGGCGAAGGGACCCTCGGCCACCGCGGCGCGATCGAGCTGGGGCCGTCGACGCTGGACCGTGGTCGAGCGCGTGCGCTTGCGAGCCCGCCGCTGCTCCCGGGTCGCACGGCCGCTCGCTCGCGCCCCCTCGCGCTCGACGAAGCGGGCGACCAGGCGCTCGTGCAGCGCGTCGCTGAGCCGGTCCTCCACGGCCCGGGTCCGCGCCTGCCAGGCCTCGGCGTCGACGATCCACCGGCGATGGTTGCTGACGTAGGTCCACGTCCGCACGAAGGCGATGCGCGTCATCAAGGTGTGGATGTCCCCCTCGACGTCGTCGATGCGATCGATGCGCTCGGCCATCCACGCCGGGTCGATGCGCCCGCGGGGGCTCGCCAGCTGGCGGTAGATGTTGGCGAGGAGCTCGACGTGGCCGTCGAGCAGCAGCTTGCGAAAGTCGGGGATCTGGCACACCTCCCACAGCAGCTCGACCGACGCCTGCCCCTTCGCCAGGGCCTGGATGTCCTCGCGCGCGCTCAGCTGGACCAGGGTCGAAAAGTCCTCCGCCGCGCGCACGGGCTCGAGCACGCGCCGCGGCGGCCGGGCGCGCAGCGAGGCCGTCAGCGACTCGAGGGTGCGAAAGTCGAGGTCCGAGTTTCGCCAGATCACCCGGCGCATGACCGGGAAGTGGTGGGTCTCGATGGCGTCGACGACCGCGCTGGGTAGGGGCCCTGCGGGGGACAGGCAGCAAAACTGTCCGTCGTTGTGGGCCCGCCCCGCCCGGCCGGCGATCTGCGCGAGCTCCCCGGGCTCGAGCTCGCGGACCTCGACGCCGTCGAACTTGCGCAGGCCCGCGAACGCCACCGTGTCCACGTCCATGTTGAGGCCCATGCCGATCGCGTCCGTGGCGACCATGTAGTCGACCTCGCCGGACTGGTAGAGGGCCACCTGGGCGTTGCGCGTGCGCGGAGACAGGGCCCCGAGCACCACCGCCGCCCCGCCCCGGCGCTGACGCAGGCGCTCGGCGATGGCGTAGACCTCCTCGGCCGAGAACGCGACCACGGCCGTGCGCGGCGGGAGGGCGCCGAGGGAGAGGTTGCCGATGCCGCGCAGCTGGGACAGGCGCGGGTGGGTGTGCACGTCGGCCGTGGGCACGAGCTCCTCGAGGATCGGGCGCACGGACTCGGAGCCCATGAACCAGGTCTCGAGGCGGCCGCGGGCGTGGAGCAGGCGATCGGTGAACACGTGCCCGCGCTGGCGGTGCCCGGCCAGCTGGATCTCGTCGACGGCCACGAAGTCGACCTCGCGGCTGACGGGCATGGACTCGACGGTGCACACCCAATAGTCCGGCCGCGGGGGGATCCGCTTCTCTTCGCCGGTGACCAACGCCACCCGGTCCTCCCCAATGCGCGCGGTGATCTTGTCGTAGACCTCCCGCGCGAGCAGGCGCAGGGGCAGGCCGATCATCCCGCTGCGGTGCTCGAGCATGCGCTCGATCGCCCGGTGGGTCTTGCCGGTGTTCGTGGGTCCGAGGGCGGCGGTGATCCCCACGGGGGTCGCGCCAAGTCCGCTCACTCCCCCACGGTAGCAGGCCCCAGCTCTAGGGCCAGGAATCCCCTGTCGGGCTCGCCCAACTTTTTTGATCTCGGCGGTGACACGAGCCCTCTCCGGCGGTGTTCGAGGGCCGTGATGCACCGCAAGACCCGCCGCCCGACCCTCGCTTTCTTGCTCCCCCTCTCCCGCAAGCGGTCCTTGAAGCGCGCCCCGGCCGTGGGGCGCCTGGCCGCCCTGAGCCTGCTGGGCCTGTCCCTCGGGACCGCGAGCGCCTGCGTGATCTCCGTCAACGAGGGCGGCTGGTGGGAGGAGGACGCCGAGCAGTGCTACGACGACTACGACGACTGCCTCGACGACGCCGAGAACCCCGACGACGCCCAGTACTGCGCCGACGCCCTCGACGAGTGCCTGGCCAACTGCGGCAAGGCCGACGGGGGCGGGGACGACGAGGCCGGTGAGGCCGACGACGGTGAGCCTCCCCGCGAGGACGAGGGCGGTGACGCGGAAGACGACGGCGGTGCCGAGGACGATGGCGGCGCCGAGGACGATGGCGGCGCCGAGGACGATGGCGGCGCCGACGATGGCGGTGCCGAGGACGGCGGCGCCGACGATGGCGGTGCCGAAGACGGCGGCGAGGACACGGGCGGCGAGCCCGAGCCCGACCCGGCCTGCTACGACATCCTCTCCGCTTGCATCGACGCCGCCGAGACCCTCCAGGACGTCGAGGCCTGCGAAGCCCTGTTCGACAACTGCATCGACCCCGAGCCCTGCGACGACCCGATGTGCGAGGAGCCCGAGTGCCCGCAGGAGCTCCTCGACGCGTGCGTGGCCGACTACGGCCAGTGCTCGGAGAGCGCCGCCACCCCCGAGGACGTCGTCGGCTGCGGCGAGGCCTTCGACGCGTGCGTGAGCGAGTTCGACGTGAGCCTGTGCCTGCCCAACTACGACGACGAGCTGCTCGAGGCCTGTCTGGAGCAGCACGCCCTGTGCACCGCCTGCGCCCCCGATGCCGAGGGCCTCGCCGCTTGCCAGAGCACCTTCGACAACTGCCTGGAAGGCTGAGATCCGCGGCCCCAAACAAAACACGAGCGAGGTGGCCTCACCTCGCTCGTCTTTGTTGGTTCAAACCAGGCTCACATCGACGCGAGCTCGAAGACCATGTCGGTCTGGTCGCTCTCGTCGTTGACGTTGGCGTGCTTGTGGACCTTGGCGTAGACCCCGGGCTTGTCGGCGATCATCCACACGGTGTAGTGCCCGCCCATGAAGCCCTCGAGCTCGGCCTGGACGGTGTCGAAGGTCCCTGCGGCCACGGTCAGCTCGGCGCGCTCGACCAGCGAGACCTCGGTGCGCTCGGTGGTGAAGAAGGGGCTGTACTGGTTGAAGTCCCGGGTCGCGACCTCGTTGGCGCCCTTGTCCTCGCTGGGATGGTTGACCCCGTTGCAAACGGTCCCCACGGCGGTGCCGGTCGCCGACTTGACCTGGCACTCGTAGTCGTCCTCGACCTCCTTGCCCTTGGCGTCCTTGCCGGTCTGCTTGTAGGTCAGCGTGGTCCCGGCCTTCATCGCGCCGGACACGTCGCTGGTCTTCCAGGTCCACTCGAGCTTCTTGGGCTCGTCGGCTTTGTCGGCCTCTGCCTTGTCGGCCTCGGCCTTGTCGGCGTCTGCCTTGTCGGCGTCCGCCTTGTCCCCGGCCTCGGCCTTGTCCCCGCCTTCGGCGGGCTTGTCACAAGCGACGGTGAAGCTCAGGGCCAGGCAAGCGGCGGAGGAGAGCAGGAGCTTGGAGGTGCGCAGCATGGGCGGATGCTAGCAGCGTTTTTGCTCTCGGAGGCTCGCGGTTGGCTCACAAGCTCGCGCCGTCGTACCAGTTCGCGTCGGCGAGCAGGACCTGGGCGTCGCTGCCGTCCACGCAGCGCAGGTTGACGGCGTACATCGTCGCTCCGGACTCTGGATCGACGCCGTGGGCGAAGGGCTTGATGCCACACACGCTGCAAAAAGGGTGATGGATATGGCCCTTGCCAAACTGGTAGTCGCGCAGCTGCGCCTCGCCGGCGTCGAGGGTGAAGCGATCGGCCACGACGAAGACCATCAGCGATCCGGCCCGGCCGCACATGCTGCAGTTGCAGGCCAGGACCCCCGCGTCCCCAAAGGCGGTCCCCAGCGCGCTCCCCTGCCCCTCGACGCTGAAGCGGACCGCGCCGCAGTGGCAGCTGCCCCGGTGTGTCGTCGGCTCTGTGGTGGTCATGATCGCCAGGCTATGATCGGGGTCCGGACGAGTCTTGAACAAACGCGACACCCACGACCTACCCTCGATACGGGGGGCCATCTTGCGTCCGCAGCAGGCCGAGCGCGCCTTCCGTCTGCGCCGCCTCGAGCCCCCGCCGGATCTGCGCGCCTTCGTCAGCCACTACTGGCTCATCGACTGGGACCTGCCGGCGCCCTTCGTCCAGTCCGTGCTCCCCAACCCCGCCGCCAACCTCGTCGCCGAGCACGACCAGCTCAGCCTCAGCGGGGTGTGGACGCGCCGCTACGATCGCCACCTCGAAGGGCGCGGCTCGGTCTACGGGATCAACTTTCGACCCGCGGGCTTCCACGCCCTGCGCGCGGCCCGGGGGCCCATGCACGCGCTCACGGACCACAGCCGAGACCTCGCCCCCGACATCGGCGTCGACGCGCCCGCCCTGCACGCGCAGCTGCGCGAGGCCGAAGACGACGCGGCCCGAGCCGAGCAGCTCTCGGCCCTGCTGCGAACCCTCGACCCCGAGGCCTACCCCGGGATGGCCCAGCTCGACGCCCTCGTCGCCCTGGCCCGGGAAGACCGCGACCTGGTCCGCGCCGAGCAGCTCGCCGAGCGCGGCGACATGACCCTGCGCTCGCTCCAACGGCGGCTGCGCGAGCACGTCGGCGTGGGGCCCAAGGCGCTGATTCGACGCTTCCGGGTTCAAGAGGCCGCCGCGCGTCTGGCCGAGGGCGAACGGGTCGACCTCGCGGCCCTCGCCCTGAGCTTGGGCTACGCCGACCAGGCCCACTTCAGCCGGGACTTCAAAGCCACCGTCGGCGCCTCGCCCCGGGCCTACCTGGCGAGCCTCGACGCGCAGCCTCGGCGTGAGCCGAGCGATTGCTGATCGCTTACACCCCCGCCCTTCGAAAGATTCATCGCCGCGCATCGAGGACCAGACAGAAAGTCGATCGGGGTCTCGGAACGTTGGGGCCTCGCAATGGTCGAGAGAGTGATGCGCCCCGCCCGAGCCCTCCCCCTCGCGCTGTTTGGAGCCGCCGTGCTCGCCGGCTGTGCCCCCCACGAGACCCTCGAGTCGCTGTCCGAGGAGTTCACCCCCGAAACCAGCGGTCCGAGCGGCCCCCCGCTCGCCGAGCCCGAGCCCCAAGCCGAAGAAGAGCCCAAGGCTCCCGAAGCTCCCGAGCCCTCGGCGCTGCGCTGGACCACCGCCGAGTGCGACCTCGCGCCCCTGTCACTGACCAGCAGCGACGGCGTGGGCCTGGCCCTGACCAAGCTCGACGCCCGCGTGGTGGTCCACGGGCCCCTGGCCTTCACCGAGCTCCACCTCTCCTTCCACAACCCCCGCCCACGGCAGATCGAGGGCCGCTTCGAGGTCACCCTGCCCGAGGACGCGGCGATCAGCCGGCTCGCCATGGCCATCGACGGCGAGTGGCAAGAGGGCGAGGTCGTCGAGCGCCAGGCCGCGCAGCGAATCTACGAGGACATCCTCCACCGCAAGGACGATCCGGCGCTGATGGAGAAGCAGCTCGGCAACGTCTACGGCGCCCGGGTGTTCCCCATCCCCGCCAACGCCGACAAGCAGCTGATCGTGTCCTACTCGCAAGAGCTCGCCGGCGACGAGACCTACCGCCTGCCCCTGTGCGGCCTGCCCGAGCTCGGCCAGCTCGACGTCGACATCCGCGCGCAGCCCTTCCCCGGGCTGCCGGGCAGCAAAGACCTCGAGCGCTTCGCCGTGCACCAGCGCGCCGTCCGACCCCGCGGCGACGTCGAGCTGACCCGCCCGGCCTGGGGCGGGCTCGAGCGCGGCCACGGGGTGTGGGCCGGCGACATGGTCGTCAGCTCCGTCGTCCCCCTGCCGCACACCCAGAGCCGGACCGAGGGGCCGGGCGACGCCCCGCTCGAGCGCGTGACGATCCTGTTCGACACCAGCGCGTCCCGAGCCAACGACTTCGACGGCCAGGTCGCGCGCCTGGGTCAGCTGATCGCCGCCCTCGACCAGGCCGACCCCGCGCGCAGCCTCGAGCTCGAGCTCATCGCCTTCGACCAGAGCGTCGAGACCCTCTACACCGGGACCGCCGCCGGCTTCGACGACGCGGCCCTGAGCGCCCTGCTGCGCCGCGGGCCCCTGGGCGCGACCCGCCTCGACGTGGCCCTGGACGCCCTGGCCTTCCCCGCCAACCGGGCGGCCGAGGGCGACCCGCCCACGCGGGTGATCGCCATCACCGACGGGATGCTGACCGCGGGCGAGGAGCTCGCGGGGCTCCAGGCCGCCCTCGGGCGCCTGCGCGACCACGGAACGCGCCGCCTCGACGTGATCGTCGACGGCAACGCCTCGGACACGGCCCTGCTCGAGGCCCTGGTCCGCGCCGAGCTCCCCGATCCCGGCCTGGTCATCCGCCCGGGCGAGTCCCTCGACGCCCTCGCCACCCGGCTGCGCTCGAGCGTGCACTCGGGCCTGCCCGTGACCGTCGAGGGGGCCAGCTGGGTGTGGCCGGCGACCGTCGACGGCGTGCAGCCCGGGGACGCCGTGCTGGTCTACGCGCGCATGGACTCGGGCTTCGAGGGGGACGGCGAGGGAGCCCGCGCCCTCGAGATGCGCATCGGCGATGAAGCCATCCCCGTCGCCCTCGAGGCCGCGCCGGCGCCCCTGGTCGACCGCGCCCTCGCCCGGGCGACCATCGACGCCTACCAGCGCCAGCTCGCGGCCATGTCTGATGAAGCGTTCGCCAGCGAGCAGGGCAAGCGCCTGCGCGAGCACGTCGTCGACACCTCCGTGCGCGCGCGGGTACTCAGCGACTACACCGCCCTGCTCGTGCTCGAGACCGAGGACGACTACGACGACTACGGCATCCCCCGGGACGACCTCGCCGAGATCCTGACCGTGGGCTCCGAGGGCGTCGAGGCCCTGATCCGCGACCAGACCGAGATCGTGGTCGCGGCCCGCAACGCGTTCGAGGACCACGACAAGTACGCCTTCGGCAGCGGCAGCGGCATGGGCTTTGGCGCCTCGGAGGAAGAGGACGAAGACGTCTGGGGCGGGCTCGCCGGTGAAGAGGTGTTCGAGGCTTCCACCTACGGCTCGGCGCGAGCGGTGGCCGCGGACCGGATCCGCCTCGACCAATCGGGCTCTCCCCTCGAAGGCCACGGCGTGGGCGGCGGGGCAGGCTTCGGCGGAGGCGTGAGCGCCACGTCCGCGGGCGCCTCCGCCGAGGCCCCCCGTCGGCGGGCCCTGTCCGGTGTCGAGGCCATCGACCGTCGCCGCCGCCTCGCCGAGCGCGTGCTGCTCGAGGTCGACGTCCCCCGCCACGTCCTCGACGAGGCGGACCACTCCAAGCCCTACACCGGGCGCTACGCCGAGTTCATGGCCCTGCTCACCCGCGAGGAGCTCGACGCCGCCCTCGCCCTCGCGACCGCGTGGGTCGAGGAGGCCCCCGGCGAGGTCCTGGCCATGGTCGCGCTCGGGCAGGCCTACGCGGCCCTCGACCGCAGCGAAGACGCGGCTCGGGCCTTCGGCTCGCTCATCGACCTGCACCCGGGTCGGGCCGACATCCGGCGCATGGCCGGCGCCCGCCTCGAGGCCCTCGGCGAGCCCGGCTGGGCCCTCGCCCTCGACACCTACTCCCGCGCCCTCGACCAGCGCCCGGATCACCCCACGGCCTACCGCCTCGTGGCCTGGACCCAGGTCAAGCTCGGCGACCTCGAGGCCGCCTTCGACACCCTCGAGGCCGGCCTGAGCTCCCCCTATCCCGAGGGCCGCTTCTACGGCTACGAGACCATCCTCCGCCAGGACCTGGGCATCGTCGCGGCGACCTGGATCGCCCGCGCGCCCGAGCGCGAGGCCGAGATCCGTGAGCGCACCCAGGCCCGCTACACCCGAGTCAACACCCGCGAGTCGCTCCGCGTCGTGCTCAATTGGGAGACCGACACCAACGACGTCGACCTCCACGTCATGGACAAGCGCGGGCAGGTCGCCTTCCACGGCTCCCTGGCCATCCCCAGCGGCGCCCTGGTGGCCGACGTGACCACGGGCTACGGCCCCGAGGCCTTCGTCAGCTACGGCCGCTGGTCTGCCTTCCCCTACCGCATCGGCCTGCACTACTACTCCCGCGGCCCCATGGGCTACGGCATGGGCAAGCTCCAAGTCATCGAGCACGACGGCGAGGGCGGCCTCGAGTTCATCGAGCGACCCTTCGTCATCATGGCCGACAACGCCGCGCTCAACTTCCCGGACCTGCGCATGCGACCGTCCACGGCCCGGGAGCGGGGCGTCGACGCCATGAAGTGAAGTAAACCCTTCCGCTCATTCGGGCAGCCAGGCGATCACGCCGGGCTCGGGAGCGGGGGTCCACACGTCCTCGACGAGGTCGTCGATGCGCCAGACCGCGTCGGGGTCGTCGGACACCGGCCGGGCCGCGCACACGCCCCCGGGGCTGACCCGCGGGCGGCTGCCGTAGTCGGAGATCACGCTCACCCCGGAGCTCGGCCGCAGCAGCTGCAGCGAGGATCCAAACAGCGTCTCCGGCGGCGTGTTCTCCCAGTTGAGCGCGGCCCCGCAGACCCACTCCTCGGGTCCGTAGCCGCGCAGGTAGGTGACCTCCCCGAGGACGCGCAGCTGCGATCGGTGGAGGTAGGCGATGGGCAGCAGCGAGTCTTCCACGACCCAGTCCATCCCGGGCGCGTCCTTGCGCCACACCCGGTCCCCGTCGGCGCCCCGCCAGGTCGAGAGCAGCTCGCCGAACTGGTTGAAGGTCGCGTTGCTGTAGCTGCACGTCGGCTCGACCTGCCCCGGCGGCGGGATCAACGAGAACTCCTCGCTGACGTCGTCGTCGCGCATGTGCAACAGGATCTCCTGGTCGTCCATGTCGAGGATGAGCCAGCGCTGGTCGACGCTCGACTTCGACAGGCCCCAGCCCTCGGCGAAGCGCGCCTCGACCTCGGGCCAGGGCGTGATGTCGAGGACCTGGCCGAGGTACTCCTCGACGATCGAGATGGTGTCGTCGGCGTTGGAGATGGAGACCAGCACGCCGTCTTCGTCGAAAGAGTCCAGGCCGATCTCGAAGCCCCCGTAGGACCCGCCCATGGTCTCCAGGGTGTCGGCGTTGCGCCAAAAATTGCTGTCCTCGCCGCCGTTCATGGTCATCCAACCGTCGGCCCCCGGAGCGCCGTAGGCGTTGCCCTGGCCCACGTTGAGGATGCCGTCGGCGTCGACCACCCGCGACGAGTAGGTGTCCTCGTTCTGGCCGACCTCGTCCGCGGTGAAGGCCGCCCGACCGTCGGCGCTGATGAACACGCCCCAGATTCCCACGGGCTCCCACGCCGTCTCGCCGTGCTCCCAGACGATCGCCCCGGTGTCCCGGTCGTAGGCGCGGTAGCGCGACAGCGCGTGGTCCAGCCCGGACTCGGCGTCGTAAGCCCCAACAAAGACGTACTCGCCCCCGCTGGCGGTGATCACCTCGACGTCCGCGTCCGCGGCCGCGCCGGGCAAGCTGGTGTCGAGGAGGATGGTGTCTCCGTCGGCGCGCAGCAGCCGAACCGTGGGCGGCTCTTGCTCGCCGACGATCATCGCCACGACGCGATCGGGCGGCCACTGCCCCGACGCGCAGAGCGTCTCGCTCAGCTCGCCCGTGTCGCTCGAGCCGTCGGTGACCTCTTCCCACTCGTTGCCCTCGGAGCTCGACTCGCTCTCACTCGTCGACGCCGTGCTCGACTCGCTCTCCGTGCTCGACTCGCCCTCACTCGTCGACTCCGTGCTCGACTCGCTCTCCGTGCTCGACTCCTCCTCCGTGCCCGTCGTGCTCGACTCCCCGCTGCCATCCTCGCCAACCTCGTCCGTCGACACGACGTCGTCGGCACACGCCGAGCCCAGCGCGAGGAGCGAGAGGGCGAGGAGGGAACGGCCCTGCCCGCTCGTCCAAGGGAGCCGGCGGGGCGTACATGACGAAGACATGGGCCGAGTATAGGGCGACGCGCCCCCTGTTCCGGCGACGCGCGAGCGATTTGGAGCGCGCCCACGCCCGAGCGCTGGGGCGCCCCAGGCTCTGTTCTCGGTTCAGTCGTCTTCAGGCGACTCGAGCCACTCCGCGCCCATCTCGCTGTACTTCGCAATGTTGCCCTCGAGCGCCTCCATCGCCTCGGCGTTGGCCTCGAGGTCGGCCTTGGCCAGGTCCGCGAGCAGCCCCTGGCGCATCTCGAGGGCCGCCCCAAACATGGCCGCGTCGGTCAGGCACTGGGCGGCCACGAGGCGCTCTTCGACGCTGCCATCGTCCTCGAGCGGCGCGACGCAGTCCTGGCCCCACTCCGTATCGAGCCCGGCCTCGGCGTCGACGATGCTGGCGAACAATCGACGCAGGGAGGCCTTGGCGTCCTCGGCGTAGAGCGAGTCGGGGTAGCGCTCGAGCAAGGTCCGGTTGATCTGCACGCCGTAGCCGATGGCGTGGGCATCCTCGGCGCAGTTCCCCGCCTCGACGAGGTGGCCGACGGCTCCTGGAGCGTCTTCCGGGCCGGCGTTGAAGGCCGCGATCGCGTCCTCCATGCACTGGCGGGCCTCCGCCCGGCGATCCACCGACGGCACCTCGTCCTCGACCGCCGCCTCCGGAGCAGCGGGGCGCGTCGGAGCAGACACCGGCGCGCCCGCGGGGCCCCCCGGACCCACAGGCGTCGCCGGTGCCTCGACCTCAGCCTCCTCGGCCGCGGGCAGGTCTGCCTCGACGGGCGCCGCCGCAGCTTCGACCCGCGCCGCCACCGGTGCCCTCACCCCGGGCTCTTCTCCCTCACCGAAACCGACCATCGACGCGACCAACACCGCCGCGACGGTCAGGCCGCCGACCGCCATCAACTTCAGCCCCGTCGCCGCGCTGGCGGCCGGCTTCGCCGGCTCCGCGACCACGCCCGGACCCGCGAACGCGAGCATCATGCCCATCCACGGCCGCTCCTGCTCGTTCGAGCGCGCGTCGAGGGCCTGGCGCATGCGCTTGAGCCCCTCGCTGCACCGCCAGCGCACCGTCCCCGGCGGCAGGTCGAGCTCCCGGGCGATCTCCGCCGCGCTCCGCTCTTCGAAGTAGCGCAGCTCGAGCACCTCCTGGTAGGGCTCGCCGACCTCGCGCAGGACCTCCCGGAGCAAGCGCGCCGCCTCGTGCTCGGCCACCTGCGCCTCTGGCAGCTCCGAGCTCGCCCCGCTTGCCGGCTGCTCGACGTAGTGCGCGAGCTCCCGCCGCCGACGGTGACGCCGCGCCTGGTCCCGGACGTTGTTGCGCAGCACCTGGCGCATCCACGGACCCGCCGAGCGCGGCGCCTCGTGACTCAGCGCGGCGACGTAGGTGTCCTGAACGTGATCCTCCGCGTCCTCCCGGGTCAGCACCCGCGCGAGGGCGCGGAGCCCGTCGTCGTGGGCCAGGAGCTCGGAGCGGTTGGCGGGAGCGGTCACGAGTGCGTTCATCGTATGGGCGAGAGGTGTGAGCGGTGCGAAGTGTTGGGTGCCCGCTCGATTTTTCTTCGCCTCCGCCTGGCGCTCTTGACGCACCACCTTCGGCCGCCCCTGACATCGGGCTAGGCTCCCCACGCCCATGTGCGGTCGCATGTCCCTCACCGGCCCCGATCCCGACGCCTTCATCGAGGCCCTCGGGCTGACGACACACCCCGGCGCCCTCCCGGACTACCGACCGCGCTACAACATCGCCCCGACCCAGCCCCACTGGCTGCTGCGCCGAGGACCCACCGGCCGGACCCTCGACCGCGTCCCCTGGGGCCTGCCCAACCCGCGCGGCGGCGCCCTGTTGATCAACGCCCGCTCCGAGCGCGCCCTCGAGCCTGCGCGCAGCCTGTGGTCCACGGCGCTCCGGCGCGGTCGCTGCGTGATCCCAGCCGATGGCTTCTTCGAGTGGCACCGAAACCAAGGCGGCGCCGAGAAGACGCCGCACTGGTTTCGACGCACCGACGGAGGGCTCTTGTTGTTCGCCGGGCTCGTCGAGCGCGGGCGCTTCGTCGTCCTGACCACCGCGCCCTCCCCCGACGTCGCGCCGATCCACCACCGCATGCCGGCGATCCTCGAGCCCGAGGCCGTCGGGCTGTGGCTGAGCGACGCTGGGGCCGAGGCCGCCCCCGAGCTCCTGGTCCCGGGCCGGCGAGGGCTGCTCGAGGCCACGCCCGTGTCGAAGCGGGTCAACGACGTGCGCAACGACGACCCCGCGTGCATCCGCCCCGCTCCGCCCGCTCCCCGGCAGCAGAGCCTCTTTTGAGTCGTGGACGTGGGGCAGGGAGGGTGTGGCGTCGTCCACGACGGACAAAATAGTCAGGGACTGTGGATTCATTCACAGTCCCTGAGTCGTGGACGTGGGGCAGGGAGGGCGTGGCGTCGTCCACGACGGTTAAAATAGACAGAGGGTTGGCCAGAACTCGTTTTGGCCGACCCTCTGAGTCGTGGACGTGGGGCAGGGAGGGCGTGGCGTCGTCCACGACGGTTAAAATAGACAGAGGGGCGGACAGGACTTGTTCTGGCCGCTCCTCTGAGTCGTGGACGTGGGGCAGGGAGGGCGTGGCGTCGTCCACGACGGTTAAAATAGACAGAGGGGCGGACAGGACTTGTTCTGGCCGCTCCTCTGAGTCGTGGACGTGGGGCAGGGAGGGCGTGGCGTCGTCCACGACGGCTAAAGTAGACAGAGGGTTGGCCAAACTCGTTTTGGCCAACCCTCTGAGCTGCAGATGATCCAGGCCAGAACACGGGCCACCGGAATTTGCGCCGCCAGTGCTGAACATCGGCGCAGAACATGCTAGTCCCTCGGCCGTGCTCGACTACCTGCACATCCGGGGCCTGGCCCTCCTCGACGACGTCGCCCTCGAGTTCGAGCCGGGCATGAACGTGCTCACCGGCGAGACCGGAGCGGGCAAGTCGATCATCGTCGACGCCCTCGCCCTGCTCCGGGGCGCGCGCGGTCGGGGCGAGCTGGTCCGCGAGGGGGACGAGGCGGCGCGAGTCGAGGCCCAGTTCACCGTCCGCGAAGGCGTGCACGCCCGCCTCGGCGGCTTCTTCGACACCCACGACCTCGACCTCGAGAACGGTCAGCTGGTGGTCGAGCGCAAGCTCAAGCGCTCGGGCCGGGGGCGCGCCGCGGTCCAGTCCAACCTGACCACGCTCTCGGTGCTCAGCGAGCTCGGGGGCGAGCTGCTCGAGATCTGCAGCCAGCACGAGCACCACAGCCTCACCCACGTCGGCCACCACCTCGAGCTCCTCGACGCCCACGCCGAGCTCGACGGGCCCGAGGGTCCGCTCGAGCGCTACGCCGCCGAGTACCGCGGCTGGCGGGCCCTGGTGCAGCGCGTCGAAGACATCCGCGACCACGAGGCCGAGCGACTCCAGCGGGCGGACTACCTGCGCTTCCAAATCGAAGAGCTCGAGCGCGTCGCCCCCGAGCCCGGCGAGCACGAGGCCCTGCGCGAGCGCCTGACCCTGCTCCGTGACGCCCACGAGCTCGGGCGCTTCTCCGCCGAGGCCCACCAGCTCCTCTACGAGCGCGACGACGCCATCGCCTCCCGCCTCGCCGTGCTCCTCGATCGGGCCCGGCGGCTGGGTGAAGGCAAGAAGCTCGCCGCCCTCGACGAGATGGCCGAGCAGCTCGAGAGCGCTCAGATCGCCGCCGAAGAGGCCGCCAGCGCGGCCGCGCGCATGAGCGACGCCATCGAGTGCGGTCCCGGAGAGCTCGAGCAGGTCCAAGACCGCGTCCACGAGCTCGAGCGGCTGCGCCGTAAGCACGGCTGCGACATCGACGAGCTGCTCGAGCGCGTCGCCGCCATGGGCGAGGAGCTCGAGAGCCTCGAGGGGGCCGAGGAGCAGCTCGGCGAGCTCGAGGCCGAGGCCCTGAGCCGGCACCGGCGCTGCCTCGCCCTCGCCGACGAGCTCCACGAGCGGCGCGCGGCCGCGGCCGGCAGCCTCGCCCGCGCCGTCGAGGCCGAGCTCACCGCCCTGCACATCCCCAACGCCCGCCTCGCCGTGGCCATCCAGCCCTTCGACGCTCGGTCCGAGAGCGACGCCGACGAAGCCCCCAAGCTCGGCCCGCGCGGCCGCGATCGGGCCGAGCTGCGCTTTTCGGCCAACCCCGGCGAGCCCCTCGCGCCCCTGACCAAGGTCGCCTCCGGCGGTGAGCTCAGCCGCGTGCTCCTGGCCGTCAAGAGCGTGCTGTCCACGGAGCAGCGCGTCTCCACCTACGTGTTCGACGAGGTCGACGCGGGCGTGGGCGGGGCCGTGGCCGAGGCCATCGGCTCGCGCCTGCGCAAGGCCGCGAGCCACCACCAGGTCCTGTGCATCACCCACCTGCCGCAGATCGCCGCCTTCGCCGACGCCCACTTCCGCGTTCAAAAGCAGGTCGTCGACGGGCGCACCGTGACCCGGGTGGTCGCCCTCGACGAGGACGCCCGGGTCGAAGAGCTCGCCCGCATGCTCGGAGGCAAGCGGGTCACCGCCAGCGCCCGCGAGCACGCCCGCGCGCTCATCGACGAGGCTCGGCGCTGGCGAAGCGCGGGCAAGTCCGCCAAGAAGAAGACGGGCAAGGCGACCAAGGCCGTGAAGAAGAAGGCGACCAAGGTCGCGAAGAAGCCCAGCGCCAAGAAGTCGACCGCAACGAAACCCGCCAAGAAGCCGACCGCAAAGAAACCCGCCAAGAAGCCGACCGCAAAGAAACCCGCCAAGTCCCGCAGCAAGCGGCGCAGCGCATGACCGCCCCCGCTCGCCTCAGCGTCGCGGCCTACCTCGAGCAACGCGAGCGCTGGCCCCAGACCGGCCGCCACGTCCTCGCCCATTACGACGACGAGGCGGTCGTCGTCTACCAGGCCTACAACCCGGCCATCGCGGCCTGGGCCGTGAAGCATCAGCGCTTCGGCGGTCCCTGGTCCTTCGAGCGCATGAGCTGGATCAAGCCCAATTTCCTGTGGATGATGTTCCGCTGCGGATGGGCCACGAAGCGCGACCAGGAGCGGGTCCTCGCCGTGCACCTCGAACGCGCGGGCTTCGACGCCATCCTCGGCCAGGCCGTGCACTCGAGCTTCGTCGCCGAGCGCTACGCCGACCGGGCCACCTGGCAAGCTCGGGGGCGCCGCAGCGACGTGCGCCTGCAGTGGGACCCCGACCACGGACCCCGCGGAGGCAAGCTCGAGCGCCGCGCCATCCAGCTGGGCCTGCGTCGCGCGACCCTGCGCGCCTTCGCCGAAGGCTGGTGCCGGGGCATCGAGGACATCACGCCCTTCGTCCACGCCCAGCGCACCTTCGTGGACAGCCGTCAACTCGGCCGCCTCCAGACGCCGCTCGAGCGCGTCTACCCGGTCCTCGACGCCGAAGTCGCCGCGCACCTCGGCGTGACTCCGGGCTCCTGAGGAGGGAATCGCGTCGTCGTGCTCGCCCGGCTGGTTGGGCATGGGCATGGGCGCGAACACTCCCTCCTGTGGCCCACTGACGGGCCGCCTTGGCCGACGACCGTGCCAGCCCCCGCGTTGCCCTCCATCATCGACCGTGACATGGGCTGGAGGTGCCCTCCTTCCTCCACCAAGGATTGCTGGTCCTCATCAAGGCCAACGCGCCCCTGCTCTTCGAACTCGCCCGCCACTTCGACGCCGCCGCTACGCAGGGCTGCGAAGCGAGCTTCGAGACCCGCGCGAACGAGCTGCCCCATCCAGCCGCCCCCGACGCGGTGCTCCACGCCGACTGGATCGTCGCGCGCCCAGACGCCCTCGCCCTGGCCGTCGAAGTCCAGACCTCCGCGGACCGGCTCAAACGCTACACCTGGCTCAGCTACGCCGCCGGCGTCCGGCGCCTGTTCGAGTGCAGCGGTTGGACCCTGGTGGTGATCCCCGACCCCAAGCTCCGAGAGTGGTACCAGCAAATGTTCGAGGCGGAGCCACGTGCATCGCCATGGTTTGTCGAGCCTCGAATGTTGCCACCCATGACCAATACCGGGGACGCGCGTCGAGACCCCGCCCGCGCGACCTTGACGACCCTCTTTCACGCCCGGAGCGAGCACGGGGCGGCCTGTGCTCGGGCCACCCTCGACGCCCTCCGGCAGCTCGACCCCGTGGACCTGCCCCAGCGTCGGGTCTATCGTGAGTTGGTGTTGACGACATTGACCCGCGAGCAACTCGAGGAGCTCCCCCCAGAGCTCCTCGAGGTCGATCCCCACGCGCCGCTCGGACCCATGGAGCGGACCAACGCCTACTTCACCCAAGGCCGGGAAGAAGGGCTCGAGACCGGCCGCGCCGAAGGCCTCGAGACCGGCCGCGCCGAAGGCCTCGAGACCGGCCGGGAAGAGGGGCGTTGCCGCGAGCTCGCGCGCGTGCTCATCCAGGTCCTCGCCAGCCAAAACCAGAGTATCGACGAGGACACCCGGGTGACCATCGAAGCCTGCCGCGACCTCGACGAGCTCCGCACCTGGCTGGACGCCGCTCTCGAAGGCCGAACGCGAGTAGAATCGTCTCCCTGAGCCCTGCCGCGGAGGTAGCGCTCGCCGCCCTTCCCCTCAGCCCCTGCCGCCTTGGACACTTCGGGCCCAAACCATACTTCTCCCACCGTGGCCATCGAGACGACCTTGGCGGACGACAGCGAGCGCGAGTCGGCGAGCTCGGCCAGCTCGGCCAGCGACGGAGAAGCCAGAGCGCTGAGCTCCGGCCAGACCCTGCCCAAGCTCGAAGCCTTCGACTCCCCCCTCGAGCGCCAGCTGGTCCTCGATGGGGTGCTCTCGGCGATGTTCAGCGCGCCCAACGCCGACTCGGCCAAACCCGAGAGCACCGGGGCGGTCGCGGCTCGCATCGGTCGCTACTCGATCCTCCGCAAGGTCGGCCAGGGCGGCATGGGCGTGGTGCTCCTCGGCTACGACGAGCAGCTCCACCGCAAGGCTGCCATCAAGCTGCTCCGAGCCAGCCGCAGCGGGCCCGAGGCCCACCAGCGCATGCTTCGGGAAGCCCAAGGCCTCGCCCGACTCTCACACCCCAACGTCGTGCAGGTCTACGAGGGCGGCATCCACGAGGACACGCCCTACATAGCGATGGAGTTCATCGAGGGCCAGACCCTCTCGACTTGGCTGCGCGCCGAGCCTCGCCCCTCGCACGAGGCGATCGCCGAGGTCTTTCGAGCGGCCGGTCGGGGCCTCGCCGCGGCCCATGCCGCCGGTCTGGTGCACCGCGACTTCAAGCCCGACAACGTGATGATCGCCGAGGACGGGCAGATCAAGGTCATGGACTTCGGCCTGGCCCGCGCCATCGCGCTGCCGGACGAGCTCGCCGCGCTGACCGAGAGCGGTGCGCCTGGGAGCGAGGCCATGCCCACTCCGGCCCCCGAGCGCAGCGGCAGCAGCGGGGACTTGTCGAGCTCCGGCCTCTCGACGCCGCTGACCCGCACCGGCGCCCTGCTCGGGACACCGGCCTACATGTCCCCCGAGCAGTTCGCGACCGGAGAGTTCGACGCGCGCAGCGATCAATTCTCCTTTTGCGTGGCGCTGTGGGAGGCGCTGTTCGGCGCCCGCCCCTTCCGCGGGCGCAACCTCGTGGAGCTCAGCGCGGCGGTCAGCAGCGGCCGCATCGAGACCCACAGCGCCGACGTCCGCATCCCCACCCACGTCGAGCGCGCCCTCCGGCGCGGCCTGGCCGTCGACCCCGACGAGCGATGGTCGGACATGGGCGCGCTCCTCGACGCGCTCGCCCAAAACCCCACTCAAAAGCTGCGACGCTGGGGCCTGGGCGCGGGCCTGGTCGCCACGGTGGCCGCCCTCGCGCTCTCGCCCCTGGCCCGCGACGCCCCGCCGCCGCCCCCCGAGCTGTGCCCCGACGCCCGCGACCAGCTCGCCGAGAGCTGGAACGAAGAGCGCCGCGCGGCCCTCCACGCCCGGCTGGTCGAGGTCGGTGGCGCGCACGGAGCCCGGCTGAGCGAGAGCGTGATCGGAGACCTCGACGCCTACGCCGACGCGTGGGTCGCCGGCCGACGCGACGCCTGCGAGGACACCCACGTCCGCCACGAGCAGTCCGCCCAGCTCCTCGACACCCGCGTGCGCTGCCTCGACGGCCTCGCGGGCGAGCTCGCCTCCGTCGTCGACGTGCTCGCGGAGGCACAGGGCGACCTCGAAGGGGTCGCGCGCGTGGTCGCCAACCTCGCCCCCGTCGAGGCCTGCAGCGACCGCGACTACCTCGAGGCCCATCGACCCATCCCCGCCGACCCCGAGACCGCCCGCGCCGTCCGCTCGATCCGCCAACGCAGCGCCCAGCTCCGCGCCCGCTACATGCTCGGCTACGCCGACATGAACGCCCAGGTCGAGGGTCTCATCGCCGAGGCCGAAGCCCTCGGCTACGAGCCGGTCCGCGTCGAGCTCCTGCTCCTGCTCGGCGAACTCAAAGCGGGCTCGGCACCCGCGGCCGAAGCCCGCGAAGTCCTCGAAGAGGCCATGCTCGCCGCGGTCCAGACCGGCCAGGACCTGATCGCGGCCGAGGCCGCGACCAACCTGACCTACGTGGTCGGCTACCGCCTGTTCGAGGTCGAGCCCGCCCTGCGCCTCGCCGCCCTCGCCCACGCCTGGCAAGAGCGTTTCCACACCTCCCGCATCGCCCGGGCGAGGCTGACCCTCAACGAGGCCCTGGCGCTCTCGCGCAGCCCCGAGGCCGAGCACCAGCTGCGCGTCGCCGACAAGGTCGACGAGACCTTCGCGCTCCTCGCCATCGACTACGCCGACGGCAAGCTCCAAGGGACGGAGCAGCTGACCAACTCGGAGCACTTCATGGCGACCCTCGCCCTCAACATCATCGCCATTCGCGCCTACGCCACCAACGACGTCCACGCCTCGCGCACGGCCATGCTCGAGGTCCTTCGCCTCCGGCGCGAGAAGCTGATCCCCGGCCATACCCAAATTCAGCTCATGGAGATCAACCTCGGCGGCGTGGGCTCTTACCTCGGCCGCTGGGTCGAGGCCGAGGCTCGACTGCTGTCCGTGCGCGAGGACGTCCGCGCCCGCAGCCGGGGGCGCCCCCAGGACCTCGCCAACCTACACATCAACCTCTCCGAGGTCATGGTCGGCCGCTTCGCGGTGCTCGGCGAGCCCGCGCGCGAAGCCGCCGTCGCCCAGCTCACCGACGCCAGGACCGATCTGGTCGGGTTCACCGAGCGTCCCGGCGTCAACAATTTCAGCCTCGACATCCTCGACGCGCGCCTGCACCGAGAGCTCGGGGACCTCGACGGCGCCCAGGCCCTCCTCGACCGCGCGGGTACGCTGCTCGCGGGCCACGCGGCCACCGTCGAGATCGAGCCCGCCGACCTCGCCACCCACACCTTCGAGCTCGCCCGCCTCGTCCACGCCCGGGGCGACCGCGCCGGGGCCCTCGAGCTCTACGACCAAGCCCTGGCCGACATCGAGGAGATCGCAAAGGGCCCGGGCGACCCCGAGGTCCTCCACGCCCTCGCGCTCCACTGCCGGGCCGCGCTGCTCCACGAGCTCGGCCGCGACCCCGAGGCCCTCGAGCTCGCCGCGGCTGCCCTCGCGCGCTGGACGGACCTGCGCGCCGACGGCCACCCGCGCGCCGCCCTGACCCTCGACCTGCTCGCGATCCTCGATCCTGCCAAGGCCGACGCGTACGAGCGCCAGGCCGAGGCCATCCGCGAGCGCCTGCGCACCCGCCCGGCCTCGGAGCTCGCCCTCCTCGAAGCCGACTGAGCCCTCTCAGCCCTCTCAGTCCTGGGTCAGGTCCTCGTTGTAGTCGTCCCCGCCGTCGGGGTTGATGAACCGGCAATTGACCGAGTCCGTGGACGGGTCGAAGGTCAGCACGCAGCCCCGGGGCTGGCCCGCGCCGTAGTCGAAGTGCCCCGACAAGGTCAGGCTGCTGCCGAGGATGTTCGTATTGCCGCCGGTCACCGCGATCTCGCGGGTGCGCGCCGCCAAGTTCGCTCCCATGGACTCGATGCGCGACACGAAGCACACGTGGAAGTCGCCGGAGATGAACCAGATGTTCTCGATCTGCTCGTCGTCGATGAAGTTCAGCAGCTCGCTGCGCGAGTCCGGGAAGCCCTCCCAGCGATCGCTGGCCGCGATGTCCCAGATGAAGGGCATGTTGGTGATCGGCACCGAGTTGAGGATGACCTTGAAGTGGCAGGGGCTGTCGAGCAGGGTCTGCTTGAGCCAGTCCATCTGCGCCTGGGTCATGTACTCGCCCTGGGAGGGGAGCCGCTCGTAGCGACAGTCGAGGACGATGAACTCGGCGGTCAGGCCCCAGCGAAAGCTCCGCCACAGCTGGAAGTTGCCCTCGCCGCCCTCGATGGGCAGGACCTCGAAGTAGGCGTTGAGCGCGTTCGACTTCTTCTCGAGCTCGTTGGGGTCGTTGGTCTCGCGGTCGAAGTCGCTGTTGTCGGTGATCTCGTGGTCGTCCCAGGTCGCGTACAGGCCGGCGAGGCCGTAGACGTCCTTGAAGCCCTGGGCGCTGAGGTATTGCTTCCAGCGATCGCGGTACTCGCCCGTCGAGAACGCGCCGTCGTTGTAGGCCATGTCCCCGAGGTGGCAGAACACGTCGTAGTACTCCTCGGCGGTGCGATCGAGGGCGGGCCAGTCGAAGGAGCTGCCGTTGCAGGCCGACATGGCCACGACCACGGGCTCGAGGGAGTCCTCGGCGATGGCCGTGCGCACCTCCCCCAGGAGGCTGCGGCCGAGGAAGCTCTGGCCGTCGGAGGTGAAGTAGCCGTAGCGGTACCAGGTTCCCGGGCACAGGCCGTCGACGGTGACCTTGAGGTAGCCGTCGGCGTTGGGGGTGACCTCCATCTCCTTGACTAGCTCGACCTGGCCGGGGGTGTCGGTGGGCAGCCACACGCGCAGGGTCTTGGGCTGCGCGTCGTCGATGTAGACCGCGAGCATCACCGACTCGGGGCGCATCTCGCCGGCCATGACCGCGAGGGGGAAGAGCTGCTCTTCGTAGTCGAGGGCCTCGGGGTCGAAGTCGATGATCTCGCCCTCGAGGCAGGGGTCCTCGCCCCCGGTCGTGTCCGTCTCTTCGCCCTCGGTCTCCGTCGACTCCTCGGTGGTCTCGGTCGTCTCGGTCTCGGTGCTGTCGGTGGTGTCGTCGGAGCTCCCGGTCTCCGTGCCGGTCTCGTCCGTGCTCCCGACCTCGTCGTCGCCGCCGGTGTCCGTGCCCGTGTCCTCGCCGTCTCCGGCGACGCCGTCGTCCGCACACGCGGTCACGGCCAGAGTCGCCGCCGCGCCGGCGCCCATGCGCAGGAAGGTGCGGCGATCGACCCCGAGCTCCGAGCCGACCTCGGCGGCGGCCTCAACGGCGTCGGTAGCGGCAGGGACAACGTTCTCGGGACACTCAGGCTCAGTCATGATGCTCGCATGATGCCCGCCTCGCGGCCGGAGCCAAAGCCAACCATGCTCAGCTTCGCGACGCTTTGGTGACGACCGGCCCGCAATCCTCGAAAGCCGATTACAAGCTCGACACTGCGTGCGCGGCGACCTCCGCGTTCAGCAATTTCTGCCCACTCGAGGTCAACCCGGCACGCCCGCGGGAGACTCGCTAGCGTCATGAGCGTTTTCGTCTAGGCCCCGCTCGATGGCAACGGCCTCGACACTGGCGCATCCATGCCTGGCTCGACTCGGCTCGATCCGAGCCGCCCTCGCCCTGCTCGTGACGCTGGCGTCGGCCTCGTGCACCTCCGCCGAGGAAGACGCCGACGCGAGCTCCCAAGCGGCCGCGGAGAGCGGCGACACGGACACCGAGACCGAGACCGGCGAGCCCGATCCCACCCAGCCCCTCGGCGAGCGCCCCGCCTACGGCTACGCCTGCGACCAGGCCCCCGTTCCCACGGGGCTCTACGTCGACGACGTCGCCCCCGACGTCGTCGGCCTCGATCAATGGGGCGAGCCCATCAGCCTGCACGCCGACCTGTGCGAGCGCACCGTGCTCTTGGTCCGCGCGGGCTTCGACTGCGGCCAGTGCAACGAGGAGGCGCCCAAGTACGCCGCGCTCGTCGAGCAGTACGGCGACCAGGGCTTCACCGTCCTGACCATGCTCCACGACAGCACCCGCACCATCGCCGCCGAGGACCTCAACCTGTGGGCCAACGTCCACGGCCTGAGCCACCCCGTCGTCCTCGACAACGCCTTCGAGCTGTCCGACACCTACTGGCCAGGCTTCGCCGGGCGACCGATCTCAAAGCTCCTGGGCCCCGGCGCCGTCGTGCTCCGCGACAGCCCGAGCATCGAAGACATCGCCGCCGTGTTCGAGTGAGCCCGGCGCTCAGACGTCCCGGACCGAGAGGTCGATGGCCTTGCTCAAATTGCGCTTCCAGGGGATGTCCAGGTAGGCGCGGAGCTTCCAGCGAATCGGCGAGGCGGTCATCGAGCGCACGGCCTGGGCCGCGTTGAGCACGTCGCCCAGGGTCCCGCCGACGTCGACCTTGGCCTCGATCGAGTCCGGGATGTGGATCGCAAAGCGGTGCCGACCGCTGACGAAGCTCTGCTCGCCCTCGACGTCGACCTGGTGATCGACGAGGGTCTCGGTCCGCTGGACCGGGGCGACGCGGCCGTCGGAGCCGCGCTGTGCGGTCATCCGCTTGCGCGTGGCCACGAGCGCGACGACCAGGCGGCGGGCGGGGATGGGCTCGGTCAGGTTGAGCTCGACGGTGCCAGCGATGGTGTCGCCGAGGGAGTAGCTCGTGCGGCTCGGCTTTAGGGTGATCGTGCCGACGTTGATGCCCGCGACCTTGCGCGCCTCGTCCGTCGCGGTCCGCAGGCCCTCGCCCGCGACCTTGAGGCCCTCGCCCGCCTTCTCGGCGGCCGTGTCCAACAGCTTCTTCCAGTCCGGCACGGGCGGGAGCATAGCCAGCCCGCGGAGCTCGCGCGACGGCTTTCACTCGAGCTCGGCCAGGAGCGCTTCGGCGCGCTCGATGCCCTCCTCGGCCCGAGCGACGCTCGCGTCCTCCGGGCCGCGGGCGCGCTGCCACAAGGTCCGCGCCGTCCCGCACGCCGCCGCGGCGCGCTCGGCCAGCGCCCGCCGCTGCTCCGAGCCCGCGCTGCCGGCCTGGCCGAGGAGGATCGAGCACAGATCGAAGTGGACGTTGGCGACCGTGACGTGCTCGGGGCCGAAGGCCGCGACCCGCAGCGCCAGGCCGCGCTCGATCAGGGCCTGCGCCCGCCCAAAGCGCGCCTCCCGGCCCTCGGCCTCGGCCTCGCCCCGGCCCTGCACGGCCAGCGCCAGGCCGACGAGGGTGTCCGACACCTCCGTGTGCCCGGGCCCGAGCTCGCGCTCGCGGGTCGCCAGGGCGCGCCCGAACAGCGCCTCGGCCTCGGCGTAGTCCCCCCTCGCCGCGGCCACCTCCCCGAGGTTGTAGTCGGTCCGCGCGACGTCGAGGCTGTCCTCGCCGTAGGCCGCGGCCCAGATCCGCCGCGCCTCTTGGAACTCGATCTGCGCGTCCTCGATCCGGCCCTCGAGCAGGGCGACGAGCCCCAGGTTGTTGATCGCCGACGCGACGTCGGGGTGCTCCGGGCCCACGGCCTCCGTCCAGATCCGCCGCGCCTCCTCGAAGCTCGCCCGCGCCTCCTCGAGCTTGCCCTCGTCCTTGGCCACGAGCCCGAGGTTGTTCCAGCACAGCCCGACGTCGACGAAGTCGGACCCGTTCGCGGCCGTCCAGATCTGCCGCGCCTCCTCGTAGTGGGCCCGCGCCTCGTCGAGCTCGCCGAGGTCGTAGGCCACGAAGCCGAGGTTGTAGAGGGTCGACGCGACCTTGGGGTGGCCGTCCCCGAGCAGCTCGCGCTTGATGTCCAGGGCGCGCCCGTAGTAGGCCCCGGCCCGCTCGAGCTCGCCCGCGAACTTGACCACGCCGCCGAGGTTGTTGAGCGAGACCGCGACCGCGAGCCGGTTGACCGGGACCTCGGCCTCGCGCTGGGCGAGGGCCTGCTCGAGCAAGGGCCGCCCGGCCTCGACCTCGCCCGAGCTGGCCAACATCACCCCGGCCGCGTTGAGGTGCTGCGAGCGCGCCCGCCGATCCCCGTCGGCCTCCGCGGCCTCGGTCAGGGCGAGGGCGAGCGGTCGCAGGCGGGCCCCCTCCTCCGCCTTCGCCAGGGCGTAGCCGACCACGAACAGCCGCGAATTCGCGGCGCTGGCCGCCTCGGGCATCATCTTCAGAGCCAGCGCCTCGTGGGTCAACGCCTCGAGCGCGGCGTCTGCCGCCTCGTACTCGCCCTGGTTGGTCAGCCAGTCCGCCCGCTGCAAGCGCGCGCGGACCAGCAAGGGCGCGTAGTCGAGGGGCTCCGCGTCGGCGAGGACGGCCTCGACCATCGCCTGGCTCTCCCGCCACTTGCCCGCGTCGGCCCGGGCCTTCGCCGCCGCGAGCCGCTCGTCGAGCTCGCGCACCCGAGCCGCCACCGCGGGGTCCTCCGGCGGCGCGAGCTCAGCCATCAGGGCCTCCGCGTCGGCGCAGCGCTCGAGCCTCGGCAGCTCGAGCGCCGCCTCCACGGCGCGCTCGACCGTGTCCGCGTCGGCGCGCGCGAGCTCCCCCACGAGGCCGCGCAGGTGCGCCCGCCCGCGGTCCAGGCAGATCATTCGACGATCGACCAGAGCCGGCGACTGCTCCCCCCGCTCCCCCGCCAGGCAGGCCTCGGTCCGCGCCGCCGCCCAGCTCGCGGCGTAGGCGTCGAGGCGAGCGCCGACGCGCGCGGCCGTGTCCTCGGCGTAGCTGAGCTGTGTGGCCGCGAAGCTCGTCTCCAAGCTGGCCCGCGCGTCGGCGCTCCACACCTCGGCGACGATCTCCTCGGCCTCGTGGGCCTGGCAGCGCGGCGGATCGGGCTCGACCAGCCGAGCCCCTCCCCACACCGCGCCGACCACCAGGGCGAGCGCCCCCGCCGCGGCCCAGCGCCGCCGCCGACGGGGCACCGGATCGTCGGCCAGGGCCTCGAGCAGCGCCGCCATCGACGGCCAGCGCGCGTCCGGATCTTTCGCCAGACCACGGACGACGACGCGGCGCAGCCACGGCGGCGCGCTGCGCCGCGCAGGGGCCTCCCGGACCGCGCCCTCGGTGACCGCGAGCACCAGCTCGCCCAGGGTCTCGCCCGCGAAGGGCAGCTCGCCGTAGAGCCCCTCGTAGAGCGCGACGCAGAAGCTGAACTGGTCGCTGCGCGCGTCGGCGGGCTGGCCCGCGAACTGCTCCGGGGGCATGTAGGCCGGCGTGCCCATGAGCGCGCCGGTCCGGGTCAGGCGCTCGCCGTCGAGCTGCGAGCGGGTCCACTCCGCGCCGCGCCGCGCCGCGCCCGGATCAACGCCCGGATCGACCCCAGCCTCGGCCCCAGCCTCGGCGTCCGCCCTCGCCTCGCCCTCTCCGACCTCGACCCGCGAGATCCCAAAGTCCATCACCCGCACCCGCCCGTCGTCGCCGAGCATCACGTTCTCGGGCTTGAAGTCGCGGTGCACCAGGGCGGCCTCGTGGGCGGCGCGCAGGCCCGCCCCGGCGGCTCGGAACACGAGCAGCACCTCCCGCCAAGGCCGCGCGCCCTGCCCCGCCTTCAACCACTCGTCGAGGGTCTGCCCGGCGACGAACTCCATGGCCACGAAGGGCTGGCCCCCGTGCTCGCCCACGTCGTGGACGCCGACGACGTTGGGGTGGTCGAGCCTGGCGAGGGCCTGGGCCTCCCGTTGGAGGCGCTCGCGGGCGGCCAGCGATCCGCCCCCGCTCATCTTGAGCAGCTTGATCGCCACCTTGCGGTCGAGCTCCGGGTCGTAGGCCGCGAGCACGACCCCCATGGCCCCCGCGCCGAGGCGCCCGAGGACCACGTAGCGGCCGAAGACGTCGCCGCGTCGAGGCTCGCGCGCGGCCCGGTCCAGCGCGCCGCCCCCCGAGCCGCGCGCCCGCTCAGGCGCGCTCCCCATCAAGGTCTCGCCGAGCTCGTCGCCCCCCTCCGACGCCGCGAGGGTCTCCCCCAAATCCGCCCCCGCCTCGGGCTCCATCCCGCTGATCATAGCGGACCTCACGCGCCCGCCGGCGCCTCTTTCAACCGGAACTCGCGTGGTATTCTAGGAGCCATGCGCGCTTTCCACTTGCCCCCCCTGGTCCTCGCCGCATCCTTGGCGCTGGCCTGCACCGACGACGGCGCCCCCGCGGACGACGACGCGACCACCGAGGAGAGCGAGTCCGATGAGTCCGGCGAGCCCCTCGAGCCCGAGCAGCTGACCATCTTCGACGAGATCATCTTCTACGACGGCTACGCGGGCGTCGTCGACGAGCCCGTGCCCGAGGGCGTCATCCGTCACAGCAACGCCCTCTACGCCACCAAGCTCACCGAGGAGCAGCTCGCCAAGATCCAAAACACCCTGACCCTCGGCGTGATCAATGGGGCCCTGTGCGACAACTACGATCGCCTCGGCCACGTCAACCTGGCCATGGTCCCCAAGGGCGCCGACACCTACGTCCCCGCTGAGGTCGACCGCCTCGAGGTCGCCCGCCTGGTCACGCCCTTCATGGACATGAACAAGGACCCGACCTCCGTCCCCTACCAGTGGGAGGCCGACAACCTGGTGCCCATCCTCAAGGACGAGGCCCTGCTCGCCGAGTACGACTTTTGGCTCGAGCTGAGCATCTTTGGGGTGCCCTACGCCGCCAACGACGAGATCCCCGGCTGCGAGGGGCGCAACGACACCCAGCTCGGGACCTTGCTGCTCTACACCACCAGCGAGCGCGAGGCCCTCGCCTTCGACACGCTGATCCCCATCGCCGTCAACGAGGGCTTCAACAACTACGGCGAGGGCGCCAGCGACGAGCTCGGGACGACCCGCAAGACCCGGAGCTTCGAGCTCGACGGCGACAAGGAGTTCGTGCAGCTCGTGCTGATCACCAGCAACCACGGCGCCAACGAGGGCGGCGAGGAGTACAACCGCCGCGACCACTTCGTCTACGTCGACGGGGAGCTGGTGCTCGAGTACAAGCCCGGGCGGACCAGCTGCGAGCCGTGGCGCAAGTACAACACCCAGTCCAACGGCATCTACGGCTTCTACCCGCGCACGGACGAGGAGTGGCAGTCGTTCAGCAACTGGTGCCCCGGCGACGTCATCGACACGCGCATCATCGAGCTCGGGGCGATGCGCGCGGGCAGCCACGAGTTCGTCATCGACGTGCCCGACGCGGTGTTCGTCGACGGCCAGGGCAACATCCCCTTCTCGCTCTACGTCCAGGCGCGCTGACGCGGCCCCGCCCGGCCCCCATCGACGGACTTGGTCTTCGGATCAAGTCCGTTTGCAATTGTTCGCGGAAATCGTGATTGCGCTCGGTGAGAGCTCCGCCGTGAGCGAGCCCCGGCTTGCATTAGTAAGGTTTGTACGGCCAGATGGTGACAAGCGTTCAATTCTATGCGAATCACTAACGCGGTTAGGAGGTTCAGGCTACGGAACCTCGCGAAAAACCAGCTGAAACGAGTTCTCCATGACACTCAAGCTTCGACAGACACTTCATGCCACGATTGGGTTCGCCGTTCTCTCCGCGACCGGCTGCGGAGGACCCTCGGCTGACGAGTGCATCGTCGACCAATTCGACGCCCAGGCCCAGTCGCGCTTCGTCGCGGGCGAGACCTACTACCTCCCGGTCATCGCCGACACGGCCAGCTGCGCCGACGTCGGCTGGACCGTGGCCGAGCGCCCGGCGGACAGCACCGATCCCATCGTCCGGGGCAACGACGGCATCTGGCGCATCACCCCGGTGACCACCGGCGACTACCGCTTCGAGCTGAGCAACACCACCGACGGTCAGTCCGTGGATCTCGGCGTGGTCCCGGCCGAGTCCCGGCCCTTCTCCAACCTCAACTACTACGCCGCCCACGCGGCCAGCTCCGTCGGCGAGGAGCTGTGGATCGCCAACGTCCAGCGCTCGACGGTCTCGCGCGTCGACCCGGACAGCCTCGCCCTGCTCGGTGAGATCCAAGTCGGCCCCTGGCCCGTGTCCCTGGCCTGGCGCGAGGGCATGGACGTCGCCGTGGTCGCCCAGCGCGGCAACGACACCCTCGGCATCCTCGACGTCGAGACCGGGCGCCTGATCGACGCCGTGTGGGTCGGGGACGAGCCCGCCGAGGTCGCCCTGAGCCCCGACGGGAGCACGGCCTACGTCTCGCTCAAGGCCGAGAACGCCGTCGCCGTCGTCGACCTCGCCCGGCGCGTCCGCACGGCGCGGATCGACGTCGTCACCGACCCCCTGGCCATCGCCGTGTCCCCCGACGGCGCCACGGTGTGGGTCGCCAGCCACCGCTCGGGCCACCCCGACCGCTTCCCCTACGACGACGATCCGGTCGAGAACGAGCGCGACATCGCGGTCATCGACACGGCGACCAACGAGGTCGTCGACTGGTGGCTCGACTTCGGCACGACGATCACCGAGATTCTGCCGTCCGAGGACGGCGAGCGCCTCTACTTCAGCCGGCTGCG
Source organism: Plesiocystis pacifica SIR-1 (assembly GCF_000170895.1). Taxonomy (GTDB): domain Bacteria; phylum Myxococcota_A; class Polyangia; order Nannocystales; family Nannocystaceae; genus Plesiocystis; species Plesiocystis pacifica. Next base: position 2,177 of record NZ_ABCS01000064.1, on the reverse strand, counting down.
CAACGACACCGAGGCCAACCTCGGCTCCGTCGACGAGCCCAGCTTCATGCACGAGATCGCCATCGTCGACGCCGGCAGCGGGGACGAGCTCGCGTCCGCCGATCTGCTGCGCCAGGACAGCTCCGGGGGCCACGCCGTCTCGCTGCACGGCATGACCATGGTCGGCGACCGCCTGTGGGTCGTCGCCGAGGCCTCGAACCTCGCCGTCGCCCTCGACCCCGAGACCCTCGCCGAGCTCGGCCGCACCGAGGTCGCCGGGCGCCCGCGCAGCGTCGCCATGGTCGAGACTGGCGCCGGGCCCACGCTGTTCGTGCACGGCTCCCAGGCCGCGACCTTGACCCGGGTCAGCGACTTCGAGACCACCGACGCGCTGATCCTGACCGAGGATCCGCGACCCGCCGAGGTCATCGACGGCCAGGCCTACTTCACCGGCGCGGGCGAGCAGTACGCCGAGAACTGGGCCTGCAACTCCTGCCACGCCGACGGCCTGTCCGACACCCTGGTGTGGAACGCCGGGCCCTTCTCCGGGCGCAAGGTCAGCCGACCCTTCTTCTGGCTCGAGGGCACCTACCCCCTGGGCTGGGACGGCTACCTGAGCTCCGTCGACAACTACGCGTTCACGGTCAATACCAACGTCGGCATCCGCCCGACCACGGCCGAGCACCGCGCGCTCTCGGGCTACCTCGCCTCGATCATGCCGCCGCCGGCCGAGAACGGCTACACCCGCCGAGACGGCACCCTCTCGCCCCTGGGCCTCGAGGGCAAGCAGGTGTTCGAGAACGAGGCCAACTGCGCCAGCTGCCACCCCCTCCCGCTCACGACCAGCCGGGCCGTGCTCGGCCAGGGCGTGACCGAGGGGACCACCGACGTGCCCGGGCTGATCGGCAGCTACCGCCTCGCGGTGTGGCTCAAGCGCGGCGAGGCGACGGACCTCCACGGCGCCATCGACCAGGTGTTCGAGAGCCTCGGCGACCCCGGCCTGAGCGAGGACCAGCGCGCGGCCCTCGATCGCTTCATGCTCGAGATGACCGCCCGCGACTTCTTCGTGCTCAGCAGCGACCCCCGGCCCAACGCCAAGACCCTGGCCGTCGACCAGTCCGTCGAGCTGGTGTTCTCCCACCCCGTGTTCGACGACCCGGCCAACCTCGCCAAGGTCACCCTGCTCGGCCCCGACGGCGCCGAGGTCCAGCTCGAGCGCAGCCTCGACGCCGACGGCCGGCACCTGACCCTGACCCCGAGCGCGGCCCTGGCCCACGCCAGCGACTACACCGTGGTCGTCGACCCGAGCTTCGAGAGCTTCGGCGAGCAGACCCTGTGGACCCCCGAGGGCGCCGACGCCGAGGAGCGGAGCGCCTGGGAGATCGCCCTGACCACCGTCGAGCCGGCGCAGCTGAGCCTGTCCGGGGACTACCTGTGGATCGTCGACATGCCCACGGCCGACGTCGCCGAGCAGCAGTTCGACCTCGAGAACACCCTCGAGACCCTCGTCCCCTTCACGGTCACCGCGGGGACCACCGACGGCGGCGAGCTGCTCCTCGACTACGGCGACGACCTCATCCTCGAGCGCCTCGCCGTGGTCAGCGGGGACCAGCTGCTGACCCCCGCCCTGCCCATCCCCATCGGCCCGAGCTTCGCCGACGGCAGCGGCATGCAGGCCACCCTCGTCGACCTCGACGAGGACGGCGTCGGCGACTACGCCGAGGGCACCTTGACCATCTCGGGTCCGGGCTTCGTCGAGTCGGGCATCACCTGGCGCATGACCCGGCCCACGGCCGAGGGCGAGTGCCCCGAGGGGCCCCAGGGTGACCTGCCCGTGAGCGTCGAGTTCGTCGACGGCAACCCCGTCGTCGACTGGGAGGGCTCCGACGCCGCCGACGGCCTCGGCGTGTACTTCATCGGCCCCGACGCCACGCCCCCCGCGGGCCCGGGCCAGCCGGTGACCGGCGGCGAGGTGTTCTGGGCCGTGCAGCTCGAGGCCTTCCCGCAGGGCTTCGCCGGCCCCGTCACCTACGCCACCGTGCCGCCCGGGGCCGTCGACGAGACCGCCAACATCGGCGGCGGCGACGGGCCCGTCGCGCTCGAGTCGGGCGACTGCGTCAAGGCAACCGTCACGACCACGGCCTTTGGCCAGGGCGCCGTCGTGTTCGCCGTGCCCTGAGCGCGACTTCGCCGCTTCG
>NZ_ABCS01000065.1 GCF_000170895.1 Plesiocystis pacifica SIR-1 | reverse complement strand
AGCGCGCAGAGGAGCTGATTCGGGAGCTTCCCGAAGGGGACGCCCTGCGCTCCCTCCTGGCGGCGAACAGTCCCAGTCCGGCCCCGGCCGCGGCCCCGAGCGGGGTCGTCGAGGCCGTGGAGCCCAGCGAGGTCTCGGTCCACGAGCTCGACGACAGCGAGGGTCCAGCAGCGATCGTCGAGGCTGAGGCCGTGGCAGGGGAGCCGATTCAGGCGCGTCGGCGCGAGCCCTCGACGCCCCAACCGACCAGCGCCGCCGAGCTGCCGCCCCCGCCCGAGCACTCGGGTTACGCGGACGGCGAGCCCGAGCCCATGCTCGAGACCGTCGACACGGCGCCCATCGATCTCGAGGATCTCGGTGAGGCGGTCGAGGCTGGCGAGAGCGAGGACCTGGCGGCCGAGGGCGAGGCCGAGCTCGCCGTTGCCGACGAGGTCGCCGAAGACACGGACGAGGTCGCCGCGGAGCTGGACGAAGCCGCCGCGGAGGCGGACGAAGTCGCTGAGGACACGGACGAAGTCGCCGCGGAGTCGGACGAAGTCGCTGCCGACACGGACGAAGCCGCCGCGGAGTCGGACGAAGTCGCTGAGGACACGGACGAAGTCGCCGCGGAGTCGGACGAAGTCGCTGCCGACACGGACGAAGTCGGCGAGGAGTCAGGCGAAGCGGTCGCAGAGTCGGACGAGGCTGCCGCGGAGTCGGATGAAGCCGCCGAAGGTGCGGACGAGCTTGCCGTAGAGTCGGACGCTTCCGAGGACGCGGACGAGGCTGCGGCAGCCTCGTCCGACGCGGAGGCCGATCTGGACTTCGACGTCGACATGGCGGGCTCCGACGGCAACGAGGAGTCGAGCGGCGAGGCCGAGCTCGACGTCGACATGGCGGACTCGGACTTCGACATCGCCGTCGATGACGAGGCAGAGGCTGCTGGCGACGCGTCAGACGAGGACCAGGCCGCTGCGGAGTCGGATGAGCCTGCTCCCGAGTCGGACGAGGCTACAGCGGAGTCGGACGATGAGGCCGCTGCGGAGCAAGACGGCGCCGAGGAGGCCGAGTCGGACGAGTCAGACGACCTGGACTTCGACATGGACATGGACATGGACATGGACATGGACATGGACTCGGACGACGACGACGCGGAAGCGGCCGACGCGGACGAGCCGAGTCTGGAAGCCGACGACGCGGACGAAGGCGACGACGCCGCGGCAGAGTCGGAAGAGTCGGGTGAAGCCGAAGCCGCGGAGGCAGACGACGGCGACGCGGAGCAGGCCGAAGCAGGCAGCGACGCGGCTCCGTCCGAAGACGACGGCGACGCGGAGCAAGCCGCAGACGAGCCCGAAGCCGAAGAAGAGTTCGAGGAGCTCGACATGGAGGAGTTCGAAGAGCTCGACATGGAGGAGTTCGAGGAGCTCGACGAGGTCGAGGACGAACCGGAGGCGGCAGCAGGCCCGCCGCCCGGACCCGGCGCGCCGCCGCCTCCTCCCCCGCGCAAGGGCCCGCCCCCGCCGAAGAAAGACTGAGGGCCCCGAAGGGGTTCAGCCGGCGCTGGCGGGGGCCACGAAGCCTTCCCAGCCCGACATGTACTGGACGAAGGCCGGGCCCAGGCCCTGCTCGCGCAGGTAGTCGGGGCTCACCGGCAGGGCCGCGACCTCGAAGCTGGGGTCCTCGGCCATGCGCTTGGGGAAGTCGTGGTGGAGGATGGCCGCGCGCCCCAGGCTGACGAAGTCCACGCCCGCGTCGAGGCAGGCCTGCACGTCGGCGCCCGAGTAGATCTTGCCGGCGACGCCCAGCCGCGTCTGCCCGCGCTCGAGGCCGGTGAAGTGGGACAAGAGCGTGCGCCCCTCGCCCTGGTGGGCCTCCTCGGCGGGCTCCTTGAACACGTCCCACAGCGAGAGATCGAGGTAGTCGACGAGGCCCGAGGCGAGCACGCGCTGGGTCAGCGCCACGCCCTCGCTCAGGACCATGCCGAAGCGCTCGACGGACAGGCGCAGGCCGAGGTTGAAGTCGGGCCGGCAGCGGCCGCGGATGCCCTCGAGGACCTCGAAGAGCAGGCGCGCGCGACCCTCGAGGTCGCCGCCGTAGCGATCCTCGCGCTGGTTCATCCGCGGGCTGAGGAACTGGGTGATGATGTAGCCGTGGGCGCCGTGGACCTCGACGCCGTCGAAGCCGGCCTGCTCGCAGCGCACGGCGGCCTCGATGAAGGCGTCGCGCAGGGCCTCGACCTCCCCGAGCTCGAGGGCCCGGGCCCCGGTCTTGGCGTCCGCCGAGGACGACACCGGGACCTCGCCGGTGATCTTCTGGGGGGCGCGCTTGCCCCCGTGGTGGAGCTGGACCACGGCGAGGCTGGGGTGCTCCTGGATGCCCGCGGCGAGCCGCTTCAGGCCGTCGAGGTGCTGGTCCCCGAACACCCCGAGCTGCCCGGGGAAGGCCTGGCCACTGGCTTGCACGTGGGCGGCGCAGGTCATGGTCAGGCCGAAGCCTCCGGCCGCGCGCATGGTCAGCCAGCGGTACTCGTCGTCGCCGAGGGTGCCGTCCGGGTGGCTCTGGAGGTTGGTCATCGGCGCGAGCATGAAGCGGTTGGCCATGCTCGGGCCGTGGGCGAAGGTCAGCGGTTCAAAGGCCGAGGCGGGCATGCGTTCGCCAGGCATAGCACGCTCGTTTTGTTCGGACGAAGGCTCACTCCGACCGCTGGGGAGGCTCGGTCCGGCGTAGGCGTTGGGGCGAGCTCCGAGGGATGCGCTCGAGCTCTCCCCGAGCCTCCAGATCTGTCTTTGTGTAGCGGGTGTAGTTCGTCATTCGACCCTTGGGGAAGCGCTCGTGCGAGCCGAGCTGGTCCTGGACGACGACCTGGACGTCGCGCAGCAGGACCTCACCAGAGGGGTCCGCGAGGGCCTCGACGGCGTCGAGGATGGCGCGGCGGAGCAGGGTGTACTGCTCCGCTTCGATGGTGAAGGCCTCCGAGTAGTTCGGCTTGTTCGCGTTCAGGATCAGCGCTCGACCCTCGCTCCAGGCCTGGGCGACCCTCGCCTGGACCTCGGCGCTGAGTTGACGGCGCGCGCGTCGACTGAGCCCCGAGCTGTCGAGCTCGTCCTTGGGGGTCCTGGGAGGGCGCTTGGCCACGGCTCCGCCCTGCTCAGAAGTGTTTTCCGGCGAAGTGGAAGTTGCGCACGAGCTCGAGCCGGGCCTGCTTGCCGCGGCCGGGCTTGGGACCCAGGCGCGCGAGCACGTCCCCGGCCGGCGTCGCCCCGCGCTCGACCTGGGCGTCGAGGGCGTCGAGGAAGCGGGCCTCGGTCCGGCCCTTGGAGTCGCGGACGTCGAGGCGCTCGAGGCCGCCCCGGGCCAGGGTCAGGAGCTTGCGGCACTTGTCGAGGACCTCGGGGTCGCTCAGCCCGTCGGTGCGGCCGCGCTTCCACAGGTCCATGCGCCCGGCGAAGTCGAGGTTGGCGACGAGCTCCCAGGCGCCCTCGCGGGCGTCGTCGTCATAGAGGATGCCCTTGCACAGGGCCGGGAGCGCGCACACGGTCTTGCTGCCCACGGAGTCGGCCCCGCGGATCTCGATGAAGGGCTTGATCCGCACCTCGGGGAACAGGGTGCTCAGGTGCAGCTCCCAGTCGGCCTGGGTGGCGCGGTGGGTGGTGCCGGCCTCGTCGGTGTAGCCCTCGGCCAGGAAGCGCCGGAAGGGGACGTGGTGGGCGTTGTAGCGGCCGCCGCGGTAGACGAAGAACATCGGCACGTCGAGGGCCCAGTCGACGTAGCGCTGCCAGCTGAAGTCCGGCTCGAACACGAAGGGCAGCAGGCCGCAGCGGTCGGGGTCGACGTGCTCCCAGGTCGCCGAGCGCATCGAGCGGGTCCCGCGGTGCTCGCCCTCGACGTAGGGGGAGTTGGCGAACAGCGCGGTGATCAGCCCGGAGATGCCCATGATCATGCGCAGGCGCAGGCCGCACTGGGCCTCGTCGCGGTAGTCGAAGTTGGCCTGCACGGTGCAAGTCCGGAACATCATGTCCAGGGCTCGCTCCCCCTTGGTGGGCAGGTAGGACTTCATGACCGCGTAGCGCCCCTTGGGCATCACGTCGATCTCGCCGCGGGTAGCGAAGGGGTGGAAGCCGCTGGCGATCCAGGCCACGCCCATGGGCTCGGCGACGGCGTGGAGCTCGTCGTAGTGGGTGCTGAACTCCGCGCAGGTGTCGTGGACCGTGGGCAGGGGGGCGCCGCTGAGCTCGAACTGGCCGCCGGGCTCGAGGGTGATCGAGGCGCCGTCGCGCTCGAGGGCGATGAGCTCGCCGTGGATGCCCCGGGACTTGGACTCGCGCCAGCCAAAGCGATCGCGCAGCCCCTCGAGGGTGGGCAGGACGTGCTCGCGGTAGCGGACCGGGGTCGGCACGTCGGCCTCGCCGTCGACGGTGCTCAGGTAGAGGCCGAACTTCTCTTGCTCCGTGCCGATCAGGTGTCCGTCGGGGCGGCAGGCCTTCTCGAACCACTGGACGAGCTCGTCGGTGTGCTCGATGGTCGTTGCGCCTCCGCGCCAGGTCGCCTCGCTCATCGCCGGAGGCTCCGGGCCAGGGCGGGCGAGGGGAGGGGAGCGGAGACAGAGGCGGACAGCTGGGCTCGAGTCACGGACTTTCCGATCGGCGTTCGGGGCCGGGTACGGCCGTCTATCGTTTGCGTTACGTGGACGGAGCGTTCCGGCCCGGGCGGCTTCTAGCACTCCGCTACCCCCGAGCCCAGCCAGAGGGCCGAAAGAGAGATCTCATGGCCGCGCACTGGCCCCGCGATGGGTGTTTCCCAGTGGTTGCCTACGCGCGCTGGGATCGGGTGTGCCGCGGCGGCCCACGGGACCCCTCGCAGGAGGCAAAAGAGCTCGAAAACAGCCTGTAGACGCTATTTCGCGCGGCTTCTGAACGCCCGCGAGTTGTCTTGACCCAGTGGGGGCGCGGTTGTAGCCTGCGTCGGCTCGCTCCCCCGAGGACCTTTCATGGCAATTTCCACGGCTCCGGACGCCCCTTGCGTCATCGGCAATCAGATCACCATTCGAGGCACCCTCGTCGGCGAGGAAGACCTCCTCGTCGAGGGACGCGTCGAGGGCGCGGTCACTCTCGCTGGCCACCTCACCGTCGCCACCCAGGGCATCGTCGAGGCGAACCTCGACGTCGACAGCGTCGAAGTCCGCGGCGAGGTCGTCGGTGACATCTCGGCCACGCGCTCCATCACCATTCATCAAGGCGCGCGCGTCCGGGGCAACATCTCCGCCCCCCGCGTGATCGTCCACGACGGCGCGGGCTTCCGCGGCTCCGTGGCGATGACCGTCGACCTCCCCGAGGATCTCGCAAAGGCCCTCGCACGGTCCTGATCCTTTCTGCTCCCACCCTTTCCAGCACAGAGTTTTCGGAGAACACCTCCCATGGCCAACACCGTCATAGGCTCCACCATCGTCATCGACGGCGAGATCACCGGCGACGAGGATCTGGTCATCCTCGGCACCGTCAAGGGGCAGATCAGCCTGCGCGAGAACATCGTCGTCGAGCGCGACGGCGTCGTCGAAGCCAACGTCGAGACCGCCACGATCACCGTGCACGGCTCGGTGACCGGCGACATCCAGGCGACCGATCGCGCCGAGCTGCGCGCCGAGTGCCGCGTCGTCGGCGACATCCGTGCCCCTCGCATCCTCATCGCGGACGGAGCCTCCTTCAAGGGCAACGTCGACATGGACGGCTAGTCGATGGCGACGCCGCGTAGCACTGGCGACGAGGTCGCCGAAGAGACCCTGGTCGGGCCCGACATCGCCATTCGTGGGCGCATCGAGGGTGAAGAGGACCTGCGCGTCGAAGGTCGCGTCGAGGGCTCGGTCTCGCTGACCGAGACCCTCTACGTCGAGCCCTCCGGCGTCGTGATCGCCACCATCGAGGCCCGCGACGTCGTCGTGTCCGGCATCGTCCTGGGCGACATCACGGCGGGCAACAGCGTGACGCTCAACAAGAACTCGAAGCACGTCGGCAACATCCGCGCCCCGCGGGTCATCATCGCCGACGGGGCCAGCTTCCGCGGCGACGTGGCCATGGGTGACGAGCCCATGCCGACCACCCGCGAGCGCAGCCGGGCCACGAACACCGCCCCGCGCAGCAGCCTCAGCAGCAGCCGGACCAGCCGCCCCCGCCCGGCGACCCGCAGCAGCGCTGCTCCGTCGGCGCCGTCGCGCCGCGAGGGCTCTGGGCCCCGCGCCTCCGCGGCCCCGGCCCCCGCCCCCCGGCGCAAGAAGAAGGACGACGACGACGTGACCGTGGTCATCAAGCACGCGTCCATGCGCAAGGGCGAGGCTCCCCCGGAGGAGGACGAGCCCAAGCGCCGCCGCGCCAAGAAGTCGGCTCGCATGCCGGCCCGAGGCCGCCGCAAGGCTGGTCGCAAGTCCTAGGCTCGGGCCAAAAGACCAGTCGAGAACACTCGACCTCGAGAGAGCTCGCCGAACCCGGCGAGCTCTCTTCGTTTGTCGCTCGCATGCGCACACGAGGAGCAAAAACGGGTACCATCGGCCGCATCGAGGTCAGCCCATGCGCAAGTACGTGCTCCGTCCCCTGTTCGCCGCGCTGCTCGCGGTCTCCGTCGCTTCCACCGTCGCTTGCAAACAGGGCGATCCCAACGCCCTAGAGACCCACGTCAAGAAGCTCGACGACGAGGCCGCCCGCTCGGAGGCCTTCAACCAGCTCGAGCGGATCGTCAGCGGCATCGTCACCGACCCCGAGGATCCCCGGCGCAAGGAGTTCGCCGAGAAGGTCCTGCCGAAGTTCGAGGAGATCTGGGACGGGGCCGAGCCCTACCGCGAGCAGATGCTGACCATGGCCCTGCAGATGGAGCGCCCGGAGGCCGCCGGCATCTGGTCCAAGGCGGTCGTCACGGACGGCAGCGCCGAGGGCCACAAGCAGGCCCTGCTCGCGCTCCAGGGCGTCCGCGTGGCCAACGCCACGGGCGCGGCCGGGGCCATCGTCGCCGAGTTCAAGAACCTCTCGGACAACCCCAGCAAGGACATGGGCGCCGGCCAGGAAGGCGCGCTGCGCTACGAGATGGCCAAGACCCTCGGCGAGCTCCGGGCCAAGGAAGCGGTCGAGCCGCTGATCGCCGCGCTCAGCATGCCCGAGGAGAAGCAGCCCAAGCCCGTCTACAAGGCGGCCATCGACGCCCTCGGCCAGATCGGCGACCCCGCTGCGGTCGACGCCCTGATCCAGGTGCAGTTCGCCGTCGCCGACGCGCCCGGGACCCAGTCCATCGGCGAGCGGGCCGTCCGTGCCCTCGGCGCCATCGGGGCCCCCGCGGTGCCCAAGCTCATCGAGACGATGGAGGGCAAGAACGAGAAGGTCAACGGCGTCGCGGCCGAGAAGGGCGTCGACGTCCAGATCGTCCAGCAGAGCGCCGTCCGCATCCTCGGCGTGATCGGCTCGGCCGACGCGACCGAGGGCATCGTCGCCTACATGCCGCAAAAGGACTGCGGCGAGGAGCCCGAGGAGATCGACGACGAGGAGAAGGCCCGCGGCGTGGGCCTGCGCGCCTTCGCGGCCAACTCCCTCGGCTACATCGGCGACGCCAAGGCCGTCCCCGCGCTGTGCGGCTGCCGCAACGCGACCCGCAACCCGGGCGACCTGTGGGAGATCACCTCGGCCCTCGGCCGCATCGGCGGCGACGAGGCCTTCGCCTGCCTCACCGACATCTTCACCCAGGGCTACTACGACCCCGAGGAGGCGGTGAACTCCGACTTCAAGTTCCAGATCCGCTGGGAGGGCATGCGCTGGCTGGTGCTCGCCGCCGCCCCGGGTCAGGCCGGCGACATCAAGGCCGCCCTCGAGGGCAACGACGCCAAGGTCAAGGAAGAGGTCGAGAAGCTCGGCTGGTCCAAGGGCGTGGCCGTGCTCGAGGAGTGCAAGGAGGACAAGGCTTGCTACGAGAAGGTCATGGGCGACGCGACCCGTGACTGGTTCGAGCGCGAGGTCGCGGGCTTCAACTACGCCCGCATGTCCGAGACCGGCGACGTCGCGGCCGCGACCGCGCTGGCCAAGGCCTTCAAGACCCGCGACGCCGGCGCGCGCATGAACTTCGCCTGGCTCACGGCCAAGGTCGCCGGCGAGTCGGACTGCCAAGAGTGCGCCGACGCCCTCGAGGGCGTGATGAAGGCCGAGGAGCTGACCAAGGACATGACGATGCAGGGCGCGTGGTTGATGGCCCGCCAGAGCATCGCCAAGGTCGAGGGCGGCGCGGCTGCTGCCGCGGCCGGAGGCGACGCGCCGGCCGAGGAGAAGCCCGCCGAGTAGTCCTCGCTCGGGCGACCCGACGAAAAAGACCACGCCCGCGCGGCGTGGTCTTTTTCGTTTTCGTGATGGGTCAGAGGTCCCGGGCGCTCGCGGGTACGGGCCCTGGGTGGCTCCCCTGGGCCTCGCCCTGAGCCGTCGCGGAGTCGGGCTCGGGGGCCGTCGCCGTGGTCGCGGCGGGTTGGAGCCGGAGCAGCCGTCGCTCGTAGGCCTCGAGCTGCTCGGGGGGCAGGCCCTGCGCGGCCGCGCGCTCGAGGCTGGCCCAGGCGCCGTGGTAGCTGCGCTCGGCGGCCTCGACCTCGCCCGCGAGCTCGGCGAGGGGGTCCTCGGGGGTCTCGCTGGCCTCGCTCGGCGGCGGGGCCTCGCTGCGAGGACTGTCCCGCCAGTTCGACTGGCTCGCGCGCCGATCCTGGAGGGCCTCGCCGAGGAAGCCCGCGGTCAGGGCCGCGGCGGCCAGGATGCCCAGGGCGGCGACCAGGCGCACGCGCTGGCGGGCGGGAGATTGGAGCGCGGGCGCGGGCTGGGGAGCGCTGTGGATCGGGGGCGTGCTCGGCGGGGGAGCGCTGCGCTTGGAACTCGCCACGGCTCCAGCATACCCATGCGTCGATGCAGCCGGCATGTCATTCTCCCCTCGTGCGACTCGATGCCTCGCCCCTCGCTCGCGCCTGCTTGCTCGTCGTGCTCGGGGGAGCGCTGGGCTGCGCCGCCCAAGTCGGGGGGCCCGGTGGCTCGGCCGCTGCGACGACCAACCCCGACGCGCGTTCGCAGGGCGAGCCGGGATCCAGGGCCCAGCCGGGAAGCCACGCGGACGCGCCCGAGGGCTCGCCCAGCGACTGGGTCGCCCGGGGCGAGGCGGCCCTCGAGGACGGCCAGCCCGCTCGGGCAGCCGCGCTCTTTGCCCGCACCCTCGGCGCGAGCGGGGCCGGCAGCGACGCGAGCGGCGAGCTGGGCCGGGCCTACCTGGGCCTGGCCCGCGCGCAGGAGCAGCTCGGCGACTTCGAGGCCGCGATCCGAGCCTACGACGGCTTCATCGCCCGCTTCCCCGACGACGCGCAGCTCGCCACCGTGCTCGCGCGCCGCGGAGCCTGCGAGGCCGAGCTCTACCAGTGGGAGCGCTCGGCGGCCTCCTTCGCCCAGATCCTCACCCTCGGCGAGCAGCTCCTGCCCAGCGAGCGCGTCGAGGCCCTCGCCCGCGAGGGCCTGGCCCTGTTCCAGCTCGACCGCCTCGACGAGGCCGACGCCCGCTTCGCCGAGGCCGACGCGATCTACACGGAGGCGAGCGAGAGCGGCACGGAGCGCTTCTCCGACACCTACTTCGTCGCCATGGCTCGCTTCTACCGGGCCGCGGTCGTCCACGTCCGCTTCCGCCGCGCGCCGATCCGCCTGCCCGAGGCGCAGATGGCCAAGGACTTCGACGCCAAGCTCGAGCTGCTGCAGGAGGCCCAGGAGGCCTACAACGAGGTCATCCGGACCCGCCACGTGTTCTGGGTCTCGGCGGCCGGCTACCAGCTCGGGACCCTGTTCGAGGAGTTCTACGACGCGGTGATGCACGCCCCGGTCCCGGACTGGCTCGACGAGAGCCAGCGCGCGGTCTACTACGCCGAGCTCGAGGAGCAGCTGCGCCCCGTGGTCGAGAAGGCCGTGTGGGTGTTCGAGAAGAACCTCGAGACCGCCCGCAAGCTCGGCTACGAGAGCGACTTCATCGCCCAGACCCGAGATCGGCTCGCCTCCCTTCAGGCGGTGATGCTCGGGCGTGACGGCGGGGGGGCTCCGGTCCCGCGTCTCGCGCCGACCCTGGCCCCGGAGACCGGGGCCGCGGAGCCCACATCGGCCCTGGAGAGCCTCCCAGGCGTGGAGAGGAAGCTCTTCGTGCCCATGCCGACCACCCTCTGAGGGGCAACGAAGGCGCTGGGGAGGCCCTCGAAGGGGCGCTCCGTCCTTGGCTAAGCGATCGAAAATAGTGAGTTTTCGGCCACTTTCGGGATGCCGGACGGCCCGGTGTGGCGCCTTGACCCCCGGAAAAACCGACGCTATACACCGCCTCCACTTCGCCCAATCGGGCGGAGGAACCCCCAGGCTTCCACCTCCACGGAGAACCCCCCGAGCATTCACGCTGGCGTAGCTCAACTGGCAGAGCACCTGATTTGTAATCAGGCGGTTGCGGGTTCGACTCCCACCGCCAGCTCTCAGAGCCCCAGCCTACCAACCCGAGAACGAGTCTGACCTACATGGATGGGTGCCCGAGTCGGCCAAAGGGAGCGGACTGTAAATCCGCCGCGTTTACGCTTCGAAGGTTCGAATCCTTCCCCATCCACTCAACCTCGCGGGAGTAGCTCAGTTGGTAGAGCGTCAGCCTTCCAAGCTGAATGTCGCGAGTTCGAACCTCGTCTCCCGCTCCATTTTTTGCGAAGCACACGGCCCCAGCCCTCTCACAGATCGCGTAACCGGGTCGTTACGCCCTTGTAGCTCAGTTGGTAGAGCGCATCCTTGGTAAGGATGAGGTCAGCGGTTCAAGTCCGCTCAAGGGCTCCATTTTCATCCCCTGCTCCATCGAGCCAGTCAGTCGAAGAAATCAAGGCGAGACCATCATGTCGAAGGAAAAGTTCGTCCGCGAAAAGCCCCACGTGAACATCGGGACGATCGGTCACGTGGACCACGGCAAGACCACGTTGACCGCGGCCATCACCAAGGTCCTGGGTGACCGCGGTTGGGCCGAGAAGGTCGACTTCGAGAACATCGACAAGGCTCCGGAGGAGCGCGAGCGCGGCATCACCATCTCGACCGCGCACGTCGAGTACAACTCGGAGATCCGCCACTACGCGCACGTCGACTGCCCCGGGCACGCCGACTACATCAAGAACATGATCACGGGCGCGGCGCAGATGGACGGCGCGATCCTGGTCGTGTCGGCGCCCGACGGCCCGATGCCGCAGACGCGCGAGCACATCCTGCTGGGCCGCCAGGTCGGGATCCCGGCGCTGGTCATCTTCCTGAACAAAGTGGACCAGCTGGACGACGAGGACGAGGAGATGCTCGAGCTGGTCGAGGCCGAGTCGAGGAGCTGCTCGAGAAGTACGAGTACAACAAGGACGGGGTGAGCTCGCCGATCGTCCGGGGCTCGGCGCTCAAGGCCCTGCAGGCGCCGAGCTGGGAGCACGAGGACGCGAAGTGCATCTTCGAGCTGATCACGGCTTGCGACACGCACATCCCGGAGCCGCAGCGCGAGCTGGACAAGGACTTCCTGATGCCGATCGAGGACGTGTTCACGATCTCGGGTCGGGGCACGGTGGTCACGGGCCGGATCGAGCGCGGCAAGCTGCACGTCGGCGACGAGATCGCGATCGTGGGTCTGCGCGAGACGCAAAAGACCACGTGCACGGGCGTGGAGATGTTCCGGAAGCTGCTCGACGAGGGCTTCGCGGGCGACAACGTCGGCTGCCTGCTTCGTGGCGTGAAGCGCGACGAGGTGGAGCGCGGCCAGGTGCTGTGCAAGCCGGGTTCGATCAACCCGCACACGACCTTCAAGGCGGAGGTGTACATCCTTCGCAAGGACGAGGGCGGACGTCACACGCCGTTCTTCAAGGGCTACAAGCCGCAGTTCTACTTCCGTACGACGGACGTGACTGGTTCGGTGACCCTGGAAGAGGGCACGGAGATGGTGATGCCGGGCGACAACGTGACGTTCACGGTCGAGCTCGGGAAGACCATCGCGTGCGAGCAGGGGTCGAAGTTCGCCATCCGCGAGGGTGGTCGTACGGTCGGCGCCGGCATCGTCACCGCCATCATCGAGTAGCCTCGAACTCATCGGCCTCGGCGCTCAGGCGTCGGGGCTCTTTGGCGACAGAAGGCGTGGGATCCTCTGGGACCCACGTCTTCTCCGTCTCTGGAACCCTCGGGCGTGATCGGCGCCCAACTGCTCAAAAGTCCCGTTTGTGTGCGTGAGAGGGCCCTCGCTGGGCGCTCAGCACCCCAACCAGAAAAACAACCCCAAGAGCTTGAATGCTGGAACGCGGCTTGCTACAAGCCTCCTCCTCGCAGCCAAGGACTCCTCATGGCCAAAGCTGGAAATCGAATCATCTTCTCACTCGAGTGCAAGGTCTGCAAGCGTCGGAACTACTCGACCACCAAGAACAAGCGGACGAACCCTGAGAAGGTGAAGCTCAAGAAGTACTGCGCCTTCTGCCGTCGCCATACGGAGCACAAGGAGACCAAGTAGGTCTTCGTCGGGGCGTGGCTGGCCAACCCCGCCAGCCACCTCGAAGGGCGTTAGCTCAGCTGGTAGAGCAGCGGACTCCAAATCCGCAGGCCGCGGGTTCGATCCCTGCACGCCCTGCTCCTTCCTCTCCGCCCCGACCGCTCACCCCTCAGCCGCCACGTCGGTGCCCTTGGCGCCGGTCCGTGAGCGGCTGGATCCCCATCCAGGCCCCCATTTCACACCTGAACCCCGCCTCCCCAGACCCCACCCGGTCAGATCGCAAGGTAGCAATGCCATCTTGCCCGCGGGAGTGACGAAGAAACATGGCGCGAGCACGAAAACGCAACAAGCCTGTCGGCCCGAAGGAGTTTGACCCTTCGCGGTGGGCACACGTCGTCTTCGCCGCTTTTGCGGGGATCTCGGCCTGGGTGTTTGGCAACCTCGTCGAGAACGTCTGGGGTTGGGGCTGGGCCCAGTGGCCGGCGACGATCCCTCGACCCAACGAGTTTTGGGCCCAGGGCATCGGCGCCATCATCGGCATCTCGCTGATCGTCTACCTCTGGTCGCGCGAGCAGCACTTCAAATTCATCTCCGACGTGGCGACCGAGGTCTCTCAGATCGTCTGGCCGACCCGCGCGGAGACCCGGGCTGCGACCGTGGTCGTCGTCATCATCACTCTCATCTGCTCCGGCATCTTGTGGCTCATGGACACCTTCTGGAGTCAAGCCACCAGCTGGCTCTACGAGCTCTGAGCCGGACCCACCCCAAGCGCCGCCATGCCTGAAGCAACGACCGATACTCCGCTGCAGTGGTTCATCGTGAACACCTTCTCGGGGTACGAGAACACGGTCAAGAAGTCGCTCGAGGACCGCATCAAGAAGAACGAGCTCGAGGAGTGCTTCGAGGACATCCTCGTGCCTTCCGAGCAGGTCATCGAGCAGCGTGGCAAGCGCCAGGTGAAGCAGACCCGCAAGTTCTTCCCAGGCTACATCTTCGTGCGCATGCGGCTCACGAAGCCGGCCTGGCACCTGGTCAAGAACACCCCCAAGGTCAGCGGCTTCCTGTCTAGCGGCAAGACGCCCAAGCCCGTCTCGCAGCGCGAGATGGACCGCATGCTCGGCAAGACCGAGCCCAAGCAGGTGACCGAGGAAGAGGTGGTCGTGCCCGACATCGACTACTCGGTGGGCGACCAGGTTCGCGTCAAAAGTGGCGCCTTCGCCAACTTCAGCGGTGAAGTTGAGGAGGTGAACACCGAGAAGCGAAAGATCAAGCTCTCGGTCTCGATCTTCGGGCGTCCCACCCGAGTCGAGGTCGACTTCTCCGAGGTCGAGCCGGACTCCCCGAGCTGAACGACCCCAACCCCCGCGATTTCCACTCTAGATTCGAGCGAACAAAGCCATGAAGAAGGTCACTGGGCAAATCAAGCTGCAGATCAAGGCTGGCCAGGCCAACCCCGCGCCCCCCGTCGGCCCCGCCCTGGGTGCCAAGGGCGTCAACATCATGGACTTCTGCAAGCAGTTCAACGCGCGCACGCAGAAGGACCAGGGCATGGTCATCCCGGTGGTCATCACGGTCTTCTCGGACCGCTCCTTCACCTTCGAGACCAAGAGCCCGCCCGCCGCGGTCTTGCTCCTGAAGGCCGCCGGCATCCCCAAGGGCTCGGGTGAGCCCAACAAGACCAAGGTCGGCAAGGTCACCGAGGACGATCTGCGCAAGATCGCCGAGACCAAGATCAACGACATGAACGCCTACACCATCGAGCAGGCCATGCTCAGCATCGCTGGCACCGCTCGGTCCATGGGCCTCGAGGTCGTCTGAGTTCCCGAACTCTTCTGAGTTCAACCAAACAACCTTCAGACCGGGGGAGGGGGCGAGCGCCCCTGCATGGACCCCGGGGAGCACACCAACATGGGTAAGAAGTACAAAGAGGCGCGGTCCAAGATCGACCGCGATAAGCGCTACGGCCTCGTCGAGGCCTGCGAACTGGTCAAGGTGGTCGCCCCCGCCAAATTCGACGAGACCGTCGAGTGCGCGGCCCGTCTGGGCGTCAACCCCCGCCACGCCGATCAGATGATCCGCTCGTCGGTGTCCCTGCCGCACGGCACGGGCAAGAGCGTCCGCGTGCTGGTGTTCGCCAAGGGCGACCGGGTCAACCAGGCCAAGGACGCGGGCGCGGACTTCGTCGGCTCCGACGACATCGTCGCCAAGATCCAAGAGGGCTGGCTCGACTTCGACGTCGCCATCGCCACGCCCGACATGATGGGCCTCGTCGGCCGCCTCGGCCGCATCCTCGGACCTCGCAACCTGATGCCGAACCCGAAGGTCGGCACGGTCACGATGGACGTCAAGAAGGCCGTCACCGAGCGCAAGGCCGGCCGCATCGAGTTCCGGACCGAGCGCACGGGCATCATCCACGCGCCCATCGGCAAGGTCAGCTTCGAGGCTGTCAAGCTTCAGGAGAACCTCGAGACCTTCCTGCGCACCCTGCAGCGCCTCAAGCCCGCCACGGCCAAGGGCAAGTACTTCAAGAGCGTGTCTTTGTCCTCGACCATGGGTCCCGGCATCCGCCTGGACACCAACGAGGTCCAGAGCATGGTCACCGCCGAATAATCCGCCAACCCAAACCAAGATACGAAGACCCAAGGAGGCCATAGCACCGCAAGGTCATTGACCCACACGCCCCCGGGACCGTTCATCGGGGGCACTCCTGCTCGAGACAGCCGGTGGTCCATCTGGACCTCAATTTCCGGCCTAAGCGGGGGAGAGGAACGAACGGCACAGCGGCCAGAGCCCGCCGCGCTCGAGAGAGCAGGGGGGTAGACACTGGTGCAGCAGCCGGCCTCTCTCGCGCAGACAGCCGAGAGCGAGCCGGCTCCCCAAGCGGGAAGGGAGACAACCATGGAAAAGAGCATCAAATACGCCCAATCCGCCGCGCTCCGCGAGGAAGTCGAGGACCTCACGGCCCTCGTCGTCGTGGAGTACGACCGGCTCACGGTGGCCGAAGCCGAAGAGCTTCGTGGCCAGTTCCGTGACGCCGGCTGCACCTACCGTGTCTACAAGAACTCGGTGATTCGCTACGCGATCGCCGGGACCTCCCACGAGCCCCTCTCGCCCTTCCTCAAGGGTGTGTCCGGGCTCGCCTACAACGCCGACGATCCGGGTGCTCCGGCCCGCGTCGCGCGTGACTTCGCCAAGAAGAACGACAAGCTGCGCCTCAAGGCCGGCGTCGTCGAGGGCGAAGTTCTCGAGGGCGAAGCTTGCAACAAGCTCGCCGACATGCCTGGCCCCCGCGAGATCAAGGCCAAGCTGCTGATGCTGTTCAAGACCCCGGCAACCCGCATGGTTCAGGTCATGCAGGCCGCGCCGCGGGACTTCCTCCGAGTGCTCAACGCCAAGAAGAAGAAGGACGAGGAGGCGGCCTGAGCCGGCCGTACTCCAGTCCCTGATTGGCAAACCAGGTTTCCTAGAAAGAAGAAGAACAAAAAATGTCCGACAACATCACCCGTGAGCAGGTCATCGATTTCCTCAGCAACCTCTCGGTCATGCAGATGGCCGATCTGGTCAAGGAGCTCGAGGACAAGTGGGGCGTCGAGGCTGCCGCCGGCGGCGCCGTGATGGTCGCTGGCCCGGCCGCCGAGGAGGCCAAGGAAGAGCAGACCGAGTTCGACGTCGTGCTCAAGTCCTTCGGCGCCAAGAAGATCAACGTGATCAAGGCCATCCGCGCCCAGATCTCCGGCCTGGGCCTCAAGGAGGCCAAGAGCCTCGTCGAGAGCGCTCCCGTGGCCGTCAAGGAGGCCGTCTCCAAGGAGGAGGCCGAGGAGCTCAAGAAGATCCTCGAAGAGGCCGGCGCCGAGGTCGAGGTCAAGTAGTCCTCGAACGGCCGCGCCTGCGCCCCGTGGACGGGGAGCGCAGGCGCGTCCGTGCGTTTTTGAGAACCCCGTCCACACCCCCAAAAACTGAATTAACCCGCGAGGGCGGTCTGAGACCGACAACACAGCGAGGAGACCGGATGGCGCGAATCCAGAACAACTTCAGGGTCCGAAAAAACTTCGGCAAGCTCAAGAAGATCATCGAGGTTCCCAACCTCATCGACATCCAAAAGCGCTCCTACGACAAGCTTTTGCAGGCTGACGTCCCCGCTGACGAGCGCGAGATGGTCGGCCTTCAGGCCGTGTTCAGCTCGGTCTTCCCGATCAAGGACTTCGGCGAGACCTCGAGCCTCGAGTTCGTCAGCTACTCCCTCGACCGTCCCAAGTACGACGTCGACGAGTGCCGCGCCCGCGGCATGACCTTCGCGGCGCCGATCAAGGTCGTCGTCCGCCTGGTCGTGTGGGACGTCGACGACGAGACCGGCACCCAGTCGATCCGTGACGTGAAGGAGCAGGAGGTCTACTTCGGCGAGATCCCGCTGATGACCCAGCACGGCACCTTCATCATCAACGGTACCGAGCGCGTCGTCGTCTCGCAGCTGCACCGCTCGCCCGGCGTGTTCTTCAACCACGACCGCGGCAAGACCCACAGCTCCGGCAAGAAGCTGTTCAGCGCCCGCGTGATCCCCTACCGCGGCAGCTGGCTCGACTTCGAGTTCGACCACAAGGACTTCGTCTACGTGCGCATCGATCGGCGTCGCAAGCTGCACGCCTCGGTCATCCTGCGCGCGCTGGGCTACTCCACCCAGGAGCTGCTCGACTACTACTACGACAAGGAGACGATCCACCTCCGCGACGGGAAGATCTCGCGCGAGGTGGACTACGACTTGATCGCGGGCCAGCGCTCCACCCAGGAGATCCGCGACCCCGAGAGCGGGCAGGTCCTGGTCAAGAAGGGCAAGAAGCTCAACAAGGTCCTCATCAAGCGCATGCGCAACGCGGGCATCTCCGAGATCCCGCTCGAGCCCGAGGAGCTCATCGGCAAGGTCGCCGCCGAGGACGTGTTCGACGAGGACACCGGCGAGGTCCTGCTCAACTGCAACGACGAGGTCACCGAGGACGTCCTGGCCAACATCGTGGAAGCGGGCATCGACTCCTTCCGGATCTTGTTCATCGACGACTTCAACGTCGGCTCCTTCCTGCGCGACACCCTGATCGCCGACAAGCTGACCTCCTCGGAGGACGCGATCATGGAGATCTACCGGCGCCTGCGCCCGGGCGATCCGCCGACCATCGACACGGCGCGCAACCTGTTCGAGTCGCTGTTCTTCCGCTCCGACCGCTACGACCTCTCGACGGTCGGCCGCCTCAAGCTCAACCACAAGTTCGGCATCGACGAGCCCCTCGAGACCAAGGTCCTGACCAAGCGGGACATCCTCGAGACCGTCCGCTACCTCGTCGAGCTCCGCAACGGCCGGGGCAAGATCGACGACATCGACCACCTCGGCAACCGCCGCGTCCGCGCGGTCGGTGAGCTCATGGAGAACCAGTACCGCATCGGCCTGGTTCGCATGGAGCGGGCCATCAAGGAGCGCATGAGCATGTCCCAGGAGATGGACGCGCTCATGCCCGCCGACTTGATCAACGCCAAGCCCGTCTCGGCCGTGGTCAAGGAGTACTTCGCCAGCTCGCAGCTGTCGCAGTTCATGGATCAGACCAACCCGCTGAGCGAGGTGACCCACAAGCGTCGCCTCTCGGCCCTCGGGCCCGGCGGTCTGACCCGCGAGCGCGCCGGCTTCGAGGTCCGCGACGTGCACGCCACGCACTACGGCCGCATCTGCCCGATCGAGACCCCGGAGGGTCCGAACATCGGCCTGATCGCGTCGCTGTCGACCTACGCGCGGATCAACGAGTTCGGCTTCATCGAGACGCCCTACCGCACGGTCGAGGGCGGCAAGGCCACCAGCGAGGTCGCCTACTACTCGGCGCTCCAGGAGCAGGGCCACTACATCGCCCAGGCCAACTCGCAGATGGACGCGGCCGGCAAGTTCATCGGTGAGACGGTCCAGTGCCGTCACAACGAGGAGTTCGAGATGGTCTCCCCGGCCGAGGTCACGCTGATGGACGTCTCGCCCAACCAGCTGGTCTCCGTCGCCGCCTCGCTCATCCCCTTCCTCGAGCACGACGACGCCAACCGTGCGCTCATGGGCTCGAACATGCAGCGGCAGGCGGTCCCCTGCCTGCGCACCGACGCCCCGCTGGTCGGCACCGGCATCGAGACCAACGTCGCCCGCGACTCGGGCTCGACCGTCGTCGCCCACCGCGACGGCATCGTCGAGCAGGTCGACGGCGGCCGCATCGTCGTCAAGCCGGTGTCGGGCCGCGGCGAGGAGGATCGCAGCATCCTCGGCGCCAAGCCCGATATCTACAACCTGGTCAAGTTCCGCCGCTCCAACCAGAACACGGCGCTCAACCAAAAGCCGATCGTCAACGTCGGCGACCGGGTCAAGTCGGGCGACGTCATCGCCGACGGGGCGGCCACGGAGCGCGGCGAGCTGGCGCTGGGCCAGAACCTGCTCGTCGCCTTCATGCCCTGGCAGGGCTACAACTTCGAGGACTCGATCCTGGTGTCCGAGCGGCTGATCCGCGAGGACGTCTACACCACGATCCACATCGAGGAGTTCGAGTGCGTCGCCCGCGACACCAAGCTGGGCAAGGAGGAGATCACCCGCGACATCCCGAACGTGGGTGAAGAGGCCCTCAAGAACCTCGACGACGCGGGCATCGTCCGCATCGGCGCCGAGGTCCACGCCGGCGACATCCTGGTCGGCAAGATCACGCCCAAGGGCGAGACCCAGCTCAGCCCCGAGGAGAAGCTGCTCCGCGCCATCTTCGGTGAGAAGGCCGGCGACGTCCGCGACACCTCCCTGCGCCTGCCGCCGGGCGTGTCGGGCATCATCATCGACGCCCGCGTGTTCGCCCGCAAGGGCGTCGACAAGGACGTCCGCGCCCAGCAGATCGAGGACGCCGAGCGCGAGCGCCTGAGCCAGGACCACCACGACAACGTGGCCATCGTCTCGGCCGGCTACCACAACCGCATCAAGGAGATCCTGCTCGGCAAGACGACGGCCGCCAAGCTCGTCGACGACCAGGGGGCGATGCTCGTCGACGCCAACGTGCAGCTGACCGCTGCCCTGGTCGACGCCGCGCCGCGCAAGTACTGGTCGCAGTTCTCCCTGACCACCGCCGAGGACACCGAGCTCATCGAGGCTCTGGGTCGCCGGCTCGAGAAGGACCTCGACGAGATCGAGACCATCTACCGCGAGAAGCTGGCCAAGCTGACCAAGGGCGACGAGCTGCCGCCCGGCGTCATCAAGATGGTCAAGGTCTACGTCGCCATCAAGCGCAAGCTGCAGGTCGGCGACAAGATGGCCGGCCGCCACGGCAACAAGGGCGTCATCTCGCGCATCCTCCCGACGGAGGACCTGCCCTACCTCGAGGACGGCACCCCCGTGGACATCGTCCTCAACCCCCTGGGCGTCCCCTCGCGCATGAACGTCGGCCAGATCCTCGAGGTCCACCTCGGGTGGGCCGCGCGCGAGCTCGGCAACCAGATCAACGCCTACATGGAGACCAACTACTCCGCGGAGGTGCTGCGCGCCCAGCTCAAGAAGATCTACGAGACCGAGGAGGCCATGCGCTTCATCGAGCAGCTGCCCGATGACGACGTGATCCGCTTCGCGGACAAGGTCCGCCGGGGCATCCACGTGGCCACGCCGGTGTTCGACGGCGCCCACGAGAGCGAGGTCAAGGGCTTCCTGCAAAAGGCCGGCCTGCCCGACTCGGGCCAGGCGATCTTGTTCGACGGCCGCACCGGCGAGGCCTTCGAGGAGGACGTGACCGTGGGCATCATGTACATGCTCAAGCTCCACCACCTCGTGGACGACAAGATCCACGCCCGGAGCATCGGGCCGTACTCGCTGGTCACCCAGCAGCCCCTGGGCGGCAAGGCCCAGTTCGGCGGTCAGCGCCTCGGTGAGATGGAGGTCTGGGCCCTCGAGGCTTACGGGGCCGCCTACGCCCTGCAGGAGCTGCTGACCGTCAAGTCGGACGACGTCGTCGGGCGCATGCGCATGTACGAGTCGATCGTCAAGGGTCAGCCGACCATGCAGCCCGGCGTGCCCGAGTCCTTCAACGTGCTCCTCAAGGAGCTCCAGGCCCTGTGCCTCGACGTCGAGCTCATCAACGTCGAAGACCCCGGCTACCGTCGCGGCCCCCTCTCGGCGGCCGAGTGATCCGAACTCCCGAATCCGCGTGAACCCACGCACCGCAGGTCGGGGACGCCCGGCCTGCACCCCCGCGGGCCGAGGACGCTCGACCCGCACCACAGGAAGGAACCCCGATGCGCGACATCTTCAGCTTCTTCGAAAAGCCCAAAGAGGCCGAGGTCTTCAACGCACTGCGGATTGGCGTCGCTTCGCCCAAGGCGATTCGCGAGCGCTCCCACGGTGAGGTGAAGAACCCCGAGACCATCAACTACCGGACCTTCAAGCCGGAGCGGGACGGGCTGTTCTGCGCGAAGATCTTTGGCCCGATCAAGGACTACGAGTGCTTGTGCGGCAAGTACAAGCGCATGAAGCACCGCGGCGTCGTGTGCGAGAAGTGCGGCGTCGAGGTCATCCACTCCAAGGTCCGGCGTGAGCGCGCCGGCCACATCGACCTGGCCACGCCGGTCGCCCACATCTGGTTCCTCAAGAGCCTGCCCTCGCGCATTGGCACCATCCTCGACATCCCGCTGACCAAGCTGGAGAAGGTGCTCTACTGCGAGAGCTACATCGTCATCGACCCCAAGGACTCGGGCCTCGAGGTCGCCGAGATCCTGTCGGAGGAGCGCTTCGATCAGCTCTACGACGAGATCGGGCTCGACGCCTTCGACGCCGGTATGGGCGCCGAGGCGATCAAGGAGCTGCTCTCGCGCATCGACCCCGTGGTCGAGGCCCGCACCGTCCGTGCCGAGCTCGCCGCCGCGACCTCGGAGGCCAAGCGCAAGAAGCTGGCCAAGCGCCTGCGCGTGCTCGAGGCCTTCCGCAACAGCGGCAACAAGCCCGAGCACATGATGCTCGACGTCATCCCGGTGCTGCCGCCGGACCTGCGCCCGCTCGTCCCCCTGGACGGCGGCCGGTTCGC
Organism: Plesiocystis pacifica SIR-1; assembly: GCF_000170895.1. Classification (GTDB taxonomy): domain Bacteria; phylum Myxococcota_A; class Polyangia; order Nannocystales; family Nannocystaceae; genus Plesiocystis; species Plesiocystis pacifica. The sequence continues at coordinate 35,355 of NZ_ABCS01000065.1, read as the reverse complement.
GTCCTCCGACCTCAACGACCTCTACCGCCGGGTCATCAACCGCAACAACCGGCTCAAGCGCCTGCAGGAGCTCGCCGCCCCGGAGATCATCATCCGCAACGAGAAGCGGATGCTGCAGGAGGCCGTCGACGCCCTGTTCGACAACGGCCGCCGCGGCAAGACCATCACCGGCCCCAACAAGCGCCCGCTCAAGTCGCTCTCGGACATGCTCCGGGGCAAGTCGGGCCGCTTCCGCCAGAACCTGCTCGGCAAGCGCGTCGACTACTCGGGCCGCTCGGTCATCGTCGTCGGCCCGGAGCTCAAGCTCCACGAGGTCGGCCTGCCCAAGAAGATGGCGCTCGAGCTGTTCAAGCCCTTCATCTACAACAAGCTCGAGCAGCGCGGCCTGGTGACCACCATCAAGTCCGCCAAGCGCATGGTCGAGCGCGAGGCCGAGGAGGTCTGGGACATCCTCGAGGAGGTCATCAAGGAGCACCCCGTGTTCCTCAACCGCGCGCCCACGCTGCACCGCCTGGGCATCCAGGCCTTCGAGCCCGTGCTCATCGAGGGCAAGGCCATCCAGCTCCACCCGCTGGTCTGCACCGCCTTCAACGCCGACTTCGACGGCGACCAGATGGCCGTGCACGTGCCGCTGTGCATCGAGGCCCAGATGGAGGCCCGCGTGCTGATGATGTCGACCAACAACATCCTCAGCCCGGCGTCCGGCAAGCCGATCATCGTCCCCTCCCAGGACATCGTCCTCGGCCTCTACTACATGACCCGCGAGCGCTACTTCGCCCCGGGTGAGCGCAACGAGGATCCCGGCAAGGACGGCTTCTTCGTCGGCATGTACGGCTCCCCCGAGGAGGTCCGCATGGCCTACGACCACGGCTCGCTGCACCTCCAGGCGCGGATCAAGGTCCGCATGGAGCCCGGCGCCCCCATGGTCGACACGACCTGCGGCCGCGTCCTGCTCTACGAGGGCGGCATCCCCAAGAAGCTGCCCTTCGAGATGGTCAACAAGCCGCTGGGCAAAAAGCAGCTCAACGACCTGATCGACCGCTGCTACCGCGTGTGCGGCCAAAAGGCCACGGTGCTGATGGCCGACTACCTGCGCAGCACCGGCTACACCGAGGCGACCAAGGCCGGCATCTCCATCTGCATGGACGACATGGCCATCCCGGCCGAAAAGCGCACGCTGCTCGACAACGCCAACAACGAGGTCCGACAGATCAGCGAGCAGTACGCCGACGGCCTGATCACCTCGGGCGAGCGCTACAACAAGGTCGTCGACATCTGGGCCAAGGTCTCCGAGGAGATCACCAAGGCGATGATGGACGGCATCTCCAAGGAGGAGGCCGTCGACCGGCGGACCGGCGAGAAGAAGACCCAAAAGTCCTTCAACTCGGTCTACATCATGGCCGACTCCGGCGCCCGTGGCTCGAAGCAGCAGATGCGCCAGCTCGCCGGCATGCGCGGCCTGATGGCCAAGCCCTCCGGCGAGATCATCGAGCAGCCCATCACCACGAACTTCCGTGAGGGGCTGACGGTCCAGCAGTACTTCATCTCGACCCACGGCGCGCGCAAGGGCCTGGCCGACACGGCGCTCAAGACCGCCAACTCCGGTTACCTGACCCGCCGCCTCGTCGACGTGGCCCAGGAGGCCGTGATCACCGAGTACGACTGCGGCACCTTCCAGGGCATCGAGGTCTCGGCGCTGATGGAGGACACCGAGGTCATCGAGGCCCTCGGCGACCGCATCCTCGGCCGCGTGGCGCTCGAGCCGGTGTACCGCCCCGGCACCGACGAGATCCTCTCGGACGAGGGCGAGCTCATCGACGAGAAGACCGCCAAGCTCATCGACGAGGCCGGCATCCAGACCGTGGTCCTGCGCTCGGTCCTCACCTGCGAGGCCATGCGGGGCATCTGCGCCAAGTGCTACGGCCGCGACCTGGCCCGGGGCCACCTCGTCGACGTCGGCGAGGCCGTGGGCATCATCGCCGCGCAGTCCATCGGCGAGCCCGGCACCCAGCTGACCATGCGCACCTTCCACCTCGGTGGTGCGTCGATGACCACCGTCGCCAAGAGCGAGCTCGAGGCCCGCTTCGGCGGCAAGGTCCAGATGGTCGACGCGCAGCTCGTCAAGCGCTCGCGCGTGGATCCCAAGACCGGCAACAACGTCGACTACTGGGTGGTGATGAACCGCCACTCGCAGATCCACCTGCTCGACGAGCGCGGCCGCGTGCGCGAGCGCTACGATCTGTTCTACGGCTCGCACGTGCTCGTCGGCGAGGGCGACACGGTGTCCGAGAAGACCGTGCTCGCGCGCTGGGACGCCCACGTCATCCCGATCCTCACCGAGGCCAGCGGCACGCTCGCGTTCGGCGACATCGTCGAGAACGTGACCATGCGGATCACCACCGACGAGGTCACCGGGCACAGCTCGATGGTCATCGTCGAGAGCCGCGACAAGGACTCGCGCCCGCGCCTGGTCATCCAGGACGACGACGGCGAGACCGTGATGATCGGCCGTCACCCCGCCCGCTACTTCCTGCCCGTCGGCGCCGTGTTCAACGTGCAGGAGGGTCAGAAGGTCGAGGCCGGCGACGTGCTGGCGACCATCCAGCGCGAGGCCCAGAAGACCAAGGACATCACCGGCGGTCTGCCCCGGGTGGTCGAGCTGTTCGAGGCCCGCACGCCCAAGGAGCACGCGATCATCGCGACGACCGACGGCATCGTGTCCTTCGGCAAGGACAAGGGCGCCAAGCGTCGGGTGATCATCTCCCCCGAGGACGGCAGCGAGATCCACGAGTTCCTCGTGCCCAAGCTGCGCCACCTCCAGGTCCGCGAGGGCGACCGCGTGCGCGCGGGCGAGAACCTCATGGACGGTCCTTCGAACCCCCACGACATCCTCGCGGTGCTCGGTGAGAAGGCCCTGGCGACCTACCTGCTCGATCAGATCCAGGAGGTCTATCGCCTGCAGGGCGTGAAGATCAACGACAAGCACATCGAGGTCATCGTTCGCCAGATGATGCGCCGGGTGAAGATCATCGATCCGGGCGACACCAACTTCCTGGCCGAGGATCACGTCGAGCGGAAGCTGTTCCGTCAGGAGAACCTGCGCGTGTCCTCCCTCGGCGGCGCCGAGGCGACGGCCCAGCCGCTGCTGCTGGGCATCACCAAGGCCTCGCTGTCGACGGAGTCCTTCATCTCGGCGTCCTCCTTCCAGGAGACGACCAAGGTGCTGACCGAGGCCGCGCTCCAGGGCAAGGTCGACTACCTGCGCGGGCTCAAGGAGAACGTCATCATGGGTCGCCTGATCCCGGCCGGCACCGGCCTGTCGGTCTACGAGCGGCTCAACATGGAGACCGACGACCGCACCGGCGAGTCTGGCGAGCCGACCGTGCGTCGCGCGAGCGACCGCGAGGCCGCCGACTGAGCTCCGAGCTCGAGGCTCGAAGCAGGAGCGCCGTCCGCACAGCGGGCGGCGCTCTTTGCTTGCCAAAAGAGCCCGAAACCGGCCCCCCAACCTGCGCGTAGGGCGGATGATCTTTGGATCTACTCGGGATCAGTTCAGGATCTGCCCAGAGTTGGGCCCGGATCGCCCTCGAGATCCCACGAATCGTGCGGAAGCCCCCATTTTAACCCCCACTCAGCGCACTGATCCCCTTGATCAGCGGGGCAACTTCCATATACTCCGCCTCCCACCGCCGCGGGCTAGGTTCCGCGGCGGAGCTTTGTTACCGCAAAGACCGAGATACCAAATGCCCACGATTCAGCAGCTCGTCCGCAAGGGACGCCAGCGTCAGCCCAAGAAGGAGACGGCCCCTGCGCTCAAGGGCTGCCCGCAGCGGCGTGGCGTCTGCGTTCGCGTCTACACCTCGACCCCGAAGAAGCCGAACTCGGCGCTGCGCAAAGTCGCGCGTGTTCGCCTGACCAACGGCATCGAGGTCACGAGCTACATCCCCGGTGAGGGGCACAACCTTCAGGACCGCAGCATCGTGCTCGTCCGCGGCGGTCGCGTGAAGGACCTGCCCGGCGTTCGCTACCACATCGTGCGCGGCACCCTCGACACCGTCGGCGTCGACGGTCGTCGTCAGCGCCGGTCGAAGTACGGGGCCAAGCGTCCCAAGTGACGCCCTGCCGTTCGGAGTAAACCAAGATGTCGCGCAAGGGAATCAAGGCCAAGCAGCGCAAGCGGATCATCTACGAGATCCGCTACACCGACCACCCCGCGGACGTGAACCGCAACATCGCCAAGTTCGTCAACGTGGTGATGCTCGACGGCAAGAAGTCTGTCGCCGAGAAGATCGTGTTCTCCGCCTTCGAGATCATCTCGGAGAAGACCAAGGACGACCCGGTCAAGGTGTTCGAGAAGGCCATCGCCAACGTTCGCCCCCGCCTCGAGGTTCGCGCCCGTCGCGTCGGCGGCTCGAACTACCAGGTGCCCATGGAAGTCCGCTCCGAGCGGAGCCAGGCCCTGGCCTTCCGCTGGCTCGTGGGCTTCGCCCGCAAGCGCCCCGAGAAGACCATGCGTGAGCGCCTCGCCAACGAGATGCTCGACGCGGCCCAGAACCGCGGTCTCGCCGTCAAAAAGCGCGAAGACGTGCACAAGATGGCCGACGCCAACAAGGCCTTCGCTCACTACCGCTGGTGATCTGCACCGAATGAACTGAGCCAACCCCACAGCTTTTGATGGCGATGTCGCCGACGCACGGACCGTGCGCCGGCTCAGCCACGCCGGGCCCGGGCCCTGCCACACCCCCTCCCCCTTGGAGACGGATGGCAGCCCCCGCGGCCCTAGCTCAGTTTCCGACTTCGATCCCGCCCTTTCTCTCCCCCCGCCTTTCCCGCACCTCGTCATGAGCGCCAAGTACGACGTCGAGCTCGGCATGATCCGGAACATCGGGATCATGGCCCACATCGATGCGGGCAAGACCACGACGACCGAGCGCGTGCTGTTCTACACGGGCAGCTCGCACTACATCGGCGAGGTCCACGACGGAGCCGCGCACACGGACTTCGACGAGGAGGAGCAAAAGCGGGGCATCACGATCTACTCGGTCGCCACGACCTGCTTTTGGAAGCCCGGCGACCCCGAGGCCCACACCGCCGAGGACGGTGCGCACCGCATCAACCTCATCGACACCCCCGGGCACGTCGACTTCACCGTCGAGGTCGAGCGATCGCTGCGCGTGCTCGACGGGGCCATCGCGGTGTTCGACGCCGTCGCCGGCGTCGAGGCCCAGTCCGAGACGGTCTGGCGCCAGGCCGACCGCTACTCCGTCCCGCGCATCTGCTTCGTCAACAAGCTCGACCGCGTCGGCGCGACCCTCGATCGCACCGTCTCGATGATGCGCGAGCGCCTGGACGCCCACCCCATCGTGATCGCGCTCCCCGTTGGCCTCGAAGGTGACTTCGAGGCCATCGTCGATCTGGTCACCATGGAGCTGCTGACCTGGCCCAAGGCCGAGGACGACAAGGACAAGGGCCGGACCTTCACGCGCGCCTCGCTGCCCGAGGAGCACCCGATCTTCGAGGACGCCACCTTGGCCCGCGAGGCCATGATCGAGGCCCTCGCGGACGTCGACGACGAGATCATGGAGGTCTTCCTCGGCGAGGCGACCGACTCGCTGAGCGTCGAGGACATCCGCGCTGGGCTGCGCCGAGCGACCTTGAGCCTCAAGGGCTTCCCGGTCCTGTGCGGCTCGGCGCTCAAGAACCGCGGCGTGCAGCTGCTGCTCGACGCGGTCATCCACTACCTGCCCTCGCCCCTCGACATGCCCCCCGTCGAGGCCGAGATCACCGCGGGCCGCGGCCAGGGCGACCGGGTCATCCGCGAGGCCGACCCCGACGGGCCCCTGCTCGCGCTGGCCTTCAAGCTCGTCCAGGACTCGCACCGCGGCGCCGTCGTGCTGTTCCGGGTCTACTCGGGCACGCTCAGGGCCAAAGACCAGGTCCTCAACGTCACCCGCGACCGCAAAGAGCGCGTCAACAAGCTCTTGCTCGTGCTCGCCTCGAAGACCGAGGAGATCGACGCCGTGGGCCCGGGCAACATCGCCGCCGCCGTCGGCCTGCGCTTTTCGACCACGGGTGACACGCTGATCCTCTCGAAGGACAAGCAGCGCGTGGTCCTCCCGGGCATGAGCATCCCGGACCCGGTCATCTTCCGCTCCGTCGAGGCGCGCAGCGCCGCGGACCAGCGGGACCTCGACCAGGCCCTCGAGCGGATCCAGAAGGAAGATCCGAGCTTCACGGTCTACGAGGACAAGGACTCGGGCCAGACGCTGATGGCGGGGCAGGGCGAGCTCCACCTCGAGGTCATCGTCAACAAGCTGCTGCGCGATTACCGGGTCGAGGCTCGGGTCGGCAAGCCGCAGGTCGCGTACCGCGAGAGCAGCCGCGCGCCTGCGCGCACGGACTTCGAGTACGCCCGCGAGGTCGGCGGTAAGCGCCAGTACGCCAAGGTCAGCGTCGAGATCGCCCCCCGCGAGCGCGGCGAGGGCAACCTCGTCGAGTCCGGGCTGCCGGAGACCGACGAATACATCAAGTTCCCCAAGGAGTTCGTGGCCGCCGCCGTCGAGGGTATCTCTGACGCGCTCACCCGCGGGCCGATCTTGGGCTACCCGGTGCTCGACGTCGCTGTGCGTTTGGTCGCTGCCGAGTACATCGAGGGCGACTCCAGCGTGGCCAGCTTCCGGGCTGCGGCGACCATGGCGACCAATAAGCTGGTCGTCGAGGGCGGCGCACAGCTGCTCGAGCCGGTCATGGACGTCGAAGTGGTCGGTCCCGACGAGTTCGTCGGCAACGTCCATTCAGATCTGAACACTCGCCGAGGTCGCGTTCTGGGCATGAACCCCCGTGGGAATGCCCAGGTCGTCGAGGCCCGCGTGCCCTTGGCAGAGATGGTTGGCTATGCTACTGCGCTTCGCTCCGTGACCCAGGGGCGGGCGAGCCACACGATGCAGTTCGCCGCCTACTCGGAGGTTCCGAGCAGCCTCCAGGAAGACATCGTCAAGAAGGTCCGCGGTTACTGACCGGACCCCAAGTTCTCACTCGCCTCATCAGGCACCAGGAAAGTTCGTCATGTCGAAGGAAAAGTTTGTCCGCGAAAAGCCCCACGTGAACATCGGGACGATCGGTCACGTGGACCACGGCAAGACCACGTTGACCGCGGCCATCACCAAGGTCCTGGGTGACCGCGGTTGGGCCGAGAAGGTCGACTTCGAGAACATCGACAAGGCTCCGGAGGAGCGCGAGCGCGGCATCACCATCTCGACCGCGCACGTCGAGTACAACTCGGAGATCCGCCACTACGCGCACGTCGACTGCCCCGGGCACGCCGACTACATCAAGAACATGATCACGGGCGCGGCGCAGATGGACGGCGCGATCCTGGTCGTGTCGGCGCCCGACGGCCCGATGCCGCAGACGCGCGAGCACATCCTGCTGGGCCGCCAGGTCGGGATCCCGGCGCTGGTCATCTTCCTGAACAAGGTGGACCAGCTGGACGACGAGGACGAGGAGATGCTCGAGCTGGTCGAGGCCGAGGTCGAGGAGCTGCTCGAGAAGTACGAGTACAACAAGGACGGGGTGAGCTCGCCGATCGTCCGGGGCTCGGCGCTCAAGGCCCTGCAGGCGCCGAGCTGGGAGCACGAGGACGCGAAGTGCATCTTCGAGCTGATCACGGCTTGCGACACGCACATCCCGGAGCCGCAGCGCGAGCTGGACAAGGACTTCCTGATGCCGATCGAGGACGTGTTCACGATCTCGGGTCGGGGCACGGTGGTCACGGGCCGGATCGAGCGCGGCAAGCTGCACGTCGGCGACGAGATCGCGATCGTGGGTCTGCGCGAGACGCAAAAGACCACGTGCACGGGCGTGGAGATGTTCCGGAAGCTGCTCGACGAGGGCTTCGCGGGCGACAACGTCGGCTGCCTGCTTCGTGGCGTGAAGCGCGACGAGGTGGAGCGCGGCCAGGTGCTGTGCAAGCCGGGTTCGATCAACCCGCACACGACCTTCAAGGCGGAGGTGTACATCCTTCGCAAGGACGAGGGCGGACGTCACACGCCGTTCTTCAAGGGCTACAAGCCGCAGTTCTACTTCCGTACGACGGACGTGACTGGTTCGGTGACCCTGGAAGAGGGCACGGAGATGGTGATGCCGGGCGACAACGTGACGTTCACGGTCGAGCTCGGGAAGACCATCGCGTGCGAGCAGGGGTCGAAGTTCGCCATCCGCGAGGGTGGTCGTACGGTCGGCGCCGGCATCGTCACCGCCATCATCGAATAATCACTGAGGCCCCTAGCCCAAGGTAAGGAAACACCGTGGCCAACAAGCTTCGCATCACCCTGAAGGCCTACGACCACAAGCTGCTCGAGCAGTCGGCGACGGAGATCTCCGAGACCGCGCGCCGGGCCGGGGCCCAGGTGGTGGGACCGATCCCACTGCCGACCAAAATCAACAAGTACACGGTCCTCCGTGGACCTTTCATCGACAAGAAGTCGCGCGAGCAGTTCGAGATCCGCACGCACAAGCGTCTCCTCGACATCATCGAGCCCAACCAGCAGACCCTGGACGCGCTCATGAAGCTCGACCTTTCGGCCGGCGTCGACGTCGAAATCAAGACCTGAGGTAAGCATGGCCAAGCTCAACGTCAAAGACCTAGAGGGCAACGACGTCGCGGAGATCGAGGTCTCCGACGAGGTGTTCGCCGCGGAGGTCAAGGAGCACCTCCTGTGGGAGGTCGTTCGCTGGCAGCGGGCCAAGAAGCGCGCTGGCACGGCGAAGACCAAGGAGCGCAGCGAGGTCCACGGGACCCGCTCGAAGATGTACCGCCAAAAGGGCACCGGTAACGCCCGACACGGCTCGCGCCGCGTCAACGTGTTCCGGGGCGGCGGCCAGGTCCACGGACCGCGCCCCCGCGACTACACCTTCTCGGTCAACAAGAAGGCTCGCGCCGGCGCCCTGCGCTCGGCCCTGAGCCTGCGCGCCTCCGAGGGCAACCTCGTCGTCATCCGCGACTTCGAGGTCCCCGACGCCAAGACCCGCAACCTCGCGGCGGCCCTGGGCAAGCTCAACGCGCCCAAGTCCCTGCTCGTCGACGGCGGCGACAACATGTCGCTGGCTCGCAGCGCTCGCAACCTGCCGACGGCGCAGCACATCGTCCCCGAGGGCGTCAACGTCTACGACATCCTGCGCTTCCCCAAGCTGCTGATCTCCGAGAGCTCGCTGCGCGCGCTCGAGGCCCGGCTGCTCGGGACGCCGGCCGAGCCCGCGAAGGAAGGTGCCGCGTGACCCCGCAAGAGATCATCATCCGCCCGATCCTGAGCGAGAAGAGCACCCAGCTCGAGGCGATCAACAACCAGTACACCTTCGAGGTGCACCGCCAGGCCAACAAAATCGAGATCCGCAAGGCGGTCGAGATGGTCTTCGGCGTCCGCGTCGAGAAGGTCCGGACCATGGTCATGCGCGGCGACCTGCGCCGCGTCGGTCGCTTCTACGGCAAGACCCGCCAGTGGAAGAAGGCCGTGGTCACCCTCCACCCCGGCGACTCCATCGAGCTCTACGGAGAGGACTGAGCCATGGGCATCAAGAAGTACAAGCCGACCTCCCCGGGCCGTCGCAACATGACGTCGACGGACCGCGCCCAGGTCACCGCCAAGAAGCCGTTCAAGAAGCTCGTCTCGATCAACCACCGCAAGGCGGGTCGGAACAACTACGGTCGCATCACCTCGCGCTTCCGCGGCGGTGGTCACAAGCGCCTGTACCGGCAGATCGACTTCAAGCGCGACAACTACGGCGTGCCCGGCAAGGTTGCGACCATCGAGTACGACCCCAACCGGACCACCTACATCGCGCTGATCCACTACGCCGACGGCGACAAGCGCTACATCCTCGCGCCCGAGGGGCTGACCGTGGGCGACACGATCATCAGCTCGGCCAAGGCCGACATCAAGCCCGGCAACAGCATGCCGCTGTCGGCCATCCCGGTCGGCACGATCATCCACAACATCGAGATCAAGATCGGTCGCGGCGGTCAGTTCGTCCGCTCCGCTGGTGTCGGTGCCCGGCTGATGGCCCGCGAGGGCAACTGGACCCAGATTCGTCTGCCCTCCGGCGAGGTCCGCCGCGTGCACGTCAAGTGCCGCGCGACCATCGGCACGCTCAGCAACGGCGAGCAGGCCAACGTCAACATCGGCAAGGCCGGCCGCACGCGCTGGCTCGGCCGTCGCCCGCACCAGCGCGGCGTCGTCATGAACCCGGTCGACCACCCCATGGGTGGTGGTGAGGGCCGGACCTCGGGCGGCCGCAACCCGACCACTCCTTGGGGCAAGCCCACCAAGGGCTACCGCACCCGTCACAACAAGCGAACTGACGTGTTCATCGTCTCGCGGAGGAAGAAGTAATGCCGCGTTCCATTCGCAAGGGGCCGTTCGTCGACCAGAGCCTCTACAACAAGATCACCACCGCCATCGAGGCCGGTGGCCACAAGCCCATCAAGACCTGGTCGCGCCGCTCGACCATCCTCCCGGAGTTCGTCGGCGCCAACGTCATGGTCCACAACGGCAACAAGTTCATCCCCGTCTACGTGACGGAGAACATGGTTGGCCACAAGTTCGGCGAGTTCGCGCCCACGCGGACCTTCAAGGGCCACGCGGCCGACAAGAAGAGCAAGCGTTAGTCATGGCCGTCGCACGACTCAGGAACCTCCGAATCGCGCCTCGCAAGGCTCGCATCATCGCCGACCTCGTGCGCGGCAAGGACGTGAGCTCCGCGATCAACAGCCTGCGCTTCATGAACAAGTCGGGCTCGCGCGAGTTCTTCAAGCTCATCGTGTCGGCCGTCGCCAACGCGGAAGACCAGGGCAACGCCGACGTCGACAACCTGGTCATCACCCGGGTGACCGTCGACCAGGGCCCGACCCTCAAGCGCTGGCGCCCCCGGGCCCAGGGCCGCGGCACTCGCATCCAGAAGAAGACCAGCCACGTCACCCTCGAGGTCCAGCCGGCGCAAGCCGAGGCCTGAGCCCTCCTCAAGAACGGACAGGAATATGGGCCAAAAGACTCATCCCATCGGCTTCCGCCTCGGCATCGTCAAGACCTGGAACTCGCGCTGGTTCGAAGAGGGCCGCTACAAGCAGTGGCTCCACGAGGACCTGCAGCTGCGCGGCTTCCTCAAGCGCAAGCTGATCTCCGCCAGCATCTCCGAGATCACCATCGAGCGCGCCGCCAACAAGGTGAAGATCAACATCTTCTCCGCGCGCCCGGGCATCATCATCGGAAAGCGCGGCGCCGAGGTCGAGAAGATCCGCCGCGAGGTCCAGAAGATGACCGACTCCAAGGTCTTCCTGAACATCCAGGAGGTCCGCAAGGCCGAGGTCAACGCCCAGCTCGTCGCCGAGAACATCGGCCAGCAGCTCGAGCGCCGCATCGCCTTCCGCCGCGCCCTCAAGCGCGCCGTGCAGACCGCGATGAAGTTCGGGGCCAAGGGCATCCGCGTCAACGCGGCCGGCCGCCTCGGCGGCGCTGAGATGGGTCGCCGCGAGTGGTACCTGCAGGGCCGCGTGCCCCTGCACACCCTCCGCGCCGACATCGACTACGGCTTCCACGAGGCCCGCACCCCCGCCGGTCGCATCGGCATCAAGTGCTGGATCTTCAAGGGCGAGGTCTACGGCTCGATGAGCGGCGTCGATCCCCGCTTCCCCCGCCCTGCGAACAAGCGCAGCTAGAAAGGACCATCGACCATGCTTTCGCCCAATCGCGTCAAGTATCGGAAGATCCACAAGGGTCGCATGAGGGGCACCGCCAAGGGCGGTACCGAGGTCTCCTACGGCGACTTCGGCCTTCAAGCCCTCGAGTGCGGCTGGCTGACCTCGCGCCAGATCGAGGCCGCTCGTATCGCCATCAACCGCCGAGTCAAGCGCGGCGGCAAGCTCTACATCCGGGTGTTCCCGGACAAGCCCATCTCCAAGAAGCCCGCCGAGACCCGCATGGGTAAGGGTAAGAGCGGCCCCGAGTACTGGGTCGCCGTCGTCCGCCCTGGCCGGATGCTCTACGAGATCGAGGGCATCGACGAGGAGCTCGCCCGCAAGGCCTTCCTGCTCGCCCACCACAAGCTCCCGATCAAGACCCGCTTCGTCAAGCGCGAGCGCGTGGTCTGAGGAGGTATCGAACGATGAAGCCCTCCGAACTCCGTGACAAAGACGACGCCGAGCTGGTCGAGCTCGAGACCTCGCTGCGCGATCAGCTGGTCCGACTCCGCATCGGCAAGGCCACCAGCAAGGCCGTGAACACGGCCGACTTCCGGCGCATCCGGCGTGACATCGCCCGGATCAAGACCATCCAGACCCAGCGCGCGAGCGCGGGCGCCAAGGACTGAAGGCATGAGCGACACCAACAGCAAGTCACAGCGCCGGACCCTGAGCGGCGAGGTGGTCTCGGACAAGATGGAGAAGACCATCGTCGTCCAGGTGATCCGCCGCTACCGCCACCCGCGCTACAAGAAGTACGTCCAGGAGCGCATCCGCTACAAGGCGCACGACGAGAACAACGAGGCGCGCACGGGTGACACCGTCCGCATCATCGAGGCTCGTCCCCGCTCGAAGGACAAGCGCTGGGCCCTCCAGGCCGTGCTCGAGAGGAGCGTGGGCTGACATGATCCAGGTCGAATCGGTTCTCGACGTCGCCGACAACTCCGGCGCTCGCAAGCTCCGCTGCATCAAGGTGCTCGGCGGCTCCAAGCGTCGCTACGCCAGCATCGGTGACGTCATCGTGGTCTCGGTCCGTGAGTCCCTGCCCAACTCCAAGATCAAGAAGGGGCAGGTCATGAAGGCCGTGATCGTGCGGACCAAGCAAGGCGTTCGCCGTCACGACGGCAGCCTGATCCGCTTTGACACCAACAGCGCCGTGCTGATCAACAACGATCGTCAGCCCATCGGCACGCGCATCTTCGGGCCGGTCGCGCGCGAGCTTCGCTGGAAGCGTTTCCTGCGGATCGTCAGCCTGGCCCCGGAGGTCCTGTAATGCAGAAGATTCGCAAGGGCGACTCCGTCGTCGTCATCACCGGCAAGGACAAGGGCAAGAGCGGCGAAGTGCTGCGCGTGCTCCCGTCCGACAACCGGGTCCTCGTGCAGGGGGTCAACGTGATCACCAAGCACGTCAAGCCCACCCGCCAAAACCAGCGTGGCGGCCTCGAGAAGCGCGAGGCTCCGATCCACATCTCCAACGTCATGATCGCCGATCCCCGTGACGGGGAGCCGACCCGGGTCCAGATCAAGACCCTCGAGGGTGGCCAGAAGGTGCGCGTGGCCGTTCGCTCCGGCGAACAGATCGACAGCTGAGGTTTGAACCATGGCCAAGGCAGCAGCTACCCAGAAGAAGAAGCCCGAAGCGGGCTACGCCTTCAAGTTCCCGAAAGTCCGCAACGAGCCCGTCGATCGCGGCGACTTCGTGCCGCACACCCGCACGCTCTACCGTGAGAAGGTGATCCCGGCGCTGAAGGAGGAGTTCGGCTACAAGAACCCGAACACCATCCCGACCGTCGAGAAGGTCGTGCTCAACATCGGCCTCGGCGAGGCCATCAAGCAGCCCAAGCTGCTCGAGCAGTCCTTCGAGTGCCTCGGCAACATCACCGGCCAGCGCCCCGTCGTGACCCGAGCCAAGAAGTCCATCGCCGGCTTCAAGCTGCGCGAGGGCATGAAGATCGGGGCCATGGTCACCCTGCGTCGCACCGCGATGTGGGACTTCCTCGACCGTCTCTTGATGGTCGCCCTGCCCCGTACCCGCGACTTCCGTGGCGTCAGCCGCAAGGCCTTCGACGGGCGCGGGAACTACACCCTCGGGATCAAGGAGATCTTGATCTTCCCCGAGGTCGACATCGAAAAGTTGAACGCCGTCCCCGGCATGAACGTCTGCATCCACACCTCGGCCAAGACCGACGACGAGGCGCGAGCACTGCTCAAGCACCTCGGGATGCCCTTCCGTCAATAAGGAGCGCGAGCACCATGTCCATGACCGATCCCATCGCCGACATGCTGACCCGCATCCGGAATGGTCTGCGTGCAGGCCACCGTGCCGTCACCATCCCCGGCTCCAAGGCCAAGCGCCGCATCGCCGAGATCCTCCAGCAAGAGGGCTACATCGAGGGCTTCGAGTGGTCCGAGGATGGCCGCCAGGGCCAGCTCGAGCTCCAGCTTCGCTGGGTGGGCGATCAGCCCGCCATCGAGGGCATCTCCCGCGAGAGCCGCCCTGGCCAGCGTCGCTACGCCCGTAGCAAGGAAATCCCGCAGGTCCGCAACGGCCTCGGCATCATGGTCATCAGCACCTCTCGGGGGATGATGACCGACCGCGCGGCTCGCAAGGCCGGCATTGGTGGCGAGCTGATCTGCAGCGTCTGGTAGCCACCCGGCAGCCCAAGGAGTTTCGCAATGTCCCGCATTGGCAACGCACCCATCGAGATCCCCAAGGGGCTCAAGGTCAAGACCGAGGGCCAGACCATCGCGGTCGAGGGGCCCAAGGGGAAGCTCAGCTTCGACGTCCCCGAGCCCATCACCTTTGGCATCGAGAACGAGGTCATCACCTTCAAGCGTCCCAACGACGAGCGCAACGTCCGTGCCCTGCACGGCATGGCGCGCGCCATGACCAACAACATGGTCGTGGGCTGCTCGGTGGGCTTCAAGAAGACCCTCGAGATCATCGGCGTCGGTTACCGCGCCATCGTCAAGGGCAAGAACGTCGACCTGACCCTGGGCTTCTCGCACCCGATCAGCTACCCGCTGCCCGAGGGCGTGACCGCCGAGGTCGACAAAGAGGGCAAGCTGCACCTGAGCTCCGCCGACAAGGCGCTGCTCGGGTCGGTCGCCGCCGACATCCGTCGTTACCGTCCGCCGGAGCCCTACAAGGGCAAGGGCGTCCGCTACGCTGGCGAGCACATCATCCGTAAGGAAGGTAAAGCTCGCGGCAAGAAGTAACTCGCACCCGCCGACCCGCTCCCAGCCTCTGGGGGCTCTGCGGCGGCGGTATCCGAGACGAGACACATGGCCAAGAAGAACAAGATTCAAGCGCGCCTGCGCCGGAAGAAGAGCATCCGCCGTCGGATCACCGGCTCCGCCGAGCGTCCGCGCATGTCGGTCTTCCGCAGCAACAAGCACATCTACGTGCAGGTCATCGATGACGACGCGGCGAAGTCGCTGCTCACCGTCTCCGACCTGGGCAAGGACCTCAACACCGAGCTCGAGGCCTGCGAGAGCAAGGTCGACCGCGCCAAGGTCGTGGGCCGCGCTGCGGCCAAGGCCTGCCTCGACAAGGGCATCACCAAGGTCGTGTTCGACCGCAACGGATACCTCTACCACGGGCGCGTGAGCGCCCTTGCCGACGCCGCCCGCGAGGCCGGCCTTCAGTTCTGAGAGAGCACCCATGATCGACGTCGAATCGCTCGGAGATCTCGTCGACCGCGTGGTCGACATCAACCGCGTTGCCAAGGTCGTCAAGGGCGGCCGTCGCTTTGCCTTCTCGGCCCTCGTGGTCGTCGGCAACGAGAACGGCTGGGTCGGCTACGGCTACGGCAAGGCCCGCGAGGTCCCGGAGGCCATCCGCAAGGCCAACGACATCGCGCGCAAGAACCTCTTCCAGGTCCCGCTCCAGGGCGCGACGATCCCCCACCGGATCGTCGGCCACTTCGGCGCCGGTGAGGTCCTGCTCGTCCCCGCCTCCCCCGGTACCGGGGTCATCGCTGGCGGCGCCGTGCGTGCCGTCGTCGAGTGCGCGGGCATCCACGATGTGCTGACCAAGTGCATCGGCAGCAACAACCCGCTCAACGTCATCCACGCCACGGTGACCGCGCTCAAGGGCCTTCGCAGCCCCGAGCAGGTCGCGCGCCGTCGCGGCATGACGGTGAGCCAGATGATGGAGGCCTGAGATGGCGCTCAAGCTCAAAGTCACCCTGGTCCGGAGCCCGATCGACCGGACCAAGAAGCAAAAGGACACGGTCCGCGGCCTCGGCCTTCGACGCATGAACCACTCCGTGGTGCTCGAGGACACGCCGTCGATTCGCGGGATGATCCGCAAGGTCCAGCACCTCGTCGCCGTCGAGCCGGCTGACGACGCCAGCTAGTCAGGAGTCTCAGATGGGTACCGAACTGCACAACCTCAAGCCCCCCGCCGGCGCGCGCAAGCGCAAGAAGCGGGTCGGTCGCGGACCGGGCTCCGGCAACGGCAAGACCTCCGGTCGCGGCATGAAGGGCCAGCGCGCCCGCAACACCGTCCGCCTGTCCTTCGAGGGCGGTCAGAACCCGATCCACCGTCGGGTTCCCAAGCGCGGCTTCACCAACATCTACCGCGTCGAGGTCCACGGCGTGAACGTCGGTCGCCTCGACCAGCTCCCCGAGGGCACCGAGGTCACCCCCGAGCTCCTGCACGACAAGGGGATGGTTCCCAAGAAGGCGACCATCATCAAGGTGCTCGGTGACGGTGAGCTGACCAAGAAGCTGACCATCAAGGTCCACCGCATCAGCGGCAGCGCCAAGAACAAGGTCGAGGCCGTCGGCGGCACCGTCGAGCTGATCTCGGCCAAGCCCGCCCAAGAGGGCGAGTCCGGCGAGTCGGGCGACGCTCCCGCCGCGAGCGAGTGAGCCGAGCTCTCTCCAGGAAAGCCCCAGCGCCCACCGGCCTGGGGCTTTTCGTGCAACTGAGCGCTGCATGCGCGCTCGCAACGGTGTAAATACGGGCGTCGCCCAGTCCCATCTCGCGTCGTCGCCCCTGTCAGAAAGGCGCGGCGGTCCGGCAAACTGAGCGCCATCGAGGAAGCCCCATGGGCGTCATCATCAACATTTTCAAGCTGCCTGAGCTCCGGCGCCGCGTCCTGTTCACGCTGGCGATGCTGGCTGTCTATCGCTTCGGAATCTTCGTCGCCGTCCCCGGCGTCGACCGGACCGTGATGGACAAGCTGGTCTCGCAGCAGACCGGCGGCTTCCTGGGCTACTTCAACATGTTCTCGGGCGGGGCGCTGTCCAACCTCTCGGTCTTCGCCCTCGGGATCATGCCCTACATCAGCGCCAGCATCATCATGCAGCTGATGACCGTCGTCATCCCGAAGCTCGAGCAGCTTCAAAAGGAAGGCGAGACGGGCCGGCGCAAGATCAACCAGTACAGCCGCTACGGCACCGTCGGCTTGGCGTTGGTCCAGGGCTACTTCATGGCCAGCTGGCTCGAGGGCCAGAACACGCCCGGGCAGACCCTGGTGCTCGAGACGGGCCTGCCCTTCAAGCTGATGACCATGCTGTCGCTGACGGCGGGCACCTGCTTCCTGATGTGGCTGGGCGAGCAGATCACCGAGCGCGGGATCGGCAACGGCATCTCGCTGATCATCTTCGCCGGCATCATCGCCGACATGCCCACGGCCAGCTATCAGCTGGCCCAAAAGGCCATCGACGACCCCGAGAACTTCGGCCCGCTGCCCCTGGCCATGCTCTTGGTCGTGGTCCTCGTGGTGATCGCCTTCGTGGTCATCATGGAGCGGGGCCAGCGGCGGATCCCGGTCATCTACGCCAAGCGCGTCGTCGGCAAGCGGATGTTCGGCGGGAGTCAGAACTATCTACCGCTGCGCATCAACAACGCCGGCGTCATCCCGCCCATCTTCGCCTCCTCGATCATCATGTTCCCCGCGCAGATCGCGGGCATGACCGGCAACCCCTACCTGCAGCGCTTCGCGGCCGCGTTCAGCTACGGCAACTGGCTCTACCTGACCGTCTACGTCGCCCTGTGCATCTTCTTTTGCTACTTCTACACGCAGATCCAGTTCAACCCCGTTGACCTGGCGGACAACCTGAAGAAGCAAAACGC
Source organism: Plesiocystis pacifica SIR-1 (assembly GCF_000170895.1). Classification (GTDB taxonomy): domain Bacteria; phylum Myxococcota_A; class Polyangia; order Nannocystales; family Nannocystaceae; genus Plesiocystis; species Plesiocystis pacifica. The sequence goes on along the minus strand of NZ_ABCS01000065.1, from coordinate 17,536 downwards.
GTCGATCCCGGGCGTGCGCCCCGGCAAGCGGACGGCCGAGCACATCGAGGCCATCCTCGGGCGCCTGACCTTCGCCGGCTCCTGGTACATCTCCGCGGTCTGCGTGCTCCCGGTCTTCCTCCAGACCGAGTTCAACGTGCCCTTCTACTACGGCGGCACCTCGCTGCTCATCGTCGTCGGTGTCGCCCTCGACACCGCCCAGCAGATCGAGAGCCACCTGGTCACCCGCAGCTACGAGGGCTTCGCGGGGCCCAAGGGTCCCCGGATCCGCGGCCGCAAGAACTAGGCTGCGCGGGCTCTCGAGGCCCAGGCACCGAAGGCTCCTCTGTCCGGCTGGGCAGACGGGGCCTTCGGCCGTTCAGTAGCCTTTCTCTCTGGCCAGTGAGCCTGTTCAGCGGGAGCGAACCAGGCGCCGCAACGGCTCGAAAAACCTGTGAAAAACCTCAACTGGGGAGGTTGGCATGGCCAGCTCAGCGGGTGGACACCCGGCACACCCGGTGGCATTGTCCACCGCCCCCGGTCCTCGGACCGGGCTTACTGCATTGCAGTCCTAGCTTCCATGACTCCTCCAGCCACCCTCGAGGCGACGGTCGTCGCTGAGTTGCCCCAGCAGCTGTTTCGCCTCGACTCCAACGAAGGTCAGCTCGTCGCTGGTCCCTCCGAGGAGTTCCGGCGCTTGGGAGTCTCCATTCGGACGGGGCAACGTGTGCTGGTCCGCCGGGCCAGCCTCGATCCGGGCCGCGGCGTCATCCTCGGACACGCGCGCGGCTGAGGTGAGAAATGAAAGTACGAGCAAGCGTCAAGAAGATCTGTGACAAGTGCAAGGTCGTGCGCCGACGAGGAGTCGTGCGTGTGATCTGCGAGAACCCCAAGCACAAGCAGAGGCAGGGCTAGATGGCACGCATCTCTGGAGTCGACCTCCCCCGCAACAAGCGTGTCGAGATCGCGCTGACCTACATCTACGGTGTGGGCCGCACGACCTCTCAAGAGATCCTCGTCAAGGCAGGCGTCGGCGGCTCGATCCGCACGGACGACCTCAACGAGGAGCAGCTGAGCGCCATCCGCCGGGTCATCGAGTCGGACTACAAGGTCGAGGGTGACCTCCGCCGCGAGGTCCAGACCAAGATCAAGCGCCTGATGGACCTCGGCTGCTACCGCGGCCTCCGTCATCGCCGCAGCCTCCCCGTCCGCGGCCAGCGGACGCACACCAACGCGCGCACCCGCAAGGGCCCCAAGCGGGGCCAGGTCGCCATGAAGAAGAAGTGAGCTGAGCGATGGCACAATCTCGCGGACGCAAGAAAGTCAGGAAGAACATCCCCACCGGGATCGTTCACATCCGTTCCACCTTCAACAACACCTTGGTGACGATCACCGACGTCAACGGCAACACGATCTCGTGGGCCTCGTCGGGCGTGCGTGGCTTCAAGGGCTCGCGCAAGTCGACGCCCTTCGCCGCCCAGCTCGCCGCCGACCAGGCCGCCCGCGCGGCGCAGGACCACGGCATGCAGAGCGTCTCGATCCGCGTGTCCGGTCCCGGCGCGGGTCGTGAGCAGGCGCTGCGGGCCATCCAGTCCGCCGGCCTGCGCGTCACGTCCATCAAGGACGTCACCCCCATCCCCCACAACGGTTGCCGCCCGCCCAAGCGGCGGAGGGTCTGATCCATGGCTCGTTACACTGGACCCGTGTGCCGGCTGTGCCGGCGCGAAGATCAGAAGCTGTTCCTCAAGGGCGACCGCTGCTTCTCCGAGAAGTGCGCCTACGACCGCCGCCAGTACCCCCCCGGCCAACACGGCCAGGGTCGGCGCCGCCGCCCGAGCGACTACGGCCACCAGCTGCGCGAGAAGCAGAAGGTCAAGCGCATGTACGGCCTGCTCGAGAAGCAGTTCCGCGGCTACTACTTCAAGGCTGCGCGCATGAAGGGCATCACGGGTGAGAACCTGCTGAGCCTGCTCGAGCGCCGCCTCGACAACGTCGCCGTGCGCTGCGGCTTCGCTGCCAGCCACGCCGAGGCCCGCCAGCTGGTCCGTCACGGCCACTTCACGATCAACGGCAAGAAGGTCAACATCCCGAGCTACCAGGTCCGCGAGGGCGAGGAGATCGTGGTGCGCGAGAAGAGCCGCAAGATCCAGAAGATCGTCGACGCGCTCGCCAAGCTGGACCGTTCGCCGTTGCCGACGTGGCTCGAGATCGACCGCGACAACTTCAAGGCCAAGATCAAGAACGTGCCGCAGCGTTCGGACATCAGCGCTGACATCGATGAGCAGCTGATCGTCGAGCTCTACAGCAAGTGATCCGAGGGGGACCCGCATGCAGGACTACAACACCATCGCCCGCAACTGGCGGGATCTGATCCGGCCCAAGAAGCTGGACGTCGACAACGACTCGCTGACGGACAGCTACGGCAAGTTCACCTGTGAGCCGCTCGAGCGTGGATACGGCATCACGATCGGCAACAGCTTGCGCCGCGTCTTGCTGTCCAGCCTGCAAGGCGCCGCGGTCACCACCGTGCGCATCGAGGGGGCGCTCCACGAGTTCACCTCGATCCCCGCCGTCGTCGAGGACGTCACCGACATCATCCTCAACATCAAGGCGCTGCGCCTGTCCATGGACGACGCCACGCCTCGGACCTTGCTGATCAGCAAGACCGGTGAGGGCCCGGTGACGGCCGCCGACATCCAGGCGCCCAGCGGCGTGCACGTGCTCGATCCCAGCCAGCACATCGCGACCCTGAGCAAGGGCGGTCGCCTCCAGATGGAGATGACCTGCGCCATGGGCCGCGGCTACGCCACCGCTGACCAGAACAAGACCGAGGGCATGCCGATCGGGGTCATCCCGATCGACTCGCTGTTCTCGCCGATTCGCAAGGTCAACTACCGCGTCACCAACGCGCGCGTCGGTCACCGCACCGACTACGACCGGCTGATTCTCCAGGTCTGGACCGATGGCTCGGTCAAGCCCGACGACGCCCTGGCCTACGCGGCCAAGATCGTCAAGGAGCAGCTGTCGATCTTCATCAATCACGAGGAGATCGAGGAGACCCAGGCTCCCAGCCAGAGCGAGCAGGACAAGCTCAACGATGTCCTGTGGCGCTCCGTCGACGAGCTCGAGCTCTCCGTTCGCTCGGCCAACTGCCTGCAGAACGCCAACATCCACTACATTGGCGACCTCGTGCAGCGCACCGAGGCTGAGATGCTCAAAACCAAGAACTTCGGGCGCAAGTCCCTCAAGGAGATCAAGGAAATCCTTGCTCAGATGGGGCTCTCGCTCGGCATGAAGATCGAAGGTTGGCAGGGTCCGCCCCCCAACCGTGAAGGGGAGTAAGCCATGCGCCACCAAAAATCTGGCCGCAAGTTCAACCGGAACTCGAGCCACCGCAAGGCGATGTTCCGCAACATGGTGACCTCGCTCATCGAGCATGAGCGCATCACCACCACGGCCGCCAAGGCCAAGGAGCTCCGGGGCAAGACCGAGCGCGTGATCACCCTCGCGCTCCGCCTCGGGGACCTGCTCGACAAGCCCAAGGAGGAGCGCACCCGCGAGGAGCAGGTCCGCTACGCCCACGCGATGGCGCAGGCCGGCAAGGTCATCCGCACGCGCGAGGTGCTCCACAAGCTGTTCGAGGAGGTCGCGCCTCGCTACCGCACCCGCCCGGGTGGGTACACCCGCGTGATCCGCCTGGGTCAGCGTCGGGTCGGTGACGCCGCCGAGATGGCGATCATCGAGCTCGTCGAGGCCCCCAAGGCCACCGCCGAGTAGCCGACTAGCCGAGTAGTCGACCCAGTCGACTCGAAGAGGAGCCCGCGTCTTTGGACGCGGGCTCTTTGCATTGGTTGGGCTGCGGTTGGATGCTGGGCCTCGCGACCATGAGCAAGGACGACCCCGCGCTGCCTCCCGAGCTGGGCCTCGAGCCCGAGCGCCTCCTGGACCTGGTCCGGTGGCGCATGCCCTTTGGCAAGTACGCCGGCGTGGCGATCCTCGACCTGCCCGAGCGCTACCTGCTGTGGTTCCGGGACAAGGGCTTCCCGGCGGGGCGCCTGGGCGAGACCATGGCTCTGGCCCTCGAGGTCAAGCTCAACGGCCTCGAGCCTCTGCTCGCGCCGCTGCGTAGGCCCCAGTAGGCCGCTGAAAATCCGAAAATTCGCCTGCTGGAGCCAGCTGCGTAAGCTGCTGGCCGATCATGGTGATGGACGCGTTGACCTTGGCGGTGGCGGGGCTGGGACCGATGCGCTCGGTCGTGGGGTTGCTGCTGGTCTTGCTCGCGGGGCTGACCTGGCTGAGCCGTCGCCAGGGAGGACGGGCGAACGCCAGCCCGAGCCCGATCGCGCTGACCAACCAGCACGCCGTCCACGTCGTCGAGCTCGAGGGCCGGCGCCTGTTGATCGGCACCGGCCCGAGCGGGGCGCCGCAGCTGATCACCGAGCTCGAGGCGGCGCAGGCCGACGCGCCCGAGCCCGTCGCCGCGGAGCTTGGCGATGAGCATGGCGACGACGCCCGGCCCGCGTGGGTGCGCGCGGTGGCCTACGGAAAGGGCGTGCTTCGGGCCGAGGCGAGCGGCGATGGGCGCTGAGGCCTGGCTGGAGCTGTCCTGGGCGGATCTGGGTCTGTCGCCGACCTTGGCCGCGTGGCTGGTGCTCGCGGCCTTGCCCCTGGTGCTCGCGGCGTGCACGGCCTTCACCAAGATCGCCATCGTGCTGGCCGCGGTGCGCCAGGGCTTGAGCGCCGATCGCCTGCTGCCGGTGAGCTCGATGCTCGCCCTGGGCGTCGCGCTCACGGCCGTGGTCATGGCCCCGGTCGCGGGCGCGTGCGCCGAGGCCCTGGCGGCGCTGCTCGACGCGAGCGCGGCGGGGGAGGGCGTGGCCCTGAGGCAGTGGCTGGGAACCCTCGAGCCCCTGCGCGGGTTCATGGCGACGCACACCGATCCGGCCGAGCTCGAGCGCCTCGCCGCGGCCAGCGAGCGGGGCGTCGACGACCCGCTGATCCTCGTCCCCGCCTTTTTGGTCAGCGAGCTCGGGGCGGGCCTTCAGCTCGCGGTCTTGGTGCTCTTGCCCTTCGTCGTCATCGACCTGATCGTCGCCGAGGTCCAGGCCCTGCTCGGCCTGCAGCAGACGCCGAGCGTGACCTTCGCGCTCCCGGCCAAGGTCCTGGTGTTCCTCGCCGCCGACGGTTGGCATTTGGTGGTCGTGGGTCTGGTGGAGGGCTACCAGTGAAGGTCGAGGCCCTCGAGCTCGCGCTGCGCGAGGGCCTGGCCGTGGTCATCGCGGCGCTCTCGCCCGTGCTCGTGACCGTCGCGGTGGTCGGCGTGATCGTGGGCCTGGCGAGCGCGCGCCTGGGCCTGCGGGATCCGGCGGTGGCTCAGCTCGCCCGGGCGCTGGCGGTGTGCGCCTGCCTGGGCCTCGCGGCTGAGCCCCTCGCGACGCTGGCGGTGGACTACGCCCGGGCGAGCTGGTCGAGCTTGGGGCGCGTGGACACAGCGGAGACCCCGTGAGCGCCTGGCTGCTCGCGCTGGCGAGCGCGCGGGTGTTTGCGATCGTGCGCGCCCAGATCAGCTGGCGCGCGGCCGTGGGCCAGCCGCGCTGGGAGCTGTGCAGCGCGATCTTGGCGGTCGGGTTGAGCCTGGCGTGGCTGCCCGCGCTCGGGCTCGGGATCGCGCTCGAGAGACCCCCGGACGCCGCGTCGATGGCGGTGGCGATCGGCGTCGAGCTGTTGATCGGCGCCGTCATGGGAGCGGGCGCGAGCGTGCTCTCCGGCGCCTTGGTCGGCGCGAGCCAAAGCTGCGAGGCCCGGCTGGGCGCAGGACCGGTGGGCCTCGAGCCCGGTACGGGCGGGAGCCTGTCGGCGCTGCTGATCGCGGCCTCGCTGGCGGCGAGCCTCAGCCTCGGCCTGCACCTCCCGGCCCTCGTCGCGATGCGCGGCTTGTTGACCCGGGTGCCCCTCGGCGCGGGGGCGCGGCTGCTCGACGGCGCGGGCGCATCGCTCGACGCCCTCGCGATCGCGACCGAGCTCGGCGGGGTGGCCTTCGAGGCCTGCGTGCTCGGGCTGGCCCTGGCGACCCCGGTGTTGTTGACCCGAGCGGTCGTCGACCTCGGCGTGGGGGTGCTCGGCCGCGGGCCCGACCCGGCGCCGGCCGTGGTCGAGGCGCTGAGCCCGGGCCTGCGCCTGCTCGCCGCGCTCGTCGCCCTGGGCGCGGCGTGGTCGATCCACCCCGAGGCCTACGTGCGCTACGCGGTCCTGTGAGCGGCAAGAGCAGTTCGTGGCACACTCGGGGTCGATGGCGGCTCTCGGGCGATCGAGTCGAGGGGCGGCGCGGGCTGGGCTCGCGGCCGTGGGCCTGAGCTCGGTCTTGGTCTTGGCCCTGGGCGCGGGCTCGTGCGCGGCCGAGGCCGAGGACCCGCCCCTGGACCGGCTCGAGCTGCCCACGGGGCTCGCCCTCAGCCCCGCGGGGCGCTGGCTCCTGGTCACCAACGGCAACTGGGATCGGAGCCGCCTCGGCAGCAGCTTGGTGACCCTCGACCTCGACGCCCTCGAGCAGTCCATGGCGAGCGCGCCGTCTTCGAGCTGCCGGAGCGCGCGCGCGGACGGGGCCAGCTTGCTGCGTTGCGAGGCCGCCGACTTCATCGACGCGGGCCGCGGGCTCCGGCTGCCCTCGGGCGCGGGCAACATCGCCGTCGACGAGGACGGCGCGCCGGGAGGCAACGCGCGCTTGTTGATCCCCACGCGCATCTTCCCGAGCGTGGGCTGGATCGACGTGCTGGGCGAGGGCGACACGCTGAGCCTGCGCTGCGGGCAGGACCCGCGGGCCTACTGCGACCTCGACCACCTCGTCCCCGATCTGCCCGAAGATCCCGGGCGGCTGAGCCTCGACGAGCAGGGCTTCGCCTTCGCCTACCTGCCTCACCTCGTCGATCGTCGGCTGAGCTTGCTGAGCCTGGACGCCGAGCGCGGGCCCGTCGTCGTCGACGTCGAGCAGCAGTTCTTCCGCTCGGAGGAGGAGTCTGGCAACCTGCTCGGCGGGGGCTTGGCCGTGGCCCAGCGGGCCTGCGACCTCGAGTCCGGCAACGCGCCGGCGGACAGCCAGGACTGCGCGCGGCCCTACCTCGTGGCCAGCCAGCGCTTTTGGCCGGGCCTGCGCCCCTTTCGGGTAGCGACGGGCCTCGACGCGATCTTGCCGGGGGTCGAGGTGCGCATCGACAGCCCCGCGGCTTCGCTGGCCGTGGACGAGCCGGTGCTCGGCGATCTGGGCTTCGAAGATCCGGACCAGGGCGAGCGCCTGCTGGTGGTCAGCACGACCCCGCCGATGCTGCTGCGCTTCGACACGAGCCTCGACGAAGGCGGCGACCCGCGCTTCGACCTCGTCGACAGCGTGGGCCTGTGCCGCAACCCCAACGTCCTGAGCGTGCACCGGCCCGCGCCCGGCGAGCCCGGGGCCGCGCTGGCCCTGGTCAGCTGCTACGCCGACGACCAGATCGCCGCCGTCGATCTGCTGACCTTCACCGTCGTGGCCTCCGTGCCCGTGGGCGACGGGCCCAACGAGCTGCTGATCGACGAACAGCGGCGCTGGCTCTACGTGGCCAACACCGCTGGAAGTTCAATCTCGATCGTCGAGCTCGACGCGAGCTCGACGGACTACTTGCGAGTCCTCGCCGAGCTGGGTTGAAGGATGGACGCGGGGTAGGGGTTCAGGGCATGCCGCCGCAGTAGCCGGTGGTGGTCTGGCCCTGGATGTTGAGGTTGAAGCAGGTCCCCTCGACGCCGATGCAGGGCGCCTCGATGGGCTCGCAGATCGCCGTGCAGCAGCTCGCGGCGTCGTTGGGGCAGGGGACGGCGTGGACCGCCGCCTCGGTGCACAGCAAGCCGATGTCGCAGTCTTCGTCGAAGTCGCAGGCGTCGCCGTCGGCGGCCGCTCCGAGGTTCAGCGTGCACGCGGCGCGGGCCGAGTTGCCCGGCCCGGTGACCACGTTGCAGCCCTCGCTCGGGCCCGCGCAGTCCTGGGCCACGAGGTTGCACTCGGCCAGGCAGATGCCGGGGATCGGGTCGGTCGCGGCCGCGCAGACTTCCCCGTCGGCGCAGGCTCCGGGAAGGTTGGGATCTTCCTCGTCGAGGAGGGTGATGTCACAAGGCTGAGCGCAGAGCTCGCCGGTGCACACCAAGCCTGGAGAACAGTCGAGCTCGCTGGTGCAGGGGTCCCCGGTGTTTCCCGTGCCCGTCGTGGGCGAGCACTCGAGGGTCTCGAAGCTGCACTCGGCGTTCTCACCACACTCCTCCAGCGGATCGGCCCAGGGGTCGCAGCCGGTTCCCATGTCCTCGACGACGCCAGTGTCTGAATCGGTGTCCGTATCGTCCGCAACGCCCGAGCCGGCCGAATTCCCGGCGCCGGCGGTCATCGTGGTGGGCCCGCTGCCGTTGGCTGGAGGATCACCCAATTGAGGGTCCTCGGCCGGGCATCCGAGCACCGTGCCGAGACCTAGTGCCAGGAGCGAGAGGGTGACCAACTCAGACCGTACGCGCATGCGCGCATACTAGTGCACGACCTTTCGGCCACCAAAAATCAAGTGAGCTCACTCCCGGTCAAAACTGCCCATGGAGGCGCCGGGAGCGGGGTAGGATGCGAGCCATCGCCCTTGCTGCGGTGCCGGCCACAAAAAAATCCACCCGCACCTGCAGGAAGTCTGCACTGGCAGACCGGGACTCCTGCCGCTCGGCGGCAGCAAAGAAAATCAAGAATCAAGGACTGGGACATGAAGCGACTACTGGAATCGAACTGGAAGCGTATTGGACTGCAAGTTGGCCTACTCGCCGGCATCGGCCTGGCCTTCGCCGTGGGCACTCACGAGGAGCCGGCTCAGGCTGGCTTTGACTGCCCCGAGGAAGGTGAGTGCACCTTCAAGAAGCCGAACATCATGTTCATCGTCGACAACTCCACGTCGATGAACGAGATCTGGGACACCGACAACAACCTGACCCGCTGGCAGGTCTCCGTCGCGGCCCTTCAGCAGATCGTCCAGCCGGGCAGCTTCCTGAGCCAGAACACCCACCTCGCGCTGATGCGCTTCGGCCACGACCCCTCGCCGGCCGAGGGCACCACCATCCCCGCCGACAGCTCCGGCATCGTCGACGGCCAGGCCCTCGACGTGGCGTGGGACGACGACAACGCCGCCTACTACCCCTGCAACGGCCAGGCCCTCCTCGACGCCCTCGACGCGACCCCGGCCCCGGCCAACGGCGCGCTGTTCGGCATCGGCACCTGGACCAACGGCGCCCTGCAGGCCGTGTCCGACGAGATCGACGCGACCAAGGCCGACCACCCCGCGGACCAGGCGGACCCGGCTCGCGCCTACGTCAACGTCCTCCTGACGGACGGCGCGTGGACCGGCCAGGACGGCACCACGACCCTGTCGCCCGCCAGCCAGAACCCGGCCAACACCACCGCCGATCTGTTCGACAACCAGGACATCTCGACCTACGTCGTGGCCGTGGCCGGTGATCCGGCCGCCGAGATGGCCGCGGACGAGACCGCGGCCGCTGGTGGCACCGACGCCGCCATCGACGGCAACACCCCCGAGGAGCTCGAGCAGGCCCTCGCCAACGTCGTCCAGAACATCATCAGCTCGGTCGTCGCGCCGGAGTGCATCGGCGGTCTGCCCCGCGTCATGATCCTCCTCGACGCCTCCAGCTCGATGCTCAACATCGGCGGCGGCACCATGGCCGGCGGCATGGGCGAGACCGGTTGGGACCAGGCGCGCGAGGCCCTCGCGGGCGAGCAGGGCCTGTTCGACATCGACGTCGGCATCGGCGCTGCCGAGGACGTCACCCAGCTCGGCCTGGCCGTGTTCGGTCACAACCAGCCCGCCCCCGGCGAGCAGAACATCCTGGTCCAGTACGCCCCCTGCGCGAAGGACAACTTCGCCTGGGCCCTCGACCCGAACTCCTCCTGCGTCGAGCCTGGCTGCACCGATCCGTGGGGCGGCCCGCCGATCGCGTGGACCTACTCCGACGGCCAGCAGGACCCGCCCGGGTTCGACATCCCGACGACCAGCCACATGCCGCAGTGCGCCGGCAACACCTTCTGCTCGGGCTCGGGTACCTACACCCACCTCGGCCTGCAGCTGATCAAGGACAACCAGGTGCAGTACCAGGCCGACGGCCTGATGGACGGGGCCGAGTTCCCGACCAACGACGAGACCATCTACTTCAACATCCTGATCACCGACGGTCAGTACAACGGCTACTCGACCAACGCCCAGGTCCAGGGTGAGCTGGAGGAGATGTACAACGACGGCATCACGACCTACGTCATCGGCTTCGGTGACGGCGTCGACACGCCGGCGGCCATGGCTCAGCTCCAGAACATGGCGCAGTGGGGCTCCGGCGACTCGGAGAACTACTACGACGCCAACAACCAGGCCGAGCTCGAGGCGGCTCTGACCTCCATCTTCGGCGGCCTGGAGTTCGACCCCTGCTGCGCCTTCAACGACTGCTCGGAGACCCCCGAGCCGACGACCCTCGAGCCCGACCCCATCCCGGACGACGACGGCACCACCGACGGTCCCCTCGACACCGACACCGGTGACACCACCGAGGAGGAGACCACCGAGGAGGGCACCACCGAGGAGACCACCGAGGAGGGCACCACCGAGGAGACCACCGAGGAGGGCTCCACGGACGACACCACCGAGTCCACCGGCGAGGAGTCGACCTCCGACGACGGCAACGACGACGAGATCGGCGCCGAGGAGACCGGGACCGGCGACGCCGGCTCCGGCGACATCGGCGAGGACGACGGCTGCAACTGCAGCACCTCCGACGACGACAACAAGACCCGCGGCCTGCTCGGGACCTTCCTGGTCCTCGGCTTCGCCGGCCTCATCCGTCGCCGCCGCCGCGACTGAGCCTGAGCGAGCCGGCCTCGTCCGGCTCGTCCAGCGAGAGAGCCTCCGCCTCGGCGGGGGCTCTTCTCTTTTGGTTCAGCCTGGCCCAAGCCCGGCCTAGCCAGGTCCAACTGAGCCCAACTGAGCGTCACGTCTGGGAGATGAGCACGAGCAGCCAGGTGATACCCGCGGCCATCAGCGCGACGGCGGCGAAGATCAGCGTCTGGCTGACCTCGACGCGCTTGCGCTCTTCCTGGGTGCTGGCGAGGATCGTGCGCTGGGCTTCGCTGAGCTCGCGGCTGAGGTCCTCGGGGCGCATCACCGGGGCGTCGGGGTCTCGCTTGCGCCGGCGGCTGCTGCCGACGTGTCGGCGCGAGCTCGACGAGGAGCGCCGCGAGGAGGAGCCCGAGTTGGAGCCCGAACCCCCGATCTCGCCGGCGATGCTCGCCAGCTCGTAGGTGCCCGACTGGTTCGAGTGCTCGCCGGACTCCTCCGCCGGGTTGTAGATGCTGTTGACCTCGCCCGAGATGCCCAGCTCCGAGTGCAGCTCCTCGCTCGACATCCGCCGCGTGGGCGCGTCGGTGCCCTGGGAGATGGCCTGGGGCCGGAGCTCGGACAGCGCCTTGGCGAGGGCCTGGCCGTCCGGGATGCGCTTGTGCGGGCGCGGGGCGACCATGCGCTCGAGCAGGGCGCCGAAGGCCGGGTTGACGGCGGCGCGGTCTTGCCAGCGCAGGCGCCCGCCGGTGCCGCGCAGCTCCGAGGGCGTCGCGCCGGTCAGCATGACCAGGGCGGCGAGGCCGAGGCCCCACACGTCCGAGGCCGGGGAGGGGTCGGTGAACACCAGCTCGGGGGCCGAGCGGATCAGGTCGTTGGCCTGCTTGGAGCTGCGCGCGACGACGTCCGGGAGGGTCGAGACGTTGGTGCCGAGGTCGAGGACCATGAAGCGCCGGTCCTCGGCGCGCCGGAGGATCGTCTTGGGCGAGAGCTTGCCGTGGACCAGGGGCGGGTCGGCGGCGTGGAGTTGCGCGAGCAGGACGCTGAGCTCGTTGAGCATGGCGAGGACCTGGAGCTGGCCGCTGGGGCGGACGAACTCGGGGTCCTCGATGGTCAGGCCGTCGACGCGCGCGTGGACGATCCACAGCTCGCCGGAGTGTTTGACGCGGACCGTCCGCGCGCCGATCCACGTCGGCAGGGTCGGGTGCTCGAAGGCGGCGCGGCGAGCCAGGAGGCCCTCGAAGTCGGGCTCGTCCTCGTCCTCGTCGGCGCGCACCCGGAAGCTGACGTAGCGCGCCCGCGCGGGCCGCTCGTGATCGCCGTCGAACCAGGTGGCGTCGTAGCAGGCGCTCACCCCGTCTTGCTCGATGCGCTCGTCGAGCCGGAGCCGACCGCCGGCGACCGCGTCGAGCCACGCCGGCGCGCCGCAAGAGGGGCAGGCCTGACCGTCTCCGGTCTGCTCGATCTCCCGCTTGCAAGCTGCACAGAACATGGTCGGATAGCCGTCACCGTCGAGGTCGAGCGTAGCAGGCCGCGCGCTGTGGCTCCACAAGCCACACACGGGGCCACGGAAGGGAGCTCTGAGGCGGCCGGTCGACTGCCCACCCATCCCACGACTCGGGCACGGGGCGGGACTCGAAGGGGGCGCTCGCTCCCAATGGTGCGGGCGATGACCGTCGTCTGATTCGTGTTCGGGCCCGGGAGTTCACGGCGGCCGAGGGCGTCGGGTCGCGTGCTCGAGGTCGCGGCATCGCGCTTGGCTTGGGAGCGCGAGGGGGCTGCGTCGTCGTCATCCGCGAGGGCGAAGTCGGGAGCGCGGGTCGACGTCGAAAAAAATTCTGGTTCGATCGCGGAGCGAGAGCCTATGATTTCGACGCCGACATGACCCGCCGACACCACGACTACGAGACCCAGAGCGCAGCGATGCGTTCGTCTCGCGTGCAACGTGTCTCGGGTCGCGCCGACTTCCTTGGACTCGGCGCGCGTGGATCGGTGGCGAGTGATCGTCGTGCAAGGCACGACGATCGCGACTCGTCATCGACGAAGGTGCACGCGCGTCGTCGGACATGGCGAGGCTCGGGCTCGGGGTCGTGACGGCCGGTACCGCTGCGGGCGCGCCCAAGGAGGAGGGGGGCGCGCCCGCGCCGGTGCCTCATTGCGTGTGCGCGCGGCTCGATCGTGCGAGCGCGCAACTCGGGCACGAAGCGCCGAAATCGGCGTTTAGTGCAGCAGTTTTGGGTTCGCGGGTCCGCGCGGTGGATCGCCGCGTCGACGCCTCGATGGCGTTGGCGTGACAACTACTCGCGAGGTCGGGCGGGCCGGTTGGGACGCGGCCGAGGGACGCGGCCGAGCTCGACAGTCGAGCGCGCGGCTTGAGCTGCGCGGCCGCGTGCTGGCATGATGTCGGAGCACGATGGCAGTACGAGGCATCCTCTCTCGGATCAGCGGCGAGGCCCCGCGCGGCGTCGACGAGGTCGAGCTGATCGTCGGCAACCTCCGCGCGCTGCTCAACACTCGGCTCGGCGACGCGGTGTCCGCGGAGGGCTTCGGGGTGGTGGATCTCGTCGACATCATCCACGACTTCCCGGCGGCGGCGCAGATCATGCAACGCAGCATCCGGGCGACGGTGGCCAAGTACGAGCCGCGCCTGCGCAACGTCTCGGTCCGCCTCGTGCCCAACGAGGACCCGCTGATCCTGACCTTCGAGATTGCGGGCCGCCTGGTCGGAGACCGGCGCCGCGGCGTCGTTCGACTGCGCAGCGAGATGACCCACGGCGGTCGCGTGTCCGTGAGCTGAGCGCCCGGGCGCCTCGGGGGGTTCAGGGGCGGTCACGCTCGCGCCTTGGGGCGCTCCGATCCCTTCGCCCGGTCGGGTCGCGTGACACTCTGGTGGCGTCCGCTACTGGGCCTGCTCTGGCGCCGGAGGCCAACCCCGCGCCGATCGACACCGCTGGGCGGAGTGGGCGCGTCAAGCGGTCGAAATCCTAGTACCATCGCTGGGCGAGGAGGAGCGACAGGCTGCGCCCTCGCCAAGGCCGACCGATGTTCGCCAAGTTCTACCAAAGCGAGCTGACCTACCTGCGCGAGATGGGCCGCGAGTTCGCGGCCGCCCACCCAAATAGCGCGGGCCTGCTGTCCGAGCGCAGCGACGACCCGGACGTGGAGCGCTTGCTCGAGGGCTTCGCCTTCCTCAGCGCGCGCATCCGCGAGCGGGTCGACGACGCGGTCCCCGAGATCGTCCACGGCCTCGCCGAGATGCTCTTGCCCCAGTACCTGCGCCCGCTCCCGGCGATGTCGATCGTCGAGTTCAAGCCGCAGATCAAGGCGCTGCGTGGCATCCGGAACGTGCCCCGCGGTCGGTCCGTGGGCACCAACCCCATCGAGGGCACCTCCTGCACCTTCCGGACCTGCTACGACGTCGACCTGCTGCCCCTCGAGGTGCTGTCCGTCGACCACGACGAGGCCGTGGCCAACCGCCCGACGCTGCGGGTCAAGCTCAAGACCACCGAGGCCGGGCGCCCGGTCATCGCCCGCGAGGAGGGCATCCGCTTCTTCCTGGCGGGGGACTCGGCCCTGGCCTCGACGCTGCTGCTGTGGCTGCTGCGCTACTGCGAGGCCGTCGAGGTTCGCTCGAGCGAGGATCGCAGCGTGCCGCGCAACGAGCCGCTGCGCGTGCTGACCCGCGAGCACATCCGCCCCGTGGGCCTGCGCGCCGAGGAGGCCGTGGTGCCCTGGCCCAAGTTCGCCCCGGCCGGCTCGCGCTTCGTCCAGGAGTACTTCGCGCTCCCGTCCAAGTACATGTTCGTGGACGTCCGCGGCTTCGAGGAGCTCGAGTTCCCCGGGGACTACATCGAGCTGTCGTTCGTGTTCGAGCGGCCCCCGGACCTGCCCTCGCCGGTCACCGACGAGAGCTTCCGGCTGCACTGCACCCCGGTCATCAACCTGTTCGAGTGCTCGGCCGAGCCCGTCAAGGTCGACCCGCTGCTGCCCGACCAGCTGCTGCGCGCCTCGGGCATCAAGCCGGGGCACATGGAGATCTACGACGTCAGCTCCGTGGTCGGCGTGCGTCCGGGTCGGGGCAACCGGCGCAACTACTCCAACTTCTACACCTTCGCGCACACCCGACCCAACGCCGACACCGACGGCTACTACGTGCTCCGGCGGGCGCGCTCGCCCATCGACGAGGCCACGGACGTGTCGATCCGCGTGGCCAAGGGCGGCCCCGGCCAGGCCCAGGGCGACAAGCGAGCCGAGCGCGAGGACGAGGAGACCCTGTCCGTCGAGCTCGTGTGCACCAACCGGGGGTTGCCCAACGAGCTGACCATCGGGGACATCTGCAAGCCCGTGCGCGGCAGCTCGGTGCCGCCCTTTTCGAACATCACGGCGGTCAGCCCCCCGATCCGCGCGCCCCTGGGCGGGGAGCTGCAGTGGCGCTTGCTGGCGCACCTGGCCCTCAACCGCAAGCGCGTGACCGAGCCCGACACCCTGCGCCTGCTGCTGTCTCTGTACAACTTCCAGGCCGGCTCGGGCTCGCCAGCGGGCCGAGCCAACGAGCTGCGCGTCGAGGCCATCCGCGGCACGGAGTTCGACGCCGTCACGCGGATGATGGAGGGCGCGCCGGTGCGCGGAGCCGAGACCACCGTCGAGCTCGACGAGACCCGCTTCGCCAGCCCCGGCGACGCCCACCTGTTCGGCCTGGTCCTCGACGAGCTGCTCTCGACCTACTGCAGCATCAACTCCTTCCACCAGCTCCGGGTGCGCCTGCACCCCTCGAAGGTCGAGTTCCGCTGGCAGCCCCGGAACGGCCACCTCAGGATCCTGTGACCGACAACGCACCCCAAAACGGCGCGGATCCTGCCTGGCTCGACCGGCTGCTCGATCAGCCCCGGGCCTTCGACCCCTTCGTGGTCGCGCGCCTGCTCGAGGGCCTGCACCCCGAGGCGCCCAAGGTCGGCGGCGACGGCCCCTACGACGAGGAGGCCCTGCGCTTTCGTCACTCGCGCTCGCTGGCCTTCAAGCCCGGCGACATCCACGAGGTCGAGCGCCAAGAGGACGGGCGCAAGGTCGAGGACGGCCGCGCCGAGGCCTTCGACCTGACCCTCAACATCGTCGGGCTGATCGGCACGAGCAGCCCGCTGCCGACCTACCTGGCCAGCGAGGCGGCGGTCCACGACGAGGAGGGGCAGACCAAGGCCGACTTCTTCGACCTCTTCCACCACCGGATGCACAGCTTGCTGTACCGGTCGCTGGACAAGTTCGACTGGGCCTCGGCGCACCAGGAAGAGGGCGACATCTGGGCCTACCGCCTGCTCGCCCTGCTCGGGGTCGACAGCTACGACGGCCCGCCGCTGCAGTACATCCGCCCCCTCGACCTGCTGCGCATCGCCCCGCTCATGGCCAGCCCCGCGCGCACGGCCAAGACCCTGGAGCTGGCGATCATGGAGATCCTCGCCCACGAGCTCGACGGCGCGACGGTCGAGGTCAAGCAGTTCAAGGGCGAGTGGGCCGAGATGGACCAGGACCACAAGGTTCAGCTGGCCGTCGAGAACTCCAACCTCGGCATCAGCGCGGTCATCGGCGACATGTGCATTCACCGCGCCGGCAAGGCGCGGGTCGTCGTGGGCCCGCTGGACCAGGCCGGGCTCAAGCGCTTTCTGTCCGGGGGCACGGCCTTTCAGGCGGTGCGCGAGCTGCTTGATCTCCTCGCCTTCGAGCTCGTGGACTTCGAGCTCGAGCTGATCTTGGCCAAGGACGCGCGTACGGGCACGATCTTGGGGGTCAGCAAGATTGGGGACGACGCCTGGCTCGAGTCCGGCGATGATGAGGCCAAGACCGAGGAGACGCGTATGATCGTGTCGCTCAGCGAAGCCCTCGACATGGTCAAGGAAGGACAGGTCTAACGTGCGCGCCCTCAAGGTACAGGTCTACGACTCGCAGACCGGCCGGACCCGCGCCGAGCGTTACCAGCGCTCGCCGGTCCGCATCGGGCGGCACCCGTCCAACGAGCTGTGCCTGAGCTTCGGCTTCGTCTCGGGTCGCCACGCGCAGATCGACTTCGACGAGCGCGGCGGGACCTTCACCGACGTCGGCTCGACGAACGGCTCGACCATCAACGGCCAGCGGGTCACGGCCAACCAGGCGATCGCGATCGGCGACGGCCTCAACGTGACCATCGGCAAGCTCGAGATGCGCTTTGGCTGGGAGCAGGTCGACAAGCCCTCGGCCCCGAGGCCGCCGAACCTGGTCGAGTCGGGGGTGCCGATCCGGACCCGCTCGCCCCGCCAGCCGACCCAGCCCATCCAAGCCGTCAGCGCCGAGCCGCCGACGCTGCGCGGGCCCGTCGAGCCCACGGACCGCACGCCCATGGACTCCGGCCCGCCGATGATGGGCGGACCGCCGCGCATGGGCGCGGGAGGACCGCCGCGCATGGACGCGCCGCCGCGCCTGGACGCGCCGGCTCCCCCGATGATGGGCGGCGGCCCGCCGCGCCTCGACACCAGTGGCCCCCCGAGCCTCCAGGAGGGTCCGCCCCGGATCATGGATCCCGGCGGCTCGTCGATCGGACCGCCGCCCCTGGGGCCCGGTCCGGGCGCGGGCTCGGGACCCAAGCCCATGCCCACGCCCGACGCTGGCCCGCCGCCGATGCTGGGCGGTCCGCCGATGATGGGTGGCGCGCC
>NZ_ABCS01000066.1 GCF_000170895.1 Plesiocystis pacifica SIR-1 | reverse complement strand
CAGCCTCGAGCTCGCGCCGCTGTCCGCCGAGGACGCCCGCGCCCTCGCCCAGGCCCTGCTCGCGCGCCAGGGACGTACGGGCGCCGGACCGACCGACCCGACGAGCGACGAGGCCCCCGCCGAGGCCGTCGCGCGCCGGGCCCAGGGCAACCCCTTTTATATCGGCCAGATGGTCCTCGGCGACGACCCGCACGAGAGCAGCGACGCCTCCCTCGATCGCCTCGTCGCCCGGCGCATCGTCGCCCTCGACCCCGGGCCCCGGGCCCTGCTCGCCGCCGTCGCCGTGGCCAGCGGACCCACGCCCCTGCCCGTGGTCCTCGCCGCCGGGCTCGCGGCCCTGCCCCCCGAGCTGCGCGCCGAGAACGGCCAGACCTTCGACGAGGCCGCGGCCCTGGGCAACCTCGAGCGCGAGAACCTGCTGATCCGCCACGAGGACGGCCGGGTCGAGTCAGCCCACGATCGCATCCGCGCCGTCGCGGTCGGCGAGCTCCCGCCCCACGAGCTGGCGGCCACCCACCTCGCCCTGGCCGCGGCCTACGAGCGCCACGGCGCCGGGGAGGCCCAGGCCATCGCCGAGCACTACGCCCTCGGCGGTGATGAGCAGCGCGCCCTCGAGTACACCGAGCGCGCGGCCGACGAGGCCGCCCAGGCCCTCGCCTTCGAGCGGGCCACGGAGCTCTACCGCCGGGCCCTCGCGATCCTCGGGCGCGCCGACGAGCCCGACACCAGCAGGCGCCGCCAGCTCGAGCTCGCCCTCGCCAAGCAGCTCGTCGACATGGGCCGGGGCGGCGAGGCGGCCGACCGCTTCGAGGCCCTCGCGCGCACGGCCGAGGACCCCCGGGCGGCCCGAGACCTGCGCCGCCGCGCCGCGAGCGAGCGCGTGAAGATCGGGCTGCTCGACGAGGGCATGGACACCATCACCCCGGTGCTCCGCGAGATCGGCGTGTGGCAGCCCCGGGGCGTCGGCATGGCCATCCTCAGCACCGTCTGGCACCGGCTGTGCCTCATCGTCCGAGGCCACGCCTTCGAGCGGCGCGCCGAGGCCGACATCGATCCCGACCTGCTCGAGCGCATCGACTCGCTGCTCGCGACCAAGACCGGCCTGTCCCACCACGAGGCCATCTTCGCCGGCTACCAGCAGTCCCGGGCCATGCGCCTGGCTCTGCGCGCGGGCGAGCCCAAGCGGCTGATCCGCTGCCTCGTCCACGACGCCTCGATCTTCGTGGCGATCGGTCGGCGCGAGAAGGGCCGCGAGCTGATGACCGCCGCCCGCGAGCTGCTGCCGCACATCGAGGAGCCCGAGTATCACCGCGTCGTCGAGTACGTGACCGCCAACCACCTCGACCACTCGGGGCGCTGGCCCGAGGCCGCCGAGGCCTTCGCCGCCCTCCAGGTCCGCCTCGAGACCAGCCCCAACTCGGGCTGGATCCGCGGCGCGAGCACGGTGCAGTGGAACTGGGTGCGCAAGATCCTCGGGCGCTACGGGGAGCTGCGCGCCGAGCTGCCCGAGCTCCTGGCCGTGGCCCGCGATCTCGGCCAGCACCACGTCGGCGTGTCCCTGGGCTCGCTCCACGCCCTGACCCTCGCGGTCTACGGCGAGGGCGAGGACGCGCTGCTGCGCCTCGACGCCCTCGCCCGCCAGTGGCACCCGCGCCAGGTCACCTTCCAGCACATCGTCCTGGCCATGAGCCGCGTCGAGGTATCGCTGCTCATGGGCGACGCGCCCGGGGCCCTCGACGCCGTCGCGGCGGTCCTCGACGACTGGCGGGCGAAGGTCGTGGCCAACATGATGCCGAGCCACGTCGAGTTTCACGAGCTGCGCGCCCGGGCCCAGCTGGCTGCCCTCGCCGACGGCAGCCAGCCGAGCTCCGACCGGGGCCGGGCCCTCGCCCGCGTGCGCAAAGATCTGGCCAAGCTCGCCAAGAGCCACAAGCCCCAGGCCGCGCCGCTGCGCGCCATCTTGCTCGGCTCGCTCAGCGCCGTCGAGGGGGACGAGTCCGCCGCCGAGCAGACCTGGCGCGAGGCCGCCGAGCGCCTCGAGGCCCACGACATGCAGGCCCACCTCGCGGCCGTGCGCGTGCGCCTGGCCGCGCGCGGAGACGCGGGCGCAGCCGCGGCGGCTCAGGCCTACTTCGAGGCCCAGGGCCTCGACGACCCTCAGCCGCTCATCGCGACGCTGGTCCCGGCCCCTCGCCGCTCGAGTTGAGGGCCGCGATCGCGGCCTGCTCGAGCCGGTCGGCGATCTGCTCGACCCGAAACGCGAGCGCGGCCCGGCAGGCGACGGCGATCACCGCGACGCCGAGGCCCAAGCCGACGGGGCCAAAGGCGTCCGCGGCGTCTCGCACGACCCGGACCGAGTAGGGCTCGAGGGGCGGCCCGGCGAAGTTCCGAAAGGGAACCAGCAGCTCGAAGATGGCGCTCAGGACACCGAGCATCAGCGCCACCGAGCCCAGCCCCGTCAGCGTGGACAGGCCTCTGCGCAGCCGATGCAGCTCCTCGAGCAGCGACGTGTGTACGGCAGCGACTGCCCCAAGCCGCAGGCGCACGCCTCGGATGCGAACCCAGCGCTCGATCACCACGCCGAGCACGAGGACCAGGCAGCCGCCGATGGCGCTGGTCAGCCAATCATCCGTGGCGAGGTAGGGCAGCTCGACCATGCCGTCGAGAAAGCGTAGTCGACCTGCGCGCCTGCGCCAGCGCGGCTCGCCCGAGACCGCGTTGACGAGCCTAAGCCGCGACCACGCGCTCGGCGATCCACTCGGCGACGGCCGAGATGGTCATCACCGGGTGGCTGCCGATCGCCGTCGGGATCACGGCCCCGTCGGCCACGAACAGGCCCGGGTGGCCGTGGACCTGCCCGTTGATGTCGACCACGCCCTCGGCCGCCGAGCTCGACAGCGCGCAGCCGCCGAGGTTGTGGACGGTGAAGGTCTTCTTGAACGGCCCCCACAGCGGGAACTCGCCGAAGGTCCCGCCGTAGTGGCGGCACAGCTCCTCCATGGCCTGACGCTGGTAGCGGACGAGCTCGGCGTTCTCGCGGGCGTAGTCCCACAGCATGTCGAGCTTGCCCCGGCGCAGCACCAGCCGGCCGTTGGCGTTGTCCTGGCCGATGGCGAAGATGATCGCGTGGCGTCGGGCCGGGCCCGCCCCCGTGGCCGGGACGCGCAGGGGCTTGGACACCAAGCCCGAGCGAAAGCCCCGGCGCAGCAACCCCGGGACGCTGCGCCACAGCATGGGCGCGAACAGCTTGACCGCCTCGCGCGTGGGCGGCTGCCCAAAGGAAGCCAGGACCTCCATCACCGGGCGGTTGTAGGTCGGCGTGGCCAGCACGAAGCCGGGCTTGTCCATGCCCTCGGGCGGGTAGTGCCAGGCGACGGAGGTGACGTCGGGCCCGACCCAAGGATCGAGGTTGAGGTTCGCGTTTTGGACGTTGCCGAGGTAGTCGCCGTTGGCCGAGTAGCCCCGACCCAGGCGCCGCGAGAGCTTGGGCAGGGTCCGCGCCTCGTCCCGGCTGCGCAGCAGAATTTCGTTGCTGCCCAGGGTGCCCGCCGCGAGCACGACCTTGCGCCCGGTCACCACCGCGGGCTGGCCGGTGCGCATGTCCTCGTAGTGCACGTGCCAGCCCCCGCCCCGCGCCGGCGAGACGTGGGTGACCAAAAAGCCCGTCGCGACCTGGGCCCCGAGCGCCTCGGCCTTGGCCAGGTAGGTGAAGTCGAGGGTGTTCTTGGCCCCGTAGCGGCAGCCGAACTCACACTCGGCGCAGTGCTGGCAGGTCTTGCGGCCCTGGCCGTGGCCCTCGGTCGAGCCGTGCAGCTTGGTCCAGCTCACGGCCTGGGGCGTGTCGAAGCTGTCGAGCTGCATGGCCTTGGCGGCGCGGTGGAAGGCGTCGCGCTTGGGCAGCGGGACGTCGCCCGGCACCGGCTCGACGCCGAGCTCCGCCGAGACCCGCTCGTAGTAGGGTCCGAGGCTGTCGAGGTCGAAGGGCTCGGGCCAGCGCGGGTCCTCGAAGATCCGCGCCTGCGGGCGGTAGTGAATGCTCGCGTAGATCAGCGAGCCCCCGCCGACCCCGGCGGCCACGGCCGTCGACACCCCCGAGAGGGTGCGAAAGTCGAACAGGCCGTGGGAGCGCGCCTCGTCCGGGTAGCCCCACAGCAGCTCGTCGACGTCGCGCACGTCCCGGGGAAAGTCCCGGGGCGCGTAGCGGCGGCCTCGCTCGAGCACGAGCACGGACTGCCCGGCCTCGGCCAGGCGCAGGGCGTTGATCGACCCGCCAAAGCCCGAGCCGATCACCACGGCGTCGTAGGTCGAGCGGGACACGGTCGGGGCGGGGCTCCACTCGCGCGGACGGTCGCGGTTCACAGGTTCGCCTCCAGGTGCTCGAGGATGTGCGGGTAGACGTGCTCGGCGGCGTCCTTGCCGAAGATGCAGTCGATGTGGCCGTAGTCGGGGATGACCACCCGGGAGTAGAGCGCAGGATCGTTGTGCTGGCGCAGCCAGGCGTAGCTGCGCTCGCTGCCCGAGGGCAGGTAGCAGGCGTTCTCGGCCCCGTGGATCATCCGCAGCGGCAGGGCCAGGCGCCCGACCTGGGGCAGGTAGACGTCCCCGCCCTCGGCGTCGACGATGTGCTCGGCCCGGATGATCGCCCCGAGCTGATCGAAGCAGCTCAGGTTGGCCACGCCGAACAGCTCGTGGAGGGTGTCGTGGGTCGCGACGTTGAGCTGGTCGTGCTCGTAGAGCTGCGAGTAGAGGAAGGTGATGCGGCGGGCGGTCGCGCTGGCGCCCCGCTCTTCCTCCCGGGCGACGGGGTAGAGCTCCAGGGCCCGGTCGTAGAGGCGGTCGAGCCAGCCGTCGTGCTTGTCGGTGTAGGCCGTGAGCGAGGTGAAGCCGAGGCTCTCGAGCACCGCCGGCAGGCGCAGGCCCGACTTGATCCGGTGGTCCCGGGAGCCGTCGATGTGCGGCGTCGCCTGGGAGGTCAGCGCCGCGCGCACGCCCTCGAGCTTGCCGGCCAGGGCGCTCATGTAGAACAAGGTCGCGCCGATGCAGTGGGCGATGACCTGGACCGAGTCCGCGCCGCTGAGCCGGCGGACCTCGGCGATGCCCTCGGGCAGGTCGACGGTCGCCATCAGGTCGCAGCTCGCGGGCACCTCGGCGCTGGCCAGCTCGATGCTCGCCCGGAAGTCGAGGAGCCACAGGTCGTAGCCGTGGGCGAACAGGTACTCGACCAGGTTGGTGCCGATGGTGTCGACGGTGAAGATGCCGCTCGACACGCCCAGGCCGTGGATCAGCACGACCGGGCCCTTGCCCCCGCCGCGGTAGCGGGTCAGCACGAGCGGGGCGCCGTCCGAGGTGTGGAAGTAGTGGATCGTCGGCGCGTCCGCGCGCAGGTTCCGGCGCACCCGCGGCGGCGCGTCGGGGTCGAACACCGAGGGCCGGGAGAACACCCCGGCGTAGGTGTCGAACAGCGAGCCGACGAAGAAGCGGCCGAAGCGGACCTGGGCCGTGAGCGCCTCGAGCCGGGACTCGGCCCCGGTCACGTCGATGGTCCGCAGCTGCTTGGCGAAGTCGGCCATGGAGATGTGCAGCTTCCCGCGCGCGGCCAGGGCCCCGGTCTGCGCGTCGTGGATCTCGACGAAGAGCGTGGTCGTGTCCGACCACAGGTCGAGGCCGCGGTCGTCGTGGACGTACTTGACCCCGCGAAAGCGCCACCGCCGGCCGTCCTCGGCGTTCAGCGTCATCGCGTAGATCATGTTGGTCGTGGCGCGGTGCTCCGGGTCGTCGGACAGCAGCGAAAAGTGGCCGTCCGAGACCTGCAGCGGCTCGGGCGAGAGCGCCGGGATGTCCACGGTGCCCGCGATGTCCATGGGCTTGGTCGGGCTGGCGAGGGTCGCCTCGAGGTTGGCGCTGCTCAGGGTCAAGACGAAGGCGCAGCTGCTGCGCTCCCGCCCCGCGCTCGCCGAGGCCTCGAAGTCGACCTCGCCGGCCATGCGCTCGGTGAAGCGCACGCCCACGCCGGACGGCGCCACGGGCAAGCGCGGCGGCCCCGAGGGGCGGTGGTCGAGGGCGTACTCGATGGTCCAGCCGCGCTCGCGGGCGAGCAGGGCCATGTTGCGCTCGGCCAGGGCCGAGATGGTCAGCAGCGGGTTGACGCCCAGGGGCGAGGGCATGAGCGAGCCGTCGGCGACGTAGAGGCCCGGGTGGACCCGCGCCCCCGAGTCGCCGGCGAACACCTGGCCCTTGTGGTTGGTGACCCCGCCCTCCGCGTCCTCGGCCATGGCGCAGCCGCCCAGGGGGTGCACGGAGATCAGCGAGGACTCGAGGCGGTTGCTCCACAGCGGGTTGGGCACGAAGGTCCCGCCCAGGGCCGCGGTCGCGTCGACGAGCTTGGCGTGCAGGCGAGCGATGCTCGGCTCCTCCTCGACCCCGGGCCAGTCGATCCGCAGCTGCTCGTCGACGTCGAGCTTCAGCGTGCCCGCGCCGCTGTCCAGGGCCATGCCCAGGTAGGTCTGGGTGTTGGCCACGGCCCCGGCCAGGGCGCCGCCGGGCAGGCGGCTGCGCAGGATCCGAGCCCGCTCCTCCACGGCGTCGACCAAGCCCGAGTCCGTGGCCTCGCCGTGCGCCCGGGCCTGGAGCTCGAGGCTCGTCGAGTAGATGGCGTCGATGCAGCCCGGCAGCGCCCCCTCTTGGAGGACGAAGTGCTCTCCGAGCGGCCGCTCGGGGGTCCGCCCGTCGATGACCGAGGTGATCGTCGGGCCCACGGGGTGCTCGGCGCTGGGCTTGCGCGGGCCCGCGCCCACGCCGTCGATGCGCTGGTCGTTGTTGTAGCCAAAGGCCAACACGTCGGAGTTGCCGCTGAAGGACTCGCCCAGGCGGGCCGAGAGCGGCAGGCCGGCGGCGCGCGAGCGCAGCAGGATCTCCGTCGAGCCCAGGGCGCCCGCGGCCAGCACGACGAGCTCGGCGATCACCACCGGGTCCACGTCCGCGTCGAACTGCTCCCGCCCGGCCTCGACGGGGCTGTAGTGTACGGCCCACAGCCCGTCGCTCCGGGCCTCGACCCGGTCGACGGCAGCTCCGTGACATGCGCGCGCCGTGGTTCCACGCGTCGCGCAGGTAGGTCCCGGCCACGGTCTTCTTCGCGCCGTAGTTGCAGCCGGCGACACAATCACCACACAGGGTGCAGGCCGCCTCATGGGTCCCGAAGGCGTTGGTCTTCTCCGCGAAGCTGACGTTGATGGGCGTGCGCGCGAAGGGCTCGCCCATGGCCTCGGCCGATTGGCGGTGGGCGTCGAGCTTGGCCAGCCGCGGCCAGCTCTCGGGGTAGGTCTCGGGCGCGAGCACCTCCTTCGCCCGGCGGTAGCCCGCGTCGATGCCCGCGCCGTCCTCGGCCAGGGCGCGGGGCCAGCGGGGGCCGGCGAACACCCGCCGATCGGCCTCCAGGGCCACGCCCGCGTTGATCAGCGAGGTCCCGCCCAGGCCGCAGCCGCGCAGCACGTTGAGCACCTTCTCGACGTGAAAGTCGAACAGGGCCAGGCGCGACCCGAGCTGCTCGCAGCCCCCCGCGGCGCCCGGGATGCTGGCCTGGGTCTCGCGCGCGGCTTCGGCCTCGCGCGTGGGAAAGTCGCCCGGCAGGTACTCGCGGCCGCGCTCGAGCACGACGACCTCTCGGCCCGCCCGGGCCAGGCGCGAGGCGGCGATGCCCCCACCGTATCCGCTGCCGACGACGACGACCTCGGCTCGCAGGGGGAGCTCGCTGAGTTTGGAAGACAGCCGCATCATGGCGCGGCCAGGGTACCACCGCGGCTTCTATTCGGGGCCCGGCTCGGGGACCGCCTCGGGGACCACCTCGGGCTCGATGTCGACGACGTGGGCGAAGCCGCCGAGGGGCCCGGCGTCGACCTCGACCCGGTCCCCCGGACGCAGAAACCGTGTCGAGCTCGTGAACCCGCCGATCGCCGCCCGGAGCTTGCCGACGCGGTCGAGCAGGCGCTCGCCGACGGCTCGCTTCCACCGCGGCACCGTGAACGCGATGCCCGAGGGCGTTCCCGTCAGGACCACGGCCTTCGCCGGCAAGGGGCCCGCCGACGCGAGGATGCGCCCGAGCATCTGCCTGGGCGTCTCCATGAGCAAGCTCGTGCTCGCGTCCTGGCGCAGCTCGCCGTTGACCCGAGTGCGCAGCCGCAGCTCGGGCCATCGATCGAGGGGGAGGGACTCGAACAACCAGGCCCGCTCCGCGGTCGGGGCCAGGCCCGGCAGAGATTTCGCGGCGCCCCAGTAGTCGAGGCGCGCGCCCTGGCCCTCGCCGAGGATCTGCAGGCTGCGCGCCGTCAAGTCGTTGGCCACCGCCATCGCCACCCGGCCCGGCTGGCTCAGCTCCTCGACGCGCGTCAGGCCCTCGGGGAACACGAGGGCGAGCTCGACCTCGTAGTCGAGCATCGCGGGCAAGAAGCCAAAGCCAGCCAGCTCCTGGCGCAGGCCCGGGTCGAGGCGCTCGCAGGCCTCGAAGAGCGCGGCGCTCGACGGCCGGAGCAGGCGGGCGGGCTGGCGCTCGCCGTGGACCG
The DNA here is from genome assembly GCF_000170895.1 of Plesiocystis pacifica SIR-1. Taxonomy (GTDB): domain Bacteria; phylum Myxococcota_A; class Polyangia; order Nannocystales; family Nannocystaceae; genus Plesiocystis; species Plesiocystis pacifica. The sequence goes on along the minus strand of NZ_ABCS01000066.1, from coordinate 47,975 downwards.
GGAGGCCCACCCAGGCCGAGGGCGCGACCTCGAAGACCACGGGGTCGGCCGCGCTCGCGGTCTCTCGGGCGTGGGCGCGGAAGGTCAGGCCGAGGGCCAGGATCCTCGCGGGTCGCTCGACCCGGATCCAGCGCCCGGGGCCCAGCGAGGCGCTCGGGTCCTCGCTCGCCTGGGCGCTCACGGGGGGCTCGCGGCCGCCTGCGCCCGACTGCGCCCCCTCCCCTTCGGCGTCCCAGGGCGCGTAGCGAAACTCCGGGTAGTCCGGCAGGCCGTGGAACTCGAGCGCCGCGCAGGTCGAGCGGCTGCGTCGCAGGGGCTGCCAGCCCATGCCGACCCGGGTGTAGTGCTCGAGCTCGGCGTGGCCGAGGTTCGACTGGGCGACGTGCAGATCCAGCGCCGGGCCCGAGCCCGCGGTCTGCCGGTAGTCCCAGCCCGCGAAGGTCTCGGGCCGCGCCCACACCCGCGCGACCACCCGGCCGCCCGCCCCCGCCTGGTTGCCGCCGGGGCTGGCGACGTGGTGCAGCACCCCCGGCCGCGGGGCCACGAGCTTGGCCCGCAGCGCCTGGGTCAGGCCGCAGCGATCGATGATCGTCGTCGGCGACCCGTCGGCCCCGGCCCGGGCCCACAGGTTGACCAGGTTGCCGCCCCCGTCCTTGGGCGCGACCCCGGTGAGCTCGAGGGCGCCGCCGTCGTCGAAGCGCGGCGCCCAGGCCCAGCGCAGCCACTCGACCCGCGTCGTCCCCCAGATGTGCATCTGCGAGAGCAGGCCGCCGCCGAGGCTCAGCTCCCGCTCGCCCACGCGCACGCTGCCGGTGACCGGCGCCTCGGCGTAGGGATGGTTCGCGTGGGTGCCCACCGGCACGAAGCCGGGGACCCGAGCGACCCGCTGGACCCCGGCGTCGCCGGCTTCAAAGCGCAGCGACCACTCGACGTCGCCGCAGCGGCCCTGGGTCTCCCCCGCCAGGAAGCGGACCGACTCGCCCACCGCCAGGCCGGGGCGCCCGCCCTCGTCGAGCTCGCGCAGCGCGTCCACGGGCAGGCGCTCGCGCTGGGTGTGGACCGAGCCCGCGTCCGAGACCACCGCCCAGACCCGCGCGTCCGACTCGCCGGCGTGGGCGAAGCGGGTCATGCGGACCCACAGCGCCCGCTCGGCGCCGGGCACCAGGACCACGAAAAACCAGATCTCGAAGCCCTGGCCTGTCCAGCGCGGGCGGTTGGCTCGTTCGGCGGGGGTCATGGCGGGTCTCGGCGCCGAGCATAGCTCAAGCGAGCGAGCGCCCGAGTGCCCGAGCACACCCACAGGACCGCCAAACGCCGACGGCCCCGGACTCGATGTCGAGCCGGGGCCGCCGCGAAGTATCCCGTAGGGGAGTCGAACCCCTGCCGCCTGGTTGAGAACCAGCCATCCTGACCGCTAGACGAACGGGACGTGAAGTTGTCGTCATGAAGCATCCCGTAGGGGAGTCGAACCCCTGCCACCTGGCTGAGAACCAAGCATCCTGACCGCTAGACGAACGGGACGTGAAGTTATGGATGATGAGCATCCCGTAGGGGAGTCGAACCCCTGTCTCCTGGTTGAAAACCAGCCATCCTGACCATTGGACGAACGGGACTTGGCGCGTGCGCGCGATGTGGGGGACCAAGAGGGCCCGGTGGGAATCGAACCCACGTCCCCGGGCTAACAAACCGACGCTAAAACCACTCAGCTACGGACCCTGATGTTGCGATTGCTCGCGAGAGTCGACGCAGCCTGGGCTCCAGCGTGGGGTTCCAGTCCAGTCGCGGTGACGGATGGTGGCTCTGATTGTTCGGCAGAGATTCAGCCCACGGACCGCGTCGACTCGCTCACATTGCGACCTTCGGCGCTGCGTTCTCGCGCGCGCTCGGTCGCATTGGCGTGATTTCGATTGCGTTCCATGGGGACCAACCTCTACGGGCTCAGGAGTAGCGCAGCATCGGGGGGGCGCAAGCTCGAATGTCGAAAAAAGATTCGCGCGCGCGAGCTGCTATGGTCGGCCCATGGGGGTCCGCGCCTGGCTCGACGATGTGCTCGGTCGACGGCCGCGCTACCGGGCCGTGGCCATGGCCGCGGTGGTCGAGTGCCGCCCCGGCGAGGCCGTCGAGCTCCGCGGCGTCGTCGAGGTCGACGAGTCGGGCGCCCTGCTCCACGATCCGCTGACCGGCGCGCCCGCGGTCGTGCTCCGCTACGAGGCCACGCCGCCGACGATCACCGAGCGCTACTTCGGGCTCAACGCCGAGACCAGCCGCTACTCGAGCTGGCAAGCCACGGACTTCATCCTCCGCGCGGGCGAGCACGCCGTGCGCGTGGAGCTAGCCCCCGGCGGACGCGTCGACGAGCTCCACGCCCGGCTCAGCGCCGAGCACGGCGTCCGCCTCGAGGTCGAGGTCGAGCGCATCGCCCCCGGTGACCGCATCACCGTCCGCGGCCGCATCGGCGAAACAGCACCGACGGGCTCCCCCCACCGGCGCGAGCCGTGGACCGCCACCATCCACGCCGACGAGTTCGACGACGCGTCACCGAGCTAGCGCCCACGCCATCACCCCCAAAAAGAGGCGACCCTCACCTCCGCCAAACAAACGCCCCCGCGAGCGGGGGCGACCACATGCCCCCTCGCAGGCACGAACCCCACTGCCCCCCAAGCCAAAGCGGAGGAGCGGACAGCGACGAAGCGCCCCCAGTTCAGGGCGCCTGGTGGGGGCATAATCAGGACCCGCCGGCGTCGGAGCGAGCGTAGCGCTGGAGCTTGCGGTACAGCGTCTTGCGATCGAGGCCGAGGGTCTTGGCGGCGAGGCTCTTGTTGCCGCCGACGACCTCCATGACGTGGAGGATGTAGCGGCGCTCGATCTCGGCGAGCTCGGCGAGCTCCGAGGGGTCGTCGGTGCCCACGACCAGCTGGGCGCGGCTGTGGGTGCGCACGCGCTCGGGCAGGTCCTCGACCTGGATCTCCGGGCCGCGGCCCAGGGCGACGGCGCGCTCGATGCAGTTGCGCAGCTCTCGGACGTTGCCGGGCCAGTTGTAGGCCATCAGCCGCTCGGCGGCGCCGGAGCTCAGGCCCTCGACGGCCTTGCCAAAGCGGGCCGCGTAGCGCTCGAGGAAGCTCTGAGCCAGGAGCAGGCAGTCCCCGCCGCGGGCGCGCAGGGGCGGGACGTGGATGTGGATGACGTTGACGCGGAAGAAGAGATCCTCGCGGAAGGATCCGTCCTCGACGGCGGCCTCGAGGTCGCGGTTGGTCGCGGCGACCAGGCGGACATCGACGTCGGCCTCCTTGTCCGAGCCCACCGGCCGGACCTTGCGCTCTTCGAGGGCGCGCAGCAGCTTGGGCTGAACCTGGAGGGGAATCTCGCCGATCTCGTCGAGGAACAAGGTGCCCCCCGTGGCCTCGACGAACAGGCCGGCCCGCGACTTGCGGGCGTCGGTGAAGGCCCCCTGGGCGTGGCCGAAGAGCTCGCTCTCGAGGAGCTGATCGGGGATCGCCGAGCAGTTGACCGGCACGAAGGGCGCCCCGCTCCGGGCGCTGCGCCGATGCAAGGCCCGAGACACGAGCTCCTTGCCGGTCCCGCTCTCGCCGGTGACCAGCACCGAGGCGTCCGTCTCGCCCGCCCGCGCGACCAGGTCGTAGAGCTTTTGCATCGGGGCCGAGGTGCCCAGCAGGCCCTCGAAGCCCCGCTCCTCCGCGACGATCTCGCGCAGGCGCTCGACCTCTCGCAGGGTGTCGCGCTCGCGCACCACCCGGTCGAGGCGGTGGACCAGGGCGTCGACATCCAGCGGCTTCATCAAGTAGTCGTAGGCGCCCGCGCGCAGGGCCTGGACCGCCGACTTGATGCTCGAAAAGGCGGTCATCACGACGACCTCGAGGTTGCCCCGCTCGGACACGACGCGGGAGCAAAAGTCCAGGCCGCTCATGCCCGGCAGGTTGATGTCGGTGACGATGATGTCGTGAGCCGCGACCTCGAGCATCTCGAGGGCGCGCTCGGCCGAGCCGCACACTTCGACCTCGTAGCCCCCCGCTTCGAGTCCTGCTTCGAGCAGGGCGAGCAGATCGACGTCATCGTCGACCACCAACACCCGGGCTTTCTTTCGTCGTCCGCTCGGCTCGCTGACCATCTCAGTCGTTTATGGCAGCCCGGATCAGCCGCTGACAAGGGCTGAATCGAGCTTTCCCAAAGAAAGCGGGCGCCCTCCCCTCGATTTCGGCCAGCCTCCCCATTCAGAGCGCGCGCGCACGCGGCCCTGCGCGCGCGAGTGGTCCCGGGGCAGCCCTGGGGGCATACTCTAGCAGCCATGGCCGACCCCTTGCTCGAAGCCATGCCCAACCGCGCCGCCCTCCTCGACGCCGAGGGGCTCGTGATCGCCGCGAACCGCAATTGGTTGTCGCCGCCCGATTGCGATCCCCCCGACGCGCCTCCACGTCGGCCGATCGGGAGCCACTACGTCGCCGAGCTCAGCCCCCGCGGGCCTGGCGACGAGGTCGGCTCCTTCGTCGCGGGCGTGCTCGCGGTCCTCGACGGGCGCCGCTCTCGCTTCGAGTACGAGCTGTCCCGGGACGGACCCCGCGGTCGCTGCTGGTACGCCGTCCAGGTCAGCGGCGTGGCCGGGACGCAGCGGCGCGTGCTCGTCACCGAGGAAGACGTCACCTCCCGGCGCCGGGCCCAAGAGGCCCTGTCCGCCAGCGAAAACCAGCTGCGCACGATCATCACGGGCGCGCCCATCGTGCTGTTCTCCGTCGATCCCGACGGCATCCTCTCGCTCTTCGACGGCCTCGGGGCCTCGGGCCTGGGCGTGTCCCCCGAGCGCGTCGTCGGCCGCTCGGTGTTCGAGGTCTTCGCCCACGTGCCGCAGATGCTGACCGCCGTGCGCAAGGCCATGGCTGGCGAGACCGCGGTCACCAGCGCGCCCATCGGCCGCATGACCTGGGAGCTGCGCTGCTCCCCCGCCGTCGCCGGCGACGAGCGCCTCGAGGGCGTGGTCGGCATCGCCACGGACATCACCGAGCGCGCCCGCATCGAGCGGCTCAAGAACGAGTTCGTGTCCATCGTCAGCCACGAGCTGCGCACCCCGCTGACCTCGATCCGCGGCTCCCTGGGCCTGCTCGAGGGGGGCGTCGCGGGCGAGCTCGACATCCGCATCAAGGGCTTGGTGCGCATCGCCCTGAGCAACACCGAGCGGCTGATCCGCCTGGTCAACGACATCCTCGACCTCGACAAGATCGAGACCGGCAAGCTCGAGCTGCGCAGCGAGGTCCTCGACCCCATCCGCTTGACCGAGGACGCCATCGCCGAGATCTCGGGCTACGCGACGGAGAGCGGCGTGTCCCTGGTCCGCGAGTTCGAGTCGGCCTGCGACGTGCGGGGCGACCGCGACCGCCTGCTCCAGGTGCTCATCAACCTGCTGTCCAACGCCATCAAGTTCTCCAAGCCTGGTGACACGGTCACCGTCGAGATCGAAGAGATCTCCCCGGGCACCGTACGCTTTAGCGTGTGTGACGAGGGCCCCGGCATCGCCGAGGACCAGATGCCCAAGCTGTTCCGCAAGTTCTCGCAGCTCGACGAGTCGGCCACGCGCTCGGCCGGCGGCAGCGGCCTGGGCCTGGCGATCTCCAAGGCGATCATCGACGCCCACGGCGGGGGCATCGGGGTCGAGAGCCAGCTCGGCGTCGGCTCGCGCTTCCACTTCGCCCTCGGCGAGAGCGTCAACGACCTGCCCCAGCGACGCTTCCGCGCCGAGTCCACGCCCATCGACACCTCCGAGCGGCCCCGCACCGGCGACCCCACCAAGGACTCGCTCTACGAGCTCATCGACAACTCGGTGGTGTTGATCGGGACACCCACCCTCGGCGAGGGGGATCGCCCGCTCACCGCCCGGCTCAGCCGCCGCGCGACCGGGCTGGCCCGCCAACGAGGGATGCCGGTCATGGCCCGCTCCAAACTGATCGGCTTGGGCAACGCCCTGGGGGCTCTGGGCACGAGCAAGACGGCGGCAGACGAGCGAGACCACCGCCAGGCGCTCGCCGAGGCACTGCGTGCCCTCGAAGAAGAGGTCCGCAGTCTACGATGAGCCCACCCACCCCCTCTCCCTCCCGGCTGACCGACGCACCACGACCATGGCGACCATCAACTCGATCCTGCTCGTCGACGACGAACCCGACATCCGCACCATCGCCGAGATGAGCCTGTCCCACGTGGGCGGGTGGAAGACCCACATCGCAACCTGCGGCGCCGAGGCCCTGACCCTCGCCGAGCAGCACACCCCCGACGTCATCGTGCTCGACGTCATGATGCCGGAGATGGACGGGGTCAGCACCTTCAAGGCCCTCGCGGGCAAGGAGGCCACGCGCGGCATCCCGGTCATCTTCATGACCGCGAAGATTCAGCCCCACGAGCGCGAGCACTACGTCGGGCTCGGGGCCGCGGGCGTGATCGCCAAGCCCTTCGACCCCATGCAGCTGCCCACGGAGATTCAAAAGATCCTCGCGCAGCCGGCCCAGACCCGGGGCCGCAACCGCATGGACGCCCTGCGCCAGCGCTACGCCGAGCGCCTCGGGGAGAAGCTCGGCGGGCTCCAGGCCGCCCTCGAGGCCGCCCGCGCGGCCACGCCCGAGGGTCGGGAGCAGGCCTACGACGCGGCCCACCGCATCGCCCACACCCTCCACGGCACGGCCGGGACCTACGGACATCAGGAGGTCTCGGAGCTCATGGCCAGCATCGAGCTGACCCTCGAGAGCCTCGCCCGCGCGGCCGAGCCGGCGACCGAGGCCGACGCCTGGGCCGAGATCGAGCGGTGCATGGCCGCCGCCGGGCGCATCGCCGAGTAGCGCGGGGCCGCGCTATCCTGAGGGCCGATGACGGGGTCCAAGCCGCCCAGCCTCGACCACACCATCTCCAGGGATCCCACCGACTCCGCGGCCCTGACCCTCCCCGGGCACCTCGACACCCTCGACCTCGAGGCCATGGGCGAGGCCCGGGCCGAGGGCGGGGGCGAGGGCGAGCACGACTACGAGGAGGTCGAGCGGGTCGGCCGCTACATGGTCCTCGAGCGCCTCGGCTCCGGGGCCATGGGGGTCGTGCTCGCGGCCTACGACCCCGAGCTCGACCGCAAGGTCGCGCTCAAGCTCATCGACACGCGCCAGCCCACCCTCGACCGCGCCCGGGCCCGGCTGCAGCGCGAGGCCCAGGCCCTCGCCCAGCTCGGCCACCCCAACGTCGTCGCCGTCCACGACGTCGGCAGCCACGAGGGCCAGCTCTTCGTCGCCATGGAGTTCGTCGCCGGCCAGACCCTGAGCGCGTGGATGCGGCTCGAAGCGGCCTCCGAGCTCGCCCCCGACACGGGCGAGGACGCGGACGGCCCCCGCCCGACTCGGCCGTGGCGCGAGGTCCTCGAGGTCTTCGCGGCGGCCGGCCGCGGCCTCGCGGCGGCCCACGGCGCGGGCCTGGTCCACCGGGACTTCAAGCCGGACAACGTGATGCTCGGCGCCGACGGCCGGGTGCGGGTGCTCGACTTCGGCATCGCCCGCAGCGCCAACGAAGCCGACCCGCCCGAGACCGACGCCTCCCCCGAGACCCGAGCCAAGGACGCGCCCGCCCAGCTGACCGAGTCCGCCGCCGCCGACACCAAGCTGACCCGGACCGGCGCGCTGATCGGGACGCCGGCCTACATGCCCGCCGAGCAGTTCAGGGGCAGCAAGGTCGACGCGCGCAGCGACCAATTCAGCTTCTGCGCCTCGCTCCACGAGGCCCTCTACGGCGAGCGCCCCTACCCCGGCGGGACCGTGGGCGCGCTGCTCTACGCCGTCGAGAACGAGCAGCTGTGCCCGCCGCCCCGAGACACCGACGTGCCCGCGTGGGTCCACCGCGCGGTCGTCCGCGGCCTGGCCCGCGACCCCGACGCGCGCTGGCCCGACATGGCCGCCCTGCTCGAGGCCCTCGCCGACGACCCCGCGCCCCGCCGACGACCGCTGTGGGCGGGCCTGGGCCTGAGCCTGATCCTCGGCGCCTCGATCGCGATCGTCGTTGCGAGCGCCCGCGCGGACGCCCAGGTCTGCACCCTCGACGGCCGCGAGGACGCCCAGGCCGAGCTCGAGGCGGTGTGGGGCGCCGAGGCCAGGGCGCGGGTCCGAGCGGCCATCCTCGACACCGGCCTCGAGCACGCGCCGGCGGTCTGGACCCAGCTCGAGTCCCGCCTCGACGCGCACGCCGAGGCCTGGGTCGACGCCCGAGTCGACGCCTGCGAGGCCGCCCGGGACCTCAGCTCGCCGGAGCAGCGCGAGCTCAGCCAGCGCCGCGCGACCTGCCTGCAGCGCGATCTGGTCCACCTGCGCGCGACGGTCGAGGAGATCGAGCGCATCGGCGCGCACGGCCAGAGCTCGCCGCCCATCGCCGAGCGGCTCGGGGCCGCCCTCGACAGCGTCGCGGCGCTCCCGCAGCTCGGGCGCTGCGCCGACCTGCGCGAGCTCATGGCCGAGCTCCCCCCGCCCGAGGATCCGGCCGCCGCCGCGAGGGCCGAGGCCCTCGATCGCCGCTTGATCGAGCTCCAGGTCAAGCACAACGCGGGCGAGCGCGCGGCCGCGAGGGGGGCCCTCGAGGCGGTCATCGCCGAGGCCGAGGCCCTCGACCACGCGCCCTTGCTGACCCGCGCGTGGCTGCGCCGCGCGAACCTGCTCGAGGACGCCGCCGAGTTCGACGAGGCCGAGCGGGCCTACCTGCGCAGCCTCGAGCTCGCCCTCGCCAGCGGCATGGAGCGCGAGGCCGCGAGCGCGGCGCGGAACCTGGTCTGGCTGATGCGCTACGAGCAGGCCCGCCCGGCCGAGGACGCGACCGAGTGGGACCTGATCGCCGGGGCGATGACCGCCGCGGTCGACACCGACGAGGCCTGGGCCAACCTGAATTGCACCCGCGGCATCGTGGCCTACACCGAGGGCGACCCCGACCGGGCCCGCGCGCTGCTCGAGACCTGCCTGCGCCTGCGCGAGGGCGACCCCAACCCCGACGAGCTGGGCATCGCCAGCGCCCTCAACAACCTGGCGATCATCGAGCAAGCGCGCTCGGACTACGCCGCCAGCCGCGAGCTCCAAGAGCGCGCCCTGGCCATCCGCGAGCGCGTGCTCGGCCCCGAGCACCAGCTGGTCGCGGCCTCGCTGTCCAACCTCGGCTCCCTCGCCGGCTTCGAGCAAGACTGGGAGAACGCCCGCGACAGACACGAGCGGGCCCTGGCCATCCGCGAGCGCGTGCTCGGCCCCGAGCACCCCGACGTCGCCAGCTCGCTCAACAACCTCAGCAACGCCGAGCTGTCCCTCGACAACCTCGACGCCGCGCGCGGCTACGCCGAGCGGGCCCTCGAGATCAAGCTCGCGTCCCGGGGCCCCGACCACCCGAGCACCGCCTCGACCTACGCCGTGTTGGCCATGCTCGACCGCCAGCAAGGGCGCTTCGACAGCGCCATCGAGAACATCAACCGGGCGCGCAGCGTGTGGCTGAGCGCCTACGGCGGGGACAACACCCTCGTCGGGCTGGCCCTGTCCGTGCGCGGCATGACGCAGCTCGACCGTGGGCGCTTCGACGAGGCCATCGCCGACCTCGAGGCCGCCGAGCGCCTGTCGCTGGCGAACGAGGGCGACGCCGGGGAGCTCGCCGACGCGCGCTTCGCCCTGGCCCGCGCCCTGGTCAGCCGCGAGGGCGCGAGCGCGGCCGATCGGACCCGCGCCGTCGCCCTCGCGCGCCAGGCCCGAGCGGTCTACCTCGAGTACGCCACGGTCAAGCGCCGCAGCCTCGCCGAGGTCGAGGCCTGGCTCGAAACGCACGCAGCCGAGCCCGCGTCAGATCCGGAATAGCGCCACGAAGCGCGGCGTTGCATCCCTCGCCGCGGCGGGGACCCCTCGAATCTCCCCGCCGTGCAGGAGTTGTGCAATGGCTCGAGAAACGAGTGAGACGGGCGGCCGTCGGGTGTTCCGCGCCGTCCATGGATTGACCGCCTGGGCAGGCATGCTCGTCGGCCTGCCCCTGGCCACCCTCGGAGGCATGGCCGCCGTGGGCACCTTCGTCGACAACGGCTGGCTGCGCCTGCTCGTCCCCACGGTCGTGCTGGTCGCCGTGCCCGCGCTGCTCGCCGATCGCCTGCTGCCCACCGACGCCGACAAGCGCCGCCCCGGCCTGGTCCGCGACGTGCTCTCGGGCAGCTGGATGGCCGCCGCGCTGGCGACCAGCGTGCTCGCGGGCGGCGTGCTCGGCTCCCCGCTGCGGGTCGAGGCCGAGCGCCTCGAGCAGGCCGAGCGCCCCCGGGCCTCGCAGCTGAGCCGCTGGCTCGCGGGGCCGGCTCCGCGGGAGACCCTCGCCGCCGCGGACCGCCCCGAGGCGCTCGAGCCCGCGGGACCCTCCGCACCAAAGGTGCACGAAAACGCCACGGAGGAGGCCCCGACTCTCGACGAGACTGAGCTCGAGGCCGCCGCCGCGACGCCGGAGCCCGCACCCAACCCCGAAGCCGATGCCGAAGCGGACGCCGAGCCCGAAGCAAAAGCCCCGGAGGACCCGAAGCGCGAGGGCGATCCGAGCTACACCCCCGCCGATCTGTTCCAGCGCTACGCCCCCGCCGTCGTCGCGCTGACCGTGACCCCCGAAGACCCCCTCGGCATGTTCGGCGGCAAGAGCAGCGGCACGGGCTTTTTCATCGACGATCGCGGCACCCTGGCGACCAACCACCACGTCATCGAGGGCGCCGGCCGCATCGAGGTCGAGCTCATCGACGGGACCACCATCGACAGCGTCGAGCTGCTGACCTCGGACCCCGAGGTCGACCTGGCCCTGCTGCGCATCGACCCCGAGCGCGTGCCCGAGTCCGTCGCGCTCACCGTGACCACCCTCGGCGACTCCGAGGCCGTGGCCGTGGGCGAGCCGGTCAGCGTGATCGGCAACCCCCTGGGCCTCGATCACACCCTGACCACCGGGGTCGTGTCCGCCCGGCGCATCTACGAGGGCGAGCGCTACATCCAGATGTCCGCGCCGATCTCCCCCGGCAACTCCGGCGGGCCCGTGTTCGACACCCACGGCCAGGTCATCGGGGTGTCCGTGGCCGGCCTCATCGGCGGCCAGAACCTCAACCTGGCCGTCCCCGTCAGCCAACTCTCGGAGCTGATCGCCGCCGACGATCGCTACCCCGAGCGACGCACCTTCGGCGCCAAGTCGTGGTGACCATGAACGCAGAGCCCTCCCCCACCCGCCCCTTCGCCTTCGTGTTGATCGCGGGCCTGGCCACGGCCCTGGGCCTGAGCCTGGCGCTCAAGCCGGCGAGCCCGGCCCACGCGCGCGCGACCCAGCCCCTCGAACACACCGACGTCAGCGCCGAGCCCAGCGCCCCGCCGAGCCAAGTCACGCCCGACCGCGAGGCTGCCCCCGAGCCGCTCGCCCGCGGCGAGGCGCCGACCCTGGCCGAAGCCAAGGCCGCCCCCGAGGCCGCCCCCGAGGCCCCGGTGCCTCCGCCCGAGCCGCTGCACGTCGTCGGCCTCGGCTGGGAGCTCGTCGCCCCCGGGGTGCTCGCCAACGACGGCCTCGCGCCCGGCGAAGACAGCCGCTTTCGGGCCCACGGCATCGACGCCCGATTCACCGTGACCACCGAGGTCGCCGGCCTCGAGGCGGCCCTGGCCCGGGGCGCGGTCGAGGGCGGCGCGGAGCTGGCGATCCTGCCTCTGCCGACCTTCGTGGCCTCCTACGAGCGCCTGCGGGCCCTCGACCCCGAGGTCTTCTTCGTGCTCGGTTGGTCCACGGGCCGCGACGCCCTCGTGCTCGAGCCGCGGGACTGGCTGGTCAACACCGGCAGCTCGAAGGCGAGCACCATCCGCGTCGAGGGTGAGCCCGGGCGCGCCTCGACCTACCTGGCCCTCCACGTCCTCGACGCCCACGGCGACGACCTCGATCGCGTCGAGCTGGTCCAGCCGGGCAGCACTCGAGAGTCGAAGCCCCGGGTCAGCGCCCGCGCCATCGAGCGCTCGACCCGGACCGCCAACACCGACGCGGTCGTCGACAGCCGCGCCCTGGCCCTGAGCAGCGCCGACGCCCCGCAGCTCATCCCCTTCGTGGCCGTCGCCCCGGCAGGGGTCGTGCGCGCCCGCGGGGACGATCTGGCCCGCTTTTGCCAGCTGTGGCTCGAGGGCACCGAGACCCTGGCCGCGGACGTGCCCAAGGCGGCGCGACGCATCGCGGGCGAAGCGGGTGCCCCCGAGGCCATCGCGCTGCTCAACGCCCTCGCCTACCTCGAGCACGCCGACCTCGACGCGGCCGCTCGCGCGGCCGGGCTCTCGGGCCGAGGCGCCGTCTCCATCGAGCCCCTGTTCCAGCGCAGCTGGGCGCTGTGGCGAGCCGTCGGCGTGCTCTCGACCCCCGCGCCCGCGCACGCGCCCCTCGACAACAGCGTGCTCGCCCAGGTCGCCCTGGCCCACCGCGCGAGCGGCAGCGCCGACGCGGTCACGCGCGCGGCACAAGAGCGCCGCGGCGGCGACCGCCTGGTGCTCGTGCATCACCACGGCGAGGCCGCCCTCGAGCGCGACGCGCTGATCGACGAGCTCGGCCTGCTCGCGGGCAGCTTCAGCCAGGCCCACGTCGAGCTCCGGGTCCGGGGTGATCGCAAGGTCAGCAGGGCCATCGTCGACGAGGCCGTCGAGCGCTTCGGCCTCGATCCCGAGCACATCGTCGTGGGGCCCCGCGTCAAGGGCAAAGACACCGCCCAGATCCGCGTGCTCGTCCCCTGAGCGGCGCCGCTGCGTGCCCTTTCACGGCCCCGATCGCCCTCGATCCGGGGGGAAGCACTGGCACTGACCCTCGCCGTCCCCTACCGTCGAGGGGATGGTCTCGCGGACCCACCGCCCCCTCGCCTCCCTCGTCGCGCTCACCCTCGCCCTGGGCGCGAGCAGCTGCGCCGCTCCCAAGGCCCCCGTCGCCCGGGAGCTCGCCTCCCTCGACGGCGATGATCTGCGCGCGCGCGTTCCCCTGGGCCCGCTCGGGCGCTACGGCGAGGCGGGGCCCGGCGCCCAGGCGCGCGCGGCCGAGGCCGCGCTCGGGGCCCTGAAGCTCGGCAACCTCGACGAGGCTCGGGCCTTCGCCCGCGAGCAGCTCGAGCTGGCCCGGGTCGAGTTCGTCCTCGCCCGCCTCGCCCTCGAGCCCGACCCCGCCCGGGAGCAGGCCGCCCGCGAGGCCCTCGCCGGCGCGGCCGCGATCGCCGTGGAGGTCGGCGACGCGGCCCTCGACGGCCCCCTCGTGCTCGAGGCCGCCCAGTTCCTCGACAACCCCGCCCGCGAGCGCAAGGCCATCGACCGCGCCCTGCTCACGGCCCAGACCGCCGACATCGGCTGGGGCTACGCCCGGCTGTGGTCGGCCTACGGCACCCGCCCGCGCCAGCTCGCCGCGCTCCAGCGCCTGCAGTGGCGGGCCCACGACGGCGACAGCATGCCCGAGGGCGCCCCGCGCCTGTCCCCCGAGCAGATCGGCGCGCTCGGCTTCGAGGGCGTCGACCTGCTGTGGCCCGAGGCCGACCGCGCCGCCACGGAGGGACGCGGCGAGAACCTCCAGCGCTGGCTCGACGCGATCCTCGACGCCGATCGCTGGGACCCCGACGCCGCCTCGGCCCGCCTGGTCCTCGACGCCGTCGAGCGCGGCGTGCTGACGAAGGATCCCCAGCTGCTCCCGGATCTCGCGACCAACACCAACGACATCCTCGGCGCCCAGGCCCGGTGGTTGCTGCGCCTCGAGGGCACCAGCGGCGAGGCCCGGTGGACCGTCCAGCTGCGCCGGGCGACGGACATGCTGCGCACCGGCAGCTTCGGCGACGCCGGCCAGCTGCTCGCCGAGCTCGCGGCCGAGGGCGACGCGCCCAGCTCCGCCCTCGACGACCTCGCCGACACCCTCGCGGCCATGGTCGCCCTCGAGTCGGGCACCGACGAGGGCCGGGAGCAGTTCGCCCGCTGGCGGCGCAAGCACGGCGGCGAGGGCTCCAACAACCTGGCCGAGTGGACCCAGCGCTTCGACATGGAGAACGCCCCCGAGGGCCACGTCGACGAGGCCCGGCGCGCGAGCTACCGGCTGTTCGACGCCTCGGGGGGCCGCGCCTCGCCCCGCGTCGGCCTCGGCATCCAGGCCTCCGTGGCCATCGATCGCAAGGCCCCGCGGCGCGTCCGCCAGCGGGCCCTCGCCGCCCTCGCCTCCCAGCGCCACGACCTCGGCGCGCGCGTCGGGATCTGCCGCGAGCGCGCGCTCTTTGGCGACGACTGCCGCGACCTGCTCGTCGAGCTCGGCAAGCTCGACGACGCGAGCGAGGACTACCCCGCGGGCCTCGACGCCCTCGACGGGGCCGCCAACGTGCGCTCGTCATGGTTCGCCCCCGTGCCCTGGCTCGGCTCCGGCGAGCTGCCCATGGTCCGCGACCGCCTGAGCCGCTACGAGGGCACCCGCGTCGCCGCGACCACGGACTTCCAGACCGCCGCGCTGTTCTCCGAGCTCGCCGCCAACCGCCCGGACCTGGCCCGGGCGCGCCTGGCCGTCGTCGGCGACCTGCTCCGCCCGGAGACCCAGCTCATCGCCCAGATGGCCCTCGCCGACCTCGAAGAGGGGCTCATCGACCCGGCGGCGCTCTCGAACTTGCTGCTCGAGATCCCGCCCGCGGAGATCGACGCCGAGTGGATCATCGAGGGCCGACTCCCGGGCGAGCCCGCCGAGGCCGCCCAGATGTTCCCCGGGCGCTCGCGCCTGGCTCGCTTCGCCCGCGGCATGGCCATGGCCCGCATGGGCGCGTGGCAGCCGGCCACGGCCGAGCTGCTCGGGACCCTCGAGGTCGTCGAGGGCGAGGCCCGGGGCATCGTCGCCGGTCGCCTGGCCCTCGTCGCCCAGCTCGCCGGCGAGTCCACGCTCTACGCCCGCGCCCTGACCATCACCGAGGGCGAGTCCCCCGACGCCTTCATGCTGTCCTTCGTGCGCGCGCGGGCGGCCGAGGCCGCGGGTCGGCCCGAGATCGCCAACCGCCACTACGCCGACGCCCTGGCCAAGCGCCCGACCTCGCGCACCGCCTTCGACGGGGTCCTGCGCACCCTGCCCCTGGCGCGCCGCGAGCTCGATCGGGTCCGCGACGCCCTGCTGGTGTTCCCCGACCGCGCGACCCACTGGCACGCCAGCGCGCTGCTCGACGCCGCCGCCAACCCCGAGCGCGCCGGCGGCCTGGCCCTCGACGGCCACCTGATGACCTCGCTGTGGCTGGCCCGCGAAGACGGCGACGCGGCCCTGGCCCTGGGCGAGCCCGCGGCCCGGGTGGCGACCACCGCCGAGGCCGGCCTCGACCGCATCCTGCTCCAGCTGCGCGGGACCCCGATGGCCTCCGAGGCCTTCCCCATCGCGGTCAAGGCCCTCGACTGGCTCGCGGCCATGCCCGCGGACCTGCGCGTCGAGTACCGCGACGTCGAGCTGTGGCTGACCCTGCTGATCCGCCCCGACGACGAGTTCATCGGCCTGCTCGACTCGCCGCACCTCTACGACGGCTACCCCGAGGCCCGCGACCCCGGGAACTCCATGCGCCTGCTGATCGACGCCCGCAAGCGCCGAGCCATCGACGACATGTTCACCTGGTCGCTGGCCCGCGCCGAGCTGTGGGGGGTCGAGGACGAGGTCACCCAGGTCGAGCTCGCGCGCCTCTACGGGCCCATCTCGGACCCCGCCCTGGCCGAGTTCGCCTGCGTGCACATCATCCGCCAGGACGAGTTCGACCTCGCGACCGAGCGCTGCGTGCCGCTGTGGAACGAGACCGGCGGCACGGCCTTCATGGCCCCCGACGTCGCCTACCTCGCCCTCAACCGCCCGGAGCTCGTGCGCGCCAAGGGCCTCGACACGGACAGCCTGTTCTCCGCCGCCGAGCGCATCCCGGCCCTGGCCGAGGACTCGACCTGGCTGATCAACGCCTCGCTGTGGGCCTCGCTCCAGGACGACGACCGCGCCGGCGCCCGGCTGCGCGTCGAGCAGCTGGCCCGGGCCCCCTTCGCCCGCGAGCTCGACGACATCGAGTGGGGCCAGGTCCAGTTCCGCGGCCCCCTGGTCCGCCAGCAGGTGCTCGCCGAGTACGACCCCGAGGATCGCCGCCGCCTCGCCCGGGTCGCCGGCCTGGCCGTGCGCAGCCTCGACTTCGTGGCCGCCGAGCTCTACAGCCGCCGGCTGCTCGCGTGGCTGTCCCCCGAAGCGGGCGAGGGCCCCGAGCTGACCGCCGAGGCCCCCCAGGTCCTCGCCGCCCAGCGCCTCGAGGGCGAGACCTCCGACGCCGAGCTCCAGCTCATGGCCCTGTTCTCCCTGGGCATGGGCGAGCTGGCCGAGGAGGACCTGCTCGCCGGGCGCATCGAGCGAGACGCCCTGCTCGCGCTCTTCGACGCCTACGCCGAGGACCAGGGCCTGAGCGCCTACGAGCCCGCCCTCGAGCAATTCCCGGACTGCCAGGTCGCCATGCTCATGGCCCTCGAGGGCTACCAGGAGGCGCGCATGCGCGATCAGGCCATCGAGATGGCCCGGGCCCTCGTGGCCCTGCGCCCGACCCACCCGCTGGTCCTCGGCGAGGCCCTGCCGCTGCTCACCGGGCCCGAGGACCTCGACTCCGCGCGCACCCTGCTCGCCGCCGCCCGGGTCCTCCACCCCGAGGATCCCTGGCTCAGCGACGCGGTCCTGCCCACGGTCCTGACCGACGTCGACGACGTGCTGCCCGGGTGGCTGCGCGACCCCGCCGACTACGATCGCGCCCGCGCCAAGGTCGACCTCGACACCCTCGCGCGCCTCCAGCCCGAGCGCCAGCTCAACGTCGAGGTCTCGGCCGAGGCCTTCTTCCCCGCCCAGACCACCTCGACCGGCGCCGACCGCCTCGGCGTGTCCTCGCCCATCCCGCTGAGCTCCGGGGGCGACGGCGCCTCGGTCGAAGAGTCGGAGTTCAGCCGGGTGCAGTTCGTCGTCCGCGAGGCCCGGGCCTCGCGCTGCGAGGGGGTGCAGTGCGCCGAGTCGCTGATCGCCGAGTGGAGCGAGCGGGGCTACGCCGTGCTGTGGGTCCGCGAGCGCGAGCTGCCGGCGGGCCCGGCCGTCGAGTTCGTCGTCGCCGACGACGAGTCGGTGATCAACAACGTCGTGATCCCCTCGGGCGGCAACGTGTTCGTGCTCGTGTCCGGCTCGACCCCCGAGGACTTCGGGGCCTTCCTGCCCCACCTCGAGCTGCTCCACGAGAGCTTCCGCGCCCTCGACTACCACCTGGGGCCCAACGCCGCGGAGACCCTGCGCTCGGCGGGGCTCGAGGCGCCGAAGGACGACCTGCGCTGGCGCGGCCGCCGGGCCCTCGCGCGCCTGTCGTCCGCCCCCGCGTCCGAGGGCGCCGACGCCTGCGTGCTCTCGGCCGACCCGGAGTTCGCCCCGCTGTGGCAGCCCCTCCAGCCCAGCGCCCGCGCCGAGCTGCTCCTCGATCTCTACCTGACCACCAAGGACGCCCGCGAGCGCCGGGCCCTGCTCGCGTGCACGCGCCCCGACGCCCCGGAGGCCGCGCGCCTGACCCTGCTCGCGCTCCTCGACAGCGACGCGACCAGCTACGAGTTCGGCCGGGCCGCGGCCAAGGTCCACGACCAGCGGCTGATCAACGACGCGCGCCGCATCCTCTACGTCGACCGCGAGCCCGCCGTCTCCGACCCGGGCCTGACCACCGCCGGCAACCAGCCGCCCTTTGGCCTGCTGCAGGTCATCGCCGCCCTGCCCGACGCCCAGGCCCGGGACCTGACCCGGGAGATGCTCGGGCGTCGAGACCCGCGCATGCGCGCCCTGGCCCTGCTGGCCACCGGCGCCATCGACTACTTCGGCGACGGCGGGCTCAGCCCCGCGACCGCCCCCCGGGACAGCCGCACCGATCCCCAGGCGCTCTACGACGTCGTCGAGAAGGGCAAGGCCAGCGACGCCCTCGTCGCCCTCGACTCGCTCATGGGCCACCCCGGCGCCCCGGCCCTCGCGGCCATGCGCGCCCGCGCCGACGCGATGATCGCCGAGGGCGTCGACGACGAGATCGAGCGCTCCTTGGCCCTGAGCCTCGGCTGGGTCATCGCCCGGCACCTCGAAAAAGAGGACCGCAAGCGCCTCGTCGCCCTGGCCGCGGCCATCTCGCTGACCCCCGAGGACGGCGACACCCGCCGAGCCGAGCGCACCCGCGAGGTCATCGAGGGCTTCGTCGAGGACTTCGACGCCGGGCGCAAGCTGCTGGCCAAGCGCAAGGCGACGACCAACAGCGAGAACCCCGACCTGTGGGCCCGCCTGCGCCAGGCACGACCGGCCGCGCGCAGCTCCGAGCAGGTCGCGGGCATGTCCCTGGCCGAGCTCATCCCCGGCGCCGACTGGACCTTCGTGCGGGTCGGCAACGCGGGCCTGTTCGCGACCAGCCTCGAGGGCCTGCTGCGCCGCCTGGCCCCGGCCAACCCCGCCGACGCCTACCTCGTGCGCGCCATCGTCTACGACATGGTGCTCGAGGGCGGCTTCTCCATCCTCGCCGAGGAGGGCGGCCTCGACCTGAGCAAGCCGATCGAGTGCGCCTCGCCCAAGGGCTCCCAGTCCTTCGTGTGCTCGGCGAGCATCACCGACCGCGAGCGGGTGCTCTCGATCCTCGCCGACCGGGAGATGGGCGACGACGCCGGCGTGTCCATCCCGCTGAGCGTGGCCACCGACATGGCCGCCCTGCCCCTGACCCTCGGCGCCCTGCCGATCATGCTCCACGCCATCGTCGAGTCCCCCGAGGACGACTTCGGCGGGGGCGAGTCCGTGGAGATCGCGGCCGAGCGCGTGCGCTCGAGCCGGACCATCGCCGGCTTCGACCTCGAGTACTACGCGACCGTCGAGGTCGAGAGCGACAACGTCGTCGTCGACTCGGAGCACTACCTCTTCCTCGACGATCGCCTGCTGATCTTCTCGGGCTCGGACCTGGCCGAGCTGCTCCTGCGCGAGACCCCCAAGGGCGTGGACCCCCTCGCCAGGGCGCCCGCCTTCGCCGAGGCGACCGAGCGCTGGCGCGACGGCGTGGCCATGCAGGCCGTCGACTTCGCCGACGAGCTGGGCATGGACCAGATCGCCCTCGAGCTGGTCCTCGACAACGCCGGGCTCGAGTTCCGCGCCACGGGCACCAGCGACGGCGTCGGCGACTACGGGACCCTCGACCAGCTCCTGCCCGAGGGCGCCGTGTCCTCGCTGAGCCTCGCCCTCGACGCCGAGGGCGTGGCCGAGAGCTTCGAGGACATGGAGCTCGAGCGCTGCGCCGCCCAGGCCGTGGACATCCCCGCGCCCAAGCCCGACGCCGACCCCGACTCGGATCCGGACGCCAAAGCAGACGCGAAGCCGGCCAAGTGCGGCCTCGCCGAGGGCGACAAGCTCCCGCCCAGCACCCTCGTCGCCGCCAGCAAGGCCGCGTCCCTGGGCTGGTACGCCAACCCCGGCGACAGCCTGTGGCAGCCCTGGGTGCTCGCCCTGCCCCTCGACGCCAAGGTCCGGCGCGCGGCCAAGGCCGCCAAGATCCCGCTGCCGAGCAAGGCGCGGACCATCACCGAGCACGGCGGCCTGTTCTGGCTGACCCGCGACGGGGCCCTCGTGGTCGCTACCACCAAGGCCCTGGCCGAGGCCGCCCTCGCGCGCCCCGACGTCGTCGCCCCCAAGCTCCCGCCCTTCGCCCGCGGCCACCTCGACGGGCGCCGGGCCGCCGAGGTCATGCGCGGGATGATCGACACCTACGAGGGCGAGAGCCGCGGCAACTACATCCGCATCCTCGCGACCATGGTCGGCCTCGTCGACGAGGTCGAGTTCTCCGGCGAGTGGGTCGAGGCCAAGGAGGGCAAGCTGCGCGCCATCGTCCGCCTCAACCTCGCCGAGTCCGAGGAGGAGCTCGAGCTCATCGACCGCTGGCTCGCCAGCCCCGAGGTCAGCAACGCCAGCAAGCTGCCCCGGCACCTCGCCTCGGCGGACACCCAGTCGCGGCTACAGTACGGCGTCCGCGTCCAAAACGCCGAGCAGTTCGCGGCCACCAGCATCCCCGACGACAACCCGCGCATGCGCGTGGAGATCCTCGGCGACGACGAGCTGCGCCTGACCGTGCTGCCCTCGTCCTCGGTCCCGGCCGGGACCAGCGACCCCCTCGACGAGGCCGAGCGCGAGCGGATGCTCGACGAGGACGGGCTGATGCGGGTCACCGACCCCAAGATCGTCGCGCTCGCCAAACAGCTGCGCGTCCCCGGCAACGACGCGGCCACCGTCGCCGCCGTCGTGCGCACCGTGCACGAGAAGGTCCGCTACGAGATCACGCCCAAGAGCCTCGACGCGGTCACCATCCTCGAGCGCGGCCAGGGCGACTGCACCGAGTACGCCCTGCTCACCGTCACCTTGCTGCGCGCCGCCGGCATCCCCGCCAAGCTCCAAGAGGGCATGGCCGCTGGCGGAGACGAGATGGTCGCCCACGCCTGGGTCGCCTGGCACGACGGCAAGCGCTGGCGCGAGGTCGATCCGACCGCCGGCATGACCACGGTCGGATCCGGCCACCTCGAGCTGAAGGTGGTCGACGTGCTGGCGATGATCTCCCTGGGTCGCTTCGAGATCACCGAGATCAAAGTGATGCCCTGAGCCGGCCGCGCCCCCCAACACTATCGTGATTGAATGGGACCGGTTCGACGACCGGTCTCCGCCGACACTGCAGGTGCCGTCGCTGATCCCCAGTTCAGCGGAGGTCCAGCCCGGCTCCGCCTGGCTCTGCGAACTTTGCCCCACGTCTTTCGCGCATTGAGGCTAGTGTTTGCGATATCTCTGAGCTAAAGACCCCCAGCGCTCGCGCGGGGCTCTAGCCGCTCGACGCACCACCACGCTCTCTCCGACCACGCTCTCCCCGACCACGCTCTCCCCCCAACACGACCACCATGGAAACCCCCGACTTCAAGTTCCTCGCTGACGCCCTCGAGCCCCTGGGCCTGGAAGCCTACGCCGGCCTCATCGGCGGATCCGTGACCGCCCTCTTGCTGATCATCGTCGGCTTCATCGTCGCCGGCTGGATCGCCGGCCTCGTCCGCAAGATGCTGATCAACCGCAAGGTCGATCAGTCCCTCGCGGGCTTCCTCGCCTCGCTCACGCGCTGGCTGGTGGTCGCCGCCGCGATCATCACCGCGCTGTCGACGGTCGGCATCGAGACGACCAGCCTGGTCGCGCTGCTCGGCTCCGCCGGCCTGGCCATCGGCCTGGCCCTGCAGGGCAACCTCGCCCACTTCGCCAGCGGGGTCATGGTCCTGCTGTTCCGCCCCTTCCAGGTCGACGACTACATCGCCGCCGCCGGCCACGAGGGCACGGTCACCGAGGTCGGCCTGTTCACCACGACCCTGCTGACCCTCGACAACGAGGTCGTCATCATCCCCAACGGCGCGGTCACGGGCGGCCCGATCACCAACTACTCGACCTCGGGCTCGCGCCGGACCCAGATCGCCGTGGGCGTCGCCTACGGGGTCAAGGTCGCCGACGTCCTCCCCGTGCTGCAAAAGGCCGCCGAGCGCTGCGAGCTCGTGCTGAAGGACCCCGGCCCCGGCGTCGCCTTGGTGGGCCTCGGTGCCAGCTCCATCGACTTCGTCGTCCACGTCTACTGCAAGCCCAACGACTTCCACGCGATGATCCACGAGGCGCGCACCGCCGTGTACACGGACCTCGAGGCCGCCGGGATCGAGATTCCCTTCAGCCAGATCGTCGTGCACCAGGCCGACGCGGCCGCGGCCGCCGAGTAGCCTCGGTCCGCAGCGAGCGACGCGCGTCCTCGCTGCATTTTGCTCTGCCCGCTGCCCAGATTTTTTCTGGTCAGCGGGCAAAGTCGTCTCATGCTCTCGACACCACACGCTCCCCCCACAGCTCCCCATGACCACGACCAAGCTCTCGCTCTCCTCCCCCCTGCTGTCCGCCTCGCTTTGCCTCGGTGTGTGGGCCCTCGCCCCCGCCTCCGCCCACGCCTCGATCTTCGCCGGTGAGGACGAGCTCGAAGCCCCCGCCGAAGACCCCAACGTCCCCCAGGGCACCGCTGATCAAGGCACGGCCAGCGCCGGCTCCACCGAGCTCGGCGACGGCGGCAAGTTCTCGACGGCCCAGGACCTCGGGCCCAACGAAGAGCCCGCGGAGGGCGAAGACGGCGAGCTCGATCCCCACGCCAACGACGCGACCGAGTTCGACATCGCCCTCGGCGGCATCTTCAGCACCGGCAACTCGCGCAACATCGCCGCGACCGGCGTGAGCAACTTCCGCCTGCGCCGGACCATCCACCAGTTCGGCGCGTCCGTGGCCGGCAACTACGGCGCCGCGGGGGTCCCCGACGCCGATCGCTACGAGACCAACATCGGCAACGTCCAGGGCCTCGCGCGCTACGACGTGTTCTTCGCCCGGGACTGGACCGCCTTCCTCCAGTACACCGGCCGGCACGACACCTTCCAGGGCCTGACCTACCGCATGAACATCGACCCCGGCTTCGCCTACTACGCGATCAACAAGCCCAAGCACCGCCTGTGGTTCGAGGCCGGCTACGACTTCCAGTACGACCTGCGCACCGACGAGGCCCGCACCCTGCTCGACGCCGACGGCGTCCCCGTCCTCGACATGGACGGCGACACGCAGCTCGACCCGGACATCGACAAGACCCTCGTCAACCACGCCGCGCGCGTGTTCGTCGGCTACAGCAACAAGCTGTCCGACAAGGTCAGCTTCGACACCGGCCTCGAGTACCTGCAGAGCGTGATCGTGGTCCGGCGCTTCCGCCTCAACTACCTCGCCGGGCTGAGCACCCAGCTGGGCGAGCGCTTCTCGCTGGCGACGACCTTCACGCTCCGCTACGAGAACGACCCGCTGCCCGAGGTCCAGAAGCTCGACACCATCACGTCGGTGTCCTTGGCCTACCGGTTCTTTTAGGCCCCCGCAGGCGGTGGGGACCGGGGGCGCTTTGCCGCTCCGCTCCTCCGCTTTGGCTGGTCCGCAATGCTGTTCGTGCCTTCTTGGGGGGCATGTGGTCGCCCCCGCTCGCGGGGGCGATGTTTGTTGGAGGGTGGGGTTCGAGTTGGAGAGTTTGGGTTTGGTGGAGGGCGCGGATCCTGGGTGGATGGGGTACGGCTGGGGCTCAAATTTGTGAGCGCCTGTACTGGGCGGGGCTCTGGCCGGTCCATCGGCGGAAGGCTCGGCGAAAGGCGCTCTCGGTCGAGTAGCCCAGGGCGAGGGCGACCTCGAGTAGGCTGAGGCTGGGATCGGAGATCAGCTGGCGGGCCGTGGCTGCGCGGGCCTCGTCGATGATTGAGCGGACGGAGGTGTGCAGATCGTCGGCGCGCCGCTGGAGCGTTCGCAGGCTCATGCCGAGGCGGCGGGCGAGCGCCTCGGCACCGTACTCGCCCCGGGCTGCGTTGCGCGCGGCGGCGTCGCGGATGCGTCGGAGCTCGGGTGGGTCCTCGCGCTGTTCGAGCTGCTGGCGGACGAGCTCGAGCTGGGCTCGCAGGACACGCAAGCGCGCGCCGGCGTCGGGGTCGATGGGTTCGCCGAGCCGCTCGGCGTGGAAGAGCAGCGCGCTGTGGGGCGCGTCGAAGCGCACCGGCACGCAAAAGACCTCTTCGTAGCGCTCGGTCGGCGCCGTCGGTTGATGCTCCATCCACACCGCGCGCAGAGCCTGGGGCAATCCAAAGCCTTCGACGAGCACGCGCGCGCCCATCACCAGGCCCATCTGCGCCCCCAGCCCGCCAAACTCCAGGTCGTTCGGGTGCTCCAAGCGCAGCATCGGACCCGGCGGCGCCTCGACGAACGCCAAGTCGGCGCTCGTGGACAGCACGCTGCCAAAGCGCGCGAACATCTCGAGGCCTGCCCGCAGATCGGGGACGAGGCGGACCATCGGCGCGAGCGGGCCCAGGAAGTGCAAGGGAGCCGCGCTGGCGACGTCGAGGGCCACGGGCTCGTCTGGGAAGCATCGCTGGAGCAGGTCGAGGATGCGCGAGACCGCGTCCTCGGGAACGCGCTCGGGCGTAGAGATCAACACGTGGGGCTCGAGCCCAGCCGTCTCGGCGATGCGGTCCAGCGACAGGCCCCGGCGCACGGCGTAGGCCGCCGCCGCGGCCATGATCGAGGCCAGCATCGAGGGGCCCTGCGAGTTGTCGTCAACGGCTCGATCTTTGTCGTGCATGGCGCGGCCCGCCGAACCCCGGGTGGCTAGCTTGAGAGAGCTCGATTTTACACGAGCGCATCACCGACACCGAAAGGGACCAAGCCATGAACACCACCGTCGAAGACCTCCTCGTCCTCCCTGGCCAGGGCAAGAACATCAACGACCACATCTTCATCACCGTGGGCACCGAGCACACCGGCGGCGTGTTCTCCGCGATGAAGGTGACGCTCGCTCCGCACCAGCTCCTCGCCCCGCACACCCACGACACCGAGGACCAGGCCGTCTACGTGATCTCCGGCGAGATCGAGTTCGAGGTCGGCGGCGAGGGAGGCCTGCGCTTCACCGCGCCCGCCGGCAGCTTCGTCCGCAAGCCCGCCGGCGTGGAGCACTGCTTTTGGAACGCCACCGACACGCCCAGCGACTACATCGAGCTCAACGCGGGGGAACGCTTCCAGCGCTTTGTCGAGGCGACCGCCAACGGGGCAATCCGGGCAGCGATCGGGTCGGACAAGAAGTACGGCGTGACGATCAACTACGCCCGCGTCCCCGGCATGCTCGCCAAGAACCGGCTCACCAGCGTCGCGACCATGAACATGCCCTGGGAGGGCATGGCCCCGCCGAAGTTTGGCTGATCGGTGCTCGCCCTCGCTCGCGGGGGCGACCCTCGCTGGCGGCTTGGGCTCAGGGCTGGAGCGCGCGAGCTCGACGCGCTTGGCGGAGCTTGACGTGGGCGGAGCAGTGTTCGTCGCAGCGCTGGTTGAGCGGCGGGTCGGTGACGCGGCACAGGCTCCAACCTCGAAGGTGGGCCCCGCCCTCGCCCAGGGAGATGAGCGGGGCGGGGTCGCCCAGGAAGGGGAAGCGGTCGGACTCGCGGGCGTGCTCGAGGAAGTCGAGGGTCCACATGAACAGCTCGCGGGCCTCGAGGGCGCCGTCGCCGAGCTCGTAGCCGTCCTCGAGGGCGTAGATCGTGTCTGCGCTGCCCACGAGGAGGATTTGCGGGTCGGGCTCCAGTTCGTGGTCGTGCGCATCCATGGCACGGACTCTGGGCCGGAGCACGGGTCCACGCAACGACACTTTCAGACAAGCACGGCGCGCGCACTCGTGCGAGGATGGCAGCGTAGATAAAACGACGGCGCTAGCGGTCGGGCGGAGACGCCGACGGGGCCTCGCCGTCGTCGCTCTTGCTCGCGCGCTCGTGGTCGTGGAGCGGGCGGATGTCGTCGAAGGCGTGGTAGTTGAAGCGCAGGCGGCCGTCGTCTTCGAGGCTGATGATGTCCTCGAAGTGGTGGTCGACGGCGATGTCGGCGGGGCGGTAGAGGTGCCGGGCCTGGACGATCTGGGCGAAGGTGCCGTCCATCCCGGTGAGCGTGACGATGAACAGGATCCGGCCCGAGTAGAAGTCCTCGAGGCGCATGCCGAACAGCGGGCTGTCCTCGTCGATGACGTGGATGACCAGCCAGCTCATGCGGAACAGCGGGGTGTTGGCGCGGACGAGCTTGAGCTGCTCGAGGCGGCGCAGGGTGTGGCCCTCGCGGGTGACCCGATCGATGGCGACCGCCAGGCCGACGCTGGCCTCGACGACGTCGTTGCCCCGGATGTTGGCGACGCGAAAGTAGAGGCTCGGCAGCCCGTCGTAGGGCGAGAGCATCATGTTCTTGGAAAACGCGAGCTTGGCGTTGGGGCGGGAGAACTTGGCGAACATCAGCCCCGTGGCCAGGGCGACCCCCAACACGCCGGTCATCGCCTCGGCGGTCATGACCAGCTCGGCGTAGCGGGTCTTGGGCATGAGCCCGCCGTAGCCGATGGTCGACAGGGTCTCGACCGAGAAGAAAAAGGCGTCCGCGAAGCTCCCCGGGGTCGCGCCCTCGATGCAGTCGCCGCCCGCGAGGTAGAGCAGCGCGAACGCGACGTTGGCGAGGATGTAGCTGACCCCGAACACGCACAGGACCAGCAACCAAGAGCCCTCGAGCATGTAGTAGTAGAGGTCCTGGAGCGGCCGCACGGGCATGCCCTCGCGGATCATGGCCTCGTCGAGGGAGAGGATCGGGCGGTGCTTGGTGGCGAGCTCCTCGTGCAGGCGCGCGTGCGCGGGATCCATGGCCATGCTCCGCTTCTCGCACCGACGGCGCGAGAGCACAATCTCGACTGGGCGGGCTGCCGAGATGGTGGGGCCGAGACCAAGACCAGGGCCAAGACCCAGGTTCGCTCGCTCAGCGCGGCGGGCCGGCCAAGAGCGCACGCAGCTCGGCGGGCGCGTCGACGTGGACCCAGTGCGCGGCCTTGGGGATGACCTCGAGGTGGAGGCGACCCGCGGCGGCTTCGGCCTCGGCGCGCTCGCGCTCGGAGCCGAACACGGCCTTGGAGCGGCCGCCGACGACGAGGCCGATGGGCAGCGCGGCCGACTGCTCGACCAGGGTCGGCCACAGATCGACGGCGGCGAAGTCCTCGATGAGCGCGTGCAGGTGCTCGAGCTCGAGGCCAAAGCGCCAGCCGCCGCCCTCCCCTTCGTCGACGGCGACGACGTTGGTCGCCAGCCACTGCGCCGTGCGCTGGGAGATGCCCGCGGCCATCACCGCCTCGGTGAAGGCCCGGCGGCTCTCGAAGCGCGGCGGCAGGCCGTCGAGGACCTCGAAGACCATGGTCGTGCTGCGATCCTCGGGGTCCGGGCGCGGGCCCAAAGGCGCGTCGATGATCCACAGCTCCTCGAGGCTCGCCCCCGCCCGGCGCAGGGCCGCGGCCCCGGCCAGCCCCACCTTCCCGCCGAAGCTGTGCCCGATGAGGCCCGCGACCTGGCCCCCGTGCTCGCCCTCGACGTGGGTCCGGAGCGCGAGCAGGTCCGCGGCCGCGGACGCGACGGTGTGCGGGGCCGGGAAGCCCTGGGAGTCTCCGTGCATGCGCAGGTCGACGAGCACCGCCCCCCAGCCCGGGCGCTGCTCCAGGACCTTGCGCATGAAGGTGCGCCAGTTCGAGCGCCGGCCGAGGATGCCGTGGAGCACGAACAGCCAGCGCTCGGGGGAGTGTTGCTGGCCGAGGAGCTCGTGGGCGAGGAGCATGGCGCGGATGGTAGAGGAGCCGGCCCGCTCCGCGCCAGGCACGCTGAGCGCGCGCAGGCGGGCGAGTCGGGCCGCACAGGCCACAGAAATGACACGCTGGTGCGCAACTAAATGCGCACTGGTCGTTTTTGGCGTAGAACCAGGGGGTGGATGAGGGCCTCAACTACATCGCGTTCGCCATCCCCGTGTTCCTGGGTTCGGTCCTGCTCGAGGCCTACCTCGCCCGCAAGCGGGGCAAGCCCGAGCTCTACTACCTCGGCACGGCCCTGTCCGACATCACCACCGGCACGGTCTTCCAGGCCCTCGAGGTGCTGCTCAAGCTGATCACCTTCGGCGTCTACATCTGGGTGTGGGAGCACCTGCCGGTGCTCGACTGGGGCGAGCACCAGTGGGTCGCGTGGGCCATCGGGCTGATCGGCGTCGACCTGGCCTTTTACTGGTGGCACCGGGTCAGCCACGTCGTGAACTTCATGTGGGCGGTGCACGGCGTCCACCACCAGAGCGAGGACTACAACCTCGCCGTCGCCCTGCGTCAGCCCGCCTTCGAGCCCGTCACCTGGTTCTTCTTTTACCTGCCCCTGGCCTTCCTCGGCGTCAGCCCCGAGGTCTACATCGCCAGCTACGCCATCAACCGGCTGTACCAGTTTTGGATCCACACCCAGCTCGTGGGCAAGCTGCCCGCGCCCTTCGAGTGGGTGCTCAACACCCCCTCGCACCACCGCGTCCACCACGGCGTGCAGGACCAGTACCTCGACAAGAACTACGGCGGCGTGTTGATCATCTGGGACCACATGTTCCGCACCTTCGAGCCCGAGGGCGAGGAGGTCGTCTACGGCACGACCGTGCCCCTGCGCAGCTACAACCCGGTGTGGGGCAACCTCCAGCACTTCGCCCGCATCGTCGAGCTGGCCCGGCGCGCGCCGAACTTGGGGGAGAAGCTGTGGGCCGTCGTCGCCCACCCGGCGTGGCTGCCCACGGGCATGCAGCGCGACCCCAACGAGGACAAGCGCATGCTCGGCCCGGGCCGCCCAGGGCCCAAGTACCGCCCGGACATCCCGACGCCGACGGCCCTGTACGTGCTCGTGCACGCGGGCCTGTCCGGCGCGCTCATGGTCCCCTTCCTGCTCCTCGAGCACGAGCTGTCCCTGGCCAAGCTGGGCGCCGGCGCGGCCGTGCTGATCTTCGGCAGCATGGTCTTGCTCGCGCTGATCGAGCGCCGGTCGTGGGCGATGCAGGCCGAGCGCATCCGCGGCGCCGTCACGACCATGGCCGTCGCCTGGCTGGCCAGCCCGTGGTTGAGCGAGCTGGCCGTGCTCGCCCTGGCCCTGACCATGCTGGCGTTCATGGCGGGGAGCTACGCCCTCTACGAGCGGATCCAGTCGCGGAGCTGAGGGCCGCGCGTCAGGGCACCAGGCCCGCAGGCAGGCCCAGGTACTTGTCGCCCATCGTCACGATCACGGGCTGGTCCGCCTCGAGCACGTGCATGCCCTCGTCGAGGACGAAGCGGGCCACCCACCAGCCCGGCGCGAACTCGTAGGGCGGATAGAGCAGGCCCGGGGGCGTGCCCCCGTCGATGGTCAGCTCCGTGTTGGCGGGGTAGGCCACGGCCACCTGCGTCGTGCTCAGCAGGAAGTCGACCACGGGCAGGCCGTAGCGCGTCGCCGCGTGCTCGTAGGGGATGAGCTGGGCCATCGCCGGGTACTGAAACTCGACGTTGCCGAACACCATGATCGGGTCGACGCTCTCGAACAGCAGCTCGCCGAACTCCGGCGCCGAGCCGAACTTCCACACGTCGAAGGAGCGGATCTCCTTGGGGTCGATGGAGGCCTCGGTCCAGTCGGGCTGGACGTAAAAGCCCGGCGCGCTGGTGATGGTGTAGTCCGTCGCCTCGACCCCGACCACGAAGTACTCCCCGTCGTCGTTGTCCCCCTCGCGGGTCGCCCCGGCCGCGATGCTGGGGTGGAGGGTGCCCAGCAGGCTCAGGGGCAGCAGCTGCTCTTCGTAGTGGTACGTCTGGCTCGAGCCGTAGCCGCCCACGAACACGGCGATGGGGTGCGCGGCGTCGGTGCTGATCTCGGTGCCGTTGAGCACCCCCGCGTAGAAGTCGTCGGCCTCCACGCGCAGGGTCTCCCCGGCGTGCATCAACACCTGGAAAGGGCTGGAGGTCGGCGGCACCCCGGGCGCCTCTTCGAGGGGCTGGCTGGGATCGATGAACACCGTGGTGTCGTCCACGCTCGCTACGACCACGAAGTAGGGGTTCAAGCCCGAGCCCCCGACGTGGAAGACCTGGTACTCGTGGCCCAGCACCGGCGCGGGCAGCAGCAAGGACCCGCCGCCCCGACCGATCTCGTCGTGGGGGCTGTACTGGTGCGCGACGATCGGCGCGTCCGAGCTGATGCGGTAGCCGTAGCCCTCGGCCAAGCCCTGAGGGACGATATCGCCGCCCCCGAAGAAGTAGAAGCTGTGCGTGTCGCTGGCGGCGACGGGTAGCGGGCCCGCGACGTTGTCCCACTGCCCGTCGACGTTGAGCTCGACGACCACGTTGGCGACCCCCGGGCCGGGGTTGCCGATCGTGAACTGCATGGCGTAGTCGTCGAAGAAGGGCTCGCGCGCGGGCAGCTTGGCGCCGTAGAACACGCAGCCGAACGCGCCGTCGGGGTTGTCGCAGGTGCTCTCGGGCTCTCCGGTCGTCGACCCGCTGTCCTCCGAGCTGTCCTCCTCGGAGCTGCTGTCCTCGCCGCTCCCGGACTCCGTGGTGGTGCCGGTCTCGCCCTCCGTGGTGGTCCCGCCCGGGTCCGTGCACAGCTCGTCCTCGCACACGAGGTCGCCGAGGCACTCACCCTCGACGCAGGGGCAGCCAGCGCTCCCCGGCGTGCACTCGGCCTCGGCGCACACCCCCTCGACGCACTCGAGGCTGCCCAGGCAGCTGTCCTCGACGCACTCGCAGCCGAGGCTCCCGGGCTGACAGTCCGCCTCGCTGCCCGCCCCCTGCTCTGCCTCGTCGGCCCCGCCCTCGTCGCCCTCATCCTGGCAACCCAGGCCCGCCACGGCCACGGCGACCGCCGCAAGTCGCATCCTTCGCATCGCTCGCTCAATGGATGACCAGCTACGCACGGACTGAGCATAGCCCAATCAAACCCGCGCCGGTGTATGCTGACTCGATGTCCGTGGGGTGGGGCCAAAGTCGCGCGCTCGTATCGCTGAGCCTCTCGCTCGCGCTGGCCTGCGTCGGCGGGGGCGAAGGGGGCGCGGACACCCAAGCCGAGGACGACTCCGCGACGGACGAGTCCAGCTGCACGCCTGGCGCCCTCAACTGCGCCTGTGTCGAGGGCGCCTGCCTCGGCCCCCTCGAGTGCGTGGCGGGCCTGTGCGCCGAGCCCGGCGAGGGCAGCGAGGCCGAGAGCTCGACGCAGGAGTCCGAGTCCGAGTCCTCCAGTAGCTCCGACACCGAGGGGTCGTCCTCCGACGAGACCTCCTCCGACGAGACCTCCTCCGACGAGACCTCCTCCGACGAGACCTCGACCGAAGAGATGGGCAGCGCCGAGACCGAGTCCGAGACCCAGGGCGAGTGCCCGAGCTTCAACCAGATGATGTGCGAGGGCGAGTGCATCGACGTCCTGGTCAACAGCCAAAACTGTGGGGACTGCGGGGTCGAGTGCACCCTCTCGGGGCAGTCCGGCGCTTGCCAGGACGGCGAGTGCTCGCCGGTGTGGAGCAACTGCATCTCCTCCGACGAGGGCCTGGGGATGAACTGCGCCGAGATCTGCGGCCTCACGGGGCAGACCTGCGTCGAGCAGGGCTGCGGCGGCGAGACCATCCTGCTGACCCAGACCCTCAACGGCTGCCAGCAGGGCAACGCGGCGACCAACCCGCCCTTCGACTGCGACGTCGCCTTTGGCTACCAGGGCCTCGGCTACGCCGCCTGCTGCTGCACGCAGTGAGCGGGCTCGCGGGCGAGCCCGCGGTCTTGAATTTAGTGGGTCCGGCCGCCAGCGGTCGTGCTCGCGCTCGAGCCGGCGTCCTCGCTCGACTCCTCGGTGCGTCGGCGTCGGCGACCACGAGTCGTGCTCCGGCCGGCGCGGCCGCGGGTCGTGGTCTCGGCCGCGGCCCCGTCGACCATGCTCTCGCTGACGCTGCCCTCGACGGTGCTCGCCGCGGGCATCGGCCCCGCGGGGGCGCCGATGGTGGGGTGCCGGCCGGTGATCGGGCGGTCGGCGTTGGAGTCCTCGCGCAGGGCCTCGTGCTTGCCCGTGCCCGCCTTCTTGCGTGACGCGCTCGACTGCTCGTGGCGCAGCCCGTCGGGGCGCGGGCCCAGCTGACTCTCCGCCGCCGTCGCTCGACCGCGGCGGCGCTCCGAGGCCGGGGTCGCCATGCCGTCGAACATCTCGCGGAAGCGCCGGCGGTCGATGTTCTGGTGGACGACGAAGCCGAGGCCGAAGACCTTGTCCTCCTCCGTGGTGTCCTCGCGGTTGAGCACCCGATCGATCTCGTAGCGCAGGGCCATCCGCTCGCTCTCGCTGTGGCCGAGCTCGCCGCGGGCCATGAGCTGATCGATGCGCGCGTTGAGCTTGGGCAGCTCGACGCCGCGGAGCAGCTCCTGGACCAGGTCCGCCCGATCGACGGGCATCGAGGCCCCCCAGTTGCGCTGGACGATCTTGCCGGTGTTGGTCAGCTCGCTGGTCTTGACGATGAGCTCGGTGCCGTTGGCCTCGACGACCATCGCCTCGTCCTCGCCCAGCGGGACCTCGGGGAGGTGCTTGGCCACCGCGCGCAGGAAGCTCTCGCCCATGAAGTCGAGCAAGATGAAGCCGAGGGCGTAGCTGCGCTCTTGGTTGGGGATCTTGCGGTCGGCGACCTCGCGGATCTGGTTGGCCAGGTCCTGCTGGGCCTGCAGCGTCAGGTTCTGACGGCTGCCGGTGATCATCGTGCTCGCGTGGGTCTTGGCGCCGTCGAAGTCCTTGCCCTTCATCACCGCGACCACGATCTGCACGCGCTGGAGGGCGCGCTGGCGGTCGATCTGCGCGTCGATGACGTTGAGCAGCTGGTCGATGACGTAGCCCGGGCCGATGGAAATCTGCTCGTCGCCGACGTGGGCCGTGAACACCCGCGAGCGCAGCACCACCGCCGCGCTCAGGCCCGCGACGAAGGCCAGGCTCACCCCGGCCGGCTGGGCCTCGAGGTCGCCGTAGGCGCTGGTCAGCAGGATGAAGTAGGCCGCGATGGCCATGGTGCCGTTGAGCAGCAGGTAGACCCAGGCCCACAGGCTCGTGGCGATGACCGTGAAGGGGTCATCTCGATATCGGGACAGCAGCTCGATGAGCGAGGTGCCGATGCCGACAGCGAAGGCGAGGAGCCAGAAAAAGTCCACCGTGCGAAATGTAGCAGGCCCAGCGCTGGAGTCGCGCTGGGCCTGATGACGGGTCCCGAAGTCGGGCTTGGGTGCTGGGCTCGTTCAGGTGAGCAGCCTGCTCAGGTGATCCGCCGTCCGTCTCGCGTCAAGCTGGCCACGAGGTAGCCCTCGCGAGACGTCGTGTTGACGAGACCTTCGATGACCAGGCCATCGATGGCTTGGCGGATCCGTGAGGGGGGATGGTGCACCCGCGTCCGGAGTTCGAAGTCCGTCGCGCTGCCCCCCACATCGGCGAGGTACCGCAACAGGGCACGCTGCACGTGATCGATTCGCACGTCGACGTCCTCCACCAGTCGCCAGAACAGACTCTTGTCCGTCGGCCGATCGCCTACCTTTGCCACGGAACGACAATAGCGGGGCCCTCCGGGGGGTCAAGCATGAAATTTTCCAGGCTCGCGTGTGCGGACTCTTGGTGCGTAGAATTGCCCCACCTGAATAATTGAAATCCACATAGATCGGCGCGCGCTCGGAGCCGCGATCAACGCTGAGCATGCACGACGTCGCGCTCAGAGCCCTTCAGCGAGAGCGTGAGCGATCCGTGGTACGGGGCCTCGTGATTCCAGTATCCCTTCTCAACTGCCCGAGAACACTGTCACCCGGAGCCTCTTCTGGTGAGCGAGGCTCACACTCGAGCCCGGACCAGCCGCGCAGCCGCTAGCGCGCCTCTACCGCGACATTAAAGAATGTATTCTGAATTGCTAACTCCACTCGTCTCGAACTGGGCTAAGCAATCATCAGGCCAAGAGCATTTCGCGCACTATCGCCCCAGGGGGCTGCTCCTCCCAGGCCTGGACTGAGAATTCCAGGTCCGGGCGAACCAAGATTTCGTTCTCCCCGCGCGCTCTGGCGAGCGCCCCCAAGGGCTCAGTGAGCTCAGCGGTGCGGCAAACCCGGAGCGATCTGCTCGAGGGCGACGGCCAGCTGGGCCTTGGCACCGCGCTCGACGATCTCGCCGTGGGCCATCACGAGGCGATCGAAGTCCCACTCGAACACCCGCTCGAGGCTGCGGCGCGCCCCCTCGCGGTCGCGGATCATCGCGCGCACGACCGGAGTCTGAGCCAGGCGCTGCCACCCGCCCATCGAGCGCAGGTAGAGCCGCGAGACCAACGAGCTGCTCGAGTGGATGTTGAACACGAGGTCGACGACGACCAGGGTCCGCGAGGACCGGTGAAGACACAGCAGCTCGCTGGCCACGGGGGCGCCGACGAACAGGGCGACGTCCAGGGTGTCGGTGAGGGCCTCGGGCGCCCGGTCCCCGATCACGTCGTCGAAGCCGAGGTCGCGGCGCTTGGCCGGCAAGCCCGGCGCCGCCCACAGCTTCGCCCCGGGCCAGCGCCGCGCCGCCCCGAGGACGTAGAGGTGGTGCATGCGGCTCGGCGCGACGATGTGCTCCACGGGGCCGAGGGCGTCGATGGCCTCGGCGGTGGCGTCGTCGAGCTCGACCGGCGAGTGCAGCACCAGCCCTCCGCCGGGCCCGCGCATCACGGTCATGCGCAGGCTCAGGGGCATGCCCGCGATCGCCATCTGGGCTTCGACGCACCACAGCCCCTCGGCGATCGGACGCACGGCCATCCTGCGACTTCTACACCACCGACGGAGACGGCGCGCGCAGCCTCGCGTGTGCTGCCTCCGTCTGCACCCCGCGCCCCCTGCCCGCTCCGCTTGCGCCCCCTGCCCCCCTGAGCGACCATCCGCGACCCATGGGCTACTTCAGCGGCAAGGTCGTGTGGATCACCGGGGCGTCCTCCGGAATCGGGGAGGCGCTGGCCATCGAGCTGGCCAAGCGCGGCGCGTCGCTGATCCTGTCCGCGCGTCGAGAGGCCCAGCTCGAGGCCGTGCGCGGGCGCTGCGAGCGGGCCCGGGAGCACCTCGTGCTGCCCCTCGATCTGACCGAGACCGAGTCGCTGGCCCCGGCCACGGCCAAGGTCCTCGACCACTTCGGGCGCATCGACGTGCTCGTCAACAACGGCGGCATCAGCCAGCGCGGCACCGTGGTCGACACCGACATCGCCGTCGACCGGCGGATCATGGAGGTCAACTACATGGGCACCGTCGCCCTGACCAAGGCCGTGCTGCCCTCCATGCTCGAGCGCCGCAGCGGCCACGTCGTCGTGGTCAGCTCGCTCATGGGCAAGATCGGCACGCCCATGCGCTCGGCCTACGCCGCGTCCAAGCACGCCCTCCAGGGCTTCTTCGACTGCCTGCGCGCCGAGGTCCACGACAAGGGCGTGCGCGTGTCGATCGTCTGCCCGGGCTACGTGCGCACCGACATCACCAAGAACGCGCTCACGGCCGACGGCTCGACCTACGACCAGATGGGCCACGCGCAGGACAAGGCGATGACCTCCGACGTGTTCGCGGTCAAGGCCGCCGACGCCCTCGCGCGCCAGGTGGAGGAGATCATGATCGGCGGCAACGAGGTCTGGGCCGCGCGCCTCGAGCCCTTCTTCCCGCGCCTCTACAGCTTCCTGGTCCGGCGCGTGCGCAGCACTTAGATGCCCCCGCGAGGGCCTCGCCCGGCGTTTTTAGGTGTTCAGCGAACGACGCGGGCGTGGATCTTCGGGAGGACCGGCGGGCACCTGGGTGGGAGTTGGGGGGAGGCTCGTGGAGCCTCATCCCGACGCCAGCGAGCGCAGGCGAGTCGAGCGATGAAGTCGAGCGAGCAGGGCTTCATCGCTCGATGAAGCCGCACGACGCGAAGTAGGCGGCAAAGGTCACTTGGGGACATTTCGGGCGGATGATCGATCTGTAGCCTCGGGGGCACTCGTAGGGCATGCCCCCCCGCATCCGTCTCCCTGCCCTCGCGTGCGTCCTCGTCGCGGCCGCCTGCGCGCCCGACGATGCCGAGGTCCCCGAGCGCGAAGGCGACGCCCTGTGGGTCGTCGCCGAGGTCGAGGAGGGCGACGAGCTGGATTCGCTGTGGGCTTTCGACATCAGCAACCCGGATCAGGTCATCGCCAAGCAGCGCTTGCTGGAGAGCACGACGTCCTCGGACCGGCCCGATATCCTCGGTGAGACGCCCTGGGGGGCCCTGATCGTCGGGCAGGAGGGGTCCACTCGCCAGCTCCGCCTCGACGCGGAGGGGGAGCCCGAGTGGGCGCCGCTGCTGCCGGAGGGCGCCCCCAGCGAGCTCGTCGCCTCGACCTTCGCCGAAGGGGCCCAGCGCATGCTGGCGACCTTGAAAGATCCACAGGGCGCGATGGAGCAGCTGTGGCTCCTCGACTTCGACCACAGTGAGCTCGTCGCCGGGGTGCTCGTGGGAGAGGGGCAGGACCTGAGCCTCTCCCGCTTCACCCCCGACGGGGGCGCGGTGCTGTGGCGGGACTTCGACGCGGGGGGCGGTACGCCAGGCCCGCTGTGGATGGCCCCGCTCGAGCCGGCCCTCGGGCCCTCACAGGTGCTGATCGACGCCCCCGTCCGCGTCTACACCTTCTTCGGCGAGCAGCTGTTTGTGCGGGCCTTCAGCGAGGGCTTCGACGACCAGGAGTCATGGCTGCTCCCGCTCGCGGATCTGAGCGCGGCTCCGGTCCCCGGACCCTCGCTGGCTTGGAACGCCGCGACCAGCTTCAGCGCTGACGGGCGCTGGCTGTGTTTCAGCGAGCAGGACACCCTCAGCGTGATCGGCTTTTCGGGGGTCGATTTCTCCGAGCCGACCGTCGTCAGCACTCCCGAGCTCGCGGGCTGGGGCTGCAAGCTCCCGCGCGCGGACACGCTCATCTACACCATGGGGGATATCGACGTCGACACCGGCGTGGTCATGGTCGATCTCTCGGGGCCCGAACCGGCGGCGCCGGTGCAGCTGGTGTCCGGGTCGAATCTACTCAACATGCGGACCTCCTCCGACGGCGAGCGGCTCTACTTCGTGAGCGCGGCCGACGATGTGTATCGCCTGAACTACGTCGAATTCGCCGGCCCCGGCGCGCCGGTGGAGCTCCTCTCGACCTCGTCCTACCAGGGCTACCAGCTCGTCGATGATCACCGGCTGCTGCTCGCCGGCGACAGCTTCTGGTCCGTCGATCTCGACGACGGCTCGAAGACCGTGCTCGACGCGGACGAGCTTTCGCCTCCCGACCTCTCCCGGGCCAGGCTGACGCCGAAGCTCGACGAGGTCGTGTTTTCCCTGACCCGCGAAGAGCTGTGGCGCGCTCCCATCGACGGGGGCCCAGCCTCGCCCATCGATCGAGTGCCTGGCTGGCGCTACACCACGCACGCGATGCTCGGTGGGTAACGCCGCGCTCAACGCTTTAGCGACAACCCCACGAGGTGGGCGTCCTGGAGAGCCGCCCACCTCGTTGCTTTATCGGTGATACGCGAGCCTCCCGCCGCTATAGTGTCGACCCGTGTCCAAATCTCCTCTCCTCGCGCGCGCGCTGTGCGGTGTCTTCGTGGCGCTCCTCGGCTGCGTCCATGCACCCGCCAGTTTGTCCATCGAGCCCACGCCGGAGCGCGAACAGGCCGAGGCCCCCGCCTTCGAGTCCCTCGACGCCGTGGTCGGCTTCACCCCGGGGCCGTGGCCCGAGGCCGTCGAAGACCGGCGCCAGAACGTGCTCTTCGATCACGGCGCGTGGTTTGGCCTCGCCCTCCCCGACCCCGCCCACGCCGGGAGCTTCGCCGGGCCCTACGACCTGCGCGTGCCGGGCTGGGTGGGCTTCGGGGGGCTGCGCTTCGAGCTCGAGGGCCTGCGCCCGGATCCTGCGAGCCTGAGCCTCCGCGAGGGGCCTGGGGTCCTCGAGCAAAGCCTCGACTACGCCGACGCCGACGGCCAAGCCCGCGCCCGCGTGGAGCTCCGCGCCTTCTTTGCCAGCGCGGACGAGCTGTTGGTCGCGGCCTCGGTCCGCAACCTCGGCGAGCAGCCCCTCGCCCTGCGCCAGGCTTGGTCGGGACGCGGCGAAGGCCTCGCCCTCGAAGGAGGCGCGGTCACGTGGACGCGGGCGGCTCGCTCGACGCCGCTGCGCCTGAGCGTCGCTGCCGACGCGGAGGTGAAGCTCGACGCCGCCGCGGGCTACCGCGCCCAGGGCCCCGAGCGCGCCCTCGATCCAGGCGCCGAGCAGCGCTACGTCGTCGCGCTGCGCTCGACCTCGGGCGCCGCGCCGACGCCCCTCGAGGCCGACGCCGTCGAGGCCCGGTGGGCGCGCAACCGCCAGCGCTGGGACACCTACTTGCGAGGCGCCTGGCTCGGCCGCGCGGACACGCCGAAGTCCGAGCGAGACCTCGCGGCCCGGGCCGTGATGACCCTGATCGCCAACTGGCGCGCGCCGAGCGAGCGGGTCGCAGGCTCCGGCCTGTTCCCCTCGTGGGCCTACGACGGCTTCCACGGCTACTGGGCCTGGGACTCGTGGAAGCACGCCGTCGCCCTGGCTCGCTTCGCCCCGGAGCTCGCCCGCGCGCAGATCCGCGTGCTGCTCGATCGCCAGCGCGAGGACGGGATGATCCCCGACGTCATCTACCCCGGGCCCGAACAGGACAACTGGCGCGACACCAAGCCCCCGCTGGCGGCGTGGGCCGTGGCGGCCGTGGTCGAGGCCACCGGCGACGCCGACTTTGCGCGAGAGTGCCTGCCCGCGCTGCTGCGCTACCACGCGTGGTGGTACGCCCAGCGCGACCACGACGGCGACGGGCTGTGCGAGTACGGCTCGACCGACGGCACGCGCATCGCCGCGGCCTGGGAGAGCGGCATGGACAACGCGGTTCGCTTCGACGACGCGGCCATGCTCGCCCACCCCGAGCAGCCCGGGGCCTGGTCCATGGACCGCGAGTCCGTCGACCTCAACGCCTACCTCGTCGCGGACAAGCGCGCCCTGGCCCAGGTGCTCCGCGCGCTCGGCCAGGGCGAACACGCCGACGCCCTGACGGCCGAGGCCGAGGTCCTCGCGGACCGCGTCCGGACCGAGCACTGGGACGACGCGCGCGGGTGGTTTCGAGACCGCCGCCTCGACGGCAGCTGGGCCCCGGGCTGGGGCCCCGAGGGCTGGACGCCGCTGTGGGCCGGGCTCGCCACCCCCGAGCAGGCCCAGCGCCTGCGCGCCACCATGCTCGACCCCGAGGCCTTCGCCACCGCCGTCCCCCTGGGCACCCTCGCGGCCAGCGACCCCAACTTCGACCCCGAGCGCGGCTACTGGCGCGGGCCCGTGTGGCTGGACCAGGCCTACTTTGGCGTCGCCGGCCTGCGCCGCGCTGGCTTCCACGACGACGCCGAGGCCCTCACCCAGACCCTGCTCAGCGCCCCCGAGGGCCTCGCCACGGGCGGGGCCATCCGCGAGAACTACCACCCGCTCACGGGCGCGGGGCAGCACGCCCGGCACTTTTCGTGGTCGGCCGCGGCCGTGCTCATGCTGCTGTGGGATCGTTGGGAAGCCCACAGCGCATGAGCGCCTTCGCCATCGTCAGCTTCGTGGTCGCAACGGCGACCGTCGCCGTGCTCACCCGGCTGTGGGTGCGCCGCCTCGACGTGGCGAAGGACGCGGCCGAGGAGTACTTCAGCGGCGGCCGGGCCCTGACCTGGCCGGTGGTCGCGGGCTCCTTGCTGCTGACCAACCTGTCCACGGAGCAGCTCGTCGGCCTCAACGGCGCGGTGTTCGGGGACGGCAACCTCGTCGCCATGGCCTGGGAGGCCCTCGCGGCCGTGGCCATGGTCGTCACCGCCCTGACCTTCCTGCCCCGCTACTTCCGCTCGGGCTTCACCACGACCCCGGCCTTCCTCGAGGAGTGCTTCGACTACCGCGTGCGCGGGGTGGTCTCGCTGCTCTTCCTGCTCGGCTACGTCACCGTGCTCGCCCCGGTGGTGCTCTACACGGGCTCGCTGGCGCTGATCGGCATGTTCGATCTGCAGCTGCCCCTGGCGGTGATCAGCACGGGCGTCGGCCTGCTCGGGGCCGGCTACGCGGTGTTCGGCGGGCTCAAGTCCGTGGCCGTGAGCGACACCATCAACGGCGTCGGGCTGCTCGTCGGCGGCCTCGCCGTGCCCGCCCTCGCCCTCGCCGAGCTCGGCGAAGGCTCGGCCCTGGGCGGCCTGCAGGCCCTGCTGCGCGACCACCCCGAGCGCTTCGTGGTCCTCGGCGGCCCCGAGAGCTCCGTGCCCTGGCCGACCCTGCTCACGGGCATGATGCTGATCCAGCTGTTTTACTGGTCGACCAACCAGGTCATCGTCCAGCGCGCCCTGGGTGCGCGCACCCTCGCCGACGGCCAACGCGGCGTATTGTTCGCCGCCGGCCTCAAGCTGCTCGGCCCGCTCATGCTGTGCATCCCGGGCCTGGTCGCCCTGCACCTCCCGGGCCTCGAGCTCACCGCCAACGACCAGGCCTACCCCGCCGTGGTCCGCCGCGTGCTCCCCGACTGGTCCCTCGGCCTGTTCGCCGCGGTCCTCGTCGGCTCGATCCTCAGCTCCTTCAACAGCGCCCTCAACAGCGCCTCGACCCTGTTCTCCCTCGAGTTCTACCAGACCTACATCGACCCCCAGGCCGACGACCCCAGCACCGTGCGCGCCGGCCAGCGCTTCGCCATCGCCGTCGCCATCGCGGCCATGGCTCTGGCCCCCGCCCTCGCCAACGCGGGCTCGATCTTCGCCTACCTGCAGAAGATCAACGGCCTCTACAGCGTGCCGATCATCGCCGTGTTCCTGGCCGGCCTAGCGTGGAAGCGGGCGACGGCCAAGGGCGCGATCGCGGGCATGGCCGTCGGCCTGGGCTGCTACTCCTTCTTCACCTTCGGCGAGCCCCCCGGGCTGCACTGGCTCCACGGCTACGCCATCAGCTTCGGCGCCTCGCTGGTCGCCATCGCCATCGTCAGCCTGCTCGACCGCAGCGGCGCGCGCGGGGAGGCGCCGCGCTCGGTGCTCGAGGTCACCCCGGAGATGGCCGCGAGCTGGCCGCTGGCAGGACCCGTCGCCATCTCCCTGTGCGTAGTCTTGGGGACGGTCTACGCCCTGCTGACCGGGCTGGCGGCCTAGCTCGACCGCCTCACTCGACCGCGCCGACCCCCAAAAACACGCCGTGCTCGTCGCGGATCGCCTGCGCGGACAAGGGCGCGCGCTCCCAGGCCAGCGACCCGTAGAGGAGCACTCGCCCGTCCGCCTCGCGGCGCTGCCAGTGCAGCGCTCCATGGTCCAAGCCGCGAAGCTCGGCGCGTCGGTCTCGCTCGGGTCGAACTCGCTGGCGTCGCCCTCGATCACCGCCAGCTTCGACCACCGCAGCCTCGGACCCTCGCTCGCCGGCTCCGAGCCATCGAGGTCATCCCGCCAACCTGGCCTGCCCCCGGCGGAACCCCACCACCACAGCCCCCCACCGAGCAACACCAAGACGACCGCGAGCGCGGCTCCCCAGCGCGCACGACGACGCCGCGCGCCAGCTAGGGATCGGGCCACGCCGCAGACCTAGCACCTCAGAAGAAAGGCACCACGAACTCGATGGGCTTGGGCTTGGCCGCCGCCCCGCCGGCCTCGACGATCATCTCGAGCTTCAGCTTGGAAAAGGCCGTGAACGCCCCGGGCTTGCCCTTGGGCCCGCGCAGCTGGACCTCGGCCTCGATCCAGCCCTGGGTCTGGGCGACGGCGATAGCGTCGAAGCGGGCGACCAGATCGTCGGCCCGGTCGACGTGGGTGAACACCCCGCCGGTCTCCGTGGTCAGGCGCTGCATGGGCCCGACGTAGCCCAGGCCCTTTTGGTCCCCGGCGCCGCCGAGGGAGACGACGTAGATGCGCACCTTGGCGGCCTTGGCCCGGTTGATGACCGTAGCGACCCCGTGGGAGCTGGCGGTGTCCTTGCCGTCGGTGAGCACGAGGATGGCCCGGCGGTAGCCCGTCTTGCCCGAGCCCTCGAGGGCGTCGATGGAGCGGATCAGCGAGGTGTAGAGCGCCGTGCTGCCGACGGCGTCGACGGCCTGGATGGCGTCGCTGGTCGCCTTCATGCCGCTGCCCATGGGGGCCCGCTCCTCGACCGTCGTGTTGAACTCGATGACCCCGAACTGGTTGCGCTTGTCGACGCGGCTCAGGGTCTCGACGAAGCGCTTGGCCGCGCGCACGCGCTCGCGCTTGGGATCGCTGCGGCGCATGCTCGAGCTGCCGTCGATGTCGATGACCACCTGCGTGGGCCGCCCGCCCGGGGCCGGGCGCACCGCGCTGATGGCCGCGCTGCCGCTGATCTCGAAGCGCAGGTTGCTGGTCACGATGAAGCTGACGCGCACCTTCCCGTCGAGCACCGCCCCGCCGGGGGCCAGGGGGACGAACAGGATCTCGACCTTGCCGTCGGACTTGAAGTTCGGGCTGAAGCGGTAGCCGATCTGGCGCACGGCGCTGATCGGGGTCAGCCCCGCGCTCGCGCCCGGGTCGGCGGTCGTCGAAAAGAACGCCCGGCCGTTGCCGAGCTTGGGCATCTCGGGGAGATCCGCGTCCCCCTGGGTCTCGATGCCGTTGGGGCCAATCTCGACGCCGCCGCTGCCAGCGACGCAGCTGGTGAGCAGGACGAGAAACAACAGGGCTGCGAGCGCGCGAGACACGTGTCGACCCGACGCTCGCACACGCGCGCAGCTTCAATCGCCCGCGGCTTCAGTCAGTTCTTGGCCCAGGGATCCTGCACGCCGGCGTCCTCGAGCAGGACGCGGAGCAGGTCCGAGCGCGAGCGGGCGCCGGTGCGCGCGAGCACCTGGGACACGTGGTACTTGACCGTCCGCTTGGTGCAGCCGAGCAGCTCGGCGATGCGCTGGTCCGGGTCGCCCCACAAGAGGCGCCAGGCGGTGATGGTCTGGACCGGGCTGAGCCCGGCGACGAACTGCAGGCGCATCAGGCCGTGGCGGATGTCGAACTCCACCGGGCGGGTCTGGTAGCCCTGCATCTCCTCGTCCGTGGGCGTGGGCAGCTCCTCCGAGCCGGTCTGGCCCAGGGCCACGCGCCACGCCTGGGTCGCGCGCACGGTCGCGCCGATGCCCGAGAGCAGCGCCGAGTCCTCGACGGGCTTTTGGATGTAGCCGTGGGCGCCCGCGCTCATCAGCTGGGCGGGGACCTCCTCGTCGTCCTGACCGGTGACCACCAGGGCCTTGGTCAGGGGCTTCTTGTCGAGGAGCACCGGGAGGATGTCGAGGGCCGTGCCGTCGGGCAGGGAGAAGTCGAGCAGCGCGGCGTCGAAGTCCGCGTGGTCTTGGAGGGCCCGGAGGGCCTCGGCCTTGGTCTCGCACCCGACCGGGTCATAGCCGGCCGCACGGAA
This sequence comes from Plesiocystis pacifica SIR-1, assembly GCF_000170895.1. Lineage (GTDB taxonomy): Bacteria > Myxococcota_A > Polyangia > Nannocystales > Nannocystaceae > Plesiocystis > Plesiocystis pacifica. The sequence goes on along the minus strand of NZ_ABCS01000066.1, from coordinate 5,141 downwards.
GGTGCGCAGGTAGGTCTGGAGCACCACGTCCATGTCCTCGACGACGAGGAGCTTGGGCTTGGAGCGGCTCACGCGGCCAAGAGTTGCGGGGATGTCGGGAGCCCAACGGGTGCTGGAATCGGAGTCGCTCACAAGGTCCTCTGGCGCCGCAGCTCACAGCCGGCGCCCGAGTCGTTGGTATCAGGGCAGCGCACATTGTGTCCACGCAAACCCTCCCGCGGCGAGATCGTCAGGTCCGAGGCCCACGCTCAGGGCCCGACAACCCGGCGCAGAAGGCCTAATTCCGGCAGTTTTGGTGGGGGTCACTACGCCGAGCCCCCGCCCGGCGCGGGCTCGACTGGACCAAAGACCACGGTCCCGAGCGTCGAACGGGCACCGGACACGGGGCCTGTCCAACACGTCGGGACCGCTGAGAGCCGCTCGGGGGCTCGGTCGCAACGACAGGTGGAGGCTAAAAGCGCGTCAGCTCGACGAAGCGATCGTAGCGGGCCTGGGCGTCCTCCCGGGACAGGCCGCGGACCGTGTCGTAGGAGAAGCCCTCGACGCAGAAGCTGGCCATCGTCGAGCCCCAGATCACGGCCTTGCGCACGTTCGGCGTCGACAGATCGCCGGTCCGCGCGAGGTGACCCATGAAGCCGCCCGCGAAGCTGTCGCCCGCGCCCGTGGGGTCGACGACGTTCTCGAGGGGCAGGGCCGGCGCCGCGAACTGCGTGCCGTCCTCGCAAAAGCACAGCGCTCCGTACTCGCCGCGCTTGATGACCAGGGTCTTGGGGCCCATGCCCTGGATCTTGCGCGCCGCGACCACGAGGTTGGTCTCGCCCGACAGCTGCAGGGCCTCCTCCTCGTTGATGGTCAGCACGTCGACGCGGCCGAGGACCTTGATCAGGTCGTCGGTGGCGATGTCGATCCACAGGTTCATGGTGTCGAGGCCGACGAGCTTGGGCCGCCCGCCCATCTGCTCGAGCACGTCGAGTTGGAGCGTGGGCTGGATGTTGGCGAGGAACAGGAAGTCCGCGTCCTGGTAGCTCTCGGGCAGCTTGGGCGAGAAGCTCTCGAACACGTTGAGGTGGGTCTCGAGGGTGTCCCGCGAATTCATGTTCGCGTGGTAGCGGCCCTTCCAGCGGAAGGTCTTGCCCTCGGCCCGCTCGAGGCCGGCCAGATCGACGCCCGCGGCCTCGAGGTCGGCGATGGCCGGGGCCGGGAAGTCGTCCCCGATCACGCCGACGAGCTGGGTGCTGCAAAAGGGCGCGGCGGCCATGGCGAAGAACACGGCCGCTCCGCCGACGCTCTCTTCGCGCTCGGCCTTGGGGGTGATGACCCAGTCGACGGCCACGCTACCGACGACGACGATCTTGCTGTTGGTGGTCATGTGCTTGTTCGTCCGTTCTCTGCGTTCGGCCTCAGGCCGACAGGTAGTGCCCCACGATGAGCTCCAGGCTCACCCGCGTGGCCGGGGGAATCTTGGTCGGATCGGTGATCAGCGCGCCCGCGAGGGCCCGCGGCCAGGGCAGCTCCTCGCAGGACTCGGGCAGGCGCGTGGCCAGCTCGAGGATGATCTTGCGGACCCGGGCGACGTTGGCCTTCATGATCGCTATGACCGCGTCGACGGTCACCTCCTCCTCGCTGAGGTGCCAGCAGTCGTAGTCCGTGGCCGTGGCCAGGAGCGCGTAGGCCATCTCGGCCTCGCGGGCGAGCTTGGCCTCGGGCAGCGCGGTCATGCCGATGATGTCGCAGCCCCAGCTGCGGTAGAGCTCGGACTCGGCGCGGGTCGAGAAGGCCGGGCCCTCCATGACCAGCAAGGTGCCGTCGCGGTGCAGCTCGGCCTCGTCGTCGGTCGCGATGACCGCCTCGGCGGCCTCGAGCACCTTGTCGCGCAGGCCCGCGTCCATGGGGTCGCCGAACTGCACGTGGGCGACGCAGCCCCCGCCAAAGAAGGTGGTCTCGCGGTGCTTGGTGCGGTCGATGAGCTGATCGGGGACGACCGCGTGGCCGGGCACGATGGCCTCGCGCAGCGAGCCCACGGCCGAGGCCGCGAGCAGGTGGGTGACGCCGAGCTGCTTGAGGCCCCAGATGTTCGCCCGGTAGTTGAGCTCGCCGGGGAGCGCGAGGTGGCCCGGCCCGTGGCGCGAGACGAACACGCAGGTCAGGGGCTCGCGGCCCTCGCCGCGGGGCAGCTTGCCGACGGTGAAGGGGCCCGAGGGCGCGCCGAAGGGGGTCTCGAGGGTGCGGACCTCGACCTCTTCGAGCTCGTCCATGGAGTAGAGGCCAGAGCCTCCGATGACGCCAAGGACGACCTTGGACCGGGCTTCGGGGGACGCGGGGTGCGGCTGTTGAGTGCTCATGGGGACCTCCGAGCGACGCAGGGTGCTCGGCTGCCCGCTCGGGTGCCGCGGGCGCGGCATGGTAGCAGGCCCGTCAAGGCCTCCCGCGGGGCTCCCACGCACCCCGCGCATTTGCTCCCCTGCCCTCGCTGTCGCCGTGGTAGCCCTCGATCATGACGCGCGCGCAGTCCCCGGAGCACGGCGATGGCTCGGCCCCCAGCGACGCGGTGGGGAGCGGAGATCTCGTCCTCCAAGGGCGGCGCGCGGCCCTCGAGGAGCTCCGCGCCGCCGACCGCATCATGGCCAGCGCCCTGGGCACCCTCGAGACCGTCAGCCGACACCAGCGCCTCGACATGATCGGCTTCAACACCGCCGACGGCCTCTACGGCGACGCGACCCGATCGGACGTCGGCACCGCCATCTCCGAGGTCAACATCGCCCAGGGATCGCTGCGCAAGGCCCTCGAGCTCCTCGGCGGCCACGCCGAGTCGGGCTGGGTCGAGCTCGAGACCTGGGGCCTGGCCGAGGGCATCGTCGACGGCATCTTCGACGTGTTCGCCGCGCTCAAGGCCCAGCGCAACATCGCCGCCGCCCGGGGCGTGCACGGCCAGATCCGTCAGCTCTTCGAGCGCGTCCGGGCCAGCGACCCGAGCCTCACCGACGTCCAGCCCCTCGCCGACTGGGACGAGGGCGGAGGCATGGGTGGGATGGGCGGCATGCTCGAGGAGCTGCGCGCGACCTGGGCCTTCAACAAGCCGGCGATCCTGTGGCGCGTCGGCGTCGTGGTGTTCATCCTGCTCTCGGTGCTCTCGGCCATGCTCGGGCTGTTCGAGTAGGCCCGCGTCACCCGAGCGTCACTGCGGCTCGGGCAGCGTCGACTCGCACTCGGTCAGCGGCCCGGTCATCCCGCTCCAGCCCGCCGGCGCGTCCCCGGCCGGCGCGGGGCCGGTGATCAGCGCGGGCGAGAGCGCCAGGCTGACCGGGTCGGCCTCGAACAGGTTCGCGTCGAGGTCCATGACGTAGAGCCGCGCCACGCCGTCGTCGAACAGCGGGCCGCCCAGGGCGTGGATGGCCCAGGTCCCGCCCATGCCCAGGCTCACCCCGGTGCCGGTGTTGTAGTCGAAGTCGTAGACCGTGCCCGAGTCGATGGCGAAGCCCTGCCCGTCGGTGATCTCGCCCATCGCGTCGATGCCCGGGCCGAGGTCGTCGATGTCGGCGACGCTGGCGTTTTGCAGGTCGGTGATGACCTCGTAGCCCAGGTCCCCCGCGAGGTAGTCGCCGGTGAAGCGGATCAGCCGGTTGCCGGTCGCCGTGGACCAGTTCGTCCCGCTGTCCATCAGGTAGACCAGGCCCTGGCAATCGGTGTAGAGCGCCTCGATGAGCAGGTTGTCGGGGACGACTCCCAGAACCTCGACCTCGACCTCGCTGCCGTCCGTGGGCGGCTCGGGGATGTAGAAGATCTGCGAGGTCACCGGCTCGTCGATGACCCGCAGGCCGAGCAGGCCGCCGTTCTCGAGCATGGTCAGGCCGGTGAAGCCGTCGATGATGTCGGTGGTGATGGTGCTCGACAGCAGCTGGACCACGGAGCCGTCGGCGGGATCGATCTCGATGTAGTGGAGCTGGTCTTCGACGGCGTACCAGAGGTTGGGGCTGATCCACAGCGGGTCGGCGCCGGTGTCCGTGGAGGTCTCCGTCTCCGACTCGGTGTCGGTCTCGGTGCCCGTGTCCGTCCCCGTATCGGTCTCCGTTCCCGTGTCCGTCTCCGTCGAGCTCTCGGTCTCGGTCTCGGTCTCGGTCTCGGTCTCGGTCTCCGTCGAGCTCTCGGTCTCCGTCGAGCTCTCCGACTCGCTCGAGCCCGACTCGCTCGAAGACTCCCCCGTCTCCGACTCGCTCGACTCGGTCTCCGTGCCCGCCGTGGCCCCGACCTCGTCGGCGCCTTCGTCCGTGTCGCCGCCGCTTCCGTCGTCTCCGCACGCAGAGGTCGAGAGCGCCACCGGGGCGATTCCAAGGAGCAGTGCGAGGGTACGAGGGGTCGCGCGCATGGCCGAACTCTAAGCCATGACGAGCGAGCTCGACGACTCAGAGGGTCGTGGACGACGCCACGCCCTCCCTGCCCCACGTCCACGACTCACCGACCGACGAGGATGACCATCACCGCGCCGGCCTCTCCAGCCTGCGCGATCCCGATCCCCACCCGCACGTCGGTGCCCAGCTCGGTCCACAGATCGAGGGTCAAAAACTGCCGGAAGGAGCCGGACACCTGGTGAATCGAGAGGCCGCGGACCCCCGTATCGCCGGCGCGCTCTTGAAACTCCTCGTCGCTGATCTTGGGCCCGACGCCCGCCCCGGCGTCGGCCCGCAGCTGGGCGAGCTTGCTCAGCGCCTTGTCCCAATTCAGCGCCGGCAGCCCCGCCCCGCGACGCGTGCCGTCGACGGACTCGCGCAGCGCCGGCACGGGCTTGTCCGGGGTGCTCGCCCCGGGCTTGGCGAAGAAATTCTGGGTCAGGAAGACCGGCCGAGGGGCATCGGCGGCGCTCGACTCCGGCGGCCCGAACACCACCCCAATCCCGACGTGGGTGATGTCCGTGGCGATGACGTTGGCCCGGTGCCCGGGGCTGTTCATCAAGCTCTCGTGGATGCCCTTGGGGCCGTAGCCGCGGGCGACGTTCTCGCGCACGACCTCCGCGCGGATCTTGGCCCGGGCAAAGCGGGCCGCCGGGTCCCCGGTGTTGGGCGAGACGTGGCCGACGAAGCCGCTGCGGACCATGTCCTCGCCGTGCAGGCGCGCGACCTCGGCGGCGCGGTCGTCCCAGGCCAGGG